>JAZRMX010000033.1:0-21282 GCA_045647885.1 Bacteroidaceae bacterium
CGACTAATGCTTATACCTGATGACACAATTGGGAATAGTAGATATATACACATTGGTATACACAAAAGGGTGAAGTACTGTGTTGCATTCAGGTATGAACTATTACTTAATAATAATATAATTTCTTTTGACATTAAAGAAACTGTAACTGCGATTATTGTAAGTACTAGAACTATAATTGTATAGAGCTTGTTAATTTCCTTTATAAAACCTTCTTTTTTATAATTTTCATATAGGTATGGACTCCAAACATTGTGTAATGCAATATTTATCAATGAGAAAACCGAGGCTAATTGTAGTGCAATAGAGTAAACACCTAGGTCTGTCTTTGAAATGTATTTACCAATAATTATTTGCCCAACAGAACTATCTATCCAACCTGCTAAGATTGCTGGTAATGTTGGTATAGCAAACAATAGTGCTCTTTTTAGATATTCTTTACAAAATGTAAATCTTATGTTGCAGCGGTTTATGTAGCTGAAATACATAATGCCGAACAATTCTCCGCAAAGAATACCTGCAAATAATGATGCAATACCATATCTTAATACAACAACTCCAATTATTGATATTGCTATTTGAATTGCCAACTGGATAATTGTACCAATGGAGTAGAGAATTGGCTTTCTCTTGAAACGAGTCATAATTGAGAAGTAAGAGAGCATACTACTTGCTGGTATTGTAAGTAGCATAATAAAAAATGCTCTCGAGAAACGTTCATCTAATGAAAGTACAGTTTGTTGCCAAAAAGATTGTGTACATATCATTATACTCATAATGGTTAATGAGATTCCCAAAATGGATAAGAAACCAGTTGATATTAGTTTGGTTCTATCAATTCCCTCTTCTTGGTAATCTCTTGCTATTCCCGAATGTATGTTCAGGTTTGAAAATAGCCCAATAATTCCTTGTATAGATACAATCATAGCCATAGCTCCATACTCCTCTCTTGTCAAAATACTAGTGTATATTGGCATAAGGAACACGGCTACAAGTTTACCGATGATTGATGCAAAGCCGTATATGAAGAAATCTTTGAAGAATCGCCACATCTTATTTCTTGTTTTTATATGCGTTTACCCAGTTCTTTATACATTCCGACCAAACATTTTTTGCTTTACCATTTTTAGAATTTAGTTCAGTCTCTTCTTTAAAATTTTCAAAATTATTAAGAACCCCTTCGATTAAATCTACACCATCTTTTATAGTTTTAACATTATGTCCAATAAGTTGGTTAGCCTTTAAACGTTCTTTATATGCAAGCCAGTCTCCATAAATAAGCACAGACTTAGCACAAAGACATTCAATTATGCTTTTTGAGAATCCGTCGCTGGTTGATAATTGAAGTGTTATATCGGTTGCATTTCGTAGGCGCGCAACTTCTTCATTACTAAGGAAACTGTCACGCAAAAGTGTGTATGTGTATCCCGATTGTTCGAGCTTTGCTTGTACCTTATCGCAATAATCTTTAGCAGCACCGCGTGTCATTGGGGCAAGCAAGTGTAATTTTTCTTTTAGTTGCTCTTTTCTTGATAATTCATCTATAATTGGAATGTGCTGGTGTAGTAGTTTGCCGCTATAACCAATGAGAACTACTTTTTTGTTAGTGTCAATAGATAGTTTTGTTTTTGATGTTGCTTTGTTTTCATATTCCATCAACTTGTAAAGTTCTTCAAGTGGCTCTGAACCATAATTACCTTCAATTAGTTTATCGCCTATTTCAGGGTAAATATCTTTTGTTACATTTTTAAACGTTGGAGAATTTATGATATAATCTACTTCTGAAATAAATTTTTTTAGATTTTTATTATATAGTTTTGTTGAGTAAAGAATCTTTAAAATATTATTAATCTCCCCTCCCCAAAATGTAGCAAAGAGTCTGTTACAATATTTGCGTATATTACGAGTGAGTACCAATGGGGGAATAATCCAATGGCAATGTATAATGTCGTAGTGTCTGCCTTTTAAGAACTTCTTAAGTTCGTGGCTGGCATAAAAAGGGAAGATAGGTGATTTTATATATGGAATTTTTTGATGCCAAATATTTGGATTTACATAATACATATTATCGTAGTATGTGTTTTTCCCTTGTTTGGTATTAAGATAGAACCCAAAAATATCAATAGTCGTGTCGGGCATTGATGTTTTTAACCATTTTGTCATATTGGTGATAAATATGTCATTGGCATTGCCGACAATAAGAAGTATTTTCATTTTATTTTACATTTATTAGTTTTAGATATTCGGGCCATTCTCCTATATCGGTCCACGATTTTTCGCTTACAGGGAAACAGCCGATACGTCCACCACGTTGTTTTATCTTTTCCATTAAATGCGTTATGTGGAAGAACTCGTTTTCAGGTATTTCATCAATGAGCTCTGGGTTTAGTATGTAAACTCCAGTATTTATCATATAGGTTGTTTCTGGCTTTTCGCTTAGTCCCTCCATTATTCCGTTTTCACCAGTTGATATTACACCATATGGTATGCTATGGCTTTTTACTGCGGTTACAATTGTCAAGTCGTTTTTGTTATTTTTATGATATTCATAGACATCTCGGTAGTCTTGGTCTATGAGTATGTCGCAGTTGCTAACAAAAAAAGGAGTGGTTATCTTGTTTTTTAATAGCGATACACTGCCTATTGTACCCAAAGGTTTTTTTTCGCGGAAAAATGAAATGTCGTATTTTTTGTCGAGCTGGTTGAGGTAGAATTCTATCATATCGTATTTGTAGTTTACCGACATATAGAATTTATTACAACCTATGCTTTGAAATTGGTCCATAATCTCTTCGAGTATGGTCTTTTCTCCAATGGGGATAAGTGGCTTGGGGATAACGTATGTAAGTGGTTTTAAACGTGTGCCTTTGCCACCTGCCATAATAACTATTGGGAGGTCTATTTTTTCTCTTTCAATGTTGCTTTCTTTGCCGAAAAGTTCTTTCCAGAACATTACATCAACCAAAGTTCCATTCTTATCCACAATAGGCATACATTCTGCACGCATACGGCGCATTTTATCCATAATTGTTTCTTTCGATTCTTCAATGTCTGCATATATCTTGTGGGTATCGACAATCATTGATATTGGTGAAATAAGTGGCACATTCTTGATAATGGCACGCTGGATATCACCAATTGTTAGGATTCCAATAAAATTTTCTTCTTTTAGCACAAAAAGTGTCTTTGATCTAATTTCATCCATAACTCTAAGAGACTCCTGGATGCTGATCGTTGGTGGAACTATGTGTTTACGTATTTTTTCTATCATTTTTCCAAATAGGCTTTATATAATTACTCAAACATTAATTTCTGGAACTCGCTTTTTAGGCCTTGTTTTGTGGCGAATTGCGATATGAATTGTCCAAAGTTTCCTTCAAGCATAACCCATCCTTTCTCGGTATAGGCAAAGTCGTATGCTATGTATTTATGATTGGACATCTTTTTGTGTGCTGTTTCAGTAATTTCAAGTAATTTATCCCAATCTTTAATTTTAAAACCTTTATACACAATACCTGAATCGGGGTGGCATATGTATGAGTTTCTTCTTTCATCGTAACCATCAGTAATAGCGATACCTGTCTTTGAATCTATAGCCGCAAATATGCCTCCACCACCAGCGTTATCAATTACAGCTCCTTTTCGTCCGGTTCTAAAGAAACAACCTAGAACATAATGTCCTTTGGGAGTCAGTACTGATGGTATGCGTACGGTATTTACACTTGATTGGTTAAAGACTTTCAAGTGCTCGTCCTGTATGATGAGTTCCTCTATTATAAAACCAAATTTTGTTAGAGAGGTTGGCTTATATGTATTTTTGTCTTTTCTTAATCTTTCAAAAATAGTTACGATATCGTCAGGGTTATAATCGTATTTAAAGGTGTTGTATCCAAAAGCAGCTGTTAATGGCTTTATAAATACGGAGCAGTTCTTTTTGCAAAACGATTCAAACTCTTCAAAAGAAGTATTCTCGTCTAAAAGAATTGCATTTCTTTTGAAAAACTCTTTATTTTTATTGTAGAACCAATATTTATCGGTAAGTTCCCAATAAAGTTCTTTGTTGTCGTTTACGGACCATAAATTTTTATAATAATCTGAAAGGTAGTTCTCTTTTTCACTTTCAGTTCTTGCTTCGAAATCAAATAAATACCATTCTAGTGGTGTCGCGTGATATTTTCTGCAGTCAGAATATATCAGTTGTTTCTTCTTTCTGGCATCATTCTTACTGATTTTAGGGTCGAACATTTTCATATGTTCTTCAATAATACGCACTAATTTCTCCTTTTTAAATATTTTAATAATACGTATTACCCAAGGTGGTAACATTTGATATATTTTTTTCATAATTTATATTTTTGTGTCGAATGAATTTTTTCCTTCTATCTTTTTTGCGGGATTGCCAGCATATACACATTCAGTTTCGGTGCTTTTAAGAATATTACTTGCCGAGCCAATAATAGTGAAATCGTTTATAATAATACTATTCTTTATGGTGCTATTAAGTCCTATAAAACAATTATTACCAACAATGGCTCCTCCGCCAAAAGTAACACTTGTTGATATAAAATTAAAATCTCCAATAGTATTGTCGTGCGATATTGAAACTCGTGATGCGATAATGTTGCATTTGCCAATCTTTGTTGTAGGACCAATTAAAACTCCAGGCATTATGATATTACCTTCGGCAATGTCATCGGTGTATGATATTACAGTCGATGACATCCAAGTTCCAATTTTGTATCCTGCATTTTTGCACAAAGTGTATATTTTTTCACGCAATTTATTCATTTTTGCATATCCGATACATATAAGAATCTCAAAAGAATTTTTATCATATAAGTCGGAGAGATTTTCAAAGGGTATAACTTGCAATTCCTCTATCTTATCTCTGCTAATGAAATGTTCTTCATTTGTAAAGCATAAGACTCTACAAGTATTCTCTTGCTTGATGTACTTATTTATTCGTTCGGCAAATGCCGAATCTCCCCAAATTACATAATTCTTCATATTCAATGAATCTTAATAAAGTTGCAAATTGCTTTTGAGTATTTTTCTATTAAGTTTTCTGCGTCAATTCTCTTTTCGGCACTTATAATAAATTGTCCATATCGATCAAGACCGCTTTTAAATTTTTTGACAACACTTCCTGGTACAAGTTTAAGATAAAAAGACTCTACGCCTTCCCATTTGTGTACTTCTTCAATTTTAGGATTTATTGATTCAACAACACCTTCAGGCAATGAGAAGAAATGTACAGCCGAAGCTCTATTTGTTCTTCCTGTAGTAGTATTAACAGGAAGGTTTGTTGCAATGTTTAACAATTGTTCTTCCATATTAATTCCTGTAGAAAGCGGTGTCAGCATTGATGTAATGTATCCACCACCAAGTCTTGGGCTTGTTTCAATAACAAAGATGCCACGATTATTTATTTTTAGTTCGGTGTGTGATGGACAGTTCTCAAATCCCATAGCTTCGGCAATATCGGCTATGATTTTGCGAATCTTTTCTTTATTCTCCTCGCTGATGTTTGCTGGTTGAATATGTTGGAGTTCTACATTGTAGGGGAATGTTGTTGTTGTTTTCTCGGTGAATTGTATCACTTCGCTTTTGCCATTGAAATGGAGACCTTCGATACTATATTCTTGTCCTTCGATGAATTCTTCAACAAGTACACTATCGAACTTGGTGTATTGCATTGCTTCATTGAATGCTGTCTCAAGTTCGGTCTTGTCGTTACAGAATATGACACCACGGCTGCCGGAATTGTCGCGTGGCTTGAGTATCACGGGATAGACAAGACTTTCTGCCTCGTCAATACTTTTGATGAGGCCGCCATTGGCGCAAGGTATACCAGCTTTTCTGAAGCACTCTTTCATCCTGAACTTGTCGGTTGAGATTTTGGCAGTCTCTTCGCTGTAGAATGGCAATCCTAACTCTTTTGCCACACGTGCCATCATTGCAAGAGGTTTGTCAGTTGCAGCTGTTGCAACTGCGCATATATTGTATTTGCGTGCTACGGCAATCGTACCTTCGTAGTCTTGTCCACCTACAACCTCAAACGCATCGACAAGGTTGTTGCAGCAAGCATCGGCACAAGGGTCTATTCCTACGACGAATAACCCCTTTGCCTTAGCTATTTTTATAATTGATTCCTGGAGTTCGCCGACTCCAAAAATCATTATTGCTTTTTTATCCATTTATTACCTTATTTATTGTTTCGCAGATGAAATCTACTTGTTCCATTGTAAGTGCTGCATACATTGGGAGCGTGATTTCGTGGTCGGTCACATACTCGGTTTGTGGTAAAACTGCACCGTAGTCCTTGTAGATTGAGAAACGATGAATAGCGGGGTAGTGTACCGATGTTTGTATGCCGGCAGCATGTATCGCTTCGCGTATCTTGTCACGATCCTCAACTGTACCTTTAGTTAGCACAATGGGCATGATGTAATTTGATACGAACTCGGTATTGTCGGCAAAAGGTACTACAATGTTTGCAACCTTTGAGAGGTTCTGTATGTAGCGTTCACGTACTGCTATGCGCTTCTCTAGGTCTCCGGGCAACTTTTTTAACTGCTCAATGGCAATAGCTGCGTGTATGTCGTCAAGGCGGAAATTGTAGCCAAGTTCTACAATATCGTAGGCTGTGGCATGGCCTCCGGCACGCTGGTAGCTCATAGTTGTCATTCCGTGTGAGCGTAACAAGCGTACTTTGTCGGCAATCTCTTTGTTGTTAGTAATGAGCATACCACCCTCGCCGGTACTTATGTTTTTGTTTGAGAAGAAGCTATATGCTGCACAATCACCAATAGTTCCAAGCTTAACACTTTTGTACTCCGAAAGTGGACCGTGGCAAGCATCCTCAATAACCTTTAGGTTGTGCTTATTGGCTATAGCCATAATCTCGTTCATTTTACAAGGGAAACCAGCCATGTGTACAACAAGAATGGCTTTTGTCTTCTCGGTAATTTTCTTTTCAATTTCTTCAGGATCGATATTGATGTGCTCAGGACCTACAATGTCGCAGAAAACAGGTGTTGCACCTACATAGCGGATGCAGTTTGCTGATGCTGCGAATGTGAGCGAAGGGCAAAGAACTTCGTCTCCAGGGCCAACTCCACAAGCTAAGCAACATAGATGTAGAGCATCAGTGCAGTTGCTTATGCTCACGGCGTATTTTACTCGGAACATATCGATGAACATCTTTTCTAGTTCTTCGCACTTCGGGCCTGTTGAAATCCAACCCGATTTAATTGTTTCTGCTGCTGCGTTAGCCTCTCTTTCGTCGAAATTGAGGTTAAACAATGGAATTTTGTAAGCCATAATTTATTACTTATTTAGGTTAAGTTTTTTAAATAGTAGAAGTCTTATTTGGTCAATTAATATGCAAATTGCGAAAATAGCAATTTACCAGAGAGTCTGGCCAACCAAGATATGCATAGTTGGAATGAATAATCAATACTAAAGTATTGATGCGATACGGCAGAATTCAATGTTAGATTGTCTCATATTGTTTACATTTTCTGATCAAGGTGTTTGCCTTTTTCTTCGTGTTCGAAGTTTGGAATGAAACGCTTGATAGCTTTCACTACATCCTCTTTTGTAAACTTGGGGTTTGCGAAGATCTCCTCTATCTCTGTGAAGAATGTCTCAACCTCGTTCATTGGACGGCGACTGGTCTCCTCAATTACGCCAAGGCTCATAAAACGTTCCATGTTGATTTTCTCGCCGGGGATGTAGAATTCTTCGTATGCCTTTTCACCGGTTGTGTCGCTCTTGAAATATACTACGGGGTATTTATTTGTCTCGTACGACATTTCGCTTGCATATTTTTTTGCTTCATCGTCGTTGTTACATAGGATTTTCTCACAACCAATGCTCTCGACATATTTGTCACAGATACTTGAGAATGTAAGCATTTGGTCCTCGCCCAATTTGGGAAAGAATATTTCACCATTTTTACCGAGTATGCAAGCAAGCATACAAATTTGTCCACTCTCCTCTAGTGATACAAAGTAACGCTTTACATCGCTAGGGGCAGCAAGTGGTTGTTTCTTATTTACACGCTCCATCCATCCTGCTGGTAATGAGCCATTTGAGAACGCGACATTGGCAAAACGTGCAGTTGTTACCTTAAACTTGTCTGTGTAGGCAAGAATGAGGTCTTCCATAATGCGTTTGCTGGCACCCATAATATTTACAGGGTTTGCGGCTTTATCGGTAGATACGCAGAAGAAATGTTTGGGCGGGTAAACACATAGTAGGTCCATAAATTTCTTTGCTTTTATATCATTGTTCTCAATGAGTGCTTGTACCGAGTATTTGTCTTTTTCGCTACGTACATGTTTGTGTGCTGAAAAGTTTGCTACGATGTCAAAGCCTTTTTCTTCATGGAAGATGCGTTCAAATATAGGGTCTGCGAAATTTAGTGTATATGTTCTGTATTCTTGGGGTACATACATATCATATGTTGAACGTATATCGCGTGTTAATTCGGCTAAGCCATTTTCGTTTAAGTCGATAACTATTAGTTTTGATGGCTTGAAGGGTAATATTGCTCTTATATAGGAGGAACCTATTGAACCTGCTCCACCTATGACGCAGACACTCTTTCCTTCTATCTCTTTTTTTAGTGTTTCACGATTTGCCTCAATGTCGCCGGCAAACATACTTTTGGGTCGGAATGTAACATTATCCGAAATAAATTTGTACAAGTTAAACATATTATATTGCGTTTATAGTTCTCTTTTTTGTGTTCCCACAGGCACGGTCAGGCACCTGTGGGTGGGGGTGTTGCTTTTGTGTAGTGTGTTCTATTTTCCCCAGGTTCTTGTATTGGGCAGACACATCGGTCTGCCCCTACATGGGTGCTGCGTGGTGCTTTTTCTACTATTCTTGTTGTAGTCGGAAAAAGTCTTTTTGTAGTTCTATTTCTCGTTTGAGTTCTTCTTCGCTCGGCATATATAACATATATTTTGATGCAAATAGCCTGTCGTTGTCGTGAAGAACCGAATAGCGTGCAATGTCGTTGTCTGTTTCGGAGCATAGGAGAATACCAATTGTAGGGTTGTCTTCTTCCCTTCTTATATGCTCATCGTACATTCTTAAATACATATCCATTTGCCCCACATCTTGATGTGTGATTGTTGTTGTCTTTAAATCTATTAGAACAAAACATTTAAGGATGTAGTTGTAAAATACCAAATCGATAAAATAGTCTTTCTTTTCGGTGCGTATTAATCTTTGGCGGGCAACAAATGAGAAGCCTTTACCTAATTCCAATAGAAATTTTTGAATATGTGTTATGATTGATGTCTCAAGTTTGCTTTCTGTGAAATCGGAGTTGGGGGATAAACCTAAAAATTCTGCAACAACAGGATTTTTAATAAATTCCAATTTGTCTTGTTGGTATGGTGTAGTGATTTGTCGCATTTCTTCTTGCACTATTTCTTTGTTTTGTGATTGCAACAAGCGATAGTAGTATTGTGATGCGATGTTTCGGTCGAGTGTTCTTACACTCCACATTTGTTCAGATGCTTCTTTTAGGTACCAATCTCTGGCAGTTTGGTCGGTAACTCTTAACAGGGCTCGGTAATGTGTCCAAGATAGTATTCGCGATTTTCCACTCGGTGCGTGGAAAATGTCGGGAAAGAACTTATAAAACTGAATAAATTGATATAAATTGCTTTTAGTAAATCCTTTGCCGTATATGTCTGTAAGGTGTTCTGCAAGTTTCTTTATTATTTCTTTGCCATATTCGGCTCTGTTCCCGTTTTGTAGTTCTTCGTCTGTAATACGTTTTCCTAACATCCAATTGCGTTGTATCATAGCTGTATTTACAGCTTGATATGCGTATTTTTGTGTTTGTTCAATGATGTTTTGTGCATCCTTGAAAATATCTCCTGTGTTTTCGGTATTATGAATCTGTATTTGTTCCATAATGAAAAAAGGCGTTGCAGTCGAAGTTCGTATTACCTATATATTCTTTTGCTTTTCTTTCTTGTTCCCGCAGGCACGGTCAAGCGCCTGTGGGTGGGGGTGTTGCTTTTGTATAGTGTGTTCTATTTTCCCCCGGTTCTTGTATTGGGCAGGCACATCGGTCAGCCCCTACACGGGTGTTACTTTTTTTTATTGGGCAGACACATCGGTCTGCCCCTACACGGGTGTTGCTTTTTTTTATTGGGCAGACACATCGGTCAGCCCCTACACGGGTGTTACTTTTTTTTATTGGGCAGACACATCGGTCAGCCCCTACACGGGTGTTTGCTTTTTTATTGGGCGGGCACATCGGTCTGCCCCTACACGGGTGTTACTTTTTTTTATTGGGCGGGCGCATTGGTCTGCCCCTACACGGGTGTTTGCTTGCCGGCTAATCTATCTTTTTAATGAACCTTGCGGGGTTACCGCCCCATATTTCGCCTGCAGGAATATCGCAGGTTACCACGCTGCCTGCTGCGACTATTGATTTGTCACCAATTTTCACTCCTTTGCCAATAATGCATCGCGCTCCAATGAATACATAGTTACCAATGTATATGGGTGCGGTTTTTGCGTTAAGTATTTCGGTTTTTCTGTCTCCTCTGTCCTCCCAGTTGGTGCTGTGGAAGTTGGTGTCGAAGATTATGGTTCTTGAACCAATGTTCACGTGGTCGCCAATCTCTATGCGGTTATAACAGTGTAGCAATATATTTGAGAAACCGGAATAGTTTCCTATCTTGAGTTCGGCTCCGGGCTGCACAAAGAGTTTGCTGCATCCGAAATCGATGCTGTCCTGGGGGGCGCTGCGGCATATAAAGCCTTTGCCTATGGTTGCTTTGCCTTTGATTTCTATAAGGGTGTAGCCATAGAATTTTATGTCGTCACAGAAATTGGCTTTTGCCTGTTTTAGCAGGTATTTTGCTGTTTCCTGGTGAATGAGGCGTGAAATCTTATATGCAAACTTCTTGTATAATAAATATATGCGTATCATAAGTGTTTGTTGTTTCGGAGTCTTGTTGTTTATTGTGGGGCAATGTGCCTGTTGTGTTCGTTTGTGGTTTTTTAGTTTCCCAATAGAATTTTAGATGCCTGTTTGTTCTTTTCAATTATTCGGGCAAATATGTATATGATATACATTTGTACTATGGCAAATATGATTGCTGCTATGTCCAACAGTAATGGGGATGTGATGCCGGCATTTATGGATGATAGAATTTCTCTTGTAATTCCATTTATAACAGTTGTCATTGTGTAAAAGACGAGTGTGTATTTGCCGTATTTTGATATTCCTTGTATGAATGCTGTGTGGTCATATTTCTTGGCTATAAGGAAAATGAATGTGGAACCTGTGATTCCTATAGCAAGTCTAATTATGAATGAGAGGACCATTTCGCTGTTGAGGTCTAAAACATTCAGGGGTGATATGTATACTGTATGCTCCAATCTCCAACAGAATGTGTACAATGCCAGAAATGCTGCTCCAAAAAGTATTGCGTAAGTAAAATTCATTCTGTCAATGCATTTCCTCAGCAGGTAACCGTAAATGAGGAACGGGAACATGTAGTTGGTATGTGATATTGTTGATAATGGTATTGCCAGAACTGCCAATAATGAAACTATGATGAGCGTGGTGTTGTTCTTTATGAATACCGATATAAGCTTTATTGTTACCAATGAAAAGAAGAGGGATGCCAGGTACCAATAGATGAATAACAGTCCTTTTATTTTGGGTACGTGCATGGAGGTGATGCAGTGGATGACTATCCACGCAAACATTGGTATTATTAACCTTGAGAATTTATTGTGGATATATTCCTTTAGGGGGGTGGCTCTTATCTTGTCGAAATTGAGAACAAAACCGCTTGCAATCATAAACAGTGGCATATGTGTTGCAATGAAAAAGTCGTTCGGTATTATCTTCTCGGGAAACATTTGAATAGACAAACTCTGCGCGCAATGTTCTATTGTTACAATGAACATTGCAAGTATTTTAATAAAATCGAGGTATGCTATTCTTTTCTTTTCCATTGTTGTTTGAAGTGTTGTCGGTTGGTTTGCGTGTGGGATTATGTTGTTTTCTGCTGCTTGTTTTGTTGTCCTTTAAATGTTTTAAATGTTTTTTTGTTCCCACAGGCACGGTCAGGCACCTGTGGGTGGGGAGTGTTTCCCCCGGTTTTTGTATTGGGCAGACACAACGGTCTGCCCCTACGGTTGTTGTTTGTTACTTCTTGTAGATACCGCAGAAGTCGAGGATAATCTTGTTGTCGTCCCAGGGGAGTGTCTTGAACTCGTTGTGGGCGGTGAGCATGACCACAATGTCGGCTGCCTCAAATGCCTCTTTGTAGGGGGTGAGCTTGAATTGCTTGTGCTCTGCTACGTTGGGCTCTACAATTAGTATGTCGGCGTTGTTGCACATCTGCATTACTTTGCCTACAATCTGTTTTGAGGGGCTCTCGCGAAGGTCGTCGATATTGGGTTTGAAGGCAAGGCCCATCATTGCTACTGTGGGTTTGTAGCCGTTCTTCAATTCGAACTCGAGCATTGTGCTCTTTACCTTCTCGGCACACCAGAAACTCTTGTAGTTGTTTATGTCGCGTGCCATTGCAATGATTTTGCTCTCGACAGGGTAGTCGGCAGTGATGAAGTAGGGGTCTACTGCGATACAGTGGCCACCTACGCCGCAACCGGGCTGGAGTATGTTTACACGGGGGTGCTTGTTGGCAAGTTCGATGAGCTCCCATACGTTGATACCGGCCTTGTCGCAGATGAGTGAGAGCTCGTTGGCAAAGGCAATTTGTACGTCGCGGCTGCTGTTTTCGGTGAGCTTGCACATTTCGGCTGTGCGGCAGTTGGTCTTGTGGAGCTTGCCTTGAACGAATTGTGAGTAGAACTCAATGGCTTTGTCGGTGCTCTCGGGTGTGAGACCGCCGAGTACGCGGTCGTTGTGCACGAGCTCGTAGATTACGTTACCGGGGAGTACGCGCTCGGGGCAGTAGGCAATGTAGATTTTGTCTTTAAGCTCGGGGCGCTCGGTGAAGATGATGTTTGCCATCATCTCGGTGGTGCCGATGGGTGAGGTGCTCTCGATTACATATAGGTCGCCCTCTTTGAGAAGGGGGAGTACGGCGCGTGTGGCTGCCTCAACGTACGATACATCGGGCTGGTGGTCGCCTTTGAAGGGGGTGGGGACAACCATAAAGTAGGCGTCGCTCTCCTGAGGTGTGGTGTAGGCTTTGAACTTGCCTGCTGCGAGAACTTCCTGCAACATCTCCTCCATACCGGGCTCAATGATGTGGAGCTTGCCTTGGTTGGTAACTTCAACAACTTTGGGGTTGATGTCGACACCCACGACGTCAACGCCGTGCTTCGCTGCAATAATTGCTGTGGGGAGGCCTATGTAGCCGAGTCCCATAAAACATGCTTTCATTGTCTGTGATTTTATAAGGTTATTTATTGTGTTATTTGCTTAATGTTTCCACGATGCGGCCGCAGGCTTTTCCATCGCCATAAGGGTTTACGGCGTGGCTCATGGTGTTGTAGTGGGCCTGGTCGTCGAGCAGGTGTGATACTTCATCGACAATCTTCTGGTAGTTTGTGCCGACGAGTTTCACGGTGCCGGCTGCGAGGGCTTCGGGGCGCTCGGTGGTGTCGCGCATCACAAGCACGGGCTTGCCCAGGCCGGGTGCCTCTTCCTGTATACCGCCGCTGTCGGTGAGTACGATGGTGCTCTGTTCCATAAGGTATACGAATTCGAGATACTCGAGGGGCTCAATGAAGAACATGTTGCCTAGGTTGGAGAGGTCTTCGCCGAATACTTCGTGTATGGGCTTACGCACGTTGGGGTTGAGGTGCATGGGGTATACGAAATCGACCTCGGGGTATTTTTGTGTGAGGTCGCGTATGGCGGTACACATGTTTATGAAGCCGTCGCCGAAGTTTTCGCGGCGGTGGCCGGTGATGAGTACGAGTTTCTTGCCGTCTTTGAGGCGTTCTACATTGTAGCCGTTCTTGGCGAGGATGTTCTTGAGTGTTGTGTTGAGTTCTTTGTCCTCTTTTATTTTATTTACTACGATGTGCAGGGCGTCGATAACGGTGTTGCCGGTTACGGTGATTTTTTCGTCTTCCACGGCTTCGCGCAAGAGGTTCTCGCGGCTGAGGGCGGTGGGGGCGAAGTTGTATGTTGCAATGCGGCCGGTTATCTGGCGGTTCATCTCCTCGGGCCAGGGGCTGTAGATGTTATGGGTGCGCAAGCCTGCCTCGACGTGGCCTACGGGTATCTGCTGGTAGAAGGCTGCAAGGGCTGCTGCGGTGCTGGTGGTGGTGTCGCCGTGTACCAACACAACATCGGGCTGGGCCTCTTTGAGTACATCGCGCATACCTACGAGTACGCGGGCGGTGACATCGTAAAGGTCTTGCCCTTGTTTCATTATGTTGAGGTCATAGTCGGGGGTTATCTCGAAGAGTTGGAGTACCTGGTCGAGCATCTGGCGGTGCTGGCCGGTAACGCATACTACGGTTTTGAATGTGTCGGTGTGCTTTTGGAATTCCTTTACCAATGGTGCCATCTTTATGGCTTCGGGGCGGGTTCCAAACACGAGCATTACTGTCTTCATTGTCTGTATATGTTATTTGTTATTGTATTTACTCCTTGTTATATATAGCGTTTAGTCGCGACGGAAGATGTCGCGGGTATATACTTTTTCCTGTACGTCGTCGAGTATGGTGTCGTAGCGGTTGGCTATGATGGCCTGGGACTGCTTCTTGAATTCGGCGAGGTTGTTTACTATGCGGCTGCCGAAGAAGGTTGTGCCGTCTTCGAGCGAGGGTTCGTATATTATTACTTCGGCTCCTTTGGCTTTTATGCGTTTCATTATGCCTTGGATGGAGGAGTGGCGGAAGTTGTCGCTACCGCTTTTCATTGTGAGGCGGTAGACGCCTATGGTGCAACGCTTTTCGTTGGTGGCGTTGTAGTCGCCACTGCTGTAATAGTCGTAATAGCCGGCTTTCTTCAGCACTTGGTCGGCTATGAAGTCCTTACGGGTAACATTGCTGTCGACTATGGCTTTTATGAGGTTTTGTGGTACGTCGCTGTAGTTGGCAAGTAATTGCTTGGTGTCTTTGGGCAGGCAGTAGCCGCCATATCCGAAGGAGGGGTTGTTATAGTGTGTGCCTATGCGGGGGTCGAGCCCGATTCCTTTTATTATGTTGCAGGTGTCGAGTCCGCGCATTTCGGCATAGGTGTCGAGTTCGTTGAAGAAGCTTATGCGCAGGGCCAGATATGTGTTGGCAAACAGTTTGACGGCTTCGGCCTCGGTGGTGCCCATAAAGAGGGTTTCAACATCTTGTTTCTCGGCACCTTCCTGCAACAGGGTGGCGAATGTGCGTGCTTCAAGTGCCAAGTGCTCGTTCTCCACCGGGTAGCCTACGATTATGCGGCTGGGGTAGAGGTTATCGTACAGTGCATTGCCTTCGCGCAGGAATTCGGGCGAGAAGAGTATGTTGGCATTGTTGTATTTTTTGCTTATGTTGCTGGTGTAGCCCACAGGTATGGTGCTTTTTATTATTATTGTGGCTGTGGGGTTTACCTTGATGGCTTCTTCTATTACGGCTTCAACGGCTGTGGTGTCGAAGAAGTTGCGTGTGTTGTCGTAGTTCGTGGGGGTGGCTACAATAATGAACCGGGCTTGAGCATAGGCTGCCGCCACATTGGTGGTGGCGGTGAGCTGAAGTTGTTTTTCGCGCAGGAATTTTTCTATGTATTCGTCTTTTACGGGGGATATGCGTTGGTTTATCATATCCACTCTCTGTGGTATGATGTCGGTTGCTGTGACCTGGTTGTGGCGTGCAAGGAGTATTGCTATGCTCAACCCTACGTATCCTGTTCCTGCTACTGCAATTTTCATTGGTTGATTATTTTCAGCATCTCGTATGCGAGGAAGGGCTTGGCTTTGTTCTCGAAATGGGTGTGGTCAATGTGTATGAATCTTTTCTTGTCGACTATGGGGTTTATGTCGAAGAATTTCACACCGTGCTTGAGGGCTACTTCGCGCATTATCTCGTTGCGGCGGTTGGTTGTCTTGTTTATGTTGTTGTCCTTGGTCTCTCGCATCCAGCCGCGGTGAATGAAGAATTCGTGCCACTTTTTGTTGGGGATTACGGAGTCGAAGATGGTTTCCACGGTTATGTTGTTGCTCTTGCCTTTAAGGTATGTAAGCAGGGCGTCGAATGCGTCGCGGTATTCGGCTTCGTCCTGTTCTATGGTGGCGTTGCTGCTGCGTTTCTTAATGCCGTGGTGTCCTATCTGTACGAGTATGGCGTCGTACTTGTATATGAAGTTGTTGAAGAATGAATCTATTTGGTTTACAAATAGTTCGTCATCGAGACGCGATGAGGTGCCTATCATATCCACTGAATAGCCCGATATGCAGGCCAATACGCTGCGCACCATACGTACAGTGCTTTCTCCAATGAGGAGTATGCGCTTGTTGTTGGTGTTGGCATTGTCTATCCAGCTGTTTCCCCATTCTATCTGTTCGCGGTCTTCAATGTTGTTGTAAATCTTCTTAAGGTGTTCGCGGTATGTCTTCATCTGTTTCTAAAGTTGTTTTATTTATGTCCGTATCCGTAGTGGTGGCTGTTGTGGTATCCGTAGCGATAGCTGTATTTGTAGCCATATCTGTTGCTGCCGGCATCGACTCCGTTAAGTATGACTGCCATGTTCTTGAGCTTGTTCTCGGTGTACAATGTTTCAAGCTCGGGTACCATACTGCGTTCCATGACGTTGGCGCGTACAAGGAAGAAGGTGCGGTCGGCCAGTTTCTCTATGATGTGGGTGTCGGCTACCATATCTATGGGGGGGCAGTCAATGAGAATGTATTTGTATTCTTGCTTCAATTTCTCAATGAGGGCTGTGAAACGTGGGCTTTCGAGCAATTCGGTGGGGTTGGGTGGAATTGTGCCCACTGGAAGTATGTGAAGGTTGGGGTAGTCGGGGGATGTTACTGTTATCTCGTTTACATTGTCGGTTTCGCCTGCAAGGTAGTTGCTGATGCCCTTGTTTGGCGAAGATACATATTTGCTGAGTGATGCGTGGCGCATATCACCATCGATTACTATTATCCTGTCGCCTTTTATGGCCAGGGATATGGCTGAATTTATTATGCAGAATGTTTTGCCACTGCCGGGGTTGAAGGAGGTGCCGATGATTATGCTGTGCTCTTTGTCGCGGGTGAGGAATTCTATGTTGGTGCGAAGCACGCGGAAGGCTTCGTTTATGATGTTGCGGTTGCCGTCCTGTACTACCACGGAGATTTTCTCACCCTCATTCTTCTTGTTTCTTGCAATGATGCCTCTCTTCTTTGGTGTGACCAATTGTGGTATTTCGCCAATAATGGGGGCTGAAATTCCTTCAATGTCTTTGCGGCCGCGTATTTTGGTGTTGCTTACCTCGCGCAGCAGGATGAATGCTCCTGGTATTGCGAGTCCTATAATGAACGCGGTCATGAATATGCTGTTCTTTACAGGCGCAGTGGGGCTTACACTGCCGGTGGGCGGGGTTATGACGCGTGTCTTGTAGGCGGTGAAGGCTTGCGAGAGTTGGTTCTCTTCGCGTTTCTGTAACAGGAAGAGGTATAGCTTTTCTTTTACACTTTGCTCGCGTTCGGCCGATGCCAGATATTTTGTCTGTTCGGGGTTCTTTGAGATTTCCTGTATGGTTTTCTTTGTATCTCTCTCGAGGGCTTCAATCTCGGTTTCGGTCTTTTTGATGGTTGTCTTTACTGCAGCTATGATGGCTTCGCGCTTGGCTGCAAGGTCCAGGTCGAGCTGTTTTATTACAGGGTTGTTTTCGCTGCTCTTCTGTGCGAGTTCGTTGCGCTCTATCAGGGACTGGTTGTAGTTGGTGATTTGGTTGTTTATTGCGTTGTTGCTCAAGCTTACTCCAAGGGGGAGCATCTGGTTGGCCGAACTTGCCAATAGTTTGCTCTGTACCTCCTTCATGCTCTGTAGGTCTATGTTGAGTCTCTGGAGCTCGTTTATGTTGCTGCGGTTTTTGTTTATGTGCATTGATGCTGTTGCTCCAATATTGGGCAGGAGGTTACGGCTTTTGTATGAAGAGATGTCGTTGTCTACATCGTCGAGCTCTTCGCTTATGTATGAGAGACGGTCTTCAATGAACTGGAGTGTGCCCTCGGCTGCTTTGTTCTTGTCCTCAATCCACTTTTCGTTGTACACGGCTATGAGGGTGGAGAGAATGTCGTCGGCGCGGTCTATGGATTGGTCGTGTGCCGAGATGGTGATGATTTCGCTCTCGCCATTGAGGGAGAATGAGAGCCTGCTGCTTACCAGCCCTGTGGCTGCATGCAACCCTATTTGGGTGGCTTTTATTGTGTAATTGCCGTTTATGTAGCTGTTCTTGCGTATGATTACTTTGCCAAGTACTGTTTCGGCCAGCGCAATGCCGTCGACCATTTCGCCGTTTATGGGCTCGCTCTCAATGTTGCCGTTTTCGCCAACAAAGTTGTATAGCTTGAAGGTGCCCTGGGGTGTTACATCAATGGTTGCCGACGCTCTGCTTTCCTCGTCAATGTCGTAGAATTCTATGGTTATGGGAAGGTTCTCGCCGTAGAGTACGTGGGGATGAAAGAGCCCTTTGCCCATATATTGCATCTTGAGGTTCAGTCTTTCGGCTACTTTGGTGAGGATGTCCGAAGAGCGGAATGTGTATATCTCGTTATAGGCGTTTGTGGTGGAGCGTATACCCATATTGGCAAAGTTTGCCATCTGCTCGTCGAGCGACTGGTTCTTTGTCTTCGATTTTATGAGTACTTCGCAGTAACGGGTATAGGTCGGGTGGGTGGTTGCAATTTTGTATGTTGCTATACTGAGCGCGATTGTCAGTGAGATAAGGAACCAGTACCATCGCGAAAGGCAGGCATACAGAATTTCTGTGATGTTGATGTTGCCGGCTTCTATTGGCTTTTGTCTTTTGTCAGTATTGTTTGCCATATATTGTTCTTGGGTGAGTTGTTTCTTTGTTTATGGGCATACCTTGGGGACATTGAAGGTTGTGTAAGTTGTTGTCCTTCAATCATTTGGGTGCAAACGTTTGTGTAAGCTTGCGTTGAATGTGTTGCGGTGTTCCGTGCCCTGTTTGCTTGGGAGGTTCCGCGTTGATGTGGTTTTTTAATATAGGTATAACCAACTTTTAGCAAAGTTAGTATATTAAATCAATTTGAACAATTTTTTTTATGTTTTTTTGGTCGTGATATCTTTTTTGCTATCTGCGTTTTTTTGTTGTTTTTCTTGCTTAGGTGCTGTTTTGTTTGTGGTCTTGTTGTTTGATTGTAAAAATAAATTACTAAAATCTTTTGTTTGGCGCTGTTGTGCTGGTTGGTGTGTGTTGTTCGGGCTTATATATAATAGGTGGGCGGTTTTTCTTTTTGTCCTTTGTTATTAGCTTTTTAGGTGCTTCTTGTGTGTGTGTTGGTGCTTTTTTGAAGAAAATGATATTTTTTTTAGAAATTGATGCAAAAAAAAGCTCCAGAATGTTTGAATATAATGTTTTTTGTTATCTTTGTGCATCATTAACTTTATAACAGGATATATTATGAAAGAGCTTATTGAAAAAATTCAGGAGACTTACGCTGCGTTTGCGGCTGATGCTTGTGCACAGGTAGAAAAAGGTAACAAAGCTGCCGGAACACGCGCTCGTAAAGCTTCTTTGCAGATTGAGAAGATGATGAAGGAGTTCCGTAAGGCTTCTTTGGATGCTTCTAAGAACTAATCATAGGTTTAAATAGCTTGATTTTTCTTAATAAAGACCACTTGTTGGTCTTTATTTTTTTTCTCTTTTCCTGGGGCGCCAAATGTGGTTGCCCTTTTTTCTGTGTTGCTTTTTGGATAATTGCGATTGTGTAATAAAAAATTACCATAAAAGTTTGCAAGTGTGTCGGCCTTGGCTCTTCTTGGTTCTTTTGCAAAATAGGGGTGTCTTGGCGTTTGCTGTCTTCCTGGGTTTGTGTTTTGTGTTGTTTGCTATGTGTTGTTTTGCGAAAAGTTTATGGTTGTCGGGTTATTTCTGCTACAAAGTTTTTATATTTATAAAAAAAAACGTATTTTAGCAAAAGTTTTGGCGTTTAAACACTTTGTGGTGCGCGCTGAATAGCTTTAAATTAGCTAAAATATATTTATTATTAATTGATATTCAAAAACTTATGAGAAAAAAGATTGTTTCTGCAATGTTTGCCGCCTTTTTGGCTTCGGCAGTTGCCTTTGGACAGAACCTGAACGGGTTTGCTTATGGTGATGCTGTGGCTCCGGCTGGCAATGAGTGGGAGAGTCCTACTATGCTGTCGTTGAACAAGGAACAGCCCAAGGGGTGGTTCTTTACTTTCGGCACTATGGACGATGCCCGTAAGGTGCTTCCCGAAGCAAGTGAGTACTATCTTTCGCTTGATGGTACTTGGAGTTTTAATTGGGTTGGAAATCCCGGAGAGCGTCCTGTTGATTTCTTCAGAACCGACTATGATGCCACTGCGTGGGATAAAGTAGAGGTTCCTATGAACTGGAACGTGTATGGCTTGCAGCCCGACGGTAGCCAGAAGTATGGAACTCCCATCTATGTTAACCAGCCTGTTATCTTCAAGCATCAGGTTGCTGTAGGTGACTGGAAGGGTGGTGTAATGCGCGAACCGGCCCAGCATCATACTACATACAATGCACGTAACGAGGTCGGCTCATATCGCCGTACCTTTACTGTTCCCGAGACATGGAAGGGACGTCAGGTGTATATCAACTTCGACGGTGTAGATTCTTTCTTCTATCTTTGGATAAACGGACAGTATGTGGGATTCTCAAAGAATTCACGCAATCTTGCGGCATTCAACATTACAAAGTATTTGGTTAAGGGTGAGAATATTGTGGCTGTCGAGGTTTATCGCAACAGCGACGCTTCGTTCCTCGAGGCTCAGGATATGTTCCGTTTGCCTGGTATCTTCCGTACCGTGTCGTTGACATCTACCAACCGGGTTGAGTTGCGCGACGTACGCGTTCGCACCGACCTCGATGCTCAGTACAAGGATGCTGTTGCAAACATTGAGGTTGATGTGCGTAACCTTACAAAGAAGGCTGCGAAGAAATATCAGGTGAAGGCACAGCTCTACAAGAATACTCTCTACAGCGATGAGAATGAGATTGTTGAAGGTGCAACAGCGACTGTTGCTCTTGACAAGGTGGTTGCAGGTGAAACAAAGTGTGTAAAACTTGATATTCCTGTTGCCGATCCTGCAAAGTGGAGTGCCGAGG
>JAZRMX010000034.1:0-9415 GCA_045647885.1 Bacteroidaceae bacterium
GATAATACTTGCTGTTCGCAACCCGCGCTACGCGCGACCATTTGCTGCAAGCATTATCGATTAAGCAGAGCTTAATTCCACAGCGCCAAAAACAGAGCGTCAATGACAAGCGACAAGCCGTTGCAGACTGAAGGATATTGTCTTAACAATTCCTGAACAAATGCAACGGCGACTATTATTTCCGCGTGCCGGGCGTTTTTGTAACTTTTTGAGCGACAAAAAGTTAATAAAGGAACAGACAGAAACAAAGAATAGCCGATAACGACACCGAGGATTAAAAAGCAAGAATAATTATGGCGCACACACCGGTGCACCCCTACACATCACAAAAAAACAATTATTGGGTAGAGACATCGGTCTGCCCAAAAAAAGAATACGACAAAAAGGGCGAACACATCGGTTCGCCCCTACAAAGAAACAACAACCACAAACCCGTAGGGGCAGACCGGCGTGTCTGCCCAAAAAAGATTACAATGACATACCGCGTTGCATAAAACTCTCCCACTTGATGAAACAAGGGGGAGTGGCCTGTAAGGCGAGGGGGATTATACCGTTTTATTTAGCTTTTTCACTCCCCTCCGTCGGCAAGCCGACACCTCCCCTCGCAACGCAAGTGGAGGAGTTTTAGTACACCTGTGCGCCAAAAAAACATAATAAATAAAAACGCATATACCGTAGGGGCAGACCGGTGTGTCTGCCCAAAACACCCATAAACCCGCAGGGGCAGACCGATGTGTCTGCCCAAAACAACCACAACCCGTAGGGGCAGACCGGTGCACCCCTACAGATCACAAAAAACAATTATTGGGCAGACACACCTATTTGACATAAGAACAGGGCGCACTAATCGTGTCGCACAAAAAAAACATAATGAATAATACCACAACCCGTAGGGGCAGACCGGTGTGTCTGCCCAAAAAAAAAGAATACAACAAAAGGGCGAACACATCGGTTCGCCCCTACAAAGAAACAACAACCACAAACCCGTAGGGGCAGACCGATGTGTCTGCCCGAAAAAAAAGAATACGACAAAAAGGGCGAATACATCGGTTCGCCCCTACACATCATAAAAAACAATTATTGGGCAGACACACCGGTCTGCCCCTACAGCAAAAAAATAACATAAAAAAGCCCGATGCGTTGCATCGAGCTCTCAAAAAAATGGTCGGGGCGACAGGATTCGAACCTGCGACCACCTGGTCCCAAACCAGGTGCGCTACCGGACTGCGCTACACCCCGTAAACCGTGTATATATTTTTATTTAATAATCTCCAACTGCTTAAAAATAGGCACCATAACCTCCAATGCTCTGTCAATCTGCTCTTTAGTATGCGTAGCCATAAGCGAGAAACGTATGAGCGTATCTTGCGGTGAGCAAGCCGGCGGAACTACAGGATTAACAAAAACTCCGGCCTCCCATAGCATCTTTGTCACCATAAAAGTCTTGTCGGTGTCGCGAATGTAAAGAGGTATAATCGGTGTCGATGTATTACCTATTTCGAATCCCAAATCGCGGAAATTCTTAAGCGTGTAATTTGTTATCTTCCAAAGGTTTTCCATACGCTCGGGCTCCTCCTGAATAATATGAAGTGCCTCGAGTGCCGCCGCCGTGGCAGCAGGTGTATTACTTGCGCTGAAGATATAAGAGCGCGAGTTGTGACGTATGTAGTTTATCACCTCTTTATCGGCAGCAATAAAACCACCGATGGTTGCCAGCGACTTGCTGAACGTACCCATTATGAGGTCGACATCTTTTGTTGCGCCAAAGTGGTCGCAAGTACCGCGACCCTGGTTACCAAGCACGCCCAAGCCGTGTGCTTCGTCAACCATTATGCTTGCGTTGTACTTATCCTTGAGGCGTACTATTTCGGGCAGGTTGGCAATATCGCCTTCCATACTGAAAACACCGTCTACCACAATAAGTTTTATAGTATCGGGGGCGCAAGCCTGTAGCTCTTTCTCCAACGCCTCCATATTATTGTGGCGGAACTTACGCACGGTGGAGAATGACAAGCGGCGACCGTCTACGATTGATGCGTGGTCGAGTTCGTCGCATATAATTGTGTCGCGACGACCTGTGATACAAGAGAGAACGCCCAGGTTCACCTGAAAGCCTGTTGAATAGACCAAAGCCTCGTCCTTGCCCACGAACTGCGCGAGTTCGTTTTCGAGCTGGAGATGAAGGTCTACTGTTCCGTTAAGGAAACGCGAGCCGGCACAGCCTGTACCATACTTACGGGTTGCAGCAATGGCAGCCTCCTTGATTCGTGGGTGGTTAGTAAGGCCCATATATGAGTTTGAACCAAACATAAGCACTTTCTTGCCACTCATCAACACCTCGGTATCCTGCTCACTCTCTATGCAACGGAAGTAAGGATACACACCCATAGCCATAAAGCGTTGGGGAAGGTCATATTTCGCGTATTTCTCTTTTAACAAGCCCATATTATCTCTCTCGCCCCGCTACCGGAGCCGGTATTTACCATTTCGAGGTGCAAAGGTAATTATTTTTTCTTAACTACACACCATTTTATAACACATTTTCTAAAAAAGATACTCCACCACCCCCCTTAAAGAAGGAGGCGGCAGATACCTGTGTTCTCTATTTAAAAGATTTTTTCTTTTTACGCAGATTTTCAGCATCGGATGAATAAGAGTACCCGTAATATGAGTAGGTCGACGAGTAGTAACCACCCTTGGACACATAGCCGTAGGTACGCTTACGCTTGTCAAATTCATCACCGTTCACCACTACCGATACATTCTGGAGCTTACCTTCCTTCACCACATTGTTGAGGTAGTCGAACGCGGCCTTCTCTGTATAATCTATACGCGATACATAAACCACAGCATCGACCACACGGCTCAAAATCAAAGAGTCGGTAACAAGACCTATGGGGGCTGTATCCATAATCACATAGTCGAACTTCTTACTCAGGTAGTTTATTGCTACATCAAGGTTCGATTTTGCCAAAAGCTCGGCAGGGTTGGGAGGCACAATACCTGCGGGGAGCAGATATAGGTTGTGAACCTCGGTCGATGGGATTATCAGTTTATCGAGCATTGCCACCTCGCTCTCTTCGGCACACAAGTAGCTGGTGATACCCTCGGCTTTTGAATTGATATTGAACACCTCGGCCAAACGGGGACGGCGAATGTCGGCACCCATAAGAAGTACCTTCTTGCCAAGCATTGCGGCACTCACTGCGAAGTTTGACGATACAAAGGTTTTACCTTCGCCCGACACGGTTGATGTAAACATAATTACATTACCGGTGGTCTTCTTCATCACAAACTGCAGATTGGTACGCAGGGTACGGAAGGCCTCGGCCATAATGTCGTTACTGTTTGCGCGAACCACAATTGAAGAGCTACGGCCCTCAAGACCGTGTTTGGCAGGCACTGCAGCCACAATGGGCAGTGCAGTCAAGGACTGAACTTCAGGAATTGAAGCGACCTTTGTGCGGAACATCTCCTTTATATATATATACAGTGCCGGCAACAATATACCCATAAACAGCGCTGCAAGCAATATCATATTCTTGCGAGGTGCAACGGGAACAGAAGAGCACATTGCAGGGTCTATGCAACGAAGGTTGTTGGCTGTAACCGCAAGCTGCAAGGCATTCTCCTCATATTTCTGCAACAGCATAGTATAGAGCTGCGACTTGATATCGCGCTCACGAGAGATTTCTATCAAAGAACGCTCCATATCGGGCGACATCTTCAGACGCGATGTATATTCATTGGCAAGTTTCTTCAACACCTCGTACTGTGCAACCAATGATTTGTCGAAAGCTGCAAGAGCCTCACGGATATCTCCCTGAAGAGCGCGCACGGTCTCTGTCTGCAATTTCAGCGCAGGGTTCTCGGCTGTAGCTGTGAGCAGCAACTGGTTACGCACGGCAACCTCGGCATTATATCTTACAATAAGATTGGAGAGCGATGCGTCATTTATGAGTCCCATTGTAGAGGGGATTGACTGCAGGTCGTTCTTGGGATTGTTGACATATGCGTTGAGGAATTTGGAGTTTTCCATAACAACCTCCATCTCCTCCATCTTCTTCACATAACCTTCCTTGTTTTTCAAGGCCTGGGGAGCATCTATTTCGGGTGAAATGAACTGATGGTCTTTCTTATAGTTGGCAATGCGTTTCTCCTTCTCGGTGAGCTCGCCATTGATTACCGCAATACGCTGCTTAATGAAGTCCTCGGTATCGCGTGCAACCTGGCGTTTATCCTCGTTGGTTACATTATTATAGCTCTCCATAAGTGCTGTAATAAAGTCGATACCGTTGCCGGGAACAGCAGTCTTTGTTGCCACAATTGCCACAGAAGCGGTTTTAGAAATGGGGGCTATACCCAATGAGGCTTTATATGAGGCAGTAGCGGAGTTTAAGGGAGTTATGGTAATATTCACATCGAAGATTTTATCAAAGCCCTCTTCTTTTGTAAGAAGCACATTACCTTTCTCGGTCAGCAACAAATAAGGGAAAGCCTCTATAACCTCCTCGTCGGACTCTATTTCAATACCCTCGACAGGGTTCTGATAGCTGTAGGAGACGGCATAGGTGCTGTCATTCACCGTACTCAACTCAATGCGCAATGACGAGCGCAAGCCCTCAAGGTCTTTTGCCTGTATCATTGCTGTTACCGGGCTTGCTCCTTTATATATGGGTGCAACACCGAAAAGTTTGGGACGCGAGTAGGATATATACAAACCAGCATCGAGCACAGCTCCGCGCACAACAGACATTGAGTTTATAACCTCTATCTCGTTTTCCACATTGGAATTACCTCCTTGATAACCAAAGTCGGCAAGCATATCCATCTGCGAAGCAAAAGAACCTTTCTGTGTATCCTGCAAAAGGATTTTCGCAGAAACCTGATAAGTTTTTGTAGCATTATACAGGTAGAATGCGGCAAATAACAGACACACGATTACTGAAACCAAAAACAGTTTCCAGTTCTGCATAAAGTGGTGAAACAACAGACCAATGTTGAAGTCGTTACCACTATCTTCTTGATTGAGATTACGTTCTGTATCCATAATTCTTATTATTTCAAGATGTTATACAACAAAGAAGTCAAAGAAACCAGAATAGAGGTTGCCGAGAACCACAAAGATGTGGTGCTACCCACATCGGAACCTTTAGCCTTAGCCTTGTTGGGTGTAACGTACACCACGTCGTTCTGCTGCAGGTGGTAGTAAGGCGAAGCAACCACAGAGGCATCGGTAAGGTCGAGTTCGTAGACAGATGTTTTTCCGTTTACATCCTCGCGGATAATCTTCACATTCTCACGCAAACCGTAGATGGTCATATCGCGCGCAAGGGCAAGTGCCTGGAACACGTTTACTCTCTCGTTTGTAATGGTGAAGGTTCCGGGGCTTGTAACCTCGCCAAGAACCGAGATTTTGAAGTCGGCAAAACGCACGGTAACAATGGGGGGAACAGTAAAGGCATTCTTTATTTTATCGAGGATTATGCGCTCCAACTCTTTTTTAGTAAGGCCGGCTACGTGCAAAGTACCCACAATGGGGAATTCAATATTTCCGTCATTATCCACTAAATAACTCTGATAAGTAGGCTGCGCAGTAACTGTTTGTTTAGCTTCATAAGGAAGAGATACAAATAGGTTATAAGGAGCCGAAGCCGAAACATCGCTGGGAGAAACCACAATAATGTTAAGCAAATCACGAGGCTGTATCTTATTCTCGAACACTGTGTCGGCCTGCTCCACAGCTGCCATTTCATTACTGTTCTGCAAATAAGGTACTTGCTTATACGATGTACACGATGTTGCAAAAAGCATAGCAACAACCACCATTAAACTCCATTTTTTTGCGTTCGTCGGTTTCATATATGAATATTTCTAAAAATACAACTTTTCACAGTACCCGGTTCATTAAAGCACACAGATACCCAAATATTTTGCAAATATAATAAAAAAAAGGAAATATGCCACCTTTTACTGTCATTTTTGCAGGAAGCACCAAGTTGAAACGGTTTTACACTTGTCCATTAATTCTTATTCATTATCTTCGCAAAGGAAAATAGAAAAAAGAGATGAAATTAAAGACTATAGCCATTTCCTTGCTCCTCGTTGCTATAATCGCCGGGGTTGCATTACTGCTTGGGCTCTATACACTTAAAGGGCCGGTAATAAAGCTTGAAGAGACTGCGTACATATACATATACCCGTACGACAATGCCGAGACCATTATGGAGAAGATTGAAGAGGCAGCCCACCCCACCACAATGCTGGGTTTCAAGCTTCTTGCCAAGCACAACAACCTTGACAAGCAGAAAAAAACCGGCCGTTACGCCATACACAACGGAGATAATATGCACAGCCTGTATCTGCGCCTGGTGAGCAACAGCCAGACTCCGATTATGGCAACCATACCACCCACACGCACCATAGACCAGCTCATCGCCACAGTGAGCAAGCAGTTTATGTTCAGCGCCGAAAGCCTGGACCGTCTATTGATGAACAGACATTATTACACCTATCTGGGATACACCAGAGAGACGCTGTCCTGCATTTTCATACCGGACAGCTATGAGATGTACTGGGATGTCTCCCCCGAAAAATTTATGATAAGAATGTTGCGCGAGCACGACCTCTTCTGGAACGAGAGCCGCCGCAACAAAGCGAAAGCCATCGGCCTGACAATAAAGGAGGTGGCTACACTCGCATCAATAGTAGACGAAGAGACTAACAACAACGCCGAGAAGCCCATTGTGGCCGGGTTATACATAAACCGCCTGAAACGCGGCATTCCCCTGCAGGCCGACCCTACGATAAAATTCGCCCTCGGTGACTTTGCACGCAAGCGCATTCTGAAAAAGGACCTCGAAACAGACTCGCCCTACAACACTTACAAGCACAAAGGATTGCCTCCCGGCCCCATACGCATACCAAGCAAACAGGCAATAGAAAGTGTTCTAAACTACACAAAGCACAACTATATATATATGTGTGCAAAAGAGGACTTTTCGGGAACACACAACTTTGCCAACACCCTATCCGAGCATAACAAGAACGCACAACGCTACCAGCAAGCACTAAACAAGCTAAAAATAACCAAATGAGAAGAACACTTACCCTCACCACCTGTGCGCTGCTATTCACAGCAGCAATATTGGCACAAAACCCCACAGCAGCCCTAATACCGATGCCAAACAAAATAACGGTAAACGAGCAGGGCAAAAGTTTCAACCTAAAAGAAAGGAACACCATTGCGTGCCGAAACCTTCCCTGCGAATCGTTTGCAGCAAGAGAGCTTGCGCGCATAATTGAGGAGCGCACCGGTGTGAAGCTTACGCAGAGCAAAAAGGGAGACATTACACTATGTATAGACACAGCAATGCAGGGCAAGGAGCACTACTCCATTGATATAACAAGCAAAAAAATCACCATAAAAGGCGCAACCGAAGAGGCACTTCTGCAAGCCACAAGAACAATTGACCAGATACTGCTGGGCGACCAGACAAACAGTAGCAACGGGAAAATAGCAGCCATCGCCATTGACGATGAACCACGTTACAGCCACCGCGCCATAATGCTCGACCCCGCACGTCACTTCCTGCCCGTGAGAGATGTAAAATTCTTCATCGACCAAATGGCAAAATACAAGTACAATATACTACAGCTACACCTCACCGACGACCAAGGCTGGCGCGTGGAAATAAAAAGCCACCCACTACTAACCGAGAAAGGAGCTTTCCGCAACAAGCAGGGCAGCAACCAAGGCCCCGACAACGGTTACTATACACAAGAGGAGCTGAAAGAGCTTGTACAGTATGCCGGCGAGCGCGGAATAGAGATAATCCCCGAGCTCGACATTCCCGGCCACTCTGTGGCCATACTCGCCGCCTACCCACAGATTGGTTGCGCTTTTCGCCACAACGACGAAAAGAACCTAAACACAACAACAAATATGATGGTGTGCGCCTGCAGCGAGGAAGCCTACAACATATATGCCGACATTTTCAAGGAGCTTGCCGAGATTTTCCCCTCACCTTTCATACACCTCGGCGGTGACGAAGCTGCCATAAAGAGCAACTGGGCAAAGTGCGACAACTGCCTCGCCCTGATGAAAGAAAACGGCTACACCAGCCCTGCACAGCTGATGAATATATTCTTCGGCAAGATGCTCGACGAGGTGCGCAAGAACGGCAAAAAGCCTATATTGTGGTGCGAACTCGACAATATATGGCCGCCCGCAAACGACTATCTTTTCCCCTACCCCGACGATGTAACTCTCGTCACCTGGCGCAATGCCCTCACCCCTAAATGTATTGAGCTCACACGCCAGCACGGGCACAACCTGATAATGGCTCCTGGCGAACACGCCTATTTCGACTACCCGCAATACCCGGGCGACCTGCCCGAGCACGGCAATTGGGGAATGCCCGTCACCACTCTTGAACAGACCTACGCTCTCGACCCCGGCTATGGCCTACCGCAAGAAGAACAAGCGCATATAATAGGAGTTATGGGCACGCTGTGGGGCGAAGCCATACGCGACATAAACCGCGTGTGCTATATGGCTTTCCCTCGCGCTCTCGCCCTTGCCGAGGCGGGTTGGAGCAACCCTTCACAGCGCAGTTGGGAGAGTTTTAAAGAGCGCCTCTACCCAAACATTACCGATCTTATGAAGCACGGTGTTTCCGTGCGCGTTCCGTTTGAGATTGCTCCGCGGAAATAAGTGGATTAAACTGCTGAGGCTGATTGGATGGGCTACCCGAAATTTGTGGCGCAATTTTGCTCTAAAATTCCCGGTTACCCGCACTGCGTGCTACTAATCACTGATGATGCTACCGATTTTGCAAGCCAAATTCGCTATTCCCAAAAACAGAGCTACTCCAAGCTCTATTCTTTAACGGTAACGGTTTCTTTAAAACATTACTTCTGCCGCCGACATTCGGGCGCACACATCGGTGCGCCCCTACAACAAGAACGACCATTACAAAAGCAATTTTCAAAATAGAACCGGCACCGCAAGTAACACAATTAAAGGCTGCTGCTGTTTAGAAAACAGGCCAGGACATAGTGCGGTATGCCGTTATTTTACTCACAAAGCAATACCGCACGCTTCAGGAGCCCCCAAACTGCGACGAACAGCTTTTAATGGCTCAGTAGCAAAAAGGTGTGGGCACTCACCATATACGATACCAACAATCTTGCTTTTGACTTCTCGGTGTTATTTGTCGGTTATTCTCTCATTGAAAATATATCTTTGACGTTCTTTGTCGCGCAAAGAACCAAACGCCCGGCACGCGGAAGGAATAGTCGCCGTTACATTTGTTCAGGAATTGTTAAAACAATATCCTTCAGTCTGCAACGGCTTGTCGCTTGTCATTGACGCTCTGTTTTTGGCGCTGTGGAATTAAGCTCTGCTTAATCG
>JAZRMX010000035.1:0-19135 GCA_045647885.1 Bacteroidaceae bacterium
TGAAAATATATCTTTGACGTTCTTTGTCGCGCAAAGAACCAAACGCCCGGCACGCGAGTAAAATCAGTCGCTCGGTTCTTTGTTCACGTCGCAGAAAGGCGAACCCTCAGTCGAACCTCCCTTGCCGTGTTTATCTTTCTCACATTTGCAGGAGATAATTCGTTACACAAAGGGCTGCGTGAGGTGACACAACTTATTAAAGAAGCAATTTGTCCACACTAAATTTCTACTGAACCTAAATATTCCCTCTTTTTGATTGGAAACAAATAAAATATGCAGTTCAAAGCCTTGAACTGCATATTTCAGTAATCTCCAGAGCCGGGATTTATTTTACAATCTTCTGTATCTCATTAAGTTTGTTCAACGCTTCGAGCGGAGTGAGGTTATTCACGTCTATGCCCAGAATTTCGTCACGCACTTGTGAGAGGACAGGGTCGTCGAGCTGGAAGAAATTAAGCTGAACACCTTCGCGACTGTCGGCTATTTCAGTTGTGGGAGCACTTTTAATATCTCCACGGTTATCATTAGCTTCAAGTTTGCTCAATATCTGTTCAGAACGTTTTACAACACTTTTAGGCATACCTGCAAGCTTAGCCACGTGTATACCGAAAGAGTGTTCACTGCCTCCCGGCTGCAACTTGCGCAAGAAAATTACACGACCATCAATCTCACGCACCGACACATTAAAGTTTTTAATACGCGGGAAACTCTTCTCCATTTCGTTAAGTTCGTGATAATGAGTAGCAAACAGTGTGCGCGCACGGCCTTTGGCATTCTCGTGTATATGCTCCACAATGGCCCATGCTATCGACATACCATCGTAAGTTGATGTACCACGACCAAGCTCGTCGAAAAGCACAAGACTGCGTGCCGAAAGGTTGTTCAATATGCTTGCCGCCTCGGTCATTTCAACCATAAAGGTTGATTCTCCGGCCGAAATATTGTCGCTTGCTCCCACACGGGTGAAAATCTTATCGACAAGACCAATGTGAGCGCTATCGGCAGGCACAAAACAGCCTATCTGTGCAAGCAGTGTTATCAGCGCAGTCTGACGAAGAAGAGCTGATTTACCAGCCATATTGGGACCAGTAATAATTATTATCTGCTGTTTGTCGCTGTCGAGGTAAAGATCGTTGGGTATATAATTTTCACCCACCGCCATTTGACGCTCAATTACCGGGTGACGGCCCTGCTTAATATCCAATATATTCTCCTCGCTTATAACGGGACGAATATACTTGTATGCACGCGATACGTTGGCAAAAGAGAGTAGGGTATCGAGGCGTGCCAAAAGAGTGGCATTCAATTGAATAGATGGTATATAAGATGCCAATTCGGTTACAATTTCACCAAATATACGGCTCTCCAACGAAATAATTTTCTCTTCGGCACCAAGAATCTTTTCTTCGTACTCTTTAAGTTCCTGTGTAATATATCGCTCGGCATTTACAAGTGTCTGCTTGCGTATCCACTCCTCGGGAACATTATCCTTATAGGTGTTACGCACCTCAATATAGTAACCGAATACGTTGTTGAACGAGATTTTAAGACTGGGGATACCTGTGCGCTCACTCTCGCGCTGTTGCAATTGCATAAGATAGTCCTTGCCGTGGTAAGCTATGGCGCGAAGCTCGTCGAGCTGCTCATTTATACCGTCGGCAACAACACCGCCTTTGTTAAGCAAAAGGGGTGGTTCGGGAACAATCTCACGGGCTATGCGGTCGCGTATATCGGCACAACAGTCAAGACGGGCACCTATATTCTTTATTACCTCGTTCGACGACTGCTCACACGCCTGTTTAATGGGCTCTATCGCTTGCAGAGCTATTTTCAACTGCACAAGTTCACGCGGAGAAATACGCGCAGCAGCAACTTTTGATATTATACGCTCAAGGTCGCCTATCTTGTGGAGCTGTTCCTCGACTATATCACGGAATGCAGGCTCACGGAAATAGTATTCAACAATATCCAAACGCTCATCGATGGGCTTTTTATCCTTTAAAGGGAAAACCATCCAGCGTTTTAAAAGACGAGCACCCATAGGGGTAACCGTTTTATCTATCACCGACAAAAGAGATGAACCCCCGTCGTGCATACTGCCCAAAAGTTCAAGACTGCGTATGGTGAATTTGTCGAGACGGACATAACGTTCCTCCTCGATGCGCGATATATTGCGTATGTGTGATATTTGTGTGTGGAGAGTTACACCAAGATAGTGGAGTATGGCACCAGCCGCCACAATACCGCTACGCAAGTGACTTATACCAAAGCCTTTAAGGTTTTTAGTTTCAAAATGCTTAGTAAGTTTTTCATTAGCAAATTCGTCGGTAAAAACCCAATCGTCAAGCTCAAAAGTAAGCAATTTACTACCGAAACACTCCTCGAAACGTTTCTTGTTTCCACGCTCAAAAAGTACCTCTTTAGGCCTGAAATTGACCAGCAATTTATCGATATAGTCAAAAGTACCCTCGGCTATAAGAAACTCACCGGTTGAGATATCCAGAAAAGAGACACCACACATAGGCTTACCAAAGTGTACTGCCGCAAGGAAATTATTCTCTTTATAGTTGAGAATATTGTCGTTTATGGAAACACCAGGGGTAACCAACTCTGTAATTCCGCGTTTGACAAGTTTTTTTGTCATCTTCGGATCCTCGAGCTGGTCGCATATAGCTACGCGCTTTCCTGCACGCACAAGCTTGGGAAGATATGTGTCGAGAGCGTGGAAAGGAAAACCTGCCATCTCAGTAGCCTGCGCCGCAGGATTCTTTCCGTTGGAACGCTTGGTAAGTGTTATTCCAAGTATCTCCGATGCTACAACAGCATCGGAACAATATGTTTCATAAAAATCGCCGCAACGGAAAAGAAGCACAGCATCGGGGTGCTTTGCCTTAAGCTCCAGAAACTGACGCATCATCGGGGTTACAGCACTCTCTTTTTCGCTCATATAAAGTTCTTTAATTATCACGCGAAGATAACTTTTTTTAGCGACAATTCGGGCAAGAAAAAACAAAAAAGGAATTTAAACAACAATTTCGTGGTATAAATACCGAATTACTGCTTTTTTTATATATTTTTGTAGGTTATTACATCTACTTTGTAGATGATAATACTCTATTGAAAGTGAAACAAAAAAAATAAATAATACAAAAATGGGATACAATTTTAACGAGATTGAACAGAAGTGGCAGCAGAGATGGAGAGAAAACAAGACTTATCGCACAGTAGAAAACGAGGATAAGAAGAAATTCTACGTCCTCAATATGTTCCCTTACCCCTCGGGAGCAGGTCTTCACGTTGGTCACCCTCTGGGATACATTGCCTCTGATATTTTTGCACGTTTCAAACGCCTTCAGGGCTTCAACGTGCTCAATCCTATGGGTTATGACGCATACGGACTCCCCGCTGAACAATATGCCATACAGACAGGACAGCACCCTGCAATAACAACCGACCAGAATATTAACCGTTACCGCGAACAGCTCGACAAGATTGGTTTCTGCTTCGACTGGGACCGCGAGATAAGAACCTGCGACTCCGAGTATTATCAGTGGACACAGTGGGCATTCATAAAAATGTTCAACCACTATTATGACAACGCAGAAAAGTGCAGTAAACCCATTGCAGAGCTTATAGAAAAGTTAAGCAAAGAGGGTAGTGCGAACATAGATGCAGCCTGCACACGTGAGGTAAATATTTCGGCGGCCGAGTGGAACGCTATGAACGAAAAGGAGCAGCAAGAACTGCTTATGAACTGGCGCATAGCCTTCCTCAACGAAACAATGGTGAACTGGTGTCCCCAACTTGGAACCGTACTTGCCAACGATGAAGTTGTAGACGGAGTATCGGAGCGTGGAGGTTACCCCGTGGTACAGAAAAAGATGAAACAGTGGTGCTTGCGAGTATCGGCATACGCACAACGTTTGCTCGACGGACTTGACAATATCGACTGGACTGATTCTCTAAAAGAGACACAGCGCAACTGGATAGGCCGCAGCGAAGGTACCGAAATGCAGTTCCACATAAAGAACAGCGATATAGAATTCACTATATTCACCACACGTGCCGACACAGTATTCGGTGTAACATTCATGGTACTTGCTCCCGAAAGCGAACTTGTAGCACAAATAACCACAGCAGACCAAAAAGAGGCTGTTGAAGCATACCTCGACCGTACAAAGAAACGTACCGAGCGCGAGCGTATGATAGACCGCAACGTGAGCGGTGTATTTACCGGAGCATACGCCATCAACCCTCTCACCGGCGAAGATATTCCTGTGTGGGTGAGCGATTATGTGCTTGCCGGTTATGGTACAGGAGCCATTATGGCTGTTCCTGCACACGACAGCCGTGACTACGCATTCGCAAAACATTTCGGCATTGAGATACGCCCCCTTATCGAAGGTTGCGATGTTAGCGAAGAGAGCTTCGACGCTAAAGAGGGTATAATGACCAACTCACCCACAGCAGCATTTGCCGACTGCAAGCTCAACCTCAACGGACTTACTGTGAAAGAGGCTATTGCAGCCACCAAAAAATATGTAACAGAGAACAAGCTGGGCCGTGTTAAGGTAAACTACCGTCTGCGCGACGCAATCTTCAGCCGCCAGCGTTACTGGGGCGAGCCCTTCCCCATCTATTACAAGAACGGCATACCCACACCCGTACCCGAAGAGTGCCTTCCCTTGGAGCTTCCCGAGGTTGAAAAATTCCTCCCTACAGAGAGTGGAGAACCCCCATTGGGACACGCTAAAATGTGGGCTTGGGATACCGTGAACAACACAATTACAAGCAAGGACAATATAGACGACACAACAATATTCCCCCTCGAGCTCAACACAATGCCCGGCTTTGCAGGTTCAAGCGCATACTATCTGCGTTATATGGACCCCCGCAACAACAAGGCACTTGTGTCGAAAGAGGCCGACAACTACTGGCAGAATGTTGACCTCTACGTGGGAGGTACAGAGCACGCAACAGGCCACCTCATCTATTCACGTTTCTGGAATATGTTCCTGTTCGACCTTGGTGTGAGCGTTAAGGAAGAGCCCTTCCAGAAACTCGTTAACCAGGGTATGATTCAGGGCCGCAGTAACTTTGTTTACCGTATAAAGGACACAAACACCTTTGTATCGCTAAACCTCTCTAAAGAGTACGATGTAACTCCCTTGCACGTTGATGTAAACATTGTGTCTAATGATATTCTCGACATAGATGCCTTCCGCGCTTGGCGTCCCGAATATGCCGATGCAGAGTTCATACTCGAGGACGGCAAATACATCTGCGGCTGGGCTGTTGAGAAGATGAGTAAATCAATGTTCAACGTGGTGAACCCCGATACCATTGTAGAGAAATATGGTGCCGACACACTCCGTCTTTACGAGATGTTCCTGGGCCCCGTTGAGCAGTCTAAACCCTGGGATACAAACGGAATTGACGGATGCCACCGTTTCCTCAAGAAGTTCTGGGGACTCTTCTTCGACAAGAACGACAACTGCATTGTGAGCGACGAGCCTGCAACAAAAGAGGAACTTAAAGCACTCCACAAGCTCATAAAGAAAACCACCGAGGATATCCCCGCTTTCTCATACAACACCACTGTGAGTGCATTTATGATATGTACAAATGAATTGAGCTCATTAAAATGCAACAAGAAAGAGATTCTTGAAAAAGTAGTGGTACTGCTTGCTCCCTTTGCACCCCACATAAGCGAGGAGTTGTGGGAAAAACTTGGAAACACAACCACAGTGTGCGATGCAGAGTGGCCTGCATTCAACGAGGAATATTTGAAGGAAGATACCATCAAGTATACCATTTCGTTCAACGGAAAGGCACGTTTCAATATGGAATTTGCAGCCGATGCTTCAAATGCCGATATTGAAACAGCTGTACTTGCCGACGAGAACAGTAAAAAGTATATCGATGGAAAACCCATCAAAAAGGTAATCATAGTGCCCAAGAAGATTGTTAACGTAGTTATATAAAAAAGATAACCGTGAACAATTGAATAAACTTAAAGGATACTCATTAAAATATTATTATGGCTAAATTTTCTCTTCCCAGGCCAAGCATAATGTCCGAAGTGAAGAATTATGTAATGATTACACTCGGACTTGCATTATACGCATTAGTATGGAACTTCTTTATGAGCCCATACGAGTTTCTTATAGGCGGTGTAACCGGTATAGGTGCAATTGTACAATACTCAACAGCAGGAGCAATATCCATGCAATATATATATTTTGCAATCAACCTCATACTTATAATAATTGCCATTAAGATACTTGGGTGGAAATTCTGTATAAAAACCATCTATGCCATAATAATGATGACATTGATGCTGAGTATAACGGAAGTTTTATTCAAGGATTATAATGCTTTGCAAATACTTGGCAAGGGAAAGGAACTGGAATCCTGTCTTGTCGGATCCATATTCATAGGAATAGCAATAGCAATATGTTTCCTGAATAACGGAAGTACAGGTGGAGTGGATATAATAGCAGCTATAGTAAACAAATACAAGGATTTGAGTTTCGGGCGTGCAATGCTGTACATTGATACATTTGTAATCACAAGCAGTTACTTTATAATTCCTTCGGAAAATATAGCCATAAGCTTGTCGAGAATGTTCTATGGTTACATAACACTTGTTGTTGTAAATATTTCACTCGATTATGTGGTGAACAGTAACCGTCAGATGGTACAGTTCTTTATATTCTCGAACAAGTACGAAGAGATTGGATATTATATCACACGCCACCTGAAACGAGGCGTAACCCTGCTCGATTCTGTCGGCTTCTATTCAAAAAAGGAGGGAAAGGTAATTACCACACTCACCCGTGCCAACCAGTCGAACAAACTGTTCAGTATGGTTAAGCAGATAGACCCCAATGCACTCATCTCACAATCAAAGGTTATGGGTGTATACGGTAACGGATTCGACAAGATTAAGGCAAAGAAAATAAAGTTGCAGGAAGTGGGAGAAACTGATATTGTTGAAGATAAACAGACTACTCTATGAAACTGGTATTCGCTACAAACAACAAGCACAAGCTGCAAGAGGTAAGGGATATACTTGGCGGCAGTATAGAAGTTCTTTCACTAAACGATATTGACTGCCACGACGATATACCCGAAACCGGAACCACACTCGAAGAAAATGCCCTTATAAAGGCACGCTGGATAAGTGAAAAGTATGGTTACAATTGCTTTGCCGACGATACCGGGCTTGAAGTGGAAGCACTCAATGGAGCTCCGGGTGTATATTCGGCACGTTATGCAGGAGAGGAGTGTGACTCACAGGCCAATATGAACAAACTGTTGCAGAACCTTACAGGGGAGAATAACCGCAACGCACAATTCCGCACTGTAATAGCGTTAATCATAGACCATAAGGAAATGTTATTCGACGGAGTGGTGAAGGGCATCATAAGCGAAAGCAAAATGGGAGAAGCTGGGTTTGGATACGACCCCATCTTTGTACCTGAAGGGTATTCCGTAAGTTTTGCTCAAATGGGGAGTGAGGTAAAAAATTCCATTAGCCACAGATACAGGGCTACACAAAAATTAAGCAACTATTTGAACTATGATTAAGAAAGTTTTTATCATTATTTTAGCTCTTTTGCTTTCAGTAACCTTGAAAGCCGAGGTAGGGGAGTGGAATATACATATATCCTACCACAATGCCGAATATTGCCAGGTAGTAGGGGATAAGATATATGTGCTCGCATCCAATGCGCTGTGGGTATACGACAAGCAGGATAAATCGGTATACACTTACGACAAACTTAATTGTTTGAGTGATTTCAATATTGCCTACATTGATTATTGCAAGGATATAAACGCACTTGTAATAGTGTACAAGAACGCAAATATCGATATATTGTACCAGGACGACAGTGTGTACAATATTTCCGATTTCAAGAGCAAGATTATGCCCAATAAAAATATAAACGGCATAGATATAATCGGCAGCACTGCATACATAAATACCGACCTTGGAGTAGTGGAACTGAACTTGAACGAACTTGAATTCACCAACACATACAACCTGGGTGTAAAAACATACAGCACTTGCGTACTCGACGGGTATATATATGCCGGTACCGAAAACGGTATATTCAAAGGTTCAATTGAGACAAACCTGCTCGATAAGTCGAACTGGACTAATATAAATGCCAGCAAGACCTTGGCTGTAAAGAAACTTGAAGACAAGCTAATATGTGCAATTGACAAAAAAGGTGCTTGCCTTATAAACAAGGATGGTGCAGAGGAAGCCGTATTGGTAAACAACTCAAAAGCCTACAAATATTCTTACGAAAAAAACGGTACAACATATATTGGCTGGGAAAATAAGATTGCTGCAATAAACAGCAGAACCGATTTGAAGGTCTATGACATTGACAGCGAAAGCAAATACCTGTGTGTCGACGGGAACAGATTCTGGAACTGTAAAGGTGAGAATGGTCTGGTTGAAAGCAGGCTGTCGGACAACAACTTCGTGGACGGGGAAAACTATATTGTCCCCAACAGCCCTATACGTAATTATTGCGAGTATATGAGGTTTGTAAACGAGAATACACTACTTATAGCAGGTGGAACACTCAACTACTTCGATATAACATTCTACCCCGGTACAATTATAAAATATGACTACCAGAACAAAACCTGGATAAATTTCCCCGAAAAGGAAATTAAAGAGACCACGGGTATAAAATATGTGAATGTATGTTCAATTGACGAAGACCCCACAGAGCCGGGTCATTACTTTGCTTGCTCTTTTGGACAAGGACTCTACGAATTCCGCGACGATAAATTGGTTGCCCACTACAACCACAAGAACTCACCATTGGAAAGTCCTGTACCATCGTCTATGAATTATGTGCGCCTGTCGCGCGTAAAATTCGATTCTTCGGGTAATCTATGGGTGGTCAATACCAATGCTCCCGACGTAATAAAGATACTTAAAAAAGACGGTAGTTGGGTTTCATTGAACTACAGCGATATTGAAGACTTTCCCACTATGGTGGATATGCATCTCGATTCAAGAGGATGGCTGTGGTTGACATCATACCAGGCAATACCGGGAATCTTTTGTGCAAAGACAAACAACACACCGTTTGATACCCGAGACGACCAGACAAAGCTTGTCATAAACAATTTCATAAACCAAGATGGTACAAATTATATAATAGATCAGGTATACTGCATACGCGAAGACAAGAACGGTCAAATATGGATTGGAACCAATAATGGACTCTTTGTAATTGACAATGCCGACAAGTTCTTCAACGATGGAACATTTACCCAAATAAAAGTTCCACGCAACGACGGTAGCGGCCTTGCCGACTATCTGTTCAGTGGAGTACAGGTTTCTGCCATTGAAATCGATGGTATGAACAGAAAATGGATTGGTACAAAGAACAACGGAATATACCTTGTAAGCGAAAACGGATACGAGACAATACACCATTTCACAAAGAAGAATTCCGAGTTGCCTTCTGACGAAATAAAAAGCATTGCCATAAATAAAAAGAGTGGCGAGGTGTTCATTGGAACAAGTGAAGGAATAGTTAGCTATATAAGCGATGCAACAGAGCCCGAGACCACACTCAACGAGAATAATGTATATGCCTTTCCAAACCCTGTAAAAGAGTCGTACAGCGGTTTAATCTCAATAGTTGGACTCACACTTGACTGCGAGGTAAAAATCGTCGACACGGCCGGATATTTAATTACAGAAGGTACATCAAGCGGAGGACGTTTTACATGGAACGGAAGAAACGCAGCCGGCGAGAAAGTTTCAAGTGGAGTATACTACGTTCTTATGTACGATGCCAACGGTGATGAGAGCCTCGCTACAAAGATTCTTGTTACACGATAAGCAAGTATATATAGCGACATTATATATTGAAGAAAGGAGTTGCCTGTTAAGGTGACTCCTTCTTTTGTCTATCTACCCTTCGATTTCAACAGACATAATTATACTTATATCCTTTTTTAAAAAATTAAAATAAATCAACAACAATAATAATGTCGGTTAATTGTGGGGATATTTTTTTGAAGAAATAGTTGTTTTGTAAGATATTATAGTAAAATTTAGTTTTATAAACACGATATCAACAGCTTACTTTATTGAGTTATAGTGTATTGCAAACGTTATTAACAGCTGTTTATATTGAGCGTATGTGTATAAAAACATCTTGTTGATTACTGAAAAACTGTTTAAAAACTACTCATAAATCAATACATAAAAAGTGGCAAAATAATTTGGCTTTTTAATTCTCTTCCGGGCTTAATCATAAAGTTCATCTTTCAAAGATAAATTGACATTTTTTTTAATTGTTTTATCAAACCTTTTTCAACACTCTATTAACAATTATAAGTGTACTTATCAACATATAAAAAGAGGTGACAGTAAATATTTACCGCCACCTCATTATATATACATTACTGTAAAGTGAATTACTTTAGTTTGGCAAGAGCATCTTTAATTCTCTTTATAGCCTCAATGATGTTCTCGTCACTTGTTGCATAGCTCATTCTGAAGCATTCGGGAGCACCGAACGATTCACCACCCACTGCAGCAACGTGAGCCTCTGTGAGAAGGTACATTGCAAGGTCATCGGAATTCTTGATTACCTGGTTGCCATAACTCTTACCATAGAAAGAGCTACACTTTGGGAAGAGGTAGAATGCGCCCTCGGGAACGTTAACCTCGAGACCGGGAATCTCCTTTGCGAGTTTAACAATGAGGTCGCGACGGCGCTGGAATGCTTTACGCATCTCCTCTACAGGCTCTTGAGAGCCATTGTAAGCCTCTAACGATGCTATCTGTGATACAGAGCAGGGTCCACTGGTATATTGTCCCTGTAGCTTGTTACAGCCTTTTACAATCCAGTCTGCTGCAGCAAGGAAACCAATTCTCCAGCCTGTCATAGCATATGCTTTTGAAACACCGTTTATAATGATTACTCTGTCGCGGATTTCCTTGAACTGGGCAATGCTCTCGTGTTTGCCAATATAGTTGATATGCTCGTAAATCTCGTCGGCAACAATAAATACATCGGGGTATTTGGCAAGAACGTCGGCAAGTTCCTTAAGCTCTTCCTTTGTATATACTGAACCTGTGGGGTTTGAAGGAGAGCAGAGGATAAGCATTTTTGTTTTGGGAGTGATGGCTGCCTCGAGCTGTGCACCTGTAATTTTAAAGTTCTGCTCAATACCTGCGCTCACAATAACAGGTGTTCCGTCGGCCATTTTAACCATATCGGGGTAGCTCACCCAGTAAGGTGCGGGGATTATAACCTCGTCGCCCTCGTTCACAAGCGCCATAATAGCGTTGCAGACAGCCTGCTTTGCACCATTTGAAACAGAAATCTGTGCTTCGGTAAATTCAAGCCCGTTTTCTTTCTTCAACTTCTCAACAATAGCTTTACGCAATGAGGGATATCCGGGTACGGGTGAATAACGTGACCAGTTATCGTCGATAGCTTTTTTTGCAGCCTCCTTAATAGTATCGGGTGTATTGAAATCTGGTTCTCCCACGCTCATATTTATAACATCCACGCCTTGTGCTTTGAGCTCCTGGCTTTTCTGTGACATTGCCAATGTAGCCGAAGGGGCCAATCTATTGACACGGTTTGATAGTTTGTTCATATTATGTATTTTTTTATTTTTTGTCAAAATGTAATGTGTGTCCCATACGCTCTGCTTTTGTGTGGAGGTAGCGCGAATTGAAATTGTTAGGTTCAATTTCAATGCTCACATTTTCCACCACTTCAAGGCCATAGCTTTCAAGTCCTATGCGTTTTACAGGGTTATTTGTCATAAGGCGCATCTTGTGTACACCAATTTTTCTCAAAATCTCGGCACCAACACCATAATCTCTTTCATCGGCTTTAAAACCAAGGCAGAGGTTTGCATCTACTGTGTCCATACCCTCTTCTTGCAGTTTGTAGGCTTTCATTTTATTCATAAGACCTATACCGCGACCTTCCTGATTAAGATATACGATAACACCTTTTCCGGCTTCGTCCACAAGCTCCATAGCCTTGTGTAGCTGTGAGCCGCAGTCACAACGTTTAGAACCGAATATATCACCAGTTATACAAGATGAGTGTACACGTACAAGTATTGGTTCATCTTTCTCCCACTCCCCTTTTATAAGAGCTACGTGTTCAAGACCGTTTGATTTCTGTTTAAAGGGGATTAAACGGAAATTTCCGTGCTCTGTGGGCATACTTACCTCTTCTCCCATCTCCACCAGCGATTCCTGCTGCAAGCGATACTGTATGAGGTCACTTATAGATATAATCTTGAGATTATGTTTCTTTGCTATCTCTATGAGTTCGGGCATACGCGCCATGGTACCGTCCTCATTCATAATCTCAATGAGCGCGGCAGCAGGGTAGAGGCCTGCAAGGCGTGCAAGGTCTATACTTGCTTCGGTGTGTCCGGCACGGCGAAGAACACCTTTATCCTGTGCATAGAGGGGGTTGATGTGTCCTGGGCGTGCAAATGTTTCTGCTGTACTGTTAGGGTCGGCAAGAGCTTTTATGGTAGCTGCTCTGTCGCTTGCCGATACTCCTGTTGAGCAACCCTCAATTTTATCAATGGTTACTGTAAACGGTGTTCCCAAAAGGCTTGTATTGGCGCTTACCTGGGGGTCGAGCTGCAGTTCTTTACAACGCGACATAGTTATGGGTGCACACAGTACACCACGTCCGTTATGCAACATAAAGTTTACAGCTTCGGGTGTAATTTTTTCGGCTGCTATTATAAAATCGCCTTCGTTCTCTCTGTCTTCATCATCAACGACAATAAGAAACTTTCCCTCTTTGAAATCTCTTATTGCATCTTCGATAGAACTCAGTTTAAATTTTTCCATATATAATTTTATACAAGTTTTTCTTTAGTTAAAATTTCCATAATCACTTTTGAGTTTTCCTGTACTTTCACAAGGTCTTTTGCCAGGCGTAATCTGAATTTTACAGCTCTGAAGTATATGAAAACTCCCACTGGAATAAGTATCATTGACAAAATGTTCAACCACTTTTGTGTAAATGGCGAAACAATGGTATCCGTTGACATAACCGGGTACTCGTTAATTTTGAGTATAACCTTTTTGTTTCTGCTGTTGCCGAATTCTTCCACAAATTTCTCAAGGCTCTCGTTCAAATTATCAATTGCACTCTCCTTTTCCTTAAAGAATACATCCTTAATTGCAGGCAAATGGTTGAGTTTGTTCTCTTTAATGAATTTATCGGCCTCCACAGAAAGGTATTCAAGTGTATTGTATCCTCTGCTATAATCGGGATCATCTATAATAACCTCCTTTAATGTTACGTTGCGTTTTTCGCGCAAGCAGAAGAGTGTTCTAAAGAATGCTTTGTAAGCATCCATATTGAAAATGGCAGAATCCTTGTTCGACTGGTAAGTGAAAAGTATTCCTAACGGAGCCATTATAAAAGTGCTCAACCAACTTCCGATAAATGTATTCCACTCACCTTCGCGTGCCATTTTGAATGCCGAAGTGTTAAGCAGGTAATACAGAATGAATATGGCTACAGATATGAGTACAGGATATCCCAAACCACCTTTTCTCACAATAGCTCCCAAAGGCGCTCCAATAAAGAAGAAGAGAATGCAGGCAAGTGAAAGTGTAATCTTTTTCCACCAGTTTATTTTACACTTGTTCAACTCCTTATCCATGTAGTGCAGCAGGTTGCTCTTTATTTCGTAGTCGTTTTTCAACTGTCTTACTTTTGTGAGCTGTGCTTTCTTCCAGGCAGTTTTGTCGAAATTGGTTGCAGTGTTGTATATACTGTCGGTATTTATTGAGTATAAATCGTTCCTGCTCATATAAGTGGAATCCTCGGTAGTGTATTTTGTATTTACGTTAAACACACTTGCCATAATACCTTTCCAGTTGTTACGGCCAATACTGTCGTTGTAAACAGTATAGGTCTCAATTGAATTCTCCAGCTCTTTCATATTCTGGCTCTTTGCATTGGATTTGAATGCATCGCCATCCTTCATTTCAAACTTGCCGTCGCTGGGTATAATTACAACCTTCTTGCGGAAGGTTTCGCGGCGGTAGGGAACATTGCGTTTTTTTATATTCTGGTCGGTTATATTAGAAAACTGTTCACCGGTAAAGAGCTGTATCATCAGGTTTTTTTCGTCGGAGGTACTCTCTATCTTGCCCGAATCGGCAACAAGAATATTGGCATTCTCGAATCCGTTGGACATATCGTAGATCATAACCTTGTAAAGCATACCGGTCTCTTTGTTCTTTTTCTCCACAAAGAGATTGTATCCTTTTATCTGGTCATAAAAAACACCTTCGGGAATCTCCACCTCGGGTGAGGTCTGTTTAATGGAGTAGAGTATAGTGTATAACTTTACCTGGGCATAAGGAGCCACCACATTCTGGAAATAAAACGATATACCGCCGAGTACCATACACAGCACCACTATGGGCATCATAATTCTTATGAGCGGAATACCGGCAGCCTTCATGGCAAGCAACTCAAGGCGTTCACCAAAATTTCCGAATGTCATAAGCGATGCAAGCAGAATAGCAAGTGGCAAAGCCTCGCTCACGAGTGTTATCGAGCAAAGCGAGAAGAACTGCGCGATAATGGTAATATCGAGTCCTTTACCCACGAATTCATCGACCGACTGCCATAACATCTGCATAATGAAAATAAACAGACATATAAAGAATGTTCCCATCAACAGCTGTACAAAACTCTTGATGATGAATAAATCCAGTTTTTTTATTATGCTGAACTGTGGTATTTTCATAATAGTGTTGTGTTCTATTTTTCTGCGGCATATTGCACCAATTGCAAAGATAATGCAACCTATGGCAATACAAAAGAATTTCTTTGTTTTTATATATAAAATATATATATTCTATAAAAAGCAACACAACAGTTACCGGTGAACCGGTAACTGTTGTGTGCGTGTGTTATATGTTTCTGTTACATACCCGATTGTCTTCTCAAAATCTCAATTTGTGAGTCCCATAAATCTTTTTGGTCTTCAACCTCGCCCTTTTCTGCAAAATCAGTAACAACCAGCGTATGCTCTCTTGTAAGCTCATTGAATGCTATGCGCATCTCGAAAAATGTCTGCGGGTGTTCATCGTCCCACCTCATTTTTACATAAACTCCGTTCCTTTGGGTTACAATATGAGCAGTTCTCTGCTCGTTTTTTCCCCAGTAGAAAACAAACGATTTTTCCGTATTCTCCACTCTGTCGGCAAACCAGGACGACAAGCCTGCTGCAGTACCAATATAGCGCCATATCATTGCCGCGCTGCCTTTCATTGTGTATTCGATACTGAATTTTTCTTTATTCGTCATTTTGCGGAATTATAAATATAAAGTTGCACATAAATTTTATCATCCGCAAGATAGGAAAAAATATTTTAAAAAGCAAATAAATCGCTATGTTATATTTAGTTAAATAACTTTGTCGAGCGATTTTATGCGGTTGAATTTATCCCCTTTCACCCTCTGTTTTTTGCCATTTATGTGAGCTTATTATATTTTTTTGAGTAAAAAAGGGCAAAAAATTTGTGAGTTTGAATTTATAAACGTATCTTTGCACCGCAAAAATGCAATGGCGAGATAGCTCAGCTGGTTAGAGCGCATGATTCATAATCATGAGGTCCCCGGTTCAATCCCGGGTCTCGCTACTGAAGCGGAGAAAGTTGAAAAACTATCTCCGCTTTTTGTTTCAAAATTTTGTAACTCATTGGTTTGCTGATATATAAAATCAAGCACCTTGTTGTAGTTTTTGGTTCGATATTTTTTTCCGTCAAATTCGATTTTTTCGGGAAACATTGAACCAAGCAACTTTATTTTAAGAGCAACGGGAGCATCTAAAATAAATCTATCTATATTATTTATCAAAGAGATAGCATACCCCATCTTTGGTTCAATTTTGGCATTGTTCTGGGTTTCCAATAAAGCGATGCGCTCTTTTACACTATCTGCCTCTCTTGAATATCGCTCCATCATACCGTTATATGTTTCTTTGTCAATATCTCCATCAATATATTTGTCTTGTACGCTATCCATTCGCTTGATAACAGCGTTCAGTTCCTCTTTAAGCAACTCTGTACGCCTTATTCTTGTGTTCTTATCTCCCGTACGAATATCATTCAAAATCTCGTTATACAGTTCTGTAATCCCCTTGTATGGCTTTAGAACAGACAAGTAATGCAGAAAACTATCGTTCACTGCCTCTGCTCTCATCCTTATATGTTTAGGGTCATTACAGCAAAAATAATAGGTGTATTTGCCACCATTACCCTTGCTTGTAGCACCCGTAAGGCAATGTCCACAGATGGGGCAAATGAGGAACTTACGCAAAAAGAGCAGTGGGTCTTGGGGTTTTGAAAGTTTGGGCGATTTACGCTTTCGCCTATTGAGAATATCTTGCACCTTATAAAAGGTATCTTTACTTATCAAAGGTTCGTGCAGACCATCCACCAATTTTTCTGCTTCTCCATTATATGCTGGAACCCTTATCTTACCCATATAGAATGGGTTTCTCAACATTTCAAAGTAAGATGTTTCGGGAATGTTCCTTGCATATTTCTTGCGAATGTAGTTTGGGCTTTCAAGTCCTTTGGCAACCTCTGTAAATATTTTACGGATAAGTGGAGCAACATCGTGGTTAATCTCTACACTTGTATCGTGCTTGCTTGTACGGACATTCTTATAACCTCTTGGTGCTTTGTTTGCACACTTTCCCTTGAGAAGCGTTTCCCTTATACCATCACGAGTTCTACGAGAAATCTTGTTGTTCTCTGTCTGCGCTATACCTGCATATAGGTTGAAAAGAGTACTCCACTCTGTTGCTTCAAAGTCTATGGGATTTTCAACAGCATTGAACTTTATCCCCATTTCATCCATAAACATACGCTTGAAAACATGAGCAAACTCTGTGTTACGGCTGAACCTATCCCAACGCAAGAAAAGTATCATATCCACCTCACGCTTATGCTTACGGCAGTAATCCCTCAACCATTGCATTTGAGGACGGCGAAAATCGTGGTGTTTCGCTGAAAAATCCTCTCTACAGCAATGTATAACCTCATAATTCATACGCTCACAATATGAGCGCAAAGTCTTTTCTTGAAAGTCAAGACTTGTACCATCTGCTTGCTCATCACTACTTACTCTACAATATAATATCACTCTCATAACTAATCTAAAATTTGATTTTAACATTATTTTCACATTCGATTTGGAGAGTTGCCAACAGATAAAGGTACTCTCTAATCATCTTAACTTCTTCATTGTCGTTGTTTCCTAAAATTCGTTTGCATACTTCTAAACTTAACATTAAAATTTAAAATTTTCCTTGCCACAACACTCTGTGACTTATTTTTTGGTGCTTTGTGGCATACCAACAACGAGGAAACGCTAGAGCGTAAAGCACCTGCTCGTTGCCATATAGATATTGCGAAAACAGACTGCACTCGCTGTGAGAGGAAATAAATTTCCTCTCGCTCGTTTGTAGTGTCTTTGCCTTTCGTGTTTGCAATAAACCTACTTCTTTCAAGGGTTGCCACCTTGTCTTTTTACTATGTCTTTATTGATTGTAACTCACTGTTGGAATATTCACTTTTGCGCTTTGTTTCAGTGAGTTGTTTCGAAACATGGCAAACATATATTTTTTATTTTGAAAAAACAAATTTACGCTTGCATTTTGTTAATATTTCTTAATTTCCTTAATGTGTTTACACTTGTTGAGGTAATTGCAGATACATTACGAAGCGATAATCCCTTGCGTAAGAGTTGGATTTCCTTTGCATATTCTAGCCTCATCGCTTCCTCGCTCTTGCGATAACCCTCTTTACGACCAACCTTGCCACCTATCGCTCTGTAATGGTTATAACCACTCTCCATACGACTTCTGATGAGGCTACGCTCCATTGAGTTGAACTGTGCAAGAATACCCATAACCAACTGTGCTATTGGGTTGGGTTGTCCATTGGGGAGCAGTGTTTCAAGTCCATTTTGGAGGATATACACGCTGATTTTCTTTGCTGTAAGATTTTCTATTACAGTAAGGAAATCTATTGCACGCCTTGACAAGCGACTGCACTCATAGATAAGAACCTTATCCACCTTGTTGCTCTCAACGAAAGAAAGCAACTCTGTAAGGGCTTGGCGTTCTGCTACTGTCTTTGCCCCACTCACCTTTTCGCAGAACTCCATCACAACCTCATATTCCATCTTACGAGCATACTCACGCAACTCTGCCAACTGTCGCTCATAGTCTTGTCCTTGCGTGCTTACACGAGCGTATATAACAACCTTTGCCATACTCCTACTACTATTAAAGAACCTCTATAAGATTTTCAAATCTCAAAGAGCGAAAACCACCCTTTTCGCAATCCCAATAGCAAACAGTATTCACGCTATCCCTTGAAATGCCTCTGCCATTTATATTCGCTTTCATTAGGTTGCTTGCAGTTGTACCCCACGCCTCACGAAGCGTGCCATCTTTCTTCATGTAAACAAAGTGAGCAACACCCATCTGCAACTTTGCTTTCAAGAGGTCAATCATCTGTGCCTTGATTACGCCCATTGCCTCGCTGTTTGTTCTACGAGCGATTACGCTTGCTCTACGACTTGTAAGATTATTTATTACAACAACTGAATTATTTGCTACTGCTATCATATCTGTATTGGTTAAGTGGTTAAACACATCTATTTGCTTTCAACACCACAAAGATAATTATTCTATTTTAATCCTGCTAATATTTTGGCAAAAATCCAGCATAAAAATATGATTTTATTTCAAATTAGATAATATTTTACTACCTTTGCTGTAAATATAGACTATGGAAAGAACGATTTTACATTTACAGATAGAGGACAGACATGAGTATTTTGGTTCTCCATCTTCTCTGTTCGACAAATACACACGAGAGGAGATTGGTATCTCACAAGCGGCATTGAATAACTATTTCAGCAAGTTGGGAGAGAATGATGAACCAATATATAAAAACAAAAAGTGTACCATAAGAAAAGGTACACTCTATGTCAAACCCAGCACAAGGGGGAGAAAGAAGCAAGAGAAGTAAAAAATAATATTTAATTAT
>JAZRMX010000036.1:0-9722 GCA_045647885.1 Bacteroidaceae bacterium
TCTGTTTTTGGGAACAGCGAGGACATGCAGAGCGAGGTGTGCCGTTATATTATTTTTTAATAACGCAACACCGAGAGAGTTCCGCAGCGCCAAAAACAGAGCGTCAATGACAAGCGACAAGCCGTTGCAGACTGAAGGATATTGTTTTAACAATTCCTAAACAAATGCAACGGCGACTAGTCTTTCCGCGTGCCGGGCGTTTTGTGCCCTTTTGCGCCACAAAAGGGCTATAAAGAATTTACACAGAAACAAAGAATAGCCGATAACAACACCGAAAATTTCAAAGCAAGAATAATTAGGGCGAACACCCACAGAAGTAATGTTTTAAAATAAACCGGCACCGTTAAAGAATACAGTTTGGAGCACATTAACCTATTTTGCTTATTGAATATTTTTCGTATCTTCGCAAACAAATAAAAAAAGATGGAACAATACAGTATTAAGGAGTTAAGCGAAAGAGCAATGTATTACGGAACCATACTTGGTGCAGTAATGATTCTAACCAACATATTTTACCTTGCGGGGCTTAACTCATCGATATTTTCAACCCTTTTCCTGATATTCTTTCTGGCAACACCATTTGTAGCCGGGCGTTTAACGGCATTGTACCGCAAACGCGAAAGAGAGAACTGCATAAAATTCTCCGAAGCGTGGTTATTCCTTCTGATAATGTTTATGTGCGGTTTTATTCTCTCCGCTTTGTCACAACTTATATATTTCCTTTTTATAGACGGGGGATATTTTATGACACACATCCTTGAGCAATTCGCCACCGTTGCTGATGCCGAGGAGATAGACCCCGGGCTAAAAGAACAGGTGACAGCCACCGCTGAACTGCTAAAGACATTAGGAGTGCGCGACATCGTACTGCAGATTTTTGTTACAAATATTATGTTTTCCCCCATAATTACGCTTCTAATAACTATCTTTGTAACCAGAAATCCACAAAAGAAATAAACAACACCATATAATATGGACATATCCGTAATAATACCACTATACAACGAAGCTGAATCGCTCCCCGAGCTTACAGCCTGGATTGAAAGAGTGATGAAAAGCCACAATTTCAGTTACGAAATAATATTCATAAACGATGGAAGCAGCGACAACTCGTGGGATGTTATCGAGAAACTGAAAGAGAGCAACCCTTGCGTACACGGCATTAAATTCCGCCGCAACTACGGCAAATCACCGGCACTCTACTGCGGTTTTGAGCGCGCACAAGGCAATGTGGTAATAACTATGGATGCCGACCTGCAGGACAGCCCCGACGAGATACCAGAGCTCTATCGTATGATAACAGAGGAGGGTTACGACCTTGTTTCGGGCTACAAGCAGAAACGTTATGACCCGTTGAGCAAAACCATCCCCACAAAACTGTTCAATGCGACAGCACGCAAGGTTTCGGGCATAAAGAACCTGCACGACTTCAACTGCGGCCTCAAGGCATACCGCAGCGAGGTGGTAAAGAGCATAGAGGTATACGGCGATATGCACCGTTACATCCCCTACCTTGCAAAGAACGCAGGATATTCAAAGATAGGTGAGCTTGTGGTACACCACCAGGCACGCAAATACGGAAAGAGCAAGTTCGGTATAAGCCGTTTCTTCCACGGATACCTCGACCTGATGTCGCTGTGGTTTCTCTCGAAGTTCGGCTACCGCCCCATGCACATATTCGGCCTTTGGGGTACCATAATGTTCCTCATAGGCTTTGTTTCGGCATTCATTCTGGGCGCGAACAAGCTATATGCGCTTGCATGCAACTTGCCTGCACGCCTTGTAACCGACTCGCCATACTTCTACATTGCACTCACAGTGATGATTATGGGAACACAGCTATTCCTCACAGGCTTTGTAGCCGAACTTGTGAGCCGTACATCGCAGGAGAGAAACAAATACAACGTAGCCAAGGAGATTTAAAATGAAAAAAACAAACAACATAGCCATTGCTCTGGCGCTTATATTTTCGTCAATAAGCATTGTGGGTTGCGACAACGGATACGATTGTGACCTTAACAACACATCCTACAACAACATTACATTCTACGCCGAAGCCGACGGCAAGGAAGAGCCTTACGCCCACCCCGAACCACTCACCATATCACTTATGGTAAATGGCAAGGACTCTGTTATAATAAACCACAAAACAGACGCAAATCAAATATCGCTGCCAATGAGTTATGCCCAAGGTGTTGACACAATAGTTATACACTACGAGAACAACCTGTGCGATTCCCTGTATGTAACCCACAAAGGCAAACCTTATTACCAATCTATGGAATGCGGCATTCTTATGTTCCACGAGATTGAGAGCATAAGAAGCACAAACATATGGATTGAGAAAACAAGCCTGATGAACAACACCGTAAACTTTAAAGGCCATGAAAATATTAGGATATATCTTTATAAGTAGCTTGCTGTTGCTCTCTCCGGCCACCGCTGCAGCACAAACCCAAGCAAGCAGCAACGAAGAAAGCACATTTGCCTTTAAGGGAATAGCAGTTTCTGCCGACCTATATGGCTACATAAACACCCTTTTCGACGATTTCACAAGTGGCGAAGTTGCCGTTCAGGCCAACCTGGGCAACCGTTTCTTCCCCATAGTGGAGGTTGGTTACGGCAGCACCGACACCACCGACGACCTCACACGCATATATTACAAGTCGAGGGCGCCATATTTCCGCCTGGGAATGAACTACAACTTCCTGTACAAGAAAAAAGGCAAGTTAAGCAATTACAAGATATATGCCCTTGCACGTTACGGCTGGACAAAAGCCAAATACGATGTAAAGAGCCCCCCTATTACCGACCCAGTATGGGGCAACACCACAGAACTGGAGCTGAACGATGTAAGCGCAAGCTGCTCATGGTTTGAACTTGGTGTTGGAGTGCAAGCAAAAGTGTGGAAAATATTCCACCTTGGCTGGAGTGTGAGATACAAGACACGCCTCAAAGACGGCAAGGGAGAGAGCTCCGAAATATGGTACATACCCGGCTACGGCGAAAACAAAAGCAACAATTTCGGGGCTACATTCAACGTGATAATAGACATTCCTTTCGGTAAACAGCAATAAACAGAATGAAAACCTGGCAAATAATTTTCCTGCTCCTTTTGGTAGCAGGCAGCATCTATGTTATAACCCGCGAAGCACCTTACAAAAGCGCAAGCGGAAAAATATTCGGTACCTATTATAATATAATATACCAAAGCAACAACGACCTGCACGGTGATATTAAAAAGGCAATGAACAAGGTAGATGCATCGCTGTCCACCTTCAACAAGCAATCCACAATAACAGCTATAAACGAGAACAGGGATATAGAACCCGACGCCACCTTTCTACAGGTCTTTGCCCTTGCGCAGAAGATATCACAAGAGACCGAAGGTGCATTCGACATAACCGTGGCACCCCTTGTAAACGCCTGGGGCTTCGGTTTCAAGAAAGGAATACCCACAGACTCGGCAACCATTGACTCCCTGCACAGAAGTGTAGGTTACAAAACCGTGAGCTACACCGGCAGCAGAATTGTAAAGGAGAACCCTGCCACTATGCTCGATTGCAGCGCAATAGCAAAAGGATTCGGATGCGATGAGGTTGCACGCGCACTCGAAGCAAAGGGTGTCACCAACTATATGGTGGAGATTGGCGGAGAAATTGTAGCCAAAGGCCAAAACGACAAAGGCAAGAGCTGGGCTATAGGCATAAACAAACCCGTTGAAGATGCAACAGGAGAAGAGAACGGCATACAGGAGATCATACGCATAAGCAACGGTGCCATGGCCACATCGGGCAACTACCGCAACTTCCGTTACATTGACGGCAAGAAGGTAGCCCACACCATAGACCCACGCACAGGCTACCCAGCCAACCACAGCCTCCTATCAGCAACTGTAATAGCAGCCGACTGCGCCACAGCCGACGCGCTAGCCACAGCGTTTATGGTTATGGGAGTGGAGGAAGCACTCGCCTACTGCGAAAGTAACAGCATAGACGCTCTTTTCATCTACAGCGACAGCACAAACAACCTGCAGGTAAAAGAGACAACATCGTTCAGCAAATACAAATAAAATCATAAAAGCAAAAATGGCGCATCTTGAGAGGTGCGCCACTTTTGCTTTTATATATCTGTTACATCAATTATTGCTTATACTCTCAATTAAATAAGACAAATTAGAGGTGAACAGCCTTACCGAAATTGCCAAAAGAATTATACCGAAGAATTTGCGCACAAAATATAAACCCGCCTTACCAAGTATGCGGCTGATACGTTTCGTAGAAACCAACACCAGGAAAACCACCAAGGCATTTGTAAACAGGGCAGCAAGAATGTTCATCGAAGTATACTCGGCCTTCAACGAAAGAAGAGTGGTAAAAGAACCGGCACCGGCAAGCAAAGGGAATACCACAGGCACGTAAGTGGCATCGTTTCCGGCAGCAGCCGTGTCTTTGAATATGACAATATCGAGCACCATCTCCAGGGCAAGCAAAAAGAGCACCAGCGCACCGGCCACGGCAAACGAGTTAATATCCACACCAATCAATTTCAGCAGAGCGTCACCCACAAAGAAAAAGAGCAACAACAGGCTGAAGGCATATATGACAGCCTTGCCCGATTTTATGATCTTTCCCCTGTCGCGCAAGCTAATCACTATAGGGATTGCACCTATAGGGTCAATCACCGCAAAAAGAACACTGAAAGCACTCAAATAATCAACCCAGTTAAAACTCGATAACATATAGAAAAAATTAGGTTAATACAATAACTGCCACGGCATACACCGTGAACAGACATCGCAAAAGTAAACATAAAACAAATTCAAAAAAGAAAAAAGCAAAAAAATATTACATAAAAAAAGAGGTACACGCGCATAATTATAAAATAATTAAGCAAAAACGCGGTTATTTGCCAAAAAAGTTGTATCTTTGCGCCCGAATTCTATCAACATAATGTCTAACTCATTAAAGTAAACAAATTATGAGCACAGAAAACTTAACAGGTACACCCGATTTCAATTGGGAATCGTACGCAAACGGAGAGAACATTTCAGGTCTCTCACACGAGCAGTTGGAGCAGGCTTACAACAGCACTCTCAACAAAGTATCAAGCCGCGAGGTTGTTAACGGTACAGTTATCGGTATCAACAAACGCGAGGTAATTGTAGACATCAACTACAAACAGGACGCTATCCTCCCCATCAGCGAGTTCCGCTACAACCCCGATCTTAAAATCGGCGATCAGGTAGAGGTTTACATCGAGAACTTGGAGGACAAAAAAGGCCAGTTGAGCCTTTCACACAAGAAAGCCCGCGCAAGCCGTTCTTGGGAGCTTGTTAACAAAGCTATGGAAGAGCAGGCAGTTGTTAAGGGTTACATCAAGTGCCGCACTAAGGGCGGTATGATCGTTGACGTATTCGGCATCGAGGCATTCTTGCCCGGTTCACAGATCGACGTTAAACCCATCCGTGACTACGATGCATACGTTGGCCAGACAGAGGACTTCAAAATCGTTAAGATCAACCAAGAATTCAAAAACGTTGTTGTTTCTCACAAAGCACTCATCGAGGCTGAGCTCGAGGAGCAGAAGAAGAAGATCATCAGCACACTTGAGAAGGGTCAGGTACTCGAGGGTACCGTTAAGAACATCACCTCTTATGGTGTATTCATCGACCTCGGTGGCGTTGACGGTCTTATCCACATCACAGACCTCTCTTGGGGCCGCGTAAACGAGCCCACAGATATCGTATCTCTCGACCAGAAGATCAACGTGGTTATCCTCGACTTCGACGACGAGAAGAAACGTATCGCTCTCGGTTTGAAACAGCTTACTCCCCACCCCTGGGATGCTATCGACGCAGACCTTAAAGAGGGCGATGTAGTTAAGGGTAAGGTTGTTGTTATGGCCGACTACGGTGCATTCATCGAGATTGCTCCCGGCGTAGAGGGTCTTATCCACGTTTCAGAGATGTCTTGGAACCAGCACTTGCGTTCAGCTCAGGACTTCATGAAAGTGGGCGACGAGGTAGAGGCAGTTATCCTTACACTCGACCGCAACGAGCGCAAAATGTCACTCGGTATCAAACAGCTCAAAGAGGATCCTTGGGCTAACATCGAGGAGAAATACCCCGTTGGTTCAAAACACACAGCGAAAGTTCGCAACTTCACAAACTTCGGTATCTTCGTTGAGATTGAGGAGGGCGTAGACGGCCTTATCCACATCAGCGACCTCTCTTGGACCAAGAAAGTTAAACACCCCTCTGAGTTCACACAGATTGGTGAGGCTATCGACGTTCAGGTTCTTGAGATTGACAAAGAGAACCGCCGTTTGAGCCTCGGTCACAAACAGCTCGAGGAGAACCCCTGGGATGTATTCGAGACTGTATTCACAGTAGGTTCTATCCACGAGGGTGTTATCACAGAGCTCATCGACAAGGGCGCAGTTGTATCTCTCCCCTACGGTGTAGAGGGCTTCGCAACTCCCAAACACCTTGTAAAAGAGGACGGCTCACAGGCTGCTGCCGAGGAGAAACTCTCATTCAAGGTTATCGAGTTCAACAAAGAGGCTAAGAGAATCATCCTTTCACACAGCCGTATCTTCGAGGATGCAGCAAAGGCTGAGGAGAAACAGGAGAAGAAAGCCGCTACAGCAGCTCGCAAGGCTACTAAGAAAGCAGAGGAGGCAGCTCCCGCTATCCAGAACCAGGCAGCTTCTACAACACTCGGCGACATCGACGCTCTTGCAGCGTTGAAGAGCAAGCTCGAGGGCGCAGAATAATTCACATTATTCAAAATAGAAGAGCAGAGGACGCGTTAATAACGCGTCCTCTCTTTTTATTTATCCCCCAATAACCTTTTTAACCAAAGAGAAGCCACTATAAGGGAAAAAGCATTATCTTCGCAAACACAGCAGAGATACACAATGGAAATATTTGAAGTACACATACTGGGATGCGGCTCGGCACTACCGACAACGCGACACAACGCAAGCTCACAAGTGGTGCGAATAGGCAACAGACAATATATGATAGACTGCGGAGAGGGTACACAGCTGCAATTGCGCCGTTCACACGTACACTTCTCGTTCATAAACCACGTTTTCATATCGCACCTGCACGGCGACCACTGTTTCGGTCTGATAGGAATGATATCGAGTTTCGGACTGCTCGGACGCACCACCCCACTGCACATCTATGCCGATAAAATGTTGCGCATACTAATGAAAGGCCAGCTCGAATTCTTCTGCAAAGAGCTCAAGTACCAAGTAATATTCCACGACATAGATGCAACAGAACACGCCCTTATATACGAGGACAGCAACATCACTGTACACACACTGCCACAAAAGCACCGCATACCCTGCTGCGGTTTCCTTTTTAAGGAAAAGCCAAAGAAGAGACACATAAGGCGCGATATGATTGATGCCTACAACATACCCGAATACAAACGACGCGGCATAAAAGATGGCGAAGACTACATAACACCCGAAGGTGAAACAATACCCAATGAAAGACTAACCACCGCAGCCGACCCATCGCGAAGCTATGCCTACTGCTCCGATACCCTGCCCTGCCCCGAGAACAACTGCCACATACAGGGATGCGACCTTTTGTATCACGAAGCAACCTTCGCCACAAGCGAGACTGCGCGCGCACAAGCAACATTCCATACTACCGCCTCACAAGCCGCAGAAATTGCCACACAGGCCTGTGTGAAAGAGCTGGTTATCGGACACTACTCCTCGCGTTACGAGAACGAAGAAGTTCTGCTCAATGAGGCAAAGGAGATATTCCCCAACACACAACTCGCAAAAGAGGGAAAATGCTTCAAAATATAGGCTGGCGTTTAAACCTTAAGGCAGACAAGTAGTCAAAGTAACACACACAAAGAGATGAAAAACGAGAAAAACAGCAAATTCAACGAAAAGGAGATTATCGCCATGTTAAAGGACGATAATACCAAAGAGGCTGCATTCTCGGCTATAGTAAAGCAACACAGCGAACATCTCTACTGGCAGATAAGACATATGGTGCTCTCACACGACGACACCAACGACCTGCTACAGAACACATTCCTGAAAGCCTGGAACAACATAGACAAATTCCGCGGAGAAGCGCAACTGTCGACCTGGCTTCACCGCATAGCAATAAACGAAACACTCACTTTTCTTGGAAAAAGCAACAACACAGTACCACTGGACACCCCTGAGGGAGAAATTGCCTACAACCTGGAGAGTGACAAATATTTCAATGGCGACCGAACCGACGCGCTCCTGCAGGAAGCCATTAAACAACTCCCCGAAAAGCAGCGTATCATCTTCAACATGAAGTACTTCCGCGAAATGAAGTACGAAGAGATTTCCAAGATTCTCGACACCAGCGTGGGAGCCCTGAAAGCATCGTACCACCTGGCAGTAAAAAAAATTGAAAAATTTTTCGACGAACAGGATTAAACCTTTTGCCACCAAAGAAATCAAATAAACAGAAAGCAAGCTACAATGAAGTTAGAAGATATCAAGAACAAACACCCCTTCACGGTACCCGACGGTTACTTTGAGAGCCTCGACAGCAACATCATGCGTATGCTGCCCAAAAAGCCTGTTGCCACGCAGCAAAAGCACCGCACCGTGAACCTTGCCGGTTACCTGCGCTACACAAGCTACGCTGCCGCAATACTCTTGGCATTCTTCATTGGCAGCACCTTGTTAAAAAGTAGCGACACCACCATTGCAAACAACGAGGAATACTTCACAGGCGAATATATCGACGAAATGCTTACAAGCTACCCCATCGACGATTACACATTCTACTGCTACGTTACAGAAAACAACTAAAAAAAGAAGAATATGAAAAAGATACTCGTAGCACTTTTCATAATAACAGCTACAGCACTCACCGCAAGCGCACAAGAGAGACCTGCCGAACCCGAAAGAAGAAAGAAATTCTCCCACGAGCAATTCCAGGCAAAACAGCGCGAATACATCACAGAAAAAGCACAGCTCACCGCCGAAGAAGCCGATGCATTCTTCCCCCTCTTCTTTGAGTTGCAGAAAGAGAAATTCCGCATAGAGCGCGAAGCACGCAGCAAAGTAATAAAGGAACGCGGACAAAAGCTCACCGACGAGGAGTGCAAATCCCTGTTGGAACACACAGCCGATGCAAAAATAAAAACCGCCGAACTGGAAAAGAAGTATATAACAAAATACCTGAATGTTATACCGGCGAAAAAAATGCTCGACATACAACGCGCAGAGAACTCTTTTCAAAGATATATCCTGAAAACCATCACCGACAGACAGGATGGTAGAACTCCACACAGAAGAGAGGGGAAAAGAGATTGACAATCAACGTAAAGGGTAAGCCCCCCATTAAAATTTTCATAGATTTTTTAGGATTTTCACGTAGAGATACGAGAAAAGAATAAGGCGAATGGCTAAAAGCACATCCGCCTTATTCTTTTCTTAAATACAGTATCTGCCACAGAGGCAACATTTTTTTGGTTCAGTAGAAATTTAGTGTGGACAAATTGATTCTTTAATAAGTTGTGCTCCCTCACACCATCCTATGTGTAACAAATTATCTCCTGCAATGGTAATTCTCAAAAAGAAACCGGCACCGTTAAAATCACAGTGTTTATCCGAGCATTTGCAGGAGAGAGTGCGAGGAATGTTTGCCCGCGAGTTAGGTGCCGCAAGGCAACTAACTGAGGAAGTCCCACAGCACC
>JAZRMX010000037.1:0-115632 GCA_045647885.1 Bacteroidaceae bacterium
CAGCGTCAAAACTCTCGCCGGGGTTGCCGTTCTTTGCAAAACGGGGCACCTGACGTGTTGATGTGCCGAAATGCATATTTCCCCAGCCGCCTTTACCGCCTTTTGCGATAACTACCGGCTCATCAGATGAAATGTCGGCAATAAGTCTGCCTGTTTCGGCATCGCGAACAAGAGTACCGCGCGGAACCGAAATAACAAGGTTCGGCGCGCTTTTGCCTGTGCAACGGCAAGCGCCGCCGTTAGCGCCGTTTTCTGCAGAATATTTTCTTTTATATCTGAAATCGGCAAGGGTTGAAAGGTTGTTATCAACCTTGAAAATAATATCTCCACCCTTACCGCCGTCGCCACCGTCGGGGCCGCCGTTAGGGATATATTTCGCACGATGCAAGTGCGCCATACCACGACCACCACGGCCCGAGCGGCACACTATTTTCACATAGTCTATAAAGTTTGATTCTGCCATATCTCTACTTTTACTTTCAACAACGAAACGCAGGCTTTTTCTCTCCTTCAATGAAAATATCCTTACATTTCAAAAAAAAGAGGGCGCAGCACTCCCTGCACACGCCCTTCAAATATCTATTATCAGATTCTTGCGTCGATTGCCGCAACAATATCGGCAAAAATGCGGTCGAGATCGCCAAGACCGTTGATGTAGCAACGCTTGCCCTCCTTCTCGTACCACTCCTTGAGGGGAGAAGTCTGCTCGCGATACACAACAAGACGTTTCTTGATGGTCTCCTCATTATCATCGGCACGACCCGACTCCTGACCACGCTTGATAAGACGTGTCATAAGCTCATCTTCGGGAACATCGAGTTCTATCATGGCAGTAACCTCCTGGCCACGTGCAGCAAGCATTACTTTGAGAGCCTCGGCCTGCGCAATTGTACGGGGAAAACCGTCGAAGATAACACCCTTGCTATCAACAAAAGTGTCGAGCTTTGCAGCCAGGATATCAAGCATAAGCTCATCGGGGATAAGCTGACCGTTGTCAATAAGCTGCTTCGCCATAACACCAAGCTCGCTGCCTGCCTTTATTTCGGCACGCAAAACATCGCCTGTTGAAATATGGTCAATGCCATATTTCTCTACAATTCTCTCGCTCTGGGTGCCCTTTCCCGAACCGGGAGCACCAAAAATTACTATATTAAGCATTTTATATTCTATTTTTATTATTCGGAATATCTTACATCATACTGCATCGTAGACATCGGGCAAGTTACGTCCAAGCCCATCGTAGTCGAGACCGAAGCCAACGATAAATCTGTCGGCAATTGAGAATGCGCTGTACTTAACATCAACCGGTACCTTGAGGCACGAAGGTTTGATGAAGAGCGAAGCTATCTGCAATGTGGCAGGCTCGCGAGAACCCAGGCTCTCAATCATACGCTGCATAGTGAAACCTGTATCAACAATATCCTCAACGATTATAACATCGCGACCGACAAGGCTCTCTGTAATTCCCAACACCTCGCGTATAACGCCGGTACTTGTGGTACCCTGATACGAAGAGAGCTTTACGAACGAAATTTCACACTCAATATTGAGGTTCTTCATAAGCTCGGCTGCAAACATAAACGAGCCGTTCAAAACCGCAAGCAGAAGAGGACGTTTGCCGGCATAATCCTTGTTAATCTCATCGGCTACACGCTTGATGGATGCAGAAATCTCCTCGTAGGAAATGGTTTTCTCGAAATACTTGTCGTGTATCTTAATTCTTGACATAGCGGTTCTATTTTGTATTAAACAATAAAAGTCCTAAATTAGAACCCTACAAAATTAGTATAAACTTCCCAAAAAATTAAGCCTATAGTTTATTTTTATCAAAAAAAATATTTCGCGGGGCTCACATTCTTGCCCTCACGCCACATTTTGCCGGCCAAAAACCGCTAAAGCAAAGCCCCGCAAGGAAGTAAACACCATTTTTTACACCAGAATTCAAAACAATTTACTATCTTCGCAACAAATTAGCGGTTGTATACCCCAAGAGCAACACACACCGCGCAAACAACAGCCTTATGAAAAAGATAGTATATCTGCTTATAATATTACTGGCGCAACCCTGCGTGGCACAAGTAGAAGTAAGTTCATTCCTATCGGGCACGTCCGAAGGTGTGACATACGCCCTTCCCGCCACCACCATTGAGGTTACCGTAAACGCAATAAGCATAACGCGCACTCCCGGCGAATTCCACCGTTACGCCGACAAATTCCTGCGTATAAGCAATGTGATATCGACCGAGGAGAAATATTGGGAGCTACAGGATGTAAACGTAAACAAAAGCGGCAAACCCGACCAGCAGAAGCGCTACACCGTAAAGCTCAGCAACAGCACCGCAAGCAACCTGCAGCTTACCCCCGACGGCATACTGGCAGGTATCAACTGCGAACCGTACAAGGAGACAGCAAAAGAGGTTGAGCCCAAGACCAAGAAAAACAGCACCACCGACGCCAGACAATATATGACCGAGGAGATGTTGCAAGCCACCTCCACTGCAAAAATGGCCGAGCTTGTGGCAAAAGAGATATACGCCATAAGAGAGAGCAAGCTCGCCATAATAAAAGGACAGGCCGACAATATGCCCCAGGATGGTGTATCAATGCAACTTGTTCTCGACGAGCTCGACAAGCAGGAGAGTGCCTACATAAAACTTTTTACCGGCAGCACCGATACCACACTCGTGAGCCGCAAGATACTCTTTACCCCCACCACGGAAAGCGACACCATAAAAGGAGTGCTGTTCCGCTTCTCGCGCAAGCTCGGTGTGGTGGACAATGCCAACCTTGCAGGAGCACCCGTGTACTACGATTTCCGCAACCTCAACAACGTGTATATTCCCCAGCCCGAAGAGGTAAAGAAACCCATAAAGAAAGAGGGAATATGTTACAACGTGCCAGGAAAGGCCGAATTCAAAATATACACAACCGGCAAGACACTCTTCCACGAAGAGTTGCCAATAGCCCAACTGGGCACTACAGAGGTTTTGTCGAAACTGCTGTTCAACAAGAATGCACAGACCAAAGTAACATTCGACACAGCAACCGGCGCAATAACAAAGATTGAAAAATAATAACAAAAACAATATATAGCAATATGTTTGAAAACCTAAGCGAGCGCCTTGAACGCTCATTTAAGATACTCAAAGGCGAGGGACGAATAACAGAGGTAAACGTAGCTGAAACCCTGAAGGATGTGCGCAAGGCACTCCTCGATGCCGACGTAAACTACAAAGTGGCAAAAACATTTACCGACACGGTAAAGAACAAGGCTATTGGCCAGGACGTGCTCACTTCTATACGCCCCAGCCAGTTGATGATCAAGATTGTACACGACGAGCTCACCACCCTAATGGGCGGACAGACTGCCGAGATTAACTACGAGGGACACCCCGCAGTGATACTTATGTCGGGTCTTCAAGGTTCTGGTAAAACAACCTTCTCTTCAAAACTCGCAAACTTCCTCAAGAAAAAGAAGAACCGCAACCCCTTGCTCGTTGCCTGCGACGTATACCGCCCCGCAGCCATCGACCAGCTGAAGGTATTGGGTGAGCAGATTGGCGTACCCGTATATACCGAAGAAGGTAACAAAAATCCCGTGGAGATTGCGCAGAACGCCATTAAAGAGGCAAAGGCAAAGAGCTACAACCTCGTAATCATAGATACAGCCGGCCGCCTTGCAGTTGACGAGGCTATGATGCAGGAGATTGCAGCCATCAAGGAGGCTGTGAACCCCACAGAGACACTTTTCGTTGTCGATTCAATGACCGGACAGGATGCCGTGAACACCGCCAAGGAGTTCAACGACCGCCTAGACTTCACCGGCGTTATCCTTACCAAGCTCGATGGTGACACTCGCGGTGGTGCAGCCCTCTCTATACGCACCGTAGTAAACAAGCCCATAAAATTCATCGGTACAGGCGAGAAGATGGAGGCAATCGACCAATTCCACCCCAACCGTATGGCCGACCGTATTTTGGGTATGGGCGACGTGGTATCGCTTGTAGAGCGCGCACAGGAGCAGTTCGACGAGGAGGAGGCCAAAAAGCTACAGCGCAAGCTTGCACGCAACCAATTCGATTTCAACGACTTCCTCACCCAGATTGAGCAGATAAAGAAGATGGGTAACATAAAAGACCTTATGGGTATGATACCCGGTGTGGGAAAAGCCATCAAAGATATAGACATTGACGACAATGCTTTCAAAGGCGTAGAGGCTATCATACGCTCAATGACACCCAAAGAGCGTGCAAACCCCGATATCATAAACAACTCACGCAAAGAGCGCATCGCACGTGGTAGCGGTACCACCCTGCAAGAGGTAAACCGCTTGATGAAACAGTTCGAGCAGATACGTAAAGCGATGAAGAGCGTAGCCGGCGGCAAAATGGGCAACCTTTTGTCACGCTTCAAAATGTAATAAAAAAGAGACAATACTATGCAACTTATAGACGGAAAAGCCATTGCGGCAACCATTAAAAAGGAGATTGCCGAAGAGGTTGAAAAGATTATTGCAGCAGGAGGCAAGCGCCCCCACCTTGCAGCAATATTGGTGGGACACGACGGCGGTAGCGAAACATACGTTGCCAATAAGGTACGCGCGTGCGAGGAGTGCGGCTTTACATCGACCCTTATACGTTACGAAGCCGATGTTACAGAAGAAGAACTCCTTGCAAAGGTTGATGAACTTAACAAGGATAACGATGTAGACGGTTTCATCGTTCAGCTTCCCTTGCCTAAACATATCGACGAACAGAAGATAACAGAAGCTATCGACTACCGCAAGGATGTTGATGGATTCCACCCTGTAAACGCAGGACGCCTCGCTATAGGCCTCCCCTGCTTCCTTTCAGCAACTCCCAACGGAATAATGGAACTCCTGCGCCGTTACAACATTGACACAAAAGGCAAAAAATGTGTGGTTCTGGGCCGCAGCAACATCGTAGGCAAGCCTATGGCAAGCCTTATGATGCAGAAACAGACACCCGGCGACGCAACCGTTACCGTGTGCCACAGCCACACACAGAACATAGCCGAGGAGTGCTTGAAAGCCGATATTATCATTGCGGCACTCGGACAGCCCCACTTCCTCAAAGCCGAAATGGTGAAAGAGGGAGCTGTAATAATTGACGTGGGTACCACACGCGTGCCCGATGCAACCCGCAAGCAGGGATTCCGCCTCTGCGGTGATGTCGACTTCGAGAATGTAGCACCCAAATGCTCATTTATAACCCCCGTACCCGGCGGAGTGGGCCCAATGACCATCGTATCTCTGATGAAAAACACCCTGCTCGCCGCAAAGCACGAAATATACAAATAACCCTTGACGCTAAAAAGCATCATAATAACAGCGACGATATGTGCCGTTACAACCATAACTACGGCACATATCGTCGCTAATCCTTTATCGCGCATAAGCCTTCTCTTTGCCGGTGACCTTATGCAACACGAAAGCCAGCTCAAAGCAGCACGCACGCCCCGTGGCACATACAGCTACTCACCCTGCTACGACTATATACGCCACGAGGTAAGCAACGCCGACATTGCCATCGCAAACCTGGAGACAACCATCGGCAACAGCAGATACGGTGGCTACCCTTCGTTCTGCGCTCCCGACAGTTTTCTATACGCGGCAAAAGAGGCAGGCTTCGACATTCTTCTTTTCGCCAACAACCATTGCCTCGACCGTGGTAAGAATGGTGCTCTACGCACAATGCTGAAGATGGACTCCCTAGGAATAACCCACTGCGGAGTATACCGCGACAGCACCGATCGCAAAAACCGTTACCCGCTACTGATTGAAAAGAACGACACAAGAATTGCTATACTCAACTACACATACGGCCTCAACGGAATACCCGTACCCCCACCCCTCGTTGTAAACCTTATAGACAAAGAAGTTATCGCAAAAGACATAGAGAGAGCTAAAGAACTTAAGCCACACAGCATAGTTGCCTGTATGCACTGGGGCGACGAATATGTGAGCCTGCCACCAAAAAGGATAAAAGAACTTTCGGCGTGGTTGTTGGAGCAAGGAGTAGACCACATAGTAGGCAACCACCCACACGTAATACAACCTATAGAGGTACACAAAGACAGCACCACAGCAAAACGTAATGCCGTAATATACTCACTCGGGAATTTAATTTCGGGTATGTATGCACGCGGACGCGATGGTGGCCTTCTCGTTCGTATGAACCTTACCAGAATCTACGACCTTTGCTGGCTCTCATCACTGAAGTATGCACTTACCTGGGTTGCACGCCCCGAACGCGACGGAGTAAAGAACTTCACCATACTCCCTGCCGGCACCAACCTTCTAGAAAGGGAAATATCAAAAAACAAGATGCAAGAATTCATCGACGACAGCCGCAAGCTATTACACCGATACAATAAAGGCATCGCCGAAGAGTACAGAATCACTCCTTGACAAAAGCCCCATTCTTCCAACGATAGACAAGAGGGCGCAGCTTTGGCGCTACAAGAGCCGAATCCTCCTCGGTCATATAGTGCGGCATTGTATACTCGGCTGTCAAAGAGTTATCCGATGCCGAGAGGGATAACTGCACAAGATATATATCGCAACGCTGCAAAAAATAGTCTAAAGAATCGGTAGCAACGAAGAAATCACTTACCTGCGGACGCTCAAAAGGCACATTAACCTGTTCCCAGCTTTTTCTGTAAAAGGCGATACGGCTGTCGCACGACTCGGCACAAACACTTCTCACAACCGCCAGCAGTGAATCACCCTCAAAAGGCAGGAGTTTCATCTGCACAGCAGAGTTTGCGCTGCTGCGCAGCTCAAGATAATCGTTGGAGATTGAAACAAGTTCCGACGTTCCGTCGAGGCGGTTAGTAACGCGCGCACGCATATTAGCATCAATAAAATCGACACAATCGGCACGGTTATTACGTGTAAGCAGTGGGAATATGCTGTCGGGGGCATCAACAAACAATGCACGCATACCCTGCGCCTGCACACCTGTGACAAAAAACATCGCAACCACAAACAAGACGAAACCTGACTTTTTCATTTTGAGCCTAAATATAAGAAGAAGAGTCCAACCAATATCAACAGAATATCCACCGCTTTGCTTTTAAGATTCTTCTCGTGCAAGAGCAGTGCCCCAAAGAGGAAAGCCACCACCACACTACCACGACGAATCATAGAGACAACTGCAATGAGCGCACCATCCTGTGCAAGTGCTGTAAAGTAACAGAAATCGGCAGCGGCAAGAAAGAGAGAAATCATTGGAATACTCCAACGCCAAAAGAGTTTCTTTGAACGCTGTACAGGCGAGAGCATATTAAGCACAACAAGCAGTACCGCCATAAGCAGGCATTGGTACACATTGAACCAGCTCTGTACCAGCACCGGCTCAAGAGAGCGCATAAGAAACTTGTCGTACAAAGCACTTACAGCACCAAAAAGAGCCGCAAGCGCCACAAACACAATCCACTTATTATGCGCAAAAACTATACCTTCACGCTTGCCACTGCGACTGAGCAGAAAGACCGACAATATTGCTATGAGTACACCCACCCATTGATAAAGGTTAAGTTGCTCGCCAAACAGCAGTAGCGCACCAAGAAGCACCATAACCGGACGCGTAGACTGAATGGGCGACACAATGGTTATGGGCAAATGTTTTATTCCTATATAGCCACACAGCCACGAACTAAGGACAATAACCGCCTTAAGCAACAGGAGAGAGTGTGTCTGCCAAGAAGCTGATGGCACGTAAAGACTCCCCTCTGTTATAACACCGCTATGCGACAGCACCACGAAAGGAGAGAATATTATAGCCGAAAAGAGAGTGTTGAGAAAGAGTACCCCCACCACTGAATTACCCTTTAACGAAATCTTCTTGAAAAAGTCGTAACAACCCAGAAGAGCCGCCGAAACAAACGCCAATAACGCCCACATCATAAGAAAATCTCGTTAGGATATTTTACATCGACAAGAAAAGGCGCCTCACCCATAGCCGAGTCGCCAGCCTCACCACGTGCTTTGTTTTCTATTACGGCACGGAAGCCATCGAGTGACAATTTACCGCGCCCAACCTGCAAGAGCGTACCCACAATGGCACGAACCATATTGCGCAGGAAGCGGTCGGCCTCAATCTCGAAAACCCACTCACCAGCTCCAACCTCGCGCCACACAGCCTTTGTAACCTTGCAGTTATTGGTCTTTACATCGGTGTGCAGTTTGCTGAAGCTTGTAAAATCGGTATATTCATAAAGAATCTCCGCAGCGCGATTCATCTGTTCAAAATCGATATCAGGCTGCACACGGCAGGCATACCTGCGCGCAAAGGGGGACTTACAAGTAACCACGTGATAATGATATTTGCGCGACACCGCATCGAAACGCGCGTGGGCATCATCCTTCACACGGCGTAAAGCACTTACCGCAATATCGGGAGGCAGCAACCTATTAAGTTTGTAGACAAGATGCCTGGTATCAACCTCTGCTGCAAAATCCACGTGAGCCACCATAAGCGCGGCATTAACGCCGGCATCGGTACGGCCAGCACCTACTACCTGAACAGGCACACGCATAAGAGTAGAGAAAGCCTCCTCCAATTTCTGCTGCACAGTCACCGCATTAGGTTGTACCTGCCAACCGTGATAAGCTGCACCGTCGTAAGAGAGGTAGATAAAATATCGTGCCATCAAATCTCGTTTTTCAAAATAAATGTGTGACAAGCGGCAAGGCCTGCAGTCTCGGTTCTCAAACGCGAAGAGCCCAGGCTCACTGGTGTGAAACCATTTTCCACAGCAAGCTCCACCTCCTCGGGACTGAAGTCACCTTCGGGGCCAATGAGGATTGTTGCATCTTCTCCTTCGCGCAGAACATTCTTCAACAGCACACGCTCGCTGTCATCGTAGCAGTGGGCAATATATTTCGCACCCTCGCGTGGTGCAGTAACGAATTTCTTGAAATCGACCATCTCCCCCACAACCGGCTTTGTATATTTAAGTGACTGCTTCATTGCCGAAACAACGATGCGCTCTATGCGGTCGGTCTTGACAACCTTGCGCTCTGAGAAACGGCAGTTGAGGAAAGTCAGACCGTCGAGCCCAATCTCCGTAGCTTTCTCGGCAAGCCACTCTATGCGGTCGATATTCTTTGTGGGGGCAATGGCTATATGTATATTGCCACGCCAATTCTTGGGTTTTTCTATTACCTCGCCTGCCTCCACATAGCAATGCTTGCCCTGTATCGAAGAAATCTCGGCCTTGTAAAGAGTGCCTTTACCGTCGGTAATATCCAATTTGTCGCCCACAGCCAAACGTAGAACGCGCAGACAGTGCGCAGCTTCCTCCTCGGAAAGTTCCCAACGCTCTGCTATGTCGGGTACATAAAATAGTGCCATTTTATATTGTGTTTGTGTCGTTACTATCATCTTCTCCCGCAATATGACGGCGAGAGTCAATCTCCTCTTTAAGCTTCATAGCAAGCTCATAGTTTTCCTCCTTCACAGCCTTGTCCATAGCCTGACGCAAGGTTTCTTCGTCAACAACAGAGATGGGGAGCGATACTGCCCCGTTACCCTCATCGCGCACACACATTCTGTCGAGCAGTTCGTCTGTTATGTATATGGGGGCATTTTCCCGAAGAGCCAGAGCTATAGCGTCAGAGGTACGCGAATCGAGCGACTTCACCACCCCACCCTGCTCAAAGAATATCTGAGAGCAGAAGGTGCCGTCGCTTATGCCACATACAAGCGAGTACTGCAGTTTAATGCCAAACAATGAGGAGAAGGATACAAAAAGGTCGTGAGGCAGAGGACGTGGCGGTTGCACCTTGCGCATAGCAAATACTATTGACTGCGCCTCATACATACCAAGAGCCACAACAATCTTGCGCAAGCCATCACGTTCACGTAGCATAAGCAGGTGGGCGCGATGGTCGGCAGCCCTTGTCATTATATCTGTCACAACCAGTTCTACCATATCAAGCAGCCTTTTTCTCTTTAAAAACTATTCCAAAAACTATTGCAACAACAAGCGCATAAGCTGCAAATATATACCAGGCGGTAGCCCAACCGTTGAAGTCGGCACCACCCTTTGTAAAGTGATTCACAACCTCCTGCGCAGCAATAACACCAATCGAAGCACCGAGGCCGTTAGTCATAAGCATAAACAGACCTTGCGCGCTCGAGCGACGATTCTCGGGAACCTCTCTGTCTACAAATAGCGAACCGGAAATATTGAAGAAGTCGAACGCTGCACCATAAACAATCATCGATGCAATAAAGAAGAATACGCCGGGAACGCCGGGGTCACCTACTGCAAAGAAGCCAAAACGCAATACCCACGCAAGCATAGCCATAAGCATTACACGCTTTATACCGAACTTGCTAAGGAAGAAGGGAATGAGCAATATACAGAGAGTTTCCGATATTTGTGACAGCGAGATGAGCATATTTGTATGCTGCACAGCAAATGTTTCGGAATACTCCGGGAAAGCACCAAAACCTGCTATAAAGCCATTGGCATAACCGTTTGAGATTTGCAACGCACCACCAAGCAACATAGAGAAAATGAAGAATATCGCCATACGCTTCTGACCAAAGAGTTTAAAGGCATCAAGACCAAGAGCCTCGGCAATAGATTTCTCCTCACCACTCTTGCCCACCGGGCAATTGGGCAAAGACAAACAGTATGCTGCAAGCAACAGACCCCACGCGGCTGAGACAAAGAACTGGTTATAGTCGACCTGAAAACCTGTATAATCCACTATCCACATAGAGACAATGAAACCAACAGTTCCAAATACACGGATGGGAGGGAAAGCCTTCACGGTGTCGAGCTTTGCCATATCCAACACCTTGTACGAAACTGAATTGGAGAGAGCAAGGGTGGGCATATAGAAAGCCACACTCACGGTGTAGAACCAAAAGAGATCATTGAACGACACGTCAGCACCTTTGGTCATTCCCATATAACCTGTAAGTATCATAAATACCGCTGCTGTTGCGTGGCAAAAAGCGAGCATACGCTGCGCAGGCACCCAACGGTCGGCAATAATGCCTATTATTGCAGGCATAAAAATTGATACTATACCCTGTATAGCATAGAACCAACCAATATTTTCACCTAGCCCTACACCGCCCAAATAGCGTCCCATAGAGGTGAGGTATGCACCCCAAACTGCAAACTGTAGAAAGCTCAAAGCCACGAGCCTTGCTTTTGTTCCAAATCCTTGCATAATCAATATTATTTTAAATTTTTTGTTTCTTATTTTTTGTAAAACTCTTTTCTAAAAAAAATAACTACAGGAGAGGGAATATGTTCATTTCCTCATCCAAAATCAGCGCAGGACAATGTCAGTTATAACCTGTGCCTTCACGTGCTGGTTGAGTTTGTGCACTATTGCCTTGCGGTTCATAAAAAGTTCGTGACGCAGAACCGACGAGGTGAGCGTGACATAAAGCACCTGGTTATATATACGCACCTCCTTTGTGTAGAAGCTCACAGCGCTGCCAAGCACCTCGCCCCAAGCATTAACAAGACGATATTCGTTAAGCGGAGTTTCGAGCCCCTCTTCGCGACACATAGCCCTCACAAGCTCGGCCATAGACTTTATTTCTCCCCTTTTCATCGCTCTTTTACAAGTTCTACACCCCCGTCAACAACCTCGAACAGGCGATACCCGCCATCGACACATTCCAATATGTTGTCTATGTGTTCACGGTTGACATCGGTTATAAATATCTGCCCAAAACGTTCTCCCGAAACCAGATTTATTATCTGTTCCACGCGACGCGAGTCGAGCTTGTCAAAAATATCGTCGAGCAACAGCAAAGGCACTTCGCCACCCTTACAGCTCAAGAAATGGAACTGCGCCAACTTGAGCGCAACCAAGTAGCTCTTGTTCTGCCCTTGCGAGCCCTCTTTTTTAATTGCATAGCCGTTGAGTTGCATTACAAGATCGTCGCGATGACACCCCTTTGTAGTATGGCCCAAGCGACGGTCGTCGGCGCGTGAAGCGCGCAGTATAGCCGTCAGATCGCCGTCGTTCAAGTCACTGCGATAACGCAGGCTCACCTTCTCTCCACCACCCGTTATTGCAGAGTGGAACTCCGAAAAAACAGGAATAAGTTCCTCAATGAAGCTCTTGCGACCGGCATTTATGCGTACAGCCTCCACAACCATCATATCCTCAATGAGAGAGAGCATCTCTGCATCGGGCTCACGCTCACCGCGCAAAAGCACATTACGCTGCATAACGGCACGGTTATAGCGTATGAGAGCGTTCAGATACTCCTTGTCGTACTGCGAAATAACAACATCCATAAAACGGCGACGCTCCTCGCTGCCACCACCTATAAGTTCGTTGTCGGCCGGAGAAATCATCACCAAGGGAATTGTGCCGATGTGATCGGAAAGACGTTCGTAGCTCTTTTTATTACGCTTGAACTGTTTCTTGTCGCCACGTTTCATTCCGCAAGAAACCTCCTCTTCCATTCCACTGCCGCTGCAATATTCTCCCTGCAACATAAAGAAAGGGGCATCGTGCATTATGTTCTGGTTATCGGAAACATTCACTGCACTTTTACAGAACGACAAATAATAAATAGCATCCAGAATATTGGTCTTTCCCATTCCGTTGCTGCCAATAAAGCAGTTTATCTTAGGAGAAAGAGCAACATTCACGTCGGCCAGATTCCTATAATTGAGTATGGATATATTTTTTATTCGCATAAATCTTCAAAACACCCAAGGTGCTGTTCGTTATGCAAAGATAGTAAGAAGCGAGCGAGAAATATGAAGTTTTACTTCAATATTTTTCAAAGCGAGCGAAAACTATTGAGATTTAGCAAAGCAGGACAACGGAATAAATGATGTAATGCTTAATTGAAAAGCAAAAAAAACAACTAATATTTTTACACTAAACATAATTTGATTATTTTTGCGGTTGAATTTTTAGAAAAAAACAAAAAAAATATACAATTATGAGCAAAACAAACCAGAACGAGACACCCATCATCACCGATGAGGTACTCTCAAAATCAGAAGCACTGATTGAAAAGAACAAAAAGACAATCCTCGCAGCAATTGCCGCTATTGTAATTATCGTAGCTGGTACAATTTGCTACAACACATACGTTGTAGAGCCCAAGGAGAAAGAGGCAGCAGAGGCTATTTTCGCAGCAGAAAACCTTTTCGCAGCACAGGAATTCGACAAGGCTCTTAATGGCGACGGCATCAACCCCGGCTTCATTCAGATTGCCGACGAGTACAGCAACACACCCTCGGGCAACATTGCCAATGCATACGCAGGTATGGCTCTTGCACAGCTTGCACGCTACGAGGAGGCTATCGAATACTTGAAGGACTTTGACGGCGAGGACGCTATGGTTGCTCCCGCAGCATACGGAACACTCGGCAGCTGCTACGCACAGATGGGCGACGCAGATGCAGCAATTAGCAACTACCTCAAGGCTGCAAAGAAGGCCAACAACGCCACCATCAGCCCCTACTACTTGTTGCAGGCAGGCATTATGTATGAGCAGCAGGGCGACAAAGAAGAGGCTGCAGAACTCTACGAGGAGATAAAGAGCAAATATGCCACATCTTCTATCTCAATGGATATTGAAAAATATATCAACAGAGTAAAGTAATAATCCCCCAAAAGGTAAAACATAAGCAGCCTGCGGCGCAGGCTGCTTTTTTAATAACATACTTTTTAAAACAAATTTATGGCTACAGAGATGCACAACCTCTCCAGCTACGACGCAACAAAGGTAGCAGAGGGAAAAGGAAGAAAAGTAGGTATTGTATATGCTGAATGGAACAGCGATATAACATACGCCCTCAGAGATGGCGCAGTAAGCACACTCATAAACCACGGCGTAGAAGAAGAGGACATTGACACCATACAGGTTCCAGGCAGTTTCGAGCTTATATTCGGCGCATCACAAATGGTAAAAAGCGGTAAGTACGACGCTGTAATCGCCATTGGCTGTGTAATCAGAGGCGACACCCCACATTTCGACTATATTTGCGAAGGAGTTACAGCCGGCTTGTCTAAACTGAATGTAGAGTACGATGTACCCGTAATTTTTGGCCTTATCACCACCAATAACCACCTGCAGGCACAAGAGCGCAGTGGTGGAAGACTTGGTAACAAGGGCGACGAATGTGCCGTAACCGCATTGCAGATGATGGCTGCGTTCAAATAAAAAACACCATATATTATGCATAAGCCTGCTCGGATTCATTCCGAGCAGGCTTATTTTATTTTCCTATGAGATTCCGGTTTTACTTACCAAAGTAACGGTGGAAGAGACCTTCAAAGCCTTTACCGTGACGAGCCTCATCCTTTGCCATCTCGTGAACAGTATCGTGGATAGCGTCGAGATTGAGCTCCTTCGCACGCTTAGCGATGCGATACTTGTCTGAGCAAGCACCAGACTCTGCGTTCATACGCTTGTCGAGGTTTGTCTTTGTATCCCAAACAACATCACCAAGGAGCTCTGCAAATTTAGCAGCGTGCTCTGCCTCTTCCCAAGCATAACGTTTGAAAGCCTCTGCAATTTCGGGATAGCCCTCACGGTCGGCCTGACGGCTCATTGCAAGATACATACCAACCTCTGTGCACTCACCCATAAAGTGGTTGTTAAGGTCTTTAATCATCTCTGCATCGCAACCTTTAGCTACACCAAGAACGTGCTCCTGAACAAACTCAATCTTGCCGTTCTCAACCATTTCGTTAAACTTCTCTGAAGGAACTTTACACATGGGGCAACGCTCGGGTGCTGACTCTCCTTCGTGAATATAACCGCATACTGAACAAATGTACTTTTTCATAATCGTAAAATTTTAAATTGTTATTATCCTTATTTTTATTTTATTTATCTCATTTTTTATTCTTACACAGGGGACAAAGGCCCTTCAAATAGAGCTGTGCCTCTTTGATTTCAAAACCGTTAAGCCCGTCAACCATTGCCAGGAAGTTGTTCTTTATTCTAAAGTCTACTATTTTGCCGCAGTCGTCGCAACGGAAATGTGCGTGCGATGATGTATCTCCATCGAAACAGCGGAAAGTATCATCTATTGTAAGCATCCGCACAAGACCCGCATCGACAAAAAGCTTCAGCGTATTGTAAACAGTTGTCAAAGAGAGAGAACCAAGCTCGTTACGTAAAGCATCGTAAACAACATCCGCTGTTGGATGAATGGGATTGTTCTTTACAAATTCATATATCGCCAAGCGCTGCACGGAGGGGCGGATGCCAGCTTCCATCAACTCTTTTTTCAACTCTGAACGTGAAATCATTTTACCTCTGTTTTTGTGTTTGTCAGTACTTCACTTCTGAAATCATTGCAAATATAAAACCATTTTATAATTACATCCAAATTTTTTCCTTGTTTTTTTGCATTTTTTTTGAAAAAAAGTCAAAAAAGGGGCTTTTCCTATATTACAATAAGGTGTACAACCTTGCATTTATCGCGTCAAAAGTTTAACTTTGCGGTAGTAAACTACCGCGAAAACAGGCGGCGCTCGTTGAAAAACCTCAAAAACATATTTTGGGTTTAACTCGCTGGCACTGTCTTTGCATAATGTAAACTACCGCGAAACTACCGCGAAAACAAATTAAAAAGAATATATTTTGCTATCAGTAGATAACATAAGAGTCGATTTTGGAGGGCGCAACCTTTTTCACGATGCAAGTTTCATCGTAAATAAAAAAGACCGCATAGCACTTGTTGGCAAGAATGGAGCCGGCAAGAGCACCCTGCTTAAAATAATAGCCAACATTCAGCAACCCACGGAAGGCACCGTGTCAAAACCACGTGAATACACTATAGGCTACCTGCCGCAGGTAATGACACACAACGATGGTCGCACCGTATTCGAAGAAGCCGAACTAGCCTTCGAACATATTCACGAGATGGAGGCGCGCTTGGCATCGATGAACAACGAGCTTGCCGAACGTACCGACTATGACAGCGAGGAGTATCACAAGCTGATAGACGACTACACCCACCTGAACGAGCAATACACAATGATGGGTGGCAGCCACTACGAAGCAGAGATTGAGCGCGCACTGCAAGGCCTCGGTTTCCTGCGCAGCGACTTCGGCCGCCCCACCAAGGAATTCAGCGGAGGATGGAGAATGCGCATAGAGCTGGCAAAACTACTGTTACAGCACCCCGATATACTCCTGCTTGACGAGCCTACCAACCACCTCGACATCGAGAGTATTCAATGGCTCGAACAGTTCCTCGCACGCAGCAGCAATGCCGTGCTGCTTGTGAGCCACGACCGTGCCTTCCTCAACGCAGTAACAAACCGCACAATAGAGATATCGTGCGGACGCATATATGACTACAAGCTATCCTACGACAAGTTTATGGAGACGCGTAAAGAACGCCGTGAGCAACAGATACGCGCCTACGAGAACCAGCAGAAAGAGATAGCCGACATAAAGGAGTTCATTGAGAGATTCCGTTACAAGCCCACAAAAGCCGTACAGGTACAGAGCCGCATAAAACAGCTCGAGAAGATGGTGCCAATAGAAATTGACGAAGAGGACACCAGCCGCCTTCGCCTCCGCTTCGCACCGGCAACCCGCAGTGGAAATTACCCAGTAATATGCAACGGAACAAAAAAGAGCTACGGAGACCACACTGTTTTCGACAATGTAAACTTCACAATAAACCGCGGAGAGAAAGTTGCCTTTGTGGGACGCAACGGCGAAGGAAAGACAACGCTGGTGCGCTGTATACTTAAAGAGATAGAACACGAGGGAGAGATAACCATCGGACACAACGTGCAGATTGGCTACTTTGCACAGCACCAGGCGCAGTTGCTCGACGAGAAACTAACCGTGTTCCAGACAATAGACAACGTGGCGACCGGCGACATACGCTTGCGCATACGCGACATTTTAGGGGCATTTATGTTTGGTGGCGAAGCCTCGGACAAGCCTGTAAAAGTACTGTCGGGAGGAGAACGCAGCCGCCTTGCAATGATACGTTTGCTATTGCAACAAATGAACCTGCTCATACTCGACGAGCCCACCAACCACCTCGATATGCAGTCGAAAGATGTGCTGAAAGAGGCCATACGCGATTTCGACGGCACGGTAATAGTAGTGAGCCACGACCGCCAATTCCTCGACGGCCTTGTAACAAAAGTCTACGAGTTCGGCGACGGTAAGGTGCGCGAACACCTCGGCGGCATATACGACTACCTCGCCACAAAGAACGCAACAAGCATAAACGAAGCTCTGCAAGCAGCACCAAAGAGCAACCAGGCAAGCGAACCTGCAAAAACCGTAAGCGACAACCGCTTGAGCTACGAAGCCGAGAAGCAACTGCAGAAACAGCGACGCAAGCTCGAACGACAAATAGAGGAAAGCGAGAGTGCCGTGAACGAGATTGAAGCAGCAATTGCAGCTCTGGAGGAGATAATGAGCACGGTGGAGGGAAGCACACAGCAAAATTTCACAAAGTACGCCTCCCTGAAAAAACAACTTGCCGACGCTATGAGCGAATGGGAGAAACGTATGGAAGAACTTGAGAATTTAAATTGAAACAATATATAATGAAGAGATTTTTTATCTACGCTGCTATACTTTTTGGTGCAGCCGCCTGTACAACAGAAAAAAAGATGGAATCAATGATTGATTATACAAATATGGACACCACAAAGTGTCCCGGAACCGATTTTTATGAATATGCGACCGGAGGATGGGCAAAAAAGAACCCATTGACCGACGAGTACGCACGCTACGGACAATTTGACGCTCTGCGCGAGAAGAGCAAAGAACAGCTACAGGAACTTGTGCTGGAACTTGCTGCACAGGAGAACGCACCCGGCAGCAACGGCCAGAAGGTGGGCGACCTCTACAACCTTGCAATGGACAGCACACGTCGTAACGCTCTAGGCAACAGCCCCATAAAGCCCCTGCTCGACGAGGTGGCACAACTCACCAACCGCGCCGACATTCTACCCCTTGTTGCAAAAAACTACCGCTTGGGCATAAGTGGTTTCTTTGCCACAGGCATCGGTAGCGACATTATGGACAGTAACAAAAACATACTCACCGTAGCACAGGGAGGCCTCTCACTCCCCGAAAAGAGTTACTACATCGACACCGACGAAGCTACAATCAACATACGCAACAAGTTCAAAGAATATGTAGTAAAGATGTTCATTCTGCAAGGCTTTGACGAGAAAGAGGCCGAAAAGAATATGCAGGCAGTGATGAAGACCGAAACACGCATAGCCGAAAAATCTCTCAGCCGAGTAGAACGCCGTAACCCCATGAACAACTACCACCCAATGGAGTATGCCGAGTTCAAGAAAGAATTCCCGGCAATAGATTGGGACGCGTTCTTTGCACCCCTCGGTATTGAAGGCATAAAAGATATAAACGTGGGACACCCCACTGCCATTGCCGAGGTAAGCAACATTATAAACAGCGCCCCAATGAGCGACATTATCGCCTATATGCAGTGGCGCATAATAAGCTCAACCACCTCGGAGCTGAGCGACGAAATTGGTGAGCTCGCATTTGACTTCTACGGCCGCACAATGAGCGGTAAAAAAGCACAGCAGCCTCGCTGGAAACGTGCTCTTGCAGCTACCGACGGCTCTTTGAGCGAAATTATCGGCCAGCTTTATGTTGCAAAATTCTTCCCGCCCGAAGCAAAAGAGCGTATGGTAAACCTTGTAAAGAACCTGCAGATAGCACTCGGCGAACGCATTGATGCTCAAAGCTGGATGAGCGACAGCACCAAGGCTGCTGCACACGAGAAACTCAACGCCTTCACCGTAAAGATTGGTTACCCCGACAAATGGCAGGACTACAGCAAACTCACCATCGACCCCGAAAAGAGCTACTCCGACGTTTGTCGCGACATTTCGGCATTCGGTTGGGACGACCACGTGGAGAAGAATTTCAACAAGCCTGTAGACCGCAGCGAGTGGCACATTTCACCCCAGACAGTGAATGCATACTACAGCCCTGTAACCAACGAAATATGCTTCCCCGCAGCCATTCTGCAATATCCCTTCTTTGATATGAAAGCCGACGATGCCTTCAACTACGGAGCTATCGGAGTGGTTATCGGTCACGAAATGACACACGGCTTCGACGACCAGGGCCGCCAATTCAACAAAGAGGGTAATTTTGCCAATTGGTGGAGCGAGGAGGACGCAAACAGCTTCAACGAGCGCACAAAAGTTATTATAGACTTCTTTAACAAGATAGAGGTTCTCCCCGGCTTGAACGCCAATGGCAAACTCACTGTAGGTGAAAACATCGCCGACCACGGTGGCCTTATGATTGCAATGCAGGCATTCAAGAACGCGACAAAAGAGAATCCCTTGACCACAGAAGAGGGCTTCACTCCCGAACAGCGTTTCTACCTTGCCTACTCGAATGTATGGGCTGGAAACATACGCGACGAAGAGATACGCAACCTCACAAAAACCGACCCCCACTCGCTTATGCGTTGGAGAGTAAACGGCACCCTGCCCCACATCGACGACTGGTACACAGCCTTCGGTATAACAGAGAACGACCCTCTCTTTGTACCCAAAGAGGAACGCCTCGACATCTGGTAAGAGAGAAAAACTTATAACAACCAACAACAACCACGCAATTATGCCTATAAAAGTACCGACAGGACTACCTGCACTGCAAGCTGTGCTTGACGAAGGAAACGAATTTGAGGTATTCACCACCTCAACTGAGAAAACCCTTAAAATTGCACTGCTCAACCTTATGCCCATGAAGGAGACCACCGAGGCCGACTTCATACGAGTGCTTTCCACAACCGACAAGGAGGTGGAAATTGTCCTGATGAAACTCGACACGCACACCCCCAAGCACGCCACCCCCGAGCATATGCAACGTTATTACAAGGGATTCGGTGAGCTTAAGAGTATGCACTTCGACGGTCTCATAATAACCGGAGCACCCATAGAAAAGATTGCTTTTGAGGAGGTTACCTACTGGCCCGAGTTATGCGAAATCTTCGAATGGGCAAAAAGCAATGTAACATCGACCCTTTTTATCTGTTGGGCTGCACAAGCAGGACTATACCACAAGTTCGGCATACAGAAACACCTGTTGCCCGAGAAAATGTTCGGTGTATTCCCACACACACAGCTGAATATAGAACACCCACTGGTAACTGGGTTCGACCACATAATATACGTACCTCACAGCCGCCACACAAATATCAAACGCGAGGATGTTGTGGCCGAAAGCCGCCTGGAGCTTCTTTCCGAGTCCAAGGAGTCGGGAGTATACATAATGCAGGAACGTGGCACAAGAAATTTCTTCATCACAGGACACTCCGAGTATGCTCTCTACACACTCGACAGCGAGCACAAGCGCGACGTACACAAGGGGTTGCCCATAAACATCCCTGTAAACTATTATTTCAACGACGACCCCTCACAACCGCCGCTTAACTATTGGCAGAGCACCGCACACAAGCTGTTCAACAACTGGCTCGAGTTCTACGCGGCAAAAGAGGGCTCCACAAAATGAAAAAAATAGTATACGCTCTGCTTGCCATAGTGCTTACAGCCTGTAACGGAATGTTACAAGGCTCTCTTGACTGCGTGCTGCCAATACCCAAGCAGACAATAGCAGAGAAAGGCATTTTTGCCACAGACAAAGGGGTAAAGGTTAAAACCGAGCGAACTAACCTTATCAGAGCCATTGAGCAAGCAGGCTTTGCCACAGACACAGCCGGTAAAAACAGTATAAGCCTCATCTGCCGCGACAGCATCGAAGGGATAACCTCGCCCGAGGGCTACCGCATAAGAATAACCCCGGAAGAAATAGAGATTGAGGCTAGCACCGAGTGTGGCCTATTCTACGGCGCGCAAACAATCTCGCAACTAAACAAAACCCACGGACACATCCCCTGCGGCACCATCACCGACGAACCCCGCTTCCCCTACCGAGGCGTTATGCTCGACGTGTCGCGCCACTTCTTCGACAAGGAGTTCATAAAGAAACAAATTGACGCAATATCGCACTACAAGATGAACCGCCTGCACCTGCACCTCACCGATGCAGCAGGTTGGCGAGTGGAGATAAAAAAATACCCACGCCTCACACAATTTGCAGCGTGGCGCAGCCAAGAGTTGTGGAAGGACTGGTGGTACGGCGACCGCTTATATAAGGATGAGGGCTCACCCGAAGCACACGGCGGTTACTTTACACAAGAAGATATACGAGAAATTGTGGCATACGCCGCCGAACGACACATAACCGTAGTACCCGAGATTGAGATGCCCGCACACTCCGAGGAGGTTCTCACCGCATACCCCCACCTCTCGTGTACACACGAACCATACAAACAGGCCGACTTCTGCGTGGGCAACGAAGCAACCTTTGAGTTTCTCGAGAATGTACTGACAGAAATCATCGAACTCTTCCCCAGCGAATACATTCATATAGGCGGTGACGAAGCAGGCAAAGCCTCGTGGGGGAGCTGCCCATTATGCCAGAAACGTATGCAGAAAGAGGGACTGAAAAACCTCGACAAATTGCAAAGTTACCTTATTGAGAGAATAGAAAAATTCCTCAACAGCAAGGGGCGCAACATCATCGGCTGGGACGAGATTATCGAAGGAGGAATAGCCCCCAACGCCACCATTATGTCGTGGCGCGGCACCGACGGCGGTATAAAAGCCGTTCGCAACGGGCATAAAGCCATAATGACACCGGGAGAATACTGCTACCTCGACTCCTACCAGGATGCTCCCCACACACAGCCCGTAGCCTTCGGCGGATACCTGCCCCTCGAAAAAGTTTACTCATACAACCCTGTACCCGACAGTCTTACAGACGAAGAGGCTGCGCTGATACACGGCATCCAAGGTAACGTATGGGCAGAATACATACCCACAGAGGAGCAAAGCGAACATATGATATACCCGCGCATCCTCGCCATAGCCGAAACAGGATGGAGCCCGCAAGAGCGCCGCAATTACACCCATTTCCACAAAAGAGCACTCGTCGCAGTAAAGCACTTACGCGAAAAGGGATACAGCGCGTTCGATTTAAGCCGCGAGTATGGCAACCGCCCGCAGTCGCTCACCGCGCATAACCACCTCGCAAAAGGGAAAAAGGCACACTACGCACAAGGCTCTTATTACTACCCCACATACACAGCGGGTGGCGACAGTGCGCTCACCGACGGCATACACGGCGGCTGGAACAACAGCGACAAGCGTTGGCAAGGCTTCATAGGCCGTGGTGGAATAAACATCTGTATAGACCTCGGAAGCATCACCGATATAAAATCCGTTTCAGCCGACTTTATGCAGCTATGCGAGCCAGGAATATACCTACCGGCAAAGGTAGAAATATCAACCTCAACCGACAGCACAACCTTCACTACCCTCGTAACCATAGAACACAACGTAGTGCGCGACGACACTCTAAGTTTCAAGAACTACGGGTGGAGAGGGGCTGAAAAAGCACGCTACATTCGCTACCGCGCTACACGCGGCAAACAAGGGGGGTTTATGTTCACCGACGAAATTGTGGTAGAATAAAAAATAAACATAGACAAAAAAAAATGGTTGTGCCTTAAAGCACAACCATTTTTTTGTCTTATAGGTGACTATTAAATACGCTCCAAGAACTCTTTTGCCGAGAGAGCGCAACGCTCGCCGTCCACCGCAGCCGACACAATTCCACCGGCATAACCGGCACCCTCGCCACAGGGGAAAAGCCCCTCAACGGTAACGTGTTGCAGAGTTTCACCATCGCGCACAATGCGCACAGGCGATGAAGTACGTGTCTCCACACCTATCATCACAGCCTCGTTGGTGAGAAAACCGCGCGACACACGCCCAAACTGCTCAAAACCACGCTGCAGACGCGAAGAAACAAACTTCGGCAACCAAAAATGCATAGGCGAGGAAAGAAGCCCGGGAGCAAAGGAACTGCGCGGAAGGTCGTAACTCAATTTACGGTTCACAAAATCGGCCATACGCTGTGCAGGAGCAGTCTGGCGGTAATTACCCATTGCCCAACAAAGTTTTTCGAGGCGCTCCTGGAAGTTCATCACACGCAGAGGAGAATCGTCGGGCACAGGTTCCACGCCATCAACATCAATCTGCATATCAGGCAGAAGCACATCCTCGGGGTTTACCTGCACCACCATACCCGAATTGCTCCACGCACCGCCACGATGCGACGGCGACATTCCGTTCACAAGCAACTCTTTTTCGGCCGACGCCGAGGGAATAACAACACCACCCGGACACATACAGAAACTATAGACACCACGACCATCGACCTGTGTTGTAAAACTATACTCGGCTGCAGGGAGATATTTACCGCGACCTTTAGGGTTGTGATACTGTATAGCATCTATAAGTGCCGATGGATGCTCAAGACGCACACCCACAGCAAACCCTTTACTCTCGAGGGCAACACCGCCGGCGTGCAGGCGACGATATACATCCTTTGCCGAATGGCCTGTGGCAAGTATCACAGCATCGGCAAGAATTTCACCTTTGTCTGTGCGCACGCCACGTACCTTGCCCCCCTGCAGGAGCAATTCTTCCATACGGGTTTCAAAGCGCACCTCTCCACCACACTCTATTATGGTGTTGCGTATATTTTCTATTACACGCGGCAGTTTATCGGTTCCTATATGTGGATGAGCATCGGCAAGAATAGTAGGGCTAGCCCCGTGCTGACAAAATATATTCAGCACCCCGTCGATGCTACCACGCTTCTTGCTGCGCGTGTAAAGCTTGCCGTCGGAGTAAGCACCGGCACCACCCTCACCGAAACAGTAGTTCGACTCGGGGTTCACCTTGTGGGTACGAGAAATATTGGCAAGGTCAATCTTGCGTGTACGCACATCGCGACCACGCTCCACCACAATAGGGCGCAAACCGTTTTCTATCAATTTCAGCGCGGCAAAAAGACCGGCAGGACCGGCACCAACCACTATCACAGGGCGCTTACCCTCCACGTTCCCATACTCGCGACGCACAAACTCCTCCATAGTGGGCTGTTCATTGACAAAAACCCTTAGCGAGAGGTTTACATATATGGTACGCTGGCGAGCATCAATACTGCGACGCAGAACACGCACCGCATTTATGGTGCGTATATCCCACCCTTTACTCTCGGCAACATAACGTTTGAGAGCCTGTTCATTCACCGCCTCGTGCGGCAATACACGTGTTTGAAATTCGTGAATCATAACAAATTATCCGAAAATAAGGCGGAAAGCCTCCTCTACTTTATTCACAGGCAACACCTCAATGGGAAAACGCGAAGTGTCGAGCCTCTTTGTATTCGATTTTGGTACAATTATCTGTTTAAATCCAAGCTTTGCAGCCTCGGCAATGCGCTGTTCGATGCGGTTCACGGGACGAATCTCACCCGACAAGCCCACCTCGCCCGACATACAGATTGTGGGCTCAATCTCCACATCCATATTGCTGGAAAGTATCGCGCTTATCACCGAGAGGTCTATCGCAGGGTCATTCACGCGAAGACCGCCCGCAATATTCAGATAGACATCTTTCTGTGCAAGCTTGAATCCCACACGTTTCTCGAGCACCGCAAGCAACATATTCATACGGCGTATATCGAAGCCCGTAGCCGAACGCTGCGGCGTACCATAGGCCGCAGTGCTCACAAGTGCCTGCGCCTCGATGAGGAAAGGACTCACACCCTCTATAGCCGAAGCTATCGCCACACCGCTCATACCCTTATGACGGTCGCTCAACAGAAGTTCAGAGGGATTGCTTACCTGACGCAGTCCCTCGCGGCGCATCTCATAGATACCAAGCTCCGCCGTGCTGCCGAAACGGTTTTTTATTGAACGCAACACACGGTAAAGATAGTGCTGGTCACCCTCGAACTGAATAACCACATCCACTATATGCTCCAGAATCTTCGGGCCCGCAATTGCTCCATCCTTTGTAATGTGGCCTATAAGTATCACCGGCACATTCTTCTCCTTTGCAAATTTCAAGAGCATAGCCGTACACTCGCGCACCTGCGCCATACTTCCCGGCGAGGAGTCCACCGCCTCGGTACACATAGTCTGAATGGAGTCTATGACAAGAAGTTCCGGCTCCACATTCTTTATATGGGTAAATATGGTTTCAAGCACCGTTTCGCACACAATGTGGCACTCACCGCGCTCGTGGGTTATGCGGTCGGCACGCAGTTTTATCTGTTGCACGCTCTCCTCGCCCGACACATAAAGCACCTTGCGCGACGGTAGCCCAAGAATAGTCTGCAACACAAGTGTGGATTTTCCGATACCCGGCTCACCGCCAAGCAGCACAAGAGAACCCGGAACAAGACCACCGCCAAGCACGCGGTTAAGCTCGGCATCGCCCATATCCATACGCGGAAGTTTGTCGGCTGCCACGTCATCTATTAGCACCGGCTGCGAAAGCATCTTTTCACCCGTAGGCAACACGGCACGCGACGGAACAGAGGCACGCACAACCTTTTCCACGAATGAGTTCCAAGCACCACAAGCAGGACATTTACCCGACCACTTAGGCGATTCATAGCCACAGTCGTTACACAAAAAAACAGTCTTATCTTTTGCCATAAAAAACCTTTTCAACAAACTACATAATGGGGAACCACACAAAAACTGCCACATCCCACAAAGCGTGCGAAATAATTATCGCCGCAAACCTCTCGGGAAACAGACGGTAGAGCAATCCCCACACAAAACCGGCCACAAGAGCCGCCATCACAAGCATAAAATTAAGCGAGCCGGCGTGCACAAGAGCATAGACAGCCGTTGTAACAACAAATCCCCAATTAGCACCCTTGTAACGCGACAAATTCTCCTGCACATAACCACGCCAGAATACCTCCTCGGCTGGTCCTATGAGAAAGAGCATCAAGAAAGTAAGCAACAGGGGCGACTCGCCATCCTTCATACCATAAATGGTATCAACCTGCGGACGGGCAAAATCGAACAGCAATTGCGACACCTTGTCGCCCAGCCAAAAAACACCCCACAGAACCGCAGCAATAGCCACACCCCAGAAAATATCAGCAGGCGTAACACGCACCCTTCTCCACCACCCGGGCGAGAAAAGCGTTGCAAGCAAGGTGAGGCAAGCTGCCGAAGCAGTCATCGCCCACCAGAAGTTCACATAAGGCGCAGTAATGGGAGAGAACATAACTGTCCACAGAACAAACGCCACAATTATGGTAAAAAGAAGCTTTTTCATCAGAACAGAGAGGCTACAAAGAAGGACAAAGATAACAGCAGACTAAATACCAACTGCAATTTAGCGGTAAGTTCATCAGCACCGGTCAAAGCCTTCGCCCCACCCTCAAAATAGGAAACAGCTTTGCGTATATTGCCAATCGCCGGCACAATAGCCAAGAAAACCAGCAACGACCACCAAGGAAAAAGCCCCTTTACCGCAGAAGCCACCACCCAAATGAAGGGAAAAATCATCTGGAAACAATAGAGCAACACCGACATACGCCTGCCCGCAAGCATAGCAAAAGTGTTTATTCCGGCACGGCGGTCATGTTCAATGTCACGCGTATTGTTTATATGAAGAATACCCACGGTTATAAGCCCCACAGGTATTGTAAGCCACATAACCTGCAGATAGAAAAAGCCCGTTGCCACGAACGAAGTACCCAAAATGGGCAACAGAGAGAATGTAAGGAAAATATCCACATCGCCCAAGGCGTTATACTTCAGGAAAGGATATAGAAGAATGAGAGCAGAACCTGCCAAACCCAGATAGAGCGTAGTGAGCCCAGTGCAAGCCACTAACGCCACACCCGAAAGAACCGAAACAACCAACAGGCCTGTAGCTAAAGAAAAAATCTCCTTCGGGAGGAACTCTCCACTTGTGAGCGACACCCCACCGATGGTATCTTCCCTGTCTACCCCCTTCTTAAAATCGGAATAATCACTCCAAGTATTCGCGGCAGCGTGAAAAAGAACAATATTCACCAAGGTCCACAGACCAATAAGCCAATTAACCTCGCAGCCCATCCACTGCAAATAAGCAAGAGTAACAACTACCGGCATTGCCGATGCGGGAAACGACCACGGACGTGTAGCAAAAAACCACGCCTTCAAAGAGTGTCCTTTAAAATCATTCATATTCTTACAATTTATCTACAAAGATACGAATAAGCGAGTGAGATACGCAAAGTTTACTTTAGCGTATTTCAAAACGAGCGAAAGTTTCTTCGATTTTATATCAAAGATAGTGATAAGCGAGCAAGAAATATGAAGCTTGCTTCAATATTTTTCACAGTGACGACGCAAAAATGCGTCGTTTGCGACGACGGAAGCTTTAGCTCCCCCAAGGAGTGCGGCTTGCCGCCCTTTTAAAAGTATCTTCGATTTTTTATCAAAGATACGAATAAGCGAGCGAGATACGCAAAGTTTACTTTAGCGTATTTCAAAACGAGCAAAAGTATCTTCGAGGTTCACCTCAAAGATACAAATAAGCGAGTGAGATACGCAAAGTTTCTTTAGCGTATTTCACAACTACTGAAAAATTCACAGCAAACGAAGAATAATTAAAAGCCACACACCATTTTGTTTGTTTTTTTTGGCAATTGCAGTAAAGTTTTTATCTTTGCATCTTCAATAAATTGCAGGGCAATAGTTTAAGCCCGCACACAAAAACACCAACCAGAACTAAGAAAATGAAAGTAATGAAATTCGGCGGAACATCTGTAGGTTCCGTAAACAGCATACTAAACTTAAAGAGCATTGTAGAGGATACAGCCAAGCACGAACCCGTAATCGTGGTGGTTTCGGCTCTCGGTGGAGTGACAGACAAGCTTATCAAAATATCAAATATGGCAGTTGCCGGCGACGAGAGATTCAACGAAGAGTTCCAGGCTATCGTTGCCAGACACCACGATATGATATATGCCATAATCACCGACGAGGAGAAGCGCACCACCCTCCTTCAGGAGGTGGATATGCTACTTAACCAGTTGCAGAACATTTACTTGGGCCTCTCGCTCATAAACAACACAACGCCTAAAACCGAAGCTACCATTGTGAGCTACGGTGAGAGACTCTCGAGCCGCATCGTAACAGCCCTCATCGACGGCGCCGTGCGTTTCAACTCACGCAAATACATCAAGACCGAAACAAAGCACAACAAATACATCCTCGCCGACGAGGCAACCGACAAACTCATACACGAGTACTTCTCGACAAACAAGGAGAGAATAGTTGTTGCCCCCGGCTTTATCTCTTCGGACAAAGAGAGCGGCGAGACAACCAACCTCGGCCGTGGCGGTTCCGACTACACCGCAGCCATTCTCGCAGCAGCCCTCAATGCCAATATGCTCGAGATTTGGACCGACGTGGACGGCTTTATGACTGCCGACCCCCGTGTCATCAACTCGGCCTACACCATCGACAGCCTCAGCTATGTAGAAGCAACAGAGCTCTGTAACTTCGGTGCAAAAGTGGTGTATCCCCCCACCATCTACCCCGTATTCAAGGCAAACATACCCATAAAGATACGCAACACCTTCAACCCCGACGGTGCCGGCACCATCATCAGTGCCGAATGTGGCAAAAGCGAGCGCATAATTAAAGGTATATCAAGCATCAGCGACACCGACCTGCTTACCGTTCAAGGCTTGGGTATGGTGGGCGTTGTGGGTGTAAACCAGCGCATATTCAGCGCCCTTGCCAATGCCGACATAAGTGTGTTCCTTGTAGCACAAGCATCTTCGGAGAACAGCACCTCACTTGGTATTCGCCACCAGGATGCTGCAAAAGCCTGCAACGTTCTTAACGAGGAGTTCAAGAAAGAGATTGCAATGGGTATGATGGAGGCCGTAACCGCAAAGACCGACCTCTCTACCGTAGCAATAGTAGGCGAGAATATGCGCCACACTCCCGGTATCATCGGAAAACTATTCCAAACACTTGGCCGTAACGGTATTAACGTGGTAGCCTGCGCACAAGGTGCACAAGAGACAAACGTCTCTTTCGTGGTAAAAGACGAGCAGTTGCGCAAGACACTCAACGTTATTCACGACTCATTCTTCCTTTCGGAGTACAAAGTGCTTAACCTCTTCATCTGCGGTATCGGTACAGTGGGCAGCAGCCTCATCGAGCAGATTGCATCGCAGCAGGAGACACTCAAGAAAGAGCACGGCCTGCAGCTCAACATCGTGGGTATAGCAAACAGCCGCCACGCAATATTCGACCTCGAAGGACTCGACCTCACCAACTACCGCGAGGCTCTTGCCGCAAGCAAGGAGAGCGACATCTACAAGCTACGCGAGGAGATTATCGATATGAACATCTTCAACTCAGTTTTTGTAGACTGTACTGCAAACGGCGAGGTTGCATCACTCTATTCGGCACTCTTGTCACACAACATCTCGGTTGTGGCAGCCAACAAGATTGCAGCATCGAGCGACTACGCCACATACAGCGAGCTTAAACATATTGCACGCCAGCGTAACATAAAATACCTTTTTGAAACAAACGTAGGTGCCGGACTCCCCGTCATCAACACCATAAACGACCTCATAAACAGCGGCGACAAGATTCTAAAGATTGAAGCCGTGCTCAGCGGAACACTAAACTTCATCTTCAATGTGCTGAGCAAGGACATTCCTATGAGCGAGGCTGTGCGCCTGGCCAAAGTAAACGGCTACAGCGAGCCCGACCCCCGTATCGACCTCTGCGGAAAGGATGTTATGCGCAAGCTTGTAATCCTTGCCCGTGAAGCCGGTTACGTCATCGAGCAAGAGGATGTAGAGGCAAACCTTTTCATTCCCGACGAACTGTTCGAAGGCTCATTGGAGAATTTCTGGGAGAAACTACCCACACTCGATGCAAAATTCGAAGAGGAGCGCAAGGTTCTCGAGGCCGAAAATATGCACTGGCGCTTTATTGCCAAATTCGAGAACGGCAAGGGCAGCATCTCACTTTGCAAGGTAGACGACAAACACCCCTTCTACAACCTCGAGGGCAGCAACAACATCATTATGCTCACTACCGAGCGTTACAAAGAGTATCCTATGCTCATCAAGGGTTATGGTGCAGGTGCAGGTGTAACCGCCGCCGGTGTTTTTGCCGACATTATGCGTATAGCCAATATTTAAAGACAAGGCAAAAACCAACAAAAAGCCCACTCCTCGAAAGGACTATGCTTTTTATTTTTAACTGATTGATTTTCAGTGTTAGTTTTTACGAAAATTGCTAAATCCTACATAGAAGACTACATGGAGGTTGTGGTTAAATCCATTTCCCGACGAGTAAATGTGTATAGCAGTTTTGAAAGTACGGCTCTGAAATCAAGCATCTTCCAATGATGTGTTGTGAATAAACAGAGTGGCGTATGAAGAAACTACACGGGTTCCTACATACGCCACTTTTGTTATAATTAATGGTATATTATCCAATATAGCCTATTTGATCTTTCCAAGTTAGAGGTCCATTACAAATAGGGCAGTAGTTATAAGGAGCACAACGCTCACACAAGATCCTTCCACAGCTTGGACATCTGTAAATTCTATCATCTTTTTTGCAATTGCCGCAAGTGGGGCACATAGTAAATACGCTATTCATAATATAATTTGATAAAAATTATCCCTACTCATTTAACGGTTTTTCGGTTACTCCGTTGTACCTTGATTTACTTCAATAAAACGCACAAAAAAAGCGCGGTACTTTTAGTGTATCCGCATTTCGAGGTGTTTGGCGTAACCTACCGACAGAATAACCAAAAGCCCGCACCGTTAAGCGCGAGCATTTTTGCAGTATTCTTGTCGGTATTCATTAGTCGCCAAACTTTCGAAATGACAGAATAAAGCTAAAACGCTTTTTCAATATGTCTAAATGTGCGTATCAAACTATACGCTATGTTTCATAGGCAAAAATCTTTAATGTTTATACAAAGTTAAGCAATTTTTCATAAAGCGCAACTAATTGGTCTTAATTTAGACTACATAGAAGGCTACACGCCAAGAGCAAAATTAGAGTTTAAGTAGCGATTGTGCAGAAACTCGTTTCACAATCGTTCAATATAACATATTGTAAATAAATGACTTTGGCGGTGAATTTGTTTTTACCGCCGAAAAAGGACTGTCCTCTTTGGAATGGGCTTTTGTTATATATATATCCGGAAGAATTATTTTATCGGCGACAAAGGATATAGCAACCCTGCACGGTTTGAAAGGCGCGCCTTGGCTGTTCCAAAGTTAAGCGCAAGGTCAATGAGTATGGGCAGGTGATTGTCGTCATTAGTAACAAAGAAATTAACCAGAACCTTCTCCTTACCACCATCGACCAACTCCACAAGAGAAATCTCAAGACATTCATAAGTCAAGCCGTCATCTGCCTTAATCTTTGTTATCCCCCTATAGACTAAGCGCTGTTCCTCGAGACGTTTTCCAGTGGCTATCGGGTAGGTAATCCTCTGCCCCGGTTTGAAGCCCGAAAAATCGAAGGTACGGGCATAGGCCAACATACTCATCATATCATAAACCGCCTTATCAGAGGTTTCACTCTTGTTGACACGCAGTTCTCCGTCGCGCACATACCGCTGATGAAGATTCACGCGCCCGTCGGGCAGATAATCATACTCAACCTCGTTGAGATATACACGACGCCCCTGAACCGAGGATTTGCGGTAATAGAGCGGTTGCACATCGCCCGGCGTGAATATAGTTGTCAATGTGTCGCGCATCTTGAAGAAGGCATCGGCAGTCTCATTTGTAGAACTCAAGAGCGACATATACTGCGCCTTGCGGTTATTATATATAGTGTCGCGTATTATAAGCTTTGCACCACCGGCACGCACCCAAACGAATTTCCAATTAAAATAGAAGAGGCACTCAAGGGTTTCTCCCGACCTGTAGGCCGGTTTCCTTTTTATACCCACTGCACCTGCCGAAAACACAACGGCAAGAAGGGCTAGCGCGACTACCACCTTATTCATCATTAAATTAATTGAATTTTCTCATAAGGTTACGGCTTATTCTCGCCTTCTTCGTCTCGGGTTTCTGCTTTGTAATCTCCAAAGGTTTCTGTGTCTCTAACGGATCCTTTATGTTCCAGTCGTCCTGCTGATACTCAAAGAATGCACGCAGGTCGAGTGTGTGGGGGTAGTAGTAACACTCCTCGGGCTGCAACTTACTATCGTAAGAACCGGTATCCCACTTTCCGTTCTTGTTCCTGTCCATATAAAGACGCATATAATACTTACCGGGCTTTACAAAGAAGAACGAGCACTTATTGTTTTCGGTACGCTGCTCGGCTACAACACCCTCGCTCGAAGAGAGCAACTGCACCACAGCGTCGTTGCCGGTGTTGGGTATTGTCAAATACAGCACGGCATAAGAATCCAACGAGAGGAACTTCATTGTCTGCTCATAAGAGTCGGACACCCCACCATACAGCCCCTTGAATGCAGCAGAATCCATCTGCAATGAGTACATCTGCTCGGGACGCCATTCTGCATAAATCTTATATGCCCTTATATCGTCCTCGCTTTGACGGAACACAAAAGGTATGGGTTTCGACACAGAATCGACCACTTGATAAAGGTGTATGAAAGAGGTGTCGATGCTTGCCACCGGCTCGTCAAAGACAATCTCCAGATCCTTGTTGAAATCCATTGTCGAACCGGCCATACTTCTGAAATCGAGTTTAGGCGTGGGGGGAATGTATGCGGGAGGGTTATTCTCGTCATAATCCTCACGGCGTTTTGCAGCCTTCAGGAAAGCCTTCTCCTCCTTCTCCCTGCGCTCGGCAAGTTCCTTAAGAACCGTTTCATATCGTTTCTTTGAGGCAATGTACAGAGTGTCGCTACGCGGCACAACCTGCAACATAGAATCGAGCACGTTGTATGTAACAACCATCTTCAGCGTGTCCATATTATATACCGTAGAATCCTTCAGCCAGTATCGCAAGGTATCACAAGTGGCATTAGGCTCAAGCACATAAGCATCCTCGGCATTAAAATTAAGCCCCTCAATCAAGGGCAGTTCCTTATTGGGAGCTGCAAAATAGAGTGTGAAATTGCTATGCTCCAAACGAGGATATTTCACAAGGTACTGTGTGTGGAAATCCTCTTTAAAAGCGCGCAGAACAATTTCCTCGCTACCATATTTGGTGTACTCCACGGGGAGCAGGGAGTCAATGGTGTTGGCATCGCGCCAAATGGTGTCGTAGCGCACGGCACGCGAAGCCGACGGCGAAACAGTAGCCTCCATAAAGGCTATAGCCTCACTCTTCTGGTCGAAAAGATAGTTGTTGTTGGCGTCGGCAAGTGCATATACCCTGTACTTTCCGGGCGCCATACCTTTTATAATGAAACGGCCACGGCTGTCGGTGCGCGACACGCGGTCGAAAGGCTTTTTCAAGAAAGCAGAATCGTCGAGTGCGGAGTGTACGCCCACCATAATTCCCTTGATGGGTTCAAGGTCCTGAGCATTGAGTACAGTTCCCGAAATGCCGAGGGTATCGACATTCTCGCCGGTGGAGAATACATAGGCAAACGCCTCGAGGGGGTTGCCCTCATTGTTATCCACTATTGCATCGTTGAAATCAATGGAGTAAGTGGTATTGGGGATAAGCGAGTCCTCCAATTCCACAATAACACGCTTGCCGCTGTATTTTATCTGCGGCTGCTGATACTGCGGAGGCGAAATTACCACCTTCTCAAAGGCATTCTGCAAGCGTATATTCTCATTGAATTCAAGTACAAATCTCCTTTCGGTTACATTCAACTCGTTCTGCCGGGGAGAACCGCCAAGATAAACCGGGGGTTCCTCGTCAAATGGACCACCGTCGGGTGTACCCATACTTGCACACCCCACAAGCATACCCACTACAGAGAGCGAAAATATTATCTCTTTTATAGACATCTTGTTTATCCGTTAAATGACATCATATCCTCAATATACTGGCGGCTGTTGCTCAAACGGGGCACCTTGTGCTGGCCACCCAGTTTACCTTTGCTTTTGAGCCAGTCGTTGAAAAGGTTCTTGCGTGCAACAACAATCTCCAGCGGCTGCAAGGTAATGTTCTTGTATCGTTTAGCCTCGTAGTCCGAGTTTATCTGCTGCAAGGTAGTGTCGAGAATCTCGGCAAAGCGCTCAATCGAGTCGGGCTCCTTCGAGAACTCAATCAACCACTGGTGACGGCACTGCGCGTTGGCATCCATAAACACGGGAGCGGCAGTGTACTCCGAAACCTGCGCGCCGGTCTCCTCACAAGCCTTCTTCAAGCCCTTTTCGGCATTATCCACGATAAGCTCCTCGCCAAAGGCATTTATAAAATGCTTGGTACGGCCCGATATTACAATCTTGTAAGGGTCTTTGCTCATAAAGCGCACCGTGTCACCAATCATATAACGCCACAGACCACAAGAGGTGCTTATGAGCATCGCATAATTCTTGCCCACCTCAACTTCCCAAAGAGGAAGAACACGAGGGTTGGGAGAATCAATATCCTCGAAAGGAATAAACTCATAGAACACATCATAATCAATCATAAGCAGCATAGCCGAGTCGGTGGGGTCGTTCTGTATACCGAAGAAGCCCTCGCTGGCGTTGTAAGTCTCCATATATTTCATATCGGGCTTACGTATGAGCTGGAGATACTGCTCACGGTAAGGAGTGAAAGCCACACCACCATGGAAGAATACCTCAAGATTGGGCCACAACTCCTCCACACTGTTCTTGCCTGTAATCTCAAGCATATGTTTAAGCACAGCCATCATCCACGAGGGAACACCCGAGAGGTTTGTAACGTTCTTGTTACAGGTAGCACGAGCAATCTTGTCCATCTTCTCCTCGAAGTCACTCAATAGAGCAATAGATTTATGAGGCACACGCACCATATTAACAAGCGGATTACAATTCTCTATAAGTATAGCGCTCAAATCGCCCACGAGACTACCGGGGAGATTGTAGTTGGGCGCGTGGCTACCGCCAAGAATCAAACCCTTGCCCGAGAACATACGGCTCTGGGGATTGTTGGCAAGATAGAGCGCAACAACATCGGCACCACCCTTGTAGTGAGCATTCTGCAAGCCGGCAGGAGTCACAGGAATAAACTTACTCTTGTCGTTGGTAGTACCCGAAGACTTCGCATACCACTTGCAGCGACCTTTCCACAGAACATCCTTCTCGCCGTGACGCATACGGTCGATATACCCTTTAAGCGTCTCATAATTCTGCACCTCCACGTTGGCAACGAATTTTTCATAGCTCAACGAGTCGGAATAATTATGCTTAACACCCCACTCGGTACCGGCAGCTGTTGTTACTAACCTTTTCAGCACCTCGCGCTGAATTTTTTCTGCCTCTGTGGCATACTTCTCTATTTTTCTCACTCTACCGCTAAGGATAGACTTAACAAGTGTTGTTTCGTTCATAGTCGTGTGGTTACATAGCGCAGCAACCGTGCTTTTATTATTTATCCCTTCCCGGAAAAGGGAAGTACTTGTTCTACAAATATACTATTTTTTATAATTCGACAAACCCTCTTCGAGAAATTTCACATAAGCATCGGCATCGAGGTCGAATGAATAAGAACCCGCCAAAGGATTACCGTCGTTATCCACAGGGATATAGAAAGGCTGAGCGTTTGCTCCGAACTTATAACGTTGCAGATAACTCCACAAATCGCCCACAGTACGCAGTTTGCGAACAGAGCCCAGCTCCTCCACCTCAATAACCTCCTCGAGAGGAGTCTTGTCATCGACAAAGAGCGAGATAAGCACATAGTCGTTACGCAGAATGTCGGCCACACGGCTGTCGCTCCACACCGCCGACTCCATATTACGGCAGTTCACACAACCAAAACCGGTAAAATCGAGCAAAGCAGGCTTGCCAAGGCTACGCGCAAGTGCCATACCCTCTTCGTAATTGCTGCTTGCAGGGTGCACCTCATTCTCGTTAAGATTAAAATCCTGTGTCCACATAGGGGGAGCAAAAGCACTCACAGCCTTGCAAGGTGCGCCCCAAAGACCGGGAACCATATACACGGCAAAGGCAAGCGAGAAGAGCGCGGCAAAGAATTTGGGAACCGAGGTCTGCTTCTCGTCGGCATCGTCGTGAGGGAAACGTATAATATTCAATAGATAAAGGCCAAGAAGCGCAAAAAGCACAATCCATATAGCCAGGAAAGTCTCACGGTCGAGCAAACGCCAACCATAAGCCAAGTCGGCAACCGAGAAGAACTTAAGCGCAAAAGCAATCTCCACAAAGCCAAGCACCACCTTAATGGTATTCATCCAGCCACCCGAGCGGGGAGCCTGTTTGAGCAGCGTGGGGAAAAGCGCAAAAAGCGTAAAGGGCAATGCAAGAGCAAGAGCAAAGCCAAGCATACCCACTGCGGGACCAAAGAGCGAACCCGACACAGAAACCTCCACAAGCAGGAAACCAATAATGGGGCCTGTGCAAGAGAAAGAGACCAATGTAAGGGTAAACGCCATAAGGAATATACTCAAAAGACCGGTAGTGTTACCCGCCTTCTCATCAACCTTGTTTGTCCACGACGAGGGGAGAGTCAGTTCAAAACCACCGAGGAACGACGCTCCAAAAAGCAACAGAAGCGCACAGAAGAATATATTGAACACCGCATTCGTTGAGAGCGCGTTCAAGGCACTCGCGCCAAAGATAGCAGTAACCGCCAAACCAAGCACAAGGTATATTACAACAATAGATACACCATAGAAAGCAGCCTCGCCTATAGCCTTACGACGGCTCTTTGAGCGTTTCAGGAAGAAACTTACCGTCATAGGAATAATGGGCCACACACAAGGAGTGAGCAACGCAAGAAAGCCGCCACCGAAACCAAGGATGAAGGTTATCCACAAAGAGCGCGAAGCAACGCTACCGCCCGACTGGTATGCAGCAAGTTTGTCGACCACAGGACTCCACAAAGCCGAGAACATATCCTCGTCGGCAGACTCCTTTACAATCTCCACAGGCTCTTCTGTTACTGCAACAGTTTTTTCCGTAGCAGGCTTTTTCTGCACAGGAGCAGCAACGGCAGCCTCACCCTTTATGTCGAACTCATATTTTGTGGGCGGCATACAATTCTCGTCGTTGCAAGCACCATACTCAAGATAACCTTGCAATCTGTAAGCACCACCGGCAAACTTAATTTTCTGAACAAACGAGCCTTCGCCCTCGAAATAGCTCACACGCATACCGAAGATAGGGTCCATCTTCTCCACAGTACCGGCACCCGAAGCCAAAGAGCCCACAAGCTCGGCACCCTGCAAAGTCTCAAAGGTCACACTGGCAGCCGTGGGGCCACCGGCAGGGATATCGGTTGCATACAAGTGCCAACCATTCTCAATAAAAGCCGAGAAGACAAGCTCACCTTCAGCACCCTTCACAATAAGTTTCTGCTCCACCTCAACGGGGTTGAACATCTGTGCAAAGGCCGAAAGGGCCACAAAAAACAGTAAAAACAACGACGTGATTCTTTTCATATCATTTTTATTTAAAATTCCATAGGATTCTTGCGTATTCTCCACTCCTGGGGATACATATTATTGGCGCGGTTACCCACGTTCTTTACAAAGCCAAGAGCCACCCCCTTGTATGTAAGCAAAATATACCCCATAGGAGCGCCGGACAGGTTAAGCGTCTCGCGGTGCAGATATGCAAGCGCCTGTTCACGCTCCACCTCCACACTATTGAAAGCCCCGGCATTCAACGCGCAGCTCATAGCCACAGCGTGCTGCGGAACAATCTTATTATTCTTGATGGTAGCAAGGGGAATACCCGCGTGCAACACCCTTAATTTCTGCTGCAACGCCACTATTGCCGCCGCGTGTTCACGGGGGAGAGCGACAACATCGTCGCCCTGCATCACAAGGTTATATGCCGAAGCATCCTTCAGCCACCCCTCAAGCTCGTTTTTCACTTTCGCCACCACAGGCTGCAACTTTGCAGCGCGAGGCTGTGCAAGCGGCTCGTCGCCATTCTTGCGGAGCACCGCCATAAAAAGTCCCTCACCTTTAGTAAATCCGGGGATAAAACGATAAACGGGAAGCCCCTCTTGTGTGAGCGAGCCTGTTATACCCCACGCCTCATCCACATTCACTTCCAAAGGCTCGGCACCAAGTTCCTCGGCAATCCACGCCACACGATTTTCATTCTCGTCGGCATTAAAGGTACAAGTACTATAGACAAGCAGACCACCCGGGCGAAGGCTCTCCCAAATATCGGAAAGAATCTTCTCCTGTGTCTGCACACACTGCTTCACCACAGCAGGACTCCACTGCTCCACCGCAAAGGCATCCTTGCGGAACATACCCTCGCCCGAGCAAGGAGCATCAACAACCACAAGGTCGAAGAAGTTACGGAAGGGTGCAAAGTCGGCAGGCTCGTTCTTTGTAACCACCGCTGCAGGAGCGCCCCACTTTGTAACATTCTCGGCAAGAATCTGCGCACGCTGCGGCATAGGCTCGTTGGACACCAGCAAGCTGCCCTGCGGCAAAGCCTGCAACAGATGCGTACTCTTTCCACCGGGAGCAGCACAAAGGTCAAGCGCACGCACAGGTTCCTTCACAAACTGCCCAATTACCTGCCCCAGAAACATCGAAGATGCCTCCTGAACATAGTAGCACCCTGCGTGAAAAAGAGGGTCGGCAGTAAATACCGGGCGCGAGGGCAGATAACATCCCTCTTTGGCCCACGGAACCTCAACCCCCTCGAACGAAGAAAAAGGCTTACGATTATTTGCGCGCACGCTTACCACCGGCTCCTCGCCGAGAGCCGACACAAAACGCGAATAAAGCTCCTCGCCAAAGAGAGCACGCGTACGAACCTCAAAATCGTTATTCAAATTCATATTGCAACCTTTTAATCAAAAAACAGAAGGGTACACTTGTAACCATAGGTTACAAAGATAGTAACAAACGAGCGAGAAATATGAAACTTGTTTCAATATTTTTCAAAGCGAGTGCAGTATATCTTCGATTTTTATCAAAGATACGAATAAACGAGCGAAAGTTTGTGCAAGCGAGTGCAAAAAAAATATTTTTTTTGTGCAACGAGCGCAGCCAAAGTTCGCGAAAGCAGAAATATCAAACTTGTTTCAATATTTTTCAAAGCGACGACGCAAAAATGCGTCGTTTGCGACGACGGGAGCTTTAGCTCCCCCAAGGAGTGCGGCTTGCCGCCCTTTTAAAAGTATCTTCGATTTTTATCAAAGATACAAACAAATGAGCGAAAAAAGCAAAGTTTACTTTGATATTTCACAGCGAATGCAGTGTATCTTAGAGATAGTTTCAAAGATAATAAATTTTTATATAAAACACACCACACAAACAGTTCCCCATTACCATTTTAAGCACCACGCGACACCACCCGGCAAACACCTAATGCCGCAGCAACCCACATCCTTGAAAAAAATAGAAGATAAAGCCGCAGAAAAAGAAGAATTATCATCGCACAAAAATTTTATTGTAGGGAAATATATTGTATCTTCGCATAATCGGAAAAACAGAAGATTATGAAACAATACCTAGACCTACTCAACAGAATACTAACCGAGGGCTCAAAGAAGGACGACAGAACCGGCACGGGAACAATAAGCGTGTTCGGTCACCAGATGCGCTTCAACCTCGAAGAGGGCTTCCCCTGCCTCACCACAAAAAAGCTACACCTTAAATCCATAATACACGAACTCCTATGGTTTCTCAACGGCGACACAAACGTAAAATACCTGCAGGACAACGGAGTGAGAATATGGAACGAATGGGCCGATGAAAACGGCGATTTAGGCCACATTTACGGTTACCAGTGGCGCTCGTGGCCGGGCTACGACGGCGAGCACATCGACCAGATAAAAGAGGTTGTAGAGACACTGAAAAACAACCCCGATTCACGCCGCATAATAGTAAACGCGTGGAACGTTGCCGACATAAAAAATATGAATCTCCCACCCTGCCACGCGATGTTCCAGTTCTATGTGGCCGACGGCCGTTTGAGCCTGCAGCTCTACCAGCGTAGCGCCGACTGCTTCCTGGGCGTGCCCTTCAACATCGCATCATACTCACTACTGCTGCTTATGATGGCACAGGTAACAGGGCTCAAACCCGGAGAATTCATACACACACTGGGCGACGCGCACATATACCTCAACCACATAGAGCAGGTTAAGCTACAACTTACCCGCGAACCGAAGAAGCTCCCCCGAATGGCAATAAACCCCGACGTAAAAGACATTTTCGGGTTTAAATTCGAAGATTTTTCACTTGAAGACTACGACGCACACCCCCACATAAAAGGCGTTGTAGCCGTATAACAAACCCATTACACCTATGCAGAAATTAGCCCTCATTGCCGCGATTGCCGAGAATAACGCCATCGGCTTCGAGAACAAGTTGATTTATTGGTTGCCCAACGACCTTAAACGCTTTAAAGAGCTCACCACCGGCCACACAATAATTATGGGCAGCAACACCTTCCGCTCATTGCCCAAAGGCGCACTGCCCAACCGTCGCAACATAGTCTTGTCGCGCAAAGAGAGCAATTTCCCCGGTGCCGAACACTTCACCTCACTCGAGGAGGCACTGACCAACTGCGCCGACGAAGAGGTTGTTTACATCATTGGCGGCGAGCAACTCTACCGCCACGCCCTACCCCTCGCCCAGATTCTCTGCCTCACCGAGGTCAAAGACACCCCTGCCGCAGCCGACGCCTTCTTCCCCACATTCGACAAGAAAGAGTGGGAGATAGTGGAAGAGGAAGAATACAGCACCGACGAAAAGCACGCACACGAGTACCGTTTCATCACATACGTGAAAAGATAACGCATCTCACACGCAGCTAAAAAACCGGCTCAATAGCAAAAAACCGACATAAAAGACTGATAACAAAAAAGCTACCGCATTTGCGGTAGCTTTTTTTATTAAGCATCCCTTACGGGAGAATTTCAATATTAGCGCTGTGAAGATGAGTAAACAATACTCAACGCCCAAGCCTTACGAAGTTCCATCTTCACGTCAGTGATAATACCCATCTCGGTATTAACGTCGGCCTTGATAGAAATCTTCATAAAAGGTTTATCACGCTCTGCCAAGCTCTCACGCTCGTCCTGTACATACTCACGGATGTGTGATACATCGGCAAACTTGTCGTTGAGCTGAATACGGCTCGCGGGACCAAGCTTCGCGCGGTAGTCGCGAGTGGGTTTACCGATATAAATATTAGATACCAAAGACTTGCGCTCGAGTTTCTCCAACTCGGTACCCTGAGGAATCTTGAACTCCACCTTCAACTCCACTTCACGCATTGATGTTACAATCATAAAGAAGAAGAGGATAGAGAAGATCAAGTCGGGCAATGACGAGGTGTTCAACTCAGGCATCTCTGCCTTTTCTTTTTTTCCGAACTTACTCATAATTTCTTATTTGTTATATGTACGGGGTTCAGCCTCCGATATCATAGTTTTATAGTACATACGACAAGCGAACTGCTGGTCTTCGTTACACTCATCAAACGGATGTCCGAAGGTCTTTCTTGCCAATTCGTCGCGCAATTCATTGTAGGCACCATACAACTCATTCTCAACCTGGAAATAGGTATCGTAGTTTGTCGCACGGTCGGTCTGCAACGAAATAACGTGCTTGCTTGTAACCATCTGCACTCCGAAGGGATCGGGCAACTTTTCTGCGTGCTTCTCGGGATAGTCGGGACGGTTGTCGGGGTTGGCAATGAACTCCTTCGCCAATGCACGCAATTCTGTCACGGCAATAATGTAAGGAGCCTTCTCTCCCTGTGTCACAAGAATCTCGTTATTCATATTCACGTTAACGATAAGGCTGTTACGCTTACGAATCTTGGGAGGATCCTGCAACTGAGTTTCGTCGGGTGGCTGGGGCAAACGCACCTGCAAACCGCGGTCGGTATCCATTGAAGTGGTTACCAAGAAGAAGATGAGCAAGATGAACGAGATGTCGGCCGTTGAAGAGGCGTTAATTCCCGGAACTTTTCTTTTACCCATTTTATTTACGCTTTAATTTTATTAAATCCTTTAAATACGCCCAAAAGGCTCAAAATTGCTGCTGCAAGAGACACTGCCAAAAGAACATAAAGAACATAGAGGCAAACGTCTGTGAGAACAAGGATTGTTGTATCCTCGAACACAGTACCATTGATAAGGATGGGCTCCGATGAAGAGAATGCATAAGCAACAACAAAGAGTGCCACCAACGCCAACAATGCACCGAGGCTCTTGATAGCGCCTTTAGGGTTGGCAACCATATTTGCGCCGAACTGCATCAAACCGAACACAGCCACACATACAATGGTAATTGCCATCAAAGCATACATCCAGTACATCAACAAGTCGGTGTATTGAGGGTCGGTAACAAAAGCACCACCTGTCACGCTCGACTGGTTGTCGTAGCCTACGCCGTAGAACATAACAAGCACAACCGCTGTTATGGCCATCAGGCCGAGGAAGATGTACGATGATATTTTACTTGAAACTTCAGCTTTCATAATTTTTTATATTTAGAGCTGTTAAAATTACTTCTTGAGGTTATACTTTGTAAGAAGGTCGAGGAGAACGATTGAAGAATCCTCCATATCGGCTGTGATAGCCTCAATCTTACCAAGGATGTAGTTGTAGAACAACTGAAGGATAAGAGCTACGACAATACCGTAGATTGTGGTAATCAAGGCCACCTTCATACCGCCGGCAACGATAGTCGGAGAGATATCACCGGCACGCTGAATTTCGTCGAACGCCATAACCATACCGATCACAGTACCCAAGAATCCGAGAGAGGGAGCCATAGCGATAAGAAGAGTAATCCAAGAACAACCCTTCTCGAGAAGACCGCTCTGTACGCTACCGTAAGAAACAACTGAACGCTCAACTGTGTCAAGACCCTCGTCGATACGCATCAAGCCCTGATAGCAGATAGCTGCAACGGGACCTGCAGTATTACGGCAGATGTCTTTTGCTTTCTCAACATCTTTAGCCTCGAGAGCAACAGCGATAGCCTCCATAAGTTTCTTTGTGTTAACCTGAGCAAGGCTCAAATAGATAATACGCTCGATACAGAATGCCAAACCGATAACCATTGCGATGGCAACCAATGACATAAACGCAGCATCACCCTCGATGAACTTTGTCTTGAGGATCTTGTGGAAACCTTCCTGAGCAGCCTCCTCCACAACAGCGGGAGCCTCCTCGGCAACGGGAGCCTCTTCAACAGCTGTAGAATCAGTAGCTGTAGAATCACTAACTTCTGTAGCTACAGGAGCAACTTCGTCCTGAGCATAAACCATTTGGGTACCGAATGTAAACATACCCAACATTGCAACGATTGCAAAAAGCTTTTTCATTGTGTGTAATTTTTAGAAATTGATATTTTAAGTTAATATTATCTCAAAAATTGCGGAAAGAGGGGGATTCGAACCCCCGATACGCTTTTGACGTATACACGCTTTCCAGGCGTGCCTCTTCAGCCACTCGAGCACCTTTCCCAACAGAGCAAGCCCTTTATCAGGAGCGCAAGGTACAAAAAAAATTGTAAACAGCACTCCATCTCACGACAAAAGTAATTTATTTTTTTTAATGCATAAACATTTATTATAAAAACCTTTTGCGAAAAGGGCAAAAAAGCGGATAAAGCGCACTTTTTTAACAAATTTATATCCTTATAAACGGATAAAAAGGCAAGAAATTATATTCTTTATCGATTTATTCACTAAATTTGCATTTAAAGAAACGCGCACAGATGCAGCAGAAAAAAAGCATACTAAAAACCATAGGCGATGCGATAAACCCATACGGGTGGGTTACCTATTTAAGAAACAAAGCCTTCGACAACGGGAGCCTCGAGAGCAAAGCTTTCGACCTGCCCATAATCTGCATAGGCAACATAAGTGTGGGCGGCACAGGCAAAACCCCTCACACCGAATACCTTATAAAACTACTTAAAGGCCGCGTAAAAACCGCAGTACTGAGTCGCGGATACGGGCGTAAGAGCAGAGGCTACATAAAAGCCGGAGCCGACACTCCTATGCCACAGATAGGCGACGAACCCTACCAGATTAAGCAGAAATACCCCGACATAACAGTAGCCGTGTGCGAAAAGCGCGTGACTGGCGTTGAGAACCTGCTGATGGAGAAAGAAAAGCCCGAAGCCATACTCCTCGACGACGCCTACCAGCACCGCCACATAAAAGCCGGGCTCTACATACTGCTGGTAGACAGCAACCGCCCCATCTGGAACGACAGCCTGCTGCCCTTCGGGCGACTGCGTGAAAGCGACAAAGGAGCCTGTCGTGCCGATGTTGTAATAATCACAAAGTGCAGCAAAGACATCACCCGGTCAGAAATGGAAAAATGCAAGGCACTCCTGAAAACAAAAGAGGGCACACCCGTGTTTTTCTCTACAGTAGAGTACGGCACACCCTACCCCCTCTTCCCCGAAACCGCGAAGGAGAGCTACCGCGCCGGCAAGGAGAGCAACATATTGCTGCTCACAGGAATAGCAAAGCCCGGGCCGCTTAAGAAAGAGGTTGAAAAGAGTGGAGCGAAAGTAAAGCTTATGCAATACCCCGACCACCACAACTTCAGCGACAGCGACATAGGAAACATAGCCGCAGAGCTTGCCCGTATGCCCGAGGAGAGCATAATACTCACCACAGAAAAAGACGCGACAAGGCTGCGCGACGCCGCGCTGCCACAAGCGACCAAAAAGAGCATTTATGTAATACCCATAGAGGTAAAGATACTTAACAAAGAAGGAGATAAGTTTAACCAAATAATTATAGATTATGTTACAGAAAATTCAAGAAACAGCTAATTTTTTGAAGGCTAAAATGACCACAGCTCCCGAAACCGCAATAATTCTGGGAACAGGTCTCGGCAGTCTCGTAAACGAAATTACAGACAAATACGAAATAAAATACGAAGAGATACCCAACTTCCCCCTCTCAACCGTCGAGGGACACTCGGGCAAGCTCATCTTCGGCAAGCTTGGCAACAAGGACATTATGGCAATGCAGGGCCGCTTCCACTTCTACGAGGGCTACTCAATGAAAGAGGTAACCTTCCCCGTGCGCGTAATGCGCGAGCTGGGCATAAAAACCCTCTTTGTATCTAACGCTGCCGGCGGTATGAACCCCGACTTCATCATCGGCGACCTTATGATAATAAACGACCACATAAATATGTTCCCCGAGCACCCCTTGCGTGGCAAGAACATCCCCTACGGTGACCGTTTCCCCGATATGAGCCAAGCCTACAGTCGCGAGCTCATAGCTATGGCAAAGGAGATTGCAGCCTAGAATGGCATACGCGTGGTAGAGGGAGTATACCTCGGCACACAGGGCCCCACATTTGAGACACCCGCCGAGTACCGTATGTTCCACCGTATGGGCGGCGACGCAGTGGGTATGTCCACCGTACCCGAGGTTATCGTAGCACGCCACTGCGGCATCAGAGTATTCGGTATCTCTGTAATCACCGACCTCGGCGTAGAGGGCATCGTTGTAGAGGTAAGCCACGAGGAGGTACAGAAGGCTGCCGACGAGGCACAGCCCCGTATGACCACCATCTTCCGCGAAATTGTAAACAGAGCATAACCCCACAACCAATATATGAACACAAACAAACGCACCGAAATATCCACTTTAGGAGAATTCGGGTTGATAAGACACCTTACATCGAGCATCACCCTCGGCAACAAAGAGAGCCTGTCGGGGGTGGGCGACGATGCCGCCATACTCAACTTCAGCAGCGACGACGAGGTACTCGTCAGCACCGACCTGCTTATGGAGGGAATAAACTTCGACCTCACATACTTCCCTCTCAAGCACCTCGGCTACAAGGCTGCAATGGCAAATTTCTCCGATATCTACGCAATGAACGGCACGCCCAAACAGATAACCGTGTCGCTTGCCCTCAGCAAGAAATTCTGCATTGAAGACCTCGAAGATTTCTACGAAGGCCTTAAACTCGCCTGCAGCCAGCACGGCGTAGACATTGTGGGCGGCGACACAAGCGCATCGGTAACCGGCCTTGCCATAAGCATAACCGTAATAGGCACCGCGCCCAAAGGAACAAGCATCAAGCGCAACGGCGCAAAAGAGACCGACCTCATTTGCGTAAGCGGCAACCTCGGCGCAGCATATATGGGCCTGCAACTGCTCGAACGCGAGAAAATAGCCACAGCAGGAAAAGATGTTCAGCCCGACTTTGCCGGCAAAGAGTACATTCTCGAACGCCAGCTCAAGCCCGAGGCACGCAAGGAGATTATTGAAAGACTGCGCGAAGAGAACATCAAGCCCACAGCAATGATAGACATATCCGACGGCCTCTCCTCGGAACTTATGCACATCTGCACCCAAAGCAAGGCAGGCTGCCGCATATACGAGGAGCGTATACCCATCGACTACCAGACTGCCATTATGGCCGAGGAATTGAACCTCAACGTAATAACCTGCGCCCTTAACGGTGGCGAGGACTACGAACTACTGTTCACCGTACCCATAGCCGACCACGAAAAAGTATCGGCAATGAAAGATGTGAGAGTAATAGGCCACATAGTAGACGAAAGTATGGGCCTCGCACTAATCACACGCGACGGCGTGGAGATGGAGCTCAAGGCACAAGGATGGGTAAAAGAGTAACCACAGCACGATGATACTGCACCACATAATACAAACAATCTTTGTAATTGCCGGAGCAACCGCCCTGGCAGCAGCAATCCTCGACTGGGAGTGGTTCTTTGCGTCGGCAAACGCCGAATTCATAGTAAAAAGGCTCGGACGCAAGCGCAGCCGCATACTCTACGGCGCAATAGGAATCACACTCATCGCCACAGCAGTACTCTTTTATTATAAGGTAAAGGCTTTGGCATAAATTTCACAATTTTATCCCACAAAAAACGGTTGTGTAGCAATACACAACCGTTTTTTATGTTTTACACCCGCTATTGCATTTTTTAACATTATTTAACTAAACGGGGGGGGTAATTACAATACTTATAGTTAATTTTGTGAAATTAAGGGAATTATAGATATAAAAAACGATAAAATAAATTTTACATATATGAAAAAGATTTACTTAAAATCCCTGCTCGCGGCCCTCTTGTTGCTGTGCAGCACCATTGCAAGTGCCCACTACTTTGAAGTCGATGGCATTTATTACAACATTACGTCGATTACCGACAAAACCGTTGCTGTAACTTACAAAGGAAGTTATTATAGCCAATATTCCAATGAATACAGCGGCGCGGTAACCATCCCGGCAAGCGTTACTTACAACGGAACCACTTACAGCGTAACAAGCATTGAAAGATGGGCGTTCCAGGATTGCAGCAGCCTTGTAAGCGTAACTATTCCCAACAGCGTAACAACAATTGAATACGGCGCGTTCGAGGGTTGCAGCAACCTTGCAAGCGTAACTATACCTAACAGCGTAACAACTATTGAAGTCGACGCGTTCTATAATTGCACAAGCCTTGCAAGCGTAACTATACCTAACAGCGTAACAACGATTGAAAGCGGCGCGTTCAGAAATTGCACAAGCCTTACAAGCGTAACTATACCTAACAGCGTAACAACGATTGGAAGCTACGCGTTTGGAGAGTGCACAAACCTCGCAAGCGTTACTATCCCCAACAGCGTAACAACTATTGGAGAAAGCGCGTTCAGTGGGTGCAGCAGCCTTACAAGCGTAACTATACCCAACAGCGTAACAAGCATAGGCAATAATGCTTTCCGTGGCAACACCACTATGGAGAGCGTAACCATCCCGGCAAGCGTAACAAGCATAGGTGAGTGTGCATTCAGCGGCTGCAGCAACCTCACAAGCATCTATGCCGAAAGCAGCCTACCCTCTTGGCTTGCCAGCGATGCCTTTGCCGAGCACTACAACAGTGCAACACTCTATATTCCTGCCGGCACAAAAGAGGCATACTCTTCAACAACACCGCAAAGGGAGGATTACGAGGTTACCGTTCCCAAAACAAACTTCAACAACCTGCAAGGCGCAATAAAGAGTTGCAATACTAATGCATCATATAAAACAGTATATGTTGCTACACAGAACCCTGATGTTACCGGTATCCTTTACGGCTCCGATTATCTGTTAGCTTATACCAGTGAGAAGAATACTTCAAGACTGCCTTCGGCGACCTTCGGTATTACCGGTACAAATAGTGGCCGATACAAGATTGCTCTTGTTACTGCACCCTGGTTCATCAAGGACTATAACGATACAATTGTAGACCCTGAAAGCCCCGACAACCCTGCTGCTGAATATCCTAAATATCGTAAATCTTACCTGCGTGTGAGTGTATCGCAAAACAACGAGCTAAAAGGAATGTTCCCCAGCGACTCGGTAAAATTGAGAGGCCTCAGTCCTCGTTATGGCGTGCTTGCAACAAGCGCAATAACACCCGACACCGCGCGTATCGACACCATCTTCTTGAAAGATACAAACGGAGAAGACTTTATTTTCGACCTAAAGAACAGCGGTTTTATTTATAATACAGACCTTCCTAATTCTATAGATGTAAAGGTAGAACTGCTTGCTCCTGTCTATAAGAGAAACATTGCTTATACGGCTATGAGCAGCAACCACTACGCACACCGTTTCTTGCTCGACCAGATAATGCTCGTTCCTGTTGATGACAAAAAGATTGTATCAACCGTTTACTGGAGCAATTTCGCAAACATCGTGGAGATGGAGCCTACTACACTCCCCGGCGACATCACCGGCGATGGAATTGTAAACGTGGGTGATATCACAACCATTGCTTCTATGATTCTCGACGAGTCTTTGATGAACGATGCCGCAGATATTAACAACGATGGTATTGTGAACGTGGGTGATATTACAACACTCGTTAGTATGATTCTTGGTTCCAACTCAGCTCCTGTCCGCGCAGCTGCTACTCGCTCTGCCGACGCACCCGTTGTTTCTGCAAGCTTTGACGATGAAGGAACAATGCTCATAAACGTTGCTAACCCCGGTTATCCCTTCACAGCTGCGCAGTTCGACCTCTCATTCGAGGGTGGCATCAGCGTAGTTACCGATGGTGAGTACTTTGATATATTCTTGGGAAGCCGCACAACAAGCCGTAACCACAGCGAGCCCGAGTGCAACACCCAGCCCGACGGTTCACTCCGCGTGGTTATCCTCTCTTTGAAGAACAAGAACTTCACTGGCGAGGAGGGTGACATTGCTAATATCAACCTCGATGTTACAGGTGTTGCCGATGGTGAGTACAAGTACACCATCAAGAACATCGTTCTTTCTGACCCCCAGTCAAAGATTAAATATCCTGCCGATGTTGAGGGTTCACTTTGGGTAACTGCTACAGGTATCGACAGCATTGCTGCTGATGGCGAGAACGCTAACGAGGCTATCTACGACCTCAGCGGCCGCAAGGTAACAGAAACCATTAAAGGCAAAATCTATATTCTAAAGGGTATCAAGTTCATTGCTCAGTAACATATTGTTAAAAGTAAATCCAAACATATGAAAACATTTAATTTTAAAACCCTGCTCGCAGCCCTCTTGTTGCTGTGCAGTAGCGTGCTTTGTGCACAAGACATAAGTATTACCGTTGAAGGCTTCTATTTCAATGGAATTTACTACAGATTTGCAGGTGGCAACACCGTTTCTGTGGGCAAAGGAAATTACAGCGGAGACATAGAAATACCCGAAACTGTAATATGTAACATAGAGTTGCTTGATGGCTACTACACTGTTACCGGCATTGCCGACAGGGCTTTTGAGAATTGCACAGAACTCACAAGCGTTACAATTCCAAGCACAGTTAAAACCATTGGAGAATGGGCTTTCTACAATTGTACAGCACTCACAAATATAACCATTGGCAATAGGGTGAAAACTATTGGGAATTATGCTTTCTACAATTGTACAGCACTCACAAGTATTAGAATTCCTGCAAGCGTAACTTCTATAAACCTTGGAGCATTTTTTGGTTGCACGGGAATAAAAGATATTATTATAGAAGACGGAACAACACCGCTCTTTATAGATGTTAAATGGTGGGGTAACGCCTACCACGGCACAGCAGGAGCATTTATGGATAGTTCGCTGGAAACACTATATTTAGGTAGACAAATCACCTATCCCGATGACAGTTGGACTCAAACATCACCATTCTATTCAACATCATTAAGAAATGTCACAATCACAAATAACGTAACAAATATTGGTAACGGTTTCTTTAAAAGCTGCAGTAACCTCGAAAGCATTACAATTCCAAACAGCGTCACCTACATCGGGGATTATGCATTTTCGGGGTGTGGAGCAATGATTTGTGAACTAATAATCCCGGACAGCGTCACTTACATCGGCGAGTCTGCTTTCTATAATTGCAGCAGCCTCACCGGCAATTTAACAATACCTCAAAAAATTACAACAATTAATAATTATGCTTTTTATAACTGCAGTGGCCTTACCGGGCTATCTATCCCCAATAGCGTAACAAGCATAGGTGAATCTGCATTTTATGGATGTAGTAATATTGCAGGTAAAATAGCAATACCCAATGGAGTTAGCGTTATTAACAAACAAACATTTGCAAATTGCAGCAAGATTGAGGGTGTTAGAATTCCAAGCAGTGTTACCTCAATAGATTACGCAGCTTTTTATGGTTGCACAGGAATAAAAGATATTATTATAGAAGACGGAACAACACCGCTATATATGGCCGAAAGTTATAATTATAGAGGTCTGAAAGGAACTTTCCGAGATTCTCCTTTAGATACTCTTTATTTAGGAAGGCCAATAACATACCCATATAATGATTACAATAAGTGTTCACCTTTCTCATCAACGAGTTTAAGAAAGGTTACATTTGGTGAATCTGTAAGCGATATTAACGATTGTATGTTCAGTGGTTGCAGAAACCTCGAAAGCATTACAATTCCAAGCAATGCTACTTTCATAGGCTATAATGCATTCAGCGATTGCGAAAGCCTTACAAGCATTACAATTCCCAACAGCGTAACAACGATTGGAGACAACGCGTTCTGTTATTGCTACAGCCTCACAAGTGCTACTATAGGCAACAGTGTGGAAACAATTGGAAAGAGAGCTTTCTCCAACACAGCCATCGCAAGCATTATAATACCCAACTGCGTAACGACTATTGGAGAAGGAGCTTTCGAATATTGTGGCAGCCTCGCAAGCGTAACTATTCCTAACAGCGTAACAACAATCGGAGAAAATGCATTCCGAATGAGTAGCTACGATTGCTCACTAAACGCAGTGCATATAAGCAACCTTTCGGCGTGGTGCAAAATTACATTCCCCAACAACGAAAGTTCCCCACTGCTTAATGCACATAATCTATATTTGAATGGCAATTTGGTTACCGACCTTGTAATTCCAAGCGATATTACCGAGATTAAAGACCACACCTTCCAAGGATGTAACAGCATCACAAGCGTAAGAATCCACGACAGGGTAACAAGAGTGGGTATTGCTGCATTCGAGTGGTGTGGCAACCTCACCGGGGAACTTATAATTCCTAACAGCGTGACACGCATCGAAGGATGGGCTTTCAAAGAAACCAATATAACCGGGCTTAAACTGGGCAAAGGATTGACACACATTGGTAACGATGCATTCTACAGATGCCACAACCTTACAGGAGAGCTTGTCATACCCGACGGGGTGGAAACTATCGATAGCAATGCATTCTTCGGGTGTTATAACCTCTGTGGTGAGCTCACAATCCCCAACAGTGTAAAGACTATAGGGGGAAGTGCATTTCAAGGAGCTAATTTCACAAGCCTTAAAATGGGAAATGGTGTTGAGTCTATTGGGGGAACTGCATTTGCCGATTATGGTAGCAAGGGTAGCATCAAGGATGTGTATATTACCGACCTTGCCGCCTGGTGCAGAATAAATTTTAATGCAGGAAATGCCAATCCCTTGAACGGAGGTGCCAACCTGCACTTGAACGGCAAGTTACTCACCAGCCTTGCCATCCCCGACGATGTTACCGAAATCAAGCAATATGCTTTTTATAATTGCCTGAGTATTGACACCATTGATTTTGGCAATGTAACAAGCATTGGAAATAGCGCGTTCTATAATTGTTACAACCTTGCCGGGGAACTCATAATCCCCAACAGCGTAACAGTGATAGATTATAGTGCATTTGCGAATCACCCCTACAGCAATGGATTGACAAGCATTGTGTTTGGCGACGGAATAACTGAATTGAAAGGTGGCACATTTGCTAGATGTAACAATATAAAAGAGATAACATTTGGTAAAAACATTGAAAGAATAGAGAAAAACACATTTGAGAATTGGAGCTACTCATCTCTCACTTTTAACAGCGACACGGTGAAAGACTGGTTTAGAAATTCTGAATGGGTTACCGAAGTACACTTCGGCGGCAATGTGAAGGCCATTACCGAAGGAGCATTTGCAAATTGTAACATAGACTCGGTACACATTACCACAGGAATAACCTCGATTGGCGATTATGCCTTCTCGTGGAACAAGAACCTGCGCAAGTTAACTGTTGCACCGGAAAACAGCGTTTATAACGCTATTGAAGAACATAATGTAATTATGGAAACAGCCACCAACAAGGTGGTGCTTGCCGGGCGTGGTGCCACAATACCTAATCACGCTACTTCCATAGGCAACGGAGCTTTCAACGGCCTGCTTGGTGTAAACGAACTTATTATACCCGCAAGCATTGAGAGTATCGGCGACTGGGCTTTCGACGGTTGCGAGGAACTTAAAACAGTCATAAACTACTCGGGCCTGCTTCTCACAAAAGGCTCTATCGACCACGGCTATGTTGCTTATTATGCCGAGAATGTTACAAATATCACAGGCATTGTAGACGATTATGTATTTCTAACCATCGATACGGCGAACTACCTAATCGACTATATTGGTGAGACCGATGCACTTGTTCTTCCCAATGATTTTAACGGTGAGGATTACACCATTGTTTCCGGAGCATTCAAGAACAAAAAGGCAATCACAAACATCACCCTGTCAAATGGTGTTACCGAGATTGGCGACAGCGCATTTGCAAGGTGTACTGCCCTCGAAGAGCTCAACATTTCGGCAACAGTAGGGAAAATTGGCAAAGGCATTACCGCCGAATGCAATGCCCTTGCAGCCATTAGTGTAGCCGAGTGGAACACCACGTTCGACAGCCGCGAGGAGTGCAACGCCGTGATAAGTAACATTGAGTATATTGCATCGGGTGACACAACGTGGGTGGCAACCACAAGCCCTGAGGCCGGCAACACCTACATTCTCGAATGCCCATTGTTCAACAAAGTTCAGGGCGTGCGCAAGGCACTCTACAACAAGAATGGTTCCATTGTTGAGTGGAAGACTCTCGACGAAACAGACGACAGCTTCTTGTGGAAGGTGGAAAGTACCGCAACAGGCAATGTACTCAAAAGCGTGAAGGATGGCCGTTACCTCATAGGTAAGGAGTACAATGAAACAAACTGGACTCTGGAAAGTTCGTCCACCGGTTGTGAATTCAGCATCATAGCTCTCGATGGGAACGAGGTATCAATCTCCATCACCAACCGTCACCTGCACGCAGGAGGACACCAAGAAGGAAATGGCAGCGAGGGAAGAATCGTCAGCTGGGAAACCAACTCGGCCAACAGTGCATCGGCGTGGGTTTTTGTAGAGCAAAAAATTGACAACATTTCACAATGTGCCAACACTCTTGTACTCGGTTGCAAGACAACCATAATCCCAGAAAGCGTTGTAGCCATCGGTGAGGGAGCGTTCTGCGGTGTTCAGGAATTGCAATCTATAACAATCCCTGCAAGCGTTACTGCAATAGGCAAAGAGGCATTCAAAGGATGTTCAAGACTCGAAACAATCTATTGTAAGGGAACAACCCCGGCAACTATCTATGGCAACACGTTCAGCAATTACAATGCCACATTGTATGTGCCCACAGGTTCAAAGGAGGCTTACCAAGCAGCATCGTACTGGAGTAATTTTGTAAACATTGTGGAAGAGGAGTCTACTACTCTTCCCGGTGACATCACAGGCGACAATGTTGTAAACGTGGGCGACATTACTACTATCGCGGCAATGATTCTCGACGAGTCTTTGATGAACGATGCCGCAGATATCAACGATGATGGTGTAGTAAACGTGGGTGATATTACAACACTCGTTAGTATGATTCTTGGTTCCAACTCTGCTCCTGCCCGCGCAGCAGCTACCCGCTCTGCCGACGCACCTGTTGTTTCTGCAAACTTTGACGAGGAGGGAACAATGCTCATCAACGTATTTAACCCCGGTTATCCCTTCACAGCTGCGCAGTTCGACCTCTCATTCGAGGGTGGCATCAGCGTAGTTACCGATGGTGAGTACTTTGATGTATTCTTGGGAAGCCGCACAACAAGCCGCAACCACAGCGAGCCCGAGTGCAACACCCAGCCCGACGGTTCACTCCGCGTGGTTATCCTCTCATTGAAGAACAAGCTATTTGATGGCACAGAGGGTGACATTGCTAATATCAACCTCGATGTTACAGGTATTGCCGATGGTGAGTACAAGTACACTATCAAGAACATCGTTCTTTCTGACCCCCAGTCACAGATTAAATATCCGGCCGATGTTGAGGGTTCACTTTGGGTAACTGCTACAGGCATCGACAGCATTACTGCCGGCAGCCAGAACTGCAATGAGGATATTTATGACCTCAGCGGTCGCAAGGTTGCTAACCCTGTTAAGGGTGGTATTTACATCAAAGGTGGTAAGAAATTCATTATGTAATTTTTAATATCCCTTCTATACTCAACGAGTCGCGGTACACACTGTACCGTGACTCGTTTTTTGTTTATTGAAATAATAACTCCTCCCCTTGCCTTGCGAGGTGGAGGCGTCGGCTTGCCGACGGAGGGGAGCGGGAAAAAACAATACCATCATCCCCCTCGCCTTACAGGCCACTCCCCTTGTTGCATCAAGTGGGAGAGTTTTAATGCCCTAAAAATTAATAAGACATAAGAACAGGGCGCACTGATAGTGCGAGGTGTAGGGGCGAACCGATGTGTCTGCCCAAAATAAAATAAGACAGAAGAACAGAACGCACAAAATGTGCGCACAAAAGAACATAATAAACAAAACCACAAACCCGTAGGGGCAGACCGATGTGTCTGCCCAAAAAAAGAATACAACAAAAAGGGCGAACACATCGGTTCGCCCCTACAAAGAAACAACAACCAACAACAAGCATAGGCTGACCAAAGGCCAGCCTATGCGTAAGGGAAACAATACCAGGCAATTACTTGCCGTAAGACTCCTCGTCCTCGGCAACCATACGAAGGTCGTCGCCGGTATCATCGTAAAGCTTTACAGAATCTTTGTCGTCACCAATAAGCGCGGCAATCTTCTTCTCAATCTCATCGACCTCGGCAGGAGGGAAATACTCAAGAAGTTCCTCGCGCGAATATAGACAAAGTGTTGCGGCATCGCACATAAGCACCTCGCCAAGCGAGCCTTCGCTATGCAGGTTCTTAATAAGTTCGCGGCACTCGTCGCTTGTAGCGCGGCCGTCGAGGTAATTCAGGATTTTATCTTCGCGTTCCATAAACTCACTTATTTATGTGTCTCTACAATCTTTGTCTGCGGCAGTTCGGCATTACGCTTTCTTGCATTCTCCACCAATGCGCCGGCAACCTCCATAAAGGCAAAGCCGTCGGGGGTATTCTTCATTGCAATGGGCACACCCTCGTCGCCACTCTCACAGATACTCTGCACAAGGGGTATTTGACCAATGAGAGGAACGTTGAACGCCTCGGCCATACGCTTACCACCCTCTTTTCCAAATATATAATACTTGTTCTGCGGGAGCTCGGCAGGGGTGAACCACGCCATATTTTCCACCACACCAAGGATGGGCACGGCTACCTTGTCATTCATAAACATATTTACTCCCTTAATGGCTGCTGCGAGCGACACCTCCTGGGGTGTTGTTACCACCACCGCGCCTGTGAGAGCAAGGCTCTGAACTATGGTAAGATGTATGTCGCTGGTACCGGGAGGGAGGTCTATGAGGAAATAGTCGAGGTCGCCCCAGTTTGCGTCGGCTATAAGCTGTTTCAAGGCATTGCTTGCCATACTTCCGCGCCAGAGAATTGCCTGGTCGGGGTCTACAAAGAAGCCTATTGAGAGTATCTTAACGCCGTATTTTTCCACGGGTTTTATGAGGTCGCGGCCATCGATATGCTCGCTGTAGGGGCGTTCATCCTCCACGCTGAACATTTTGGGGATTGAGGGGCCGAAGATGTCGGCATCGAGCAAACCTACTTTATAGCCCAAGCGTGCAAGCGCTATCGCAAGGTTGGCCGACACGGTGGATTTACCCACGCCGCCCTTGCCCGACGATATTGCAATAACATTCTTCACCTGTGGCAGGAACTTGCCCACCTCGGGGCGCGCCGCCTGACGCGACACGACGGTGATGTTACCCACAATTTCCACATCCTTGCCCACGTATGTGAGTATGGCGGTCTCGGCCGATTTAACTACGGAGCGTATGAAGGGGTCGGTGGGCTTGTCGAATATCAGCGAGAAGGATACTTTATTTCCCTCTATGCGTATGTTATCGTCGACCATTTCGGCCTCGACAAGGTTCTTGCCGCTGCCGGGGTAGCGCACCTTTGTAAGTGCGTCGAGTATGAGTTTGGGATATAATGCCATCGTTCGTTAGATTTCGTAATCAACATCGGCACGCAACTCGCGCACCTCTTTGCAATATGCTGCCACCGCCTTGTGTGCAGGGTGCACCTTATAACGGTCGAGAGCCTCTTTATCGTCGAAAGTAGATATAAGCACTGCGTCGTACGCCGAAGCACTGGGGGTAATATTCACACCCACCTCCATAGAACGAATTTCGGGAACCACACCCACAAGAGCTTCAAGATGCTCTTTCATCCACTGCGCGTGCTCAACACGAGTCTTTCCTCCTGCGCCTTCAACAAAGCGCCACATTACAATATGTTTAAGCATAATATTCTGTTATTTACTTGTTTGCAGACCGCTGCGCTTGCTGCGGTTGTAACTACGGTATTCGTCGAGTTCAATCTCCACGTTAGGTTCCTCGAAGGTATCCTTGCCGTCGAGCCCGAATGAGATATATTTTATGGTGAGACCACGCTCGAGCCACTGCGACTCGTAGTATGTGCGTATAGAAAGAATCTCACCCACCTCCTCCTGTGCATAAACATCGCTTATGCAAGCGCGCACGGGAAGGTTGTTCACCTCAGTCACATATTTTGTGTATGTGAACATAAAGTTACTGTCGGTCTTAAGATGCACCACTGCGTCGGGAGCGAGAATCTTCGCATAACGTTGCAGGAAGAGCGACGAGGTGAGTCGTTTGGTGTATTTCTTCATCTGCGGGTCGGGGAATGTGAGCCATATCTCGCTCACCTCGCCGGCTGCGAAGAAGTGGTCTATAATCTCTATGGTGGTGCGCAAGAAACCCACATTGGTGAGGTTGTTGTTTATGGCATCGGTAGCACCGGTCCACATACGCGCACCTTTTATATCTACACCAATGAAATTCTTGTCGGGGAACTTGCGTGCGAGGGCAACGGTATACTCTCCCCTGCCACAGCCAAGTTCCAGCACAATGGGATTATCATTTTTAAAGAAATCCCTTCCCCAATGCCCCTTCATTTCAAAAGGGCGAGCATCGCCCATAGAAAAGTGATGCTCGATTACATTGGGATATTGTGCCATATCGGCAAATTTTTTCAATTTACCCTTTCCCATAGCTTATGCAGCGATTTTTTGTTCGTACTCTGCTTTCAACTCCTCGTAATAATTGGCAAAAGTTGCATTCATATAAGGTGTAACCCATATAGCAGCAATACCCAAAGTGATTATTTCCAATAAAATCCAACCAATGAAGCTTAAGAACAGACAGAAGAACTCCCATTTATGTCCCTGCATCATTGCCATACTGCGCTCAATGGCAGCATTATAGGACAATTCGGGGTTATCCTTAAGTACAAACAGGGTCTGTGAATATGCCATACCTTTTACAAACGCGGGAATGATAAGAAGCAATGCCCACAAGATGAGATATACATATTCCAACAAGGCTGTACCTGTAATGCGCAGATAATCGTTGTAACCTACAAACAATTTCTCAACCTTGGCAGGCTCTCCGGTACGTTTGTTGTCGAGGAATAAGACTGTATAAGAATATGCCATAGGAATCATAAGCAGGGTGGTTATAATTGAATAATCCCACATACTGCTTTCTGCGAAAGAAACGACCCAACCAAGAAGGAAATATACAAAAGTGAGTATGGCAAACTGTGTCCACTGGCCCTTGAGCTGCTCACAAGCTGCTTTTTTTAAAGATTTGAAATTTGACATATTTACGTATTTTTTATTTTAGATATCAAGAACTGTTACCCAACCATACAAATCGGGCTCGTCGCCATACTGTATAGCACGTAGTTTATTATACAATTTTGTACAAACGGGACCGGGCTTACCATCTTTTGAGATAACATAAGACTTGCCAGTCTCGAGGTCGTCGATGCGCTCGATGGGCGAAATTACCGCCGCTGTACCACAAGCTCCGGCCTCCTCGAAAGTGAGAAGTTCCTCTTCGGGGATGGGACGGATTTCAATAGCCATACCCATATCCTTTGCAAGCTGCTGCAAACTGCGGTTGGTAATAGAGGGCAGAATGGAGGTTGAAAGGGGTGTTACGTATGTATTGTTCTTAATACCGATGAAGTTGGCCGCACCACACTCGTCGATATATTTCTTCTCTTTTGCATCGAGATAGAACTCGCAAGAGTAACCCATATCGTGCGCCATCTTGTTGGCACGGAGGCTTGCCGCATAGTTACCACCCACCTTGTACTTACCGGTACCGAGAGGAGCCGAGCGGTCGTACTCGCGGATTATTACGTAGGGGTTGGTTGAGAAACCGCCCTTGAAGTATGGGCCTACAGGAGTTACAAAAATTATAAACAGATACTCCGATGCAGGGTGAACACCCACCTGTGCGCTTGTACCGATGAGCAAGGGGCGGATGTAGAGCGATGCACCACTCTCGTAAGGAGGAATATAATCCTTGTTAAGTTCCACAACCTTTGCAACCATCTTGCGGAAAAGCTCCACGCTTACGTGAGGCATAAGAATTCCGTCACAAGTATTCTGCAAACGCTCTGCGTTGGCTTCGAGGCGGAAGATTCTCACTTTACCGTCTTTTCCGCGGAAGGCCTTCAAGCCCTCGAACGCCTCCTGTCCATAATGCAGACAGGTTGCCGCCATATGCATATTGATATGCTCCGAAGAGCTTACCTCAATTTCGCCCCACGCACCGTCGCGATAATAGCAACGTACGTTGTAATCGGTCTTTCTATAACCAAAGCCGATATTTGCCCAATCTAGATTCTTCATATTTTATTCTTTTTACTTTTTATCATTACAATACTTGGCTCGCAAGCAAAGAGATTCTGCAACGAGCACAAATTACCCCCAGCTTTACGCCAGCCTCAAAGATACAAACAAACGAGCGAGAAATATCAAGCTTGCGTGAATATTTTTCAAAACTGGTGCAAAAAATCCTATAGATTACCTCAAAAAAGGAGATATTTGCATAAATATACCTTATTGCAGCAGTTTCATTCTCTTACTGCACGCCATCATTCATACGTTGCAATACCGCTTTAACCTCCTCGTCCACTTCGTAAAGCTTGCTGCGACAGAATTTCATCAGTTCGTCGGCCTCCTTTAGCAACGACGACAATTTGTCTATATCCACAGTACCACTCTGCACTTCATTCATAATCGCCTCGAGACGCTCCACCGCCTCGGCGTAATTTATAGTATTCTTCTTATCCATTTTCTCTGTTTTTACTTGTAACCACACTAGTAACAGTTCCGCCGGCAACAGTTGTAACCAGCTCTGCACCCTCCTCAATATCATCAATTGAGCGCACCACCTTACCACCGGAACGCACTATTCCATAGCCAAGAGCCAGGATGCGTTCGGGCGATGCTGCCCACAGTTTCTGTTCCCACAAATCGAGTTTATGAGCCTGTTGCTGCATATAAAGTGCCGTATATACCGGCAAGCTTTGCAGGGCAACAGCCAGACGGCGACGGTTATTCTCTACAATTCCACGAGCCGAAGCCGCCAACGCCTCACGCACATCCTCGAGAGCTGCATTCTGCGCCGCAAGAGCGTGTATAAGCAACTCGGCAGCAGCCGTGGGGGTTTTCACACGGGTGTGCGCAACAGCATCGACAAGAGTATCGTCGCGCTGGTGGCCTATACCCGTTATTATGGGCAAAGGGAATTGTGCACAATTATTCGCAAGGTCGTACGTATCGAAGCATCCAAGGTCGCTTGTGGCGCCACCGCCACGTATTATAACCACGACATCCCAAAAATCGGCATTCTGCGCAATTCTGTCAAGGGCATCAATCACCCCTTCCTCCACCTTGTTTCCCTGCATGGGCGCAGCAAACAGTTGAGGATAAAAGACAAAGCCATAAGGATTGTTTTGCAGTTGGTCGCAAAAATCGCCATATCCTGCCGCAAAAGAGGAGGATATTACTGCAACCTTTTGCGGTAGTAAGGGAAATGGCAATTCTTTATTGAGATTCAGCACACCCTCGGCAGCCAAACGGTTAAGTATCATCTGCTTGCGACGAGCAATATCGCCAAGCGTGTAGGCGGGCTCTATATCACAGACATCGAGGGAGAAACCGTAAAGCTCGTGAAAGACCACTGTAACCTTTAAAAGCACCTTAAGCCCCGCAGAAAAACGCTCGCCGGTCTCTTCAAGGAAATAGGGCTTCAACAATGAATAGATGCGTGCCCAAATGGTTCCACGCGCCTTTGCCACCATCTCCTGGGTAGCCTCATCGCGCTCCACAAGCTCTATATAACAATGCCCAGCCTGCGTCTCGCGCACCTCGCTCAACTCTCCCGTAACCCAATAGGCCGAAGGAAGGCCGTCGGCAACTGCCGCACGCACAAGGCTGTTAAGGGAATACAGTGTTAAAGGCTCTTTCTCGTTCATCATTTTACTATCCACTGATTTATACCACGTTGCGAGGCTATAAAAGCACCGCCCACCACAAGGTTACCCATATAGAAAACAGCCGACTGACCGGGAGTAATAGCCGACACACTCTCGAGAAAATGCACAAGATAGAGCCCCTCGGCAACCTGAACGGGTGGCTCGCAGGCAACAGGCTTGCTACGGTAACGCACACGCACCGTAAGCCCCTCCGAGGGAATATCACCCACCCACGAAGGCTCCTCCACAAGCATATATTCTGTGCGGAGCATCTCCTCGCCACCAAGCATCACTGTGTTTTTTGCCGCATTAATCTTCAGCACATAAGCCGGGTAGCCGAGTGCTATACCCAACCCCTTACGCTGCCCTATCGTATAGAAAGGATACCCTGCGTGCTTGCCCAGCACACGTCCCTCGCTATCGACAAATGAGCCGCCCGAGAAGCGCGCATCAATATCGGGAACATTCTCGCGCAAGAAGTCGCGGTAATCACCGGTAATGAAGCAAACCTCCATACTCTCACCGTCGTCGGCAGCCTTTTCAAGATTATGCAGATTCAAATAGTTGAGAACATCTTTTTTCTCCCACTCTCCCAGGGGAAAGAGCACGCGACGCAGTTGCTGTTGAGTGAGCCGCCACAAGAAATAGCTCTGATCCTTACGATGGTCGTCACCTGTGCAGATATAGACCTTTTCATCGATATTTTTCAGCCTCACATAATGCCCCGTGGCAATATATTCACAGTCTAATTTGTCGGCCCACTCCTCGAGCTTCTTAAACTTTATTTCAGGGTTGCAATTAACACAGGGATTGGGGGTATTTCCCTGCAAATAAGAATCGATAAAATGACGCACAACCTTCTCGCGGAACTCGTCGCGCACATCGGCAACATAATGGGGAATACCCAAGCGGGCTGCAAGGGAGGCTGCAGCCTCAACAGCCTTCAACGAGGCGTCACAAGTAACGAGCGTAACCCCGTACACATTGTAGCCCTGCTCAATGAGCATACGGCACACGGCTGTACTGTCGATTCCGCCACTCATACCCACAAGCACACTTTTGCCCGGGCAAACAGTTTCTTCTCCAACCTGCGCTATAGTATCCGACACCATTTTTATCTCACTTTATAAAAAAATATCAATATTTTGTAAATTTGTGCCACCCTGTATGGAGCAAAGATAAACATTTTTATCTACATTTGCGTTGCAGACATTTACTTTTATAACAATAATACAACAACAAAGCAGCATAAAACTTTAAAGAATTATGAGTGGTTCGACAAATAAAAAAGCACCAACCGAACTTGGAACAGAAAGAATAAGCAAACTACTTGTACAATATGCAGTACCTGCGATTATAGCACAGATAGCCGCATCGCTCTACAATATGATAGACAGCATATTCATTGGGCAGGGTGTGGGTGCATTGGCTATTTCGGGACTTGCCACCACCTTCCCCTTTATGAACCTTTCGGCAGCATTCGGTGCGATGGTTGGCTTGGGTGGTGCCACACAACTTTCGGTAAAGCTGGGGCAGCGCGACTATGAATCGGCAAAACTGATTTTGGGCAACATCGTAACGCTGAACATAATTGTGGGAGCACTTTTTGCAGCAATCTCCCTGCTTTTCCTCGATGACATTCTATACTTCTTTGGAGCAAGCGAAGCTACCCTGCCTTATGCACGCGACTATATGGTGGTTATACTTTACGGCAACATCGTAACCCACCTTTACTTTGGTATAAATGCAGCATTGAGAGCGTCGGGACACCCTCGCCAAGCGATGATGGCAACCATTATCACCGTAATAAACAACATAATACTCACTCCGATATTCATCTATGTTTTCGACTGGGGAATAGCCGGTGCCGCACTTGCAACCATTATAGCACAGTGCACCACTCTCGTGTGGCAGATACGCCTTTTGAGTAACCCAAACGAGCTGCTGCACCTGCAACGTGGTATCTACCGACTGAAGAACGAGATTGTCAAAGCCATATTAAGTATTGGTATGTCGCCATTCTTCATAAACGCGGCAGCCTGTCTTGTGGTGATTATAGTGAACAAAAGCTTGCGCAGCTATGGCGAGGACGGCGACATTGCCATAGCGTCATACGGTATTGCAAACAGGTTTATGTTTATCTTCGTAATGATTGTACTCGGCCTTACACAAGGTATGCAGCCCATTGTCGGATATAACTTTGGTGCGAAACAGCACAAACGCGTAAACGAGGTATTCAAACTCACCTGCATAAGCGCCACCTTGGTTATGGTCATAGGATTTTTGCTCGGCGAGATTATCCCCGAGACCATTGCACGCGCCTTTACCACAGAAGAGATACTGATTACCGGCGCAGCGAAAGCTATGAGAATTATGGCGTGTATGATGCCTTTGATTGGTTTCCAGATGGTAACCACCAACTTCTTCCAAAGCATCGGCCTGGTAAAAAAATCAATCTTTTTATCACTCACCCGACAGATACTCCTGCTCATTCCATTATTGCTCATTCTGCCTCTTTTCTACGGTGAGAATGGTGTATGGTACAGCCTGCCTATATCCGATTTTGCAGCAGCGGTACTTACCACAATAATGCTGAAAAAACAATTCAGTGAGTGGAACAGGCAACACATAATGCAATAAAGAATATTCAAACATATACAATATGAAAAAATTCGTCATTTCAATAGGACGTCAGCTTGGCAGCGGTGGCAAGGAGATTGCCGAAAAATTGTCGGAACACCTGCATATACCCGTGTATGACAAGAAATTATTAGAGGTTGCAGCAAAGGAGAGCGGACTCGATGCCACTGTGTTTGAAAATGCCGATGAAAAGGAGTCAAACAGCCTCTTCGGCGGCTTCTTCAGCATACACGGTTCACTGTCGGGGTTTGTTTCGGGCGGCAGCTGTATGGAGAGCGACCAGCTATTCCTTATACAAAGTGAGGCCATACGCAAAATTGCTGAAAGGGAGGCGTGCATAATCATTGGCCGTTGCGCAGAGTATGTACTGCGCGAGAACCCCGATATGGTGAGCATATTCATTACCGCCGACACCGATGAGCGAGTAAGACGCGTTGCAAAGAAGGAGATGCTGAACCTGGAGAAGGCGAAGGAAAAGATTGAGAAAGGCGACAAAAAACGCCGTTCATACCACGACTATTACGCCACAACACGCTGGGGTGAGGCACAGAGCTATGACCTATGTATAAACTCTTCGCTTATGGGTATTGAGGGCACAGTCGATTTCCTGTATAGCTTCATAAAAGCACGTTTCGATTTATGATAAGGATTGGGCTGCTGAGCGACACGCATAGCTGGTGGGACGACAAATACCTGATACACTTCAACGACTGCGACGAAATATGGCACGCAGGTGACATTGGCTCAATGCGCATAATAGAACAACTCGAAGCCCATTGCCCGGTGAGAGGAGTGTGCGGCAACATTGACGGCACGGATGTACGTTACCGTTTCAAGGAGATTGCACGGTTCAAGGTGGAGGATTGCAATGTACTTATGAAACACATTGGCGGCTACCCCGGACGCTACGACATATCCATACGCAAAGAGGTGTATACCGAAAAACCGCAGATATTCATCTCGGGGCACTCGCATATACTTAAAGTGGAGTATGACAAACTCATCGACTGCCTGCACATAAACCCCGGTGCTGCCGGAAAGCAGGGGTGGCAACAGGTACGCACGTTGGTAAAATTCACCATAGACGGGCGAAAAATCAAGGATTTGGAGGTTATAGAACTTGCATAAACATAAGAGGGCGACCCAAAGGTCGCCCTCATTGCTTGTGTTTGAATCAAAAGAGCTCTTTTAGCAATCGCCCTACTATTTCTTCTTAAGTTTATTCTTCAGAATAACTTTCTTCACACGCTTGAAACGGAAGGACAATATCTGGTACAAAACCACCATTGGAAGAGCATCAATTCTCTCGCCATAGATGCGCGAAAGGTCTATCAGTTTCTCCAGTTCAGTGAAACATTGCTCAAGAGAGAATGCCATATCCTTGACTGTGGCTTTGGCATTGAATTTCATTCTGTTTATATCGGTAAGCGCAAAGTTGTACTGCCCGCTCGCAGCGTCTTTGTAATAGAAAACATTACCGCCGTTCATATCCATTGGTATTATCCCCTTTTCGTGTACCGACATAAGATAGTCCACAAAAGCATTAAGTATCCTATCGCGTTCTTCGCACGACACAGAGCCGTCATAAACGCCTTCGAGCAGATTGTAAGGTACATATTTCGATATAAAAATTCCGGTACTGAAGAGACCGTTCTCGCGCGACTCGAAGTAGGCCACGGGGAAGGGAGTGTCCACTCCGGCCTCTAACAGCTTTATTGCATACTCGTAGGCACGGCGGGCTTTCGATTTCCGAAAAAGAGTATAGGCTATTCTGTTTACAAGAATAGGGCGCTTATAACGCTTTACCACAAATTCCTCACCGGCAATGGTAACCTTCTCCACAACGTTTCTCTTATTGCAGTAAACCACGTCGGGGGTATAATTGCCTTTTACAACCTCAATGAGTTCTGACGCTATTGAGTGGTATCGGGGATTTATTACTTTCTTCAAAACTTTTACCTTTATATATTCTTAAACACTTATGTATCGCACCCGGTTTGCTGGTTATTCCACAACAGAGCCAAGAATTATTGAGACAATCATTGTTACATCTCCAACATCCACGCTGCCATTTTTATTCAAGTCGGCCGCATCGGTTGAAGGAATTGTGCCCAAAATCATAGATACGATATTGGTAACATCGGCAACATTTACATTGCCATCGCCATCAATGTCACCAGCAACAGTTTCCTCTTCATCTGTTGACGATATTGGGGATTTTGCAAAAATCTTCACGTTCTTCTGTGTACCGGTGTAGCAAGAAAAACGGGGAGCACTGGTATTGTACTGCATTTTATTGCGAGTGTAAGAACCCTGCGAAACAATCTCGGCGGCATTACCACTACCGATGGTTATAACCCAGCTTGCAGCATCGGTTACCGATTCCACAGAGCGCATATAGTTACTACTGCTTGATACTGCTGCAAGATACTGGCCACCGGCATCAAAAGCAAAGCTACCATCTTTTGTTCCCTCGGCAAGCACAAGAATCTGTGTGCCTGCAGGGTATGAGATTATTGAGTCACCGGCAATTACAGCACCTTCAATGCGCTCGCGATAGTTATTGGCCTGCGCACCCATTACGAATGTATCGTAAACAATTATTACAGAGTCGCCCACGGTGAGCTGCGAAGCATCGGTCACAAGGCGGAAACTTCCATATTCAAAATTGCCGTCGTTGCCCACATTGCCGGGATTATCGTTGCCATCCTCCTCGTCATCGTTGTTGTCATCACCGGGAATTTCGGTATCGTCACCAGAAGGTTCACCAAGTTTACCCTCTACAAGCAGGTTCTTCACCTCCCAGGTTCCGGCTTTAGTGGTGGTTGATGTGTACTTGAATGCTATAGTAACATTGCTCTTGCCCATAAACTCGGCAGGCATCAACACTTTACCTGTACTTGTAAATGTCCAGTCGGAGCTGTTTTCAACAACAGAGTAATCTATCGCAGTCCAGGTTGCAGTTGAAACATCGCCCGAATAGTTATAACTTACAAGTAGCTGGTTATGCTCAGCAAGTTTGCCGGTCTCGTTATATTTTGTTACATAATCAAACGAAATGAAGACGCTGTCCATAGCGGTCAAATCCATAGAAGGAGATATCAACCAGCTCTCTGCCGCATTGTTTACGTTTGAAACATAAGCGGTTATATAAGCCGAGTTGTATTTTATAGTCCAAGAATAGTCGCTTGCGGTGCAATACTGTGTAAAATCACCTAAAGAGGTTGAGAAAGGCTCGTTTATTATATAATTGCCGGTATTATCGTCTGTGTCACCACCAACAGTACCACCGCCAATAACCGCGCCATCGAGATTGAATATGTAATTGACAGAGTCGCCCCATACATACTCGGCAAGCTGAGGATAATCGATATAAGGGTTACGATTTCCTTGAACAGCATAAACAGCATTATTGCGCGCAACCTCCTTCTCACTCACAGGGTCTTGCTTGCTCCAGCGCAGCAACAGCTCCACAGCCCAAGGCTTTAGTGTGGGATAAGCGCTGTTCTCGTAGTTCATCCAAGTGTATTCGTATGTAAGATCTTGATAACAAGTGAACATATACATAAATGTACGCGCGAAGTCACCCTTGTACTCATCGCAAGGCTCGTATGCATTTATGGAGCTGCCGTTTATGGTAGCCTTGCCCACAAAAGTCACGCCGTTGTCCCAAGTAACGCTCTCAAGCTCGGCAAGAGGATAGTTGCTCTTGCGGCTGTTTGCTGTCTGATCCGATGGGTTAAGGTGGTGAAGGTCGCAGTAGGCGTTGTTATTCGCTCCACCCCACCAACTTTTTGCCACACTATGCTCAATATTCATACCGCTTATTTTGTCGCCCTTGTTGCCAAAGTAGCGCACCTCCGACGAGTACATATCGTAGACCCTGTTGGTTACAGGGTCGCGGTCGGTAGAATAAAATGCATCCCAAGTACCACTATTGTAGGTTATCTTTTTATGATTTTTTACAAGGTTATATAACGCATTCTTCAATGTTGCACCACCCTTTACGCCGTCGATAGAGGTGTAATACTCTTTCTGTGCAGAAACAGCAAGACTTAAACAAAAGAGAAGAAGAAAAAGAACTGTTTTTCTAATAGATTGCATATTGGTATCTTTTTAACGGCCGGAAAGGTGTAAAAAAGCCTGCCAGTCGGTTATTACATTATTAAAATAAATAAAATTTTCGCAAAGTTACGTTTTTATTTTAAATAGCGCACTCATTTAAAATATATTTATAACTTTGCGTTAGTTACTATTTGCGATAAATGACAAAACAGATGCAAAAATGGTAACAACCGCGTTTGAAAACATAAAAAACATATATTTATGAATACAACAGAAAAACTATTCAATGAATTTCCACCTGTCACAGCCGACGAGTGGAAAGAGAAAATCGTTGAAGACCTGAAAGGTGCCGACTATAACAAAAAAATGATTTGGAGAACCGACGAGGGCTTCAACGTAAACCCATTCTACCGCAAAGAAGATATTGAAGCTGTTGCAGCAGCCTCTCTCCCCGGGGAGTTTCCATACACAAGAGGTAACAAAGCCGACAACAAATGGCTCATAAGAGTGGAAATCTCTGTCGATGAACCTTCGGGAGCCAATGAGAAGGCAAAAAAGATGCTTAAAGAGGGAGCAACAGCCATTGGTTTCAAGGTTCGTGGCAAAATGGATTCGGAAAATTTCTTTGGAAAACTGCTTGACGGCATAAACCCCAAAGAGACCGAGCTTAATTTTGATGTTTGCCAGAAGTGTGCTGTTGAGTTCTTGAAAGAGTTGCTTGCTTATTATAAAAAGCAGGGCTACAACCCCGAAGAGATTACAGGCTCAATAAACTACGACCCCATAGGCAAAGCTCTGTGCAAAGGCATTGAAATAGACAATTTTACCGACAACGTCAAACAACTTATAGAGGCCACATCAGCAATGCCAAAAATGCGTTGCATAGGCGTGAACAGCGCAAAAATATGTAACAGCGGAGCATACATTGCCCAGGAACTTGGTTGCGCCCTCGCCTGGGGTAACGAATATATGCAGGTTGCCACCGAAGCAGGTGTTACCGCAGAAGCTGCAGCAAAGAGCATAAAATTCAATATGGGAATATCGAGCAACTTCTTTATGGAGATTGCAAAATTCCGCGCAGCACGCACCTTGTGGGCAAAAATCGTATCACAGTACACCGACGACAAGGAGGCTTGCAAAATGATTGTACACGCCGAAACAACAGCCTTCAACCTCACACTTTTCGACTCGTATGTAAATATGTTGCGTACACAGACCGAAGCTATGAGCGCAGCCATTGCAGGCGTGGAATCAATCACCGTAAAGCCCTACGACTCGGTTTATGAGACTCCCACCGATTTTGCCGAGAGAATAGCAAAGAACCAGCAGCTTATTCTAAAGCACGAAAGCCACCTCGACATTGTGGCCGACCCTGCCGGTGGTTCATACTACATTGAGAGCCTCACCGCATCCATAGCCGCCGAAGCCTGGAAAATCTTCCTCGGCATAGAGAACGAGGGTGGTTTCGGCAAAGCCGTAACAGAGGGTAAAATAAAGGAGAGCATCGAGGCTTCGGGCAAGAACCGTCTTGCCGCGCTTGCACGCCGCAAAGAGATTCTGCTCGGCACCAACCAATACCCCAACTTCACAGAAAAAGCAGAAGGCAAAAAGCCGCTCGACACAAAATGCAGTTGCGAGGGCGAGGGCTTGAAACCCTTGCGCTTGGGAGAGGAGTTTGAGCAGTTACGCCTTGCCACCGAGGCTAGCGACAAACGCCCCAAAGCATTTATGCTAACCATCGGCAACCTTGCTATGCGCCAGGCAAGAGCGCAATTCTCGTGCAATTTTCTTGCCGCTGCCGGCTACGAGGTAATAGACAACCTCGGGTTCAAGAGCGTTGAGGAGGGTGCAAAAGCAGCTCTGGAGGCCGGAGCCGACATTGTTGTCATCTGCTCAAGCGACGACGAGTACGCCGAATATGCAATACCCGCCTACGAGGCTATAAAAGATAAAGCAATCTTTATTGTTGCCGGCGCACCTGCTTGCAGCGAAGATTTGCAGAAGGCAGGAATAGAGAATTTCATACACGTGAGAGTAAATGTTCTGGAGACACTGAAAGCTCTCAATTCAAAGTTGGGCATCTAAAAAGAAACAGCTATGAGAAAAGATTTCAATAACATAGATATATTTGCGAATAACGCAACCGTGGCTGCTCCCGCGTATGAAAGCGTGTGGGAAACAGCCGAACAGATTAAAGTAAAACCGGTATACACCGCAAAGGACCTCGAGGAGATGGAACACCTCGACTATGCAGCGGGCTTGCCCCCATTCCTTCGTGGACCTTACTCAATGATGTACACTTTCCGCCCGTGGACCATCAGACAGTACGCAGGTTTCTCCACCGCCGAGGAGAGTAACGCATTCTACCGCCGCAACCTTGCTTCGGGACAGAAGGGGCTCTCTGTAGCCTTCGACCTCCCCACACACCGTGGCTACAACCCCGACAACGAGCGCGTGGTGGGCGATGTTGGAAAGGCCGGAGTATCAATCTGTTGTATGGAGAATATGGAGCAACTCTTCGACGGAATTCCCCTTAACAAGATGTCCGTTTCTATGACTATGAACGGCGCCGTGCTACCCGTGCTTGCATTCTATATAAATGCCGCACTCGAGCAAGGAGCAAAGCTCGAAGAGATGGCAGGAACCATACAGAATGATATTCTCAAAGAGTTTATGGTGCGTAACACCTATATATACCCCCCTGCATTCTCAATGCGCATAATAAGCGACATTTTCGCCTATACATCGCAGAAGATGCCCAAGTTCAACTCAATATCAATTTCGGGTTACCATATGCAGGAGGCTGGAGCATCGGCCGACATCGAGCTCGCCTACACCCTTGCCGACGGCCTTGAGTATGTCCGCGCCGGAGTGAATGCAGGCATTGATATCGACGCCTTCGCACCCCGTCTCTCATTCTTCTGGGGCATAGGTATGAACCCCTTTATGGAGATTGCAAAAATGCGTGCAGCACGTATGCTATGGGCAAAAATAATAAAACAGTTCAACCCCAAGAACCCCAAGTCAATGGCTCTGCGCACGCACTGCCAGACATCGGGTTGGTCACTCACCGAGCAAGACCCCTTCAACAACGTGGGACGCACAGTAATAGAGGCTATGAGCGCGGCAATGGGACACACACAGTCGTTGCACACAAACGCTCTCGACGAAGCTATCGCCCTGCCCACCGACTTTTCGGCACGTATCGCCCGCAATACACAGATTTACCTCCAGGAGGAGACAAACATCTGCCGTGTAATAGACCCCTGGGGCGGTTCGTACTACATTGAGAGCCTTACAAAAGAGATTGCCGACAAAGCGTGGAAACTTATACAGGAGATTGAGGAACTTGGAGGTATGGCAAAGGCTATTGAGACAGGCTTGCCTAAGATGCGTATCGAAGAGGCAGCAGCGCGCACACAGGCACGCATCGACAGCGGCAAACAGATAATCGTGGGCACAAATGCCTACTGTCTCGACGAAGAGGAGCCCATAGACATTCTGGAGATTGACAACACCGCCGTACGCAAAGAACAGTTTGCAGCCATAGAGCGCAACCACAAAAACCGCGACGAAGCTGCCGTGCAAGCAGCCCTTGCAAAGATTACAGAGTGTGCAAAGAGTGGCGAGGGCAACCTGCTTGAAGCAGCCGTTGAGGCAGCCGGCCTGCGCGCCACACTTGGAGAGATTTCCGACGCCTGCGAAGCTGTTGCAGGCCGTTACAGAGCAATAATAAGAACAATTTCAGGAGTGTATTCAGCAGAGAGCAAAGACGACGAGACCTTTAAAGAGGCTTGCCGCCTAACCGAAGAGTTTGCGAAGAAAGAGGGACGCCGCCCCCGAGTTATGATAGCCAAGATGGGACAGGATGGTCACGACCGTGGTGCAAAGGTTGTTGCCACCGGCTACGCCGACTGCGGTTTCGACGTGGATATGGGTATGCTGTTCCAGACACCCGCCGAGGTTGCACGCCAGGCGGTAGAGAATGATGTTCACGCCGTGGGCGTTTCATCACTGGCAGCCGGACACAAGACTCTTGTGCCACAGCTCATTGAGGAGCTAGCAAAGCTCGGTCGCGAGGATATTATGGTTTTTGCCGGTGGAGTGATACCTGCACAGGACTATGACTTCCTCTACCGCGCCGGCGTTATTGGCATCTTCGGCCCCGGAACAAGCGTGGCAAAAGCGGCTTGTGAACTTATGAAAATATTCCTTGACAAAGAGTAAAGAACAAGAGAAGAAAGAATGATTGTATGCATTGCAGAAAAACCCGATGTTGCAAAAAATATAGCCGGGGTTTTAGGAGCGAAGAGTAGTCGCGATGGTTATATCGAAGGCAACGGCTATCAGGTAACCTGGACATTCGGGCACCTTTGTACTCTCAAAGAACCCGGCGATTACACTGATATGTGGCAAAGGTGGAGCCTCGGCAGTTTGCCGATGGTTCCACCTCGTTTCGGCATAAAGCTAATAGACGACAAAAGAATTGAGAAACAGTTTGCCGTAATTGAAAGACTTATGCAAAATGCCGATTGCATAATAAACTGCGGTGATGCCGGGCAGGAAGGAGAACTTATACAGCGTTGGGTTATACAAAAAACCCAAGCAAAATGCCCCGTGAAACGTTTGTGGGTATCTTCGCTTACCGAGGAGGCTATACGCGAGGGTTTTGCCATACTTAAAGACCAAAGCGAGTACCAGCCCCTTTACGAAGCAGGACTCTCTCGCGCCATAGGTGATTGGCTTTTAGGGATGAATGCCACACGCCTCTACACCCTGAAATACGGCAAAAACCGCCAGGTGTTATCTATAGGCCGTGTACAAACCCCAACCCTTGCCCTCATTGTTAAACGACAATTAGAAATTGAAAACTTTGTACCCAAGCAATATTGGGTACTGAAAACCACATATCGCGACACTGCATTCAATGCAATTGTCAAGAAAAGCGAGGAGGAACTGATGCAGGAGATTGAAAAACAAAAAGAAAAGGCCACCAAAAAGGGAATAAACTTTAACACAGACGAGGCATACAAGAGTGCCGAAGCAACAAACATCGGCATAGAACCCATTGGCAGCAACGAGCAAGGACTCGAACTTATTGAAAAGATAAAAAACAGCCCATTCACCATCACATCGATAAGTAAAAAAGAGGGAAAAGAATACCCGCCATCACTATACGACCTGCAAGCACTGCAAAGTGAATGCGACAAAAAATATGGCATCCCCATTGAAACAACACTGCAAACAGTGCAGTCGCTATACGAAAAAAAATATACAACATACCCACGCGTCGACACAACTTATTTGAGCGACGACATATACCCCAAATGCCCGGCTATATTAAAAGGATTGCGCGACTACGCATCACTCACTGCGCCACTCCTCGAAGGCAAGCCATTGCCAAAGTCCAAAAAAGTCTTTAACAACGAAGAGGTTACCGACCACCACGCAATAATACCCACAGGAGTATATCCACAAGGGCTCACCGACAATGAAAAGAAAGTTTACAACCTCATAGCACTACGTTTCGTTGCAGCCTTCTATCCAGAGTGCAAGGTGCGCACCACAACCATACAGGGAGAAACTGCGGACATACCCTTCAAGACCACGGAAAGAAGCATCATCGAACAAGGATGGAGAGTGGTTTTTACCGATGAAACCACCGATGAAAAGGAGAAAAAAGAGATTCCCGCATTCACAAAAGGAGAAAGCGGCACGCACATACCCGAACTGCAAGAAAAATGGACAACACCACCCAAACCCTACACCGAAGGAACATTAGTGCTTGCAATGCAAACTGCCGGAAAAACAGTGGAAGACGAAGAATTGCGTAACGCATTGAAGAAAAACGGTATAGGACGCCCAGCCACACGCTCCGAAATTATAAAAACACTCTTCAAGCGCAATTACATAAAGAAAGTAAAACGCAATGTCGTTGCAACAGACACCGGCATAGAACTTATCGGTCTAATAAAGAACGAACTGCTGAAAAGCGCAGAACTCACTGGACAATGGGAAAAGAAACTGCGCGACATTGAGAAAAAAGAGTACGAAGCAAAGAGATTCATCGAAGAGATGAAACAAATGCTCAATACGATAATAAACGAGGTTTTAAGCGACAATTCGACCATAAACATATTGCCCGAAAAACAATAAACGGATATAATAAATTCAAAAAAACGCAGTTATATAAAGTACGAGCATTATTATATGAGAAAGATACTAACATACTGCATAGCTGCACTCACTTTCGCTGCCACACTATCCTGTGGTAGCGAAAGGTCAATAAGAAAAGGCGACCAATATGCTGCCGTAAACGAATATTACGAAGCTGCACGACTATACCGTAAGGCCTACCGCAAAATATCGCCCAAGGACAAGAGCAAACGTGCCGAAGTTGCCTGGAAAATGGGCGAATGCTACCGCAAGAGCAATAATGCCGTGCGCGCCGTAGGTGCATACGGCAACGCTGTGCGCTACAATTACCCCGACTCACTGGCTCTTCGCCACCTCGCCGATGCACAGCTCGAAAAAGGAGACTACAAAGACGCAATGAAGAATTACGAGGCTTTCCTGCAACTGAACCCCGAAGACCGCCTTGCACAGGTGGGCTTGCAGGCTGCCGGCCAATCGCTCGAATGGAAGAAAAACCCTAACCGTTACATAGTAAAGCGCTCCAAAGAACTGAACGGGCAACGCTGCGACTATTGCCCAATGTATGTGGGCGATGACACCACAATGATTGTCACCACCTCCACCCGTAAAGAGGCAAATGGCGACGACATAAGCGGAATTACCGGACAGAAAAAAGCAGACATATTTCTCACACGCCGCGACGACAAGGGCAAATGGCAAAGAACCGAAATAATTGAAGGCGAAATAAACAGCGAATACGAAGATGGCGCCTGTGCATTCAGCCCCGACGGTAAAACAATGTACTTTACACGCTGTGTAACAGACGACCAATACCCACGCTACGCAGCTATCTACCGCAGCAACAGAAGTGATGCATCGTGGAGCGGAGCGCAAAAGGTGGAAATATCTTCGGACACGCTCACCTCGTTTGCCCACCCGGCAGTATCACCCGACGGCGACTGGCTCTACTTCACATCGAATATGCCCGGCGGAGTGGGCGGACTGGATCTTTGGCGATACTTTATAGGCCCCAACAAAGCCCTGCAGGGCATTGTGGAGAACCTCGGCGAGGGCATAAACACCGAGGGTGATGAACAGTTCCCTACCTTCGGCCCTAAAGGAGAACTCTTTTTCTCGTCGGACGGCTACCCCGGAATGGGAGGACTTGACATCTATTGCGCCACACAGGTAAATGACAGCGTTTGGGACATCAAGAATATGATGGCACCATTGAATTCAAACGGCGACGATTTTGGTATGACCTTTGCCCCGGGACTATACCGCGGTTATTTCTCTTCAAACCGGGGCGACGCACGCGGTTGGGACCATATATACTCCTTCCTGCTACCCGAGACCATACATACCCTTTATGGTTGGATATATGAAAAGGATGGCTACGAACTGCCCGAAGGCGTTATACATATGGTGGGAAAAGATGGCACAAACACAAGTTTCGGTGTAATGAAGGATGGTTCATACTCGGTTCGAGTAACCCCGGGCGTGGATTATGTGCTGCTAGGCAGCTGTAAAGGTTACCTTAATACTATGCAGGAACTTTCGGCCGATACAATAGAGGGATCGGTGAGCTACCAGCGCGATTTTGCCCTGCCCTCAATCACACGACCCGTACTCATAGACAACATATTCTACGAGTTTGACAAAGCAACCCTCACGCCCGAATCGGAAGCTTCGCTCGACGAACTTGTGGGACTGCTGAACCTCAACCCCAACGTAACCATAGAACTGAGCGCACATTGCGACTACAAGGGTTCCGACGAATATAACATAAAACTGTCGCAGGCGCGTGCCGAGTCGGTTGTAAACTACCTAATTGCCAACGGCATTGAAAAAGAACGACTCACCCCAAAAGGATACGGAGAGGAGAAACCAAAGATTGTACACAAGAAACTTACCGAGAAATACCCGTTCTTGAAGGAAAACGACGTTCTTACCGAAGATTTTATAAAGAATATTGAAAACGAAGAGGAGCAGGAAATATGCAACCAGCTGAACCGCCGAACAGAGTTCCAGGTATTGCGCACAACCTACAATTTGTACAATTATTAAACACAGATATTCTTTGAAAAAGAGAAGCGATAAGGTCACCCCCTGACCTTATCGCTGTTTTTTCTCACAAAGTCGGCCCAACTGCCGTACTTTACACTCTGCACCGGATTCTTACGCTGCAAAAAGTGACAGAAAGCAGCTCCAAGAGCATCGGTGGCATCCATAAAACGGGGCATCTCGTCCGAGGATATATTCAACATACGGCGCAGCATCTCGGCAACCTGCTGTTTCGATGCCGAACCACTGCCGGTAATTGCCATCTTTATCTTCAAAGGAGCATACTCGTGTATGGGAACATCGCGACTTATCGCTGCCGCAATAGCAACACCCTGAGCACGACCCAGTTTAAGCATACTCTGCACGTTTTTGCCAAAGAAAGGAGCCTCAATGGCAAGTTCGTCGGGCAAATAGGTACTTATGAGCCCTTGCACACGAGTAAAAATCTCGCCCAGCTTAATATAGCTGTCGTGACACTTGCGCAGGTCAATAACGCCCATAGTAATAAGGCGGGCCTTATTGCCATTAACACCAATAAAGGCATAACCCATAAGATTCGTACCCGGGTCAATACCCATAATAACCCTGTCGTCGGTAGGAGTGGCCTGTTGCATAATCAGTAACCAAGATAACGCATTAAACCTTTACAGCCACGCTCTATTTCGGCATAAGTCGCGGAAAAATCGCCGTGATACCAAGGGTCGGAGATATCACCACCGGAGAGAGGAATGGCATCACCTGCAACTGCACAATCCTCAAAATCAAGCAGTTTCCACACCTTCTCTTTTGAAGCGTCGGTGAGCAACTGGCGCATATTACGCAGGTTATAATCCTCCATCACAACTATCATATCATAAACGGAAAAATCGGCAGCCGTTATACGGCGCGCACGTTTACCCTCACACGAAATTCCGTGACGGGCAAGTTCGCGCACAGCAGGGGGGTATACAGAATTACCTATTTCCTCGCTGCTTGTCGCTGCCGACTCAATATGCAGTACAGCTTCTACTCCTTGAGCAGAAGCTATATCTTTCATTACAAATTCGGCCATCGGCGAACGGCAGATGTTACCGTGGCACACAAAAAGAATCTTTTTCATTCATCAAGAAATGCCGAATCAAAAGAGAGTGGGAGAAGGGCCTTTATACCATCCTCTATAATATAACTCTCTTTTGAACCGTATAATATTATTTTTATAGTATTGCCGAAACGTTTTTCTGTTTCAAGTATCACCTGGCGGCAAGCGCCACAGGGAGGAATGGGCTTTTCAAGTTCCCCGTTTGCGGTTCTTGCAGCAATTGCCAGAGTAAGCACCGGTTGGTCGGGGTATTGCGAATTGGCCCAAAAGAGTGTCGTACGCTCGGCACACAACCCCGAAGGATAAGCTGCATTTTCCTGGTTGCTGCCCTGCACCACCACTCCATTGGCAAGGCTCACCGCCGCGCCCACATTGAAGCCTGAGTATACGGCATAACTGTTTGCCGTAGCGGCACGTGCAGCGTCGACAAGCGCTTTATCGGCAGCCGAAAATTCGTCGTACCCACATACCTTGACCTTTGTCTGCAAAACCATTTCTTTCATACGCTGTTACAATTATAGATTCACATTATTCGTATTTATCGCAATGCCAAACGCCTCTACCGGCAGGCAGAACCGCGCATTATAGCGCGAAGATAAAAAAATAGTTGCGTAAAAACAATTTATTCATTTATTTTGTGCCTTGAAACAGAAACAGCCTATGAAGCTCTTATACATATATATACTACTTGCCGTTTTCACCCTCACATCGTGCAGCACAAGCAAAAACAGCACAAAGCCCCAACTTGCCAAGAACATATCACAGGCAAAGGATGACTATGAGCGATACATCCTCACATTCTATCCCATAGCCGTGGAGCAGATGGTAAGACACAAGATTCCGGCAAGCATCACACTTGCCCAGGGGCTGCTTGAGTCGGGTGCCGGCAAGAGCAAACTCTCAAGAAGTTCCAACAACCACTTTGGCATAAAGGCCGACAAGAGCTGGAACGGCAAAAGGACATCATCCATGGACAACGGCAGACTCTGCTATTTCAGAAAATACGACAATGTAAGGGATTCATATGAAGACCACTCAATGTTTCTTGTAAACAGACAACGATACGCTTTCCTTTTCAACCTCAAGAAAAGCGACTACAAAGGGTGGGCCAAAGGATTGAAAAAGGCTGGATATGCCGAAGACCCCGCCTACCCTTCAAAGCTCATCGGAATCATTGAAAGATATGGATTGCACCGCTACGATTCATACACAATGAAGGACATAAAGAAAACCGACGGAGTGGCTTTTGAATCATACGAGAACACGAACGCCAAAAGAACAATATATAAAGCAGCAGGCCTTCTCTACGTGCTCGGAGACACCGGAGACACATTCAAATCGTTGAGCAAAGAGGTGGGTGTTTCACGACGCAAACTCATAAAATACAACGACCTATACAAGGACTACAACATAAAGGCAGGCGACATAATATACCTTGAAGAGAAAAGGAACAAGACCTCTAAAGAGCACCCCACCCATATTGTAAAAAGTGGCGACAGCATGCACTCCATATCACAGCAATATGGTATAAAGCTCAACAAATTATACAAAAGGAACTCGGAATATGCCGAAAAGGGGATAAAAATCGGAGATAAGATAAAATTAAGATAAATAATTATCAACAACAGACGAAAACACAGGATTTATTGATTTTTATCAACTTGAATTTAATTTTTGACTTTTTTTTACTACCTTTGCCGAGTAATACACATAATTATAAGCAAAATAATTAATAAACAAACAATAAAAAACAGTAAGATGAACATTTCTACTACTTTCAAGACGCTGTTGATTGGTTTAGTGCTTTTTTTCGCCAATAGCGGAATCAACGCGCAAACAATCAAGACGGACACTATCCGCGAGTCACGTCTAAGCAACTTTGCAGCAGTATTGGGAAGCACCGCCGACGACATCGTAGCCGATGACGCAGCCCTAAAAGACAAAAGATGGTTTGTAGCATTCAGTGCCGGTGTGAATGCCATTGCAGCAGAAGGAAACGATAAAGTAAACGACTTCTACGAGAGAAGAAGAGCCAAGATGCAACTCTCTATAGGTCATTGGTTCAACCGCGTTCTCGGTGTTAAAGGACAGATCGGATTGGGCAAAGTAAGCGCATACTACCTTGCCGGTGCAATTTACGGCAAGAGATTGAACGATTTCAACTATCCCGGTGAAACAATGCAGTACATTATAGAAAAAGATGGCCTCGCATACTTCCGCAAAAAATTCACTTATATGGATTTCAGCCTTGCTGCTATGACCGACGTAGTTAAATGGTTCGATAAAGACAGCCGTTGGGGTATTCAACTCTATGGTGGTCCCACATTTGCATACGCCTTCAAGAATCAAGGTTTTGACGACAACCGCACTTGGGGTATCAAAGTTGGCACACAAATCGATTATAAGATTTCTAAAGACTTCTCTATCTTGGCCGACCTACAAGCAAACTTCCTTAACGAGTCTTTCGACGGCATCGAAGGTGGTGAGGCAGGAGGTGAATACAAGAAGCTCGACTTCTTGGCAGCAGCCACCATTGGTTTGAGCTACCAGTTCGGCGGTTCAGAATCGGCAAAAGCGAACGTAGAAATTCCCGTTATTTACGAGAATATTTATACTCCCCAGCCCAAAATCATCAAAGAGGTTAAAGCACCCGCCAAGGAGATTATAGCACCTTTTGCCGTGCGCTTCCTCATTGACAAATCGTACATAGAAAAGGGTCAGAAACCCCAAATCAACAAAATTGCAGAATACCTCAAGAACAACGCCGATGCCAAAGTTATGCTCACCGGTTACGCCGATAAAGAGACAGCATACCCCGAGTACAATATGCGCCTCAGCCAGCGAAGAGTCGATTCTGTAAAGAAATACCTCATCAACGAATGTGGCATAGCAGAAGACCGCATCGAAACAAACGCTAAGGGTGATACCGAGCGTGTCTACGACGAGGACTTCCGTTGGAATCGTGTAGTTGTAATGAGCATCATCGAAAAATAATTAGAAACTGAAAAATAGAAAATAATATGAAAAAGATTACAATATTATCTCTATTGCTGGCGGTTGGCTTTTCGGCATTTGCACAAGAAAACCGAGTAGAGACCACTACAAAAACAGAAAATATCACTGTAAACTACAGAACACAATATAAATCGTCGTTCCTTGACAATATCTACATTCAAGGCTCTTTTGGCGGTAACGTGCTTATGGGCGAGCAGGACACACACCTCTCATTTGGCAGCCGCATCAAACACGGTTTCTCAATAGCTGTCGGCAAGCAGTTGACCCCTATTGCAGGCATACGTTTGAGCATCGATGGTAACAGACTTAAAGGTTGGAATGCTGGCGGTGGTGTATACCCCAACTACAGCGAGGACCCTAGAAAACTCTACCTTGAGTCAAAAGGTGTTGATACAAAATACGGTTATACACAGGACATTAAATTCTACTCTTTTAACGTAGATGTAATGATTGACCTTATCAACTTGTTCTCTGACGAGAAGAAAATTGACAAGACTTTCGATGTTGAATTCTACGGAGGAGCAGCAGCTATTACAACCATAGAAAGAAAAGGCGTTGAGGGTCGTACACTCTTTGCAGGAAGATGTGGTATCTCTACAACCTATAACATTACAAACCGCATTGGTATCAACCTCGACCTCGGCACCAGCATCACAGGTTCATCATTCGATGGCCAGACAGGTATGGGAAGCGACTTCGACGGAACACTTTCGGGAAAAATCGGATTGAAATGGAAAATTGGCAAGCAGGGATTCCAGACAACACGCATAATATCATCGGAACAATATGCCATACTCAACAACTACATTGCAAAGGTTAAAACCGAGCAAATGGAGGAGGGCAAACCCGAAGTGAAGACAGTGGTGGTACCTGCCGACAAAAATATATACCTTATCCCCTATGTTGTGTTCCACGACGGCAAGGCCACCTTCAACCAGGAGTTGCAAATGGTTAATATCTCGAACGTAGCCAAACTTATGCAGGCTAACCCCGAGATTGCAATGGAGATTATCGGTAACACCAATGCCACAAAAGCTGAGATTGCCGAGAAACGCGCAAACGCCATCAAAGAGATTCTCGTAAGCCGTTACTCAGTGAATGCCGACAAATTGATTGTCAAGACACAGGATATGGGCGAGGAGAGCCAGACCGTATACTTTATAAATAAATAAAGAACAGCACATACAAAAATATGGGCCGGAATTGAAGTTCCGGCCCATATTTTTGTATATACTTATTATTTCTTCTTGAGTTCCTGGGGAATTCTGTATGCTGTGTACAATTCAAGGATTGCTCCCACAAACATTGCCACAATCCATTCGTTGCGCGTGTGAGTAAACATCAACACTCCGGCAGCAACTAAAGCAAGGGCGCCTATCTGCTGCTGCAGCACAAGACGACGTATAACAAAATTCGTATCACGTTCACGAAGCAGAAACTGCGTAACAGCAAGCAACAAAGCAGCCACTATATAAAGATACGAAGCCCCCTCACCGAAAGCCATTTTGCCGGCAGCACCTAAAAGCAGCGCCATCCAACTTATTTTGTTTACTAATGCCACAAATTTCATAATTACTCCTCCACTATAAAAACCTCTTCGCCCTCTTTATGCATACCATACCTTTCACGGGCAACCTTCTCCATTATCTCCACATCCTTGTGCAACCCCTCGAGTTTATATTTCAACTCCTCGAGTTCTTTTTTCAGGCCATTGTTTTCGGCCTTGAGAGCAGCAATCTCACGTTGGTTCTTAAAATGCTCTATAAGATTATGCTTATCGAAGAAAACCATGATTGCCACAAAAGCGAGCGTCACAAATAAATATTTGTGATTCAACACCCATTTAAAAAGCGTAGCTATACTGTCGTTGTTCATACATTAATTTTTCTTTCTCTGATACAAAGATAGTGAAAGGCGAGAGCAGAAAAAAAGAAGTTTACTTATTTTTTTTCTGCCGAGCCGAATCCTAGCTTGGTTAAAGAGAGCTGAATCATATCACTTATATAAAGAGAGTGAAAGATGCAATTGAGAAGGAACGGAAAAATACTAAGAGAGAGATTTATATATCTTTTATTTTGTTTTGCCCGCAGTTTGCACTATTTTTGTACTATTATAATAGTAGACAATAATGGAAAACTACATAGTATCGGCCCGTAAATACCGCCCGGACACCTTTGAGACCGTTGTGGCGCAAAAAGCGCTCACCACCACACTCAAAAATGCCATTCAGAGCGGTAAGTTGGCACACGCATTCCTTTTCTGTGGCCCACGTGGAGTGGGTAAAACCACTTGCGCGCGCATTTTTGCAAAAACAATAAACTGCCTTTCTCCCACAGCCAACGGAGAGCCCTGCAACGAGTGCGAGTCCTGCAAATCGTTCAATGAGCAACGCTCATACTCCATATACGAACTGGATGCTGCAAGCAACAACTCGGTCGATGACATACGTTCACTGAACGACCAGGTGCGCATACCGCCACAAGTGGGACGATACAAGATATACATCATCGACGAGGTACATATGCTATCGTCAAACGCCTTCAACGCCTTCCTCAAAACACTTGAAGAGCCGCCTGCGCACGCAATATTCATCCTTGCAACAACAGAAAAGCACAAGATTCTACCAACCATATTGTCGCGTTGCCAGATTTATGACTTCAGCCGCATAGACAACGCCGATATTGTGGCACACCTGCAGAAGATTGCCGAAAAAGAGGGCATTGAATACGACAGCGAAGCGCTTCGCATAATAGCACAGAAGTCAGATGGTTGCATGCGCGACGCCCTCTCACTCTTTGACCAGACAGCAAGTTTTACCCAGGGACAGCTCACATACTCCAAAGTCATAGAGAGCCTTAACATACTCGACTACGAGTATTACTTCCGTCTCACCGATTATATTATAGACGGCAACACCTCTCAGGCACTGTTGCTGTTCAACGAAATATTGAGTAAAGGATTCGAGGGTAACACCTTTATTGAGGGAGTGGCTGCACACATGCGCGACCTTCTTGTAAATGGAGACCCCGTTACAGCACCTCTATTCGAAGGTGGCGACGAATTGCGCAAGAGATATGTACAACAGGCAGCCAAATTACCGCCCAAAATACTCTTCCGCGCCATAAAACTATGTAGCAACTGTGAACTAAATTACAGAGCAAGCCGCAACAAGCGTCTGCTTGTGGAGCTTACTCTCATACAGCTGTCGCAACTCGTAACGGGCGACGACAGCGAGGATGGTGGGCGTGGCCCCAAGATGCTAAAACCAATATTCAACAAAATAAACAAGCCACAAGAGCAGATAGAGAAAAAGGTTGCAGTTGACACAACAACACAGCAACCCGCGCCGGTAAAAAAGGAGACAAGGCCAGAACCTGAAACACCCAAACAGGAGAGCCCGCAAGTGTTGAGCGGACGTCCCGAAGCTATGCGCAGACAGGCATCACCGACAAAAAACATCGGGGGCATGTTTCAGCGTGCACGCACAACCTTAACACCAGGGCAACCGGCTCCGGAATGTACGCAGACTACACAAAACCAACCCGAGGAAAAGCCCCTAACAGCAACTCCACCCAAAACGGAGGAGATTACAAAAGAGTTGCTTAACCAGGCATGGACCTCATACGCCATGCAACTGCCTGTAAAGGATAGAGCTCTTGCCGACAGAATGAAGATTATACTTCCCGAACTGCGCAACAGCAAGGAGTTCTCCATTTCTGTAGATAATCAGCTTGTTGCCGAGCTTTTTGAAGAGCAGTCGAAACGCATAACAACAGGTATGGCAAGTACCCTCAACGGCACGGTATTGACAATGAAAATAGAGGTAAACAAAGTAAAAATAAAAACGCACGTTTACGACAGAACCAAACAGTACGAAATGCTTGCTACAAAAAACCCGATAATTGAAAAGCTACGCAAATCCCTGAATTTGGAACTATCCTAAGAATCTCCCCCAAAAGGAGATTCTTTTTTTAAAAAAAATAAATAGTCCGGTTCTGAACATTATAAATATAAAAAACAAGTAAAAGGCAATCTTTTTTACTTCATTTTTTTTGCCTATAAAATAATATTTAATAAAAAAATTTTTTGCCTTATATAGACTCATTCCAATTAAGCAATCCTTTCTGGAGAAAAATAAGGAAATGGCTCAAAACCTTTTTCCACAACACTTAAAACGGCAAATACAAGAAAGAAAAAGAATAGCAGCTGCCGCCCATAGAACGTACTAATGCATTGAGCAACAAGCAAATAAAAAAAATATCAAAATAACAAAAGTGCTTTGGCGGCCGATTATAACAACCTGATAGACAAAGGCTTATAAAAGCAAAAAAAACAGCAGGTTTTCTTCGTTTGGATTTTCATTATTCTTTTATGATATTTGCATTAGAAAAGAGATGAAGAGAGGTATGGCCAAGGAGTGAAAAGCACCGGAACCCCAACCTACGCAACCACCAGAATTTGAACACAAATGGTGGTTGTTCGCATCTTAAAAAGTTTGCAGCAGAATAAAGATGAACACACAATTGATAGACAAATGGAATAAATGCCTCGAGATTATCCGCGATAATGTCTCCGAGGAAAACTACGACACCTGGTTTGCCGATATAAAGCCAATCAGGTACGAAGATTCCGTTTTGACTATCCAGGTGAAAAGCAGCTACGTGTGCGAGCACCTCGACGAGAACTATGTCGGGCTGTTGCGCTCTACCCTCTACAAGGTTATGGGCAACGGCACAAAGCTTATGTACAGCATACTCACCGACACAGAGCACGACTTGAGTATGGAGGTTGAAACCGACAGCTATACATCGGGCCGCACATCTTCACACACCGGCAATTCGGGTAACAACGCCCCTGCAACTGCACAGGCAACAATTCAGGAACTCGATTCCATGCTCATCAACCGTTACACATTCGACAACTTTGTGGAAGGTGTGAGCAACAGATTGTCGCGCGCAGTAGGTGTTAGTGTTGCCAATTCACCGGGAAGAGTATTCAACCCCCTGTTCATTTACGGTTCGTCGGGCGTGGGCAAGACACACCTCATCAATGCCATCGGAGCAAAAATAAAAGAGTTGCACCCCGAATTGAGAGTTCTTTATGTTTCGGCTCACTTATTCCAGGTACAATATACCGACTCGATACTGCAAAAGAAGTTCAACGACTTCATGAAGTTCTATCAGAGCATAGACGTACTCATTATTGATGATATACAGGAGTTTGCCGGCCTGCAAAAGACACAGACCGCTTTCTTCCACATATTCAACCACTTGCACTTGAATGGTAAGCAGTTGATTATGACATCGGACCGCACACCAGCACAGTTGCAAGGCATGGAGGAGAGGCTCATCACCCGTTTCAAGTGGGGTATGACCGCCGAAATTGAGAGACCCGACCTCGATTTGCGCAAGAACATCCTGAAGAACATCATACGCAAGGATGGGCTCAACTTCCCCGAGGAGGTCATATCATACATCGCAGAACACACAAATGCCAGCATCCGCGACCTTGAAGGCACAATTGTATCGATAATGGCGCACTCAACAATAAACAACGCCGACATCGACCTCAACCTTGCCCGCAGAATTCTCGGTAATGTTTCGCCTTGCGAAAAACGTACAATAACCATTGACGAAATCATAAAGAAGGTGGCCGACTACTATGGCGTTGAAGCAGAAAGCATCAACACCCGCTCACGCAAGAGAGAAGTAGTACTTGTACGCCAGGTAGCAATGTTCCTGTCAAAGAAATATCTTGATATGTCAACTTGCAAAATTGGACAATACATTGGCAACAGAGACCACGCGACTGTATTGCATGCCTGCAAGACCATAGCAAACCTCTCGGAAACAGACAAGCAATTCCGCCACGAACTCGAGGAGATAGACCTCTTGTTGCAAAGCGCATAAGAAAAACATTATAACAAGAAAAAATCCCACAGCTTCACCGCTTGTGGGATTTTTTTGTTGCAACAAAGTAAGAAAAAAAGGAAAGTGTAACACATACATGGCCACCAAAAAGAGAAAGACTTAAAATAAAAAACAACCCGACCAAGAAAAAAATAGAACACAATTCTTTACATCAAAATTATCTTTTGGAAAACTTTTCTTTGCTATTAAAAATTCATCACATTGGTTTTCAATATATTAAAAAATATTTTGGAAAACTTTAAAAACTGTTGATAACTAAAAATGAAAATATTTGGTTATTTTCCAAATGCTATATACATTTGCAAGTACTTCAAAAAAGCTACCTCCAGAAGAATTCAAAATAACTAAATATAACCAAAGTGGAAAAACAGACCTACACCTACGACGAAGCCTTCAAAGCTTCACTCGACTATTTCAATGGCGATGAACTCGCTGCAAGAGTTTGGGTAAACAAGTATGCCGTAAAGGATTCTTTCGGAACTATTTACGAAAAATCGCCCGAGGATATGCATTGGCGCATAGCCAATGAGATAGCCCGCATTGAGGCAAAGTACAACAACCCGATGAGCGCGGAGGAGATTTTTGACCTGCTCGACCATTTCAAGTACATCGTACCTTCTGGTAGCCCCATGACCGGTATTGGCAACGACTTCCAGATTGCCTCATTGTCGAATTGTTTCGTAATAGGCATCGACGGAAAGGCCGACTCTTATGGCGGTATCATACGCATAGACGAAGAGCAGGTACAACTTATGAAACGTCGTGGCGGTGTAGGACACGACCTTTCACACATACGCCCCAAAGGCTCTCCCGTAAAGAACTCAGCATTGACATCAACAGGCCTCGTACCCTTTATGGAGCGTTACTCAAACTCCACACGCGAGGTTGCGCAGGACGGCCGTCGCGGTGCGCTAATGCTGAGCGTATCGGTTAAACACCCCGACGCAGAGGCATTCATCGACGCAAAAATGACCGAAGGCAAGGTTACTGGCGCAAACGTATCGGTAAAGATTGACGACGAATTTATGAACGCCGTTACCGAAAACAAACCCTATCTGCAGAAATACCCCATTGACTCCGACACTCCCATCTACACCAAAGAGGTTAATGCCGGAGAGATTTGGAAAAAAATCATACACAACGCCTGGAAATCGGCAGAACCTGGAGTATTGTTCTGGGACACCATTGAGCGCGAATCAATCCCCGACTGCTATGCCGACCTCGGTTTCAAGACCGTATCGACAAACCCCTGTGGCGAAATACCCCTCTGCCCCTACGATTCTTGCCGCCTCATAGCAATCAACCTCTACTCTTATGTAGAGAACCCCTTTACACCCGAGGCACGCTTCAACTTTGAGCTTCTGCGCGAGCACACAAAGAAAGCCATCCGTATGATGGACGACATCATCGACCTCGAGCTTGAGAAAATTGAAGCAATACAGGCAAAAATAGAGAGCGACCCCGAGATTGAGGAGGTAAAAGCGGCCGAAAGAAAACTTTGGGAGAAAATCTACCGCAAGAGCAGTATGGGCCGCCGCACCGGCGTAGGCATAACCGCTGAAGGCGATATGCTTGCCGCAATGGGCATGCGTTACGGCAGCCCCGAAGCAATAGACTTCTCGGTAGAGGTACACAAGCTCATCGCCCTTGCCGCATACAGTTCATCGGTAAATATGGCAAAAGAGCGAGGTGCATTTGAGGTTTTCGACTACAAACGCGAAGCAAACAACCCCTTTATCAACCGCTTGCGCGAGGCCGACCCCCAGCTCTACGAAGATATGAAGAAGTATGGCCGTCGCAATATCGCCTGCCTCACTATTGCCCCCACAGGCACAGTGAGCATTATGACACAAACAACATCGGGAATTGAGCCCGTGTTTATGCCCGTGTACAAACGCCGTCGCAAGGTAAACCCCAACGACCCCGAAGTACACGTAGATTTCACCGACGAGAACGGCGACACCTTTGAAGAGTACATCGTATACCACCACAAATTCGTGGAGTGGATGAAAAAGAGCGGCATAGACACCACCAAACGATACTCACAAGTGGAGATTGACAGCATTGTAGCACGCTCACCCTACGCAAAAGCAACATCCAACGACATTGACTGGGTTGCGAAGGTGGAGATGCAGGGACGCATACAGAAATGGGTAGACCACTCTATCAGCGTAACCATCAACCTCCCCAACAGCGTCGATGAGAAGCTTGTAAACGAGCTATACATCACAGCTTGGAGATGCGGCTGTAAAGGCTGTACTGTATACCGCGATGGTTCACGCGCCGGCGTGCTTGTATCGACCGAGAGCAAGAAGGAGGAGAAAGCCGACGAGCTGAAACCCACAATCACAGAGGTGCGCCCCACAATTCTTGAAGCCGACGTAGTACGTTTCCAGAACAACAAAGAGAAATGGGTGGCATTCATCGGCCTGTTGCACGGTGAGCCCTACGAAATCTTCACCGGACAGCAGGACGACGAGGATGGTATCCCCTTGCCCAAGAACGTAACACACGGTATAATAATAAAACACATAAACGAGGACGGCAGCAAACGTTACGACTTCCAGTTCGAGAACAAGATTGGCTACAAGACCACAATCGAGGGACTCTCGGAGCGCTTTAACCCCGAGTTCTGGAACTACGCAAAACTAATCTCGGGCGTGTTGCGTTACAAGATGCCAATTGAGCAGGTGATAAAACTGATTTCATCGCTACAGCTTGGTTCCGACAATATCAACACCTGGAAGAACGGTGTAGAGAGAGCGCTCAAACGCTACATCAAGGACGGAGCAGCATCGGCCGAGAAGTGCCCCAACTGCAAAAGCCAGCTGATATTCGAGGAAGGCTGCTTGCACTGCCCCACCTGCGGCTACTCAAAATGCGGATAAAGAACTTTATTATACACACTATATAGATTCCCTTCCGAGCTTGCCTGAACAACGGGCAAGCTCGGAAGTTTAAAAAGATGAAAATATCAAGCTACACAATAGAGTTGCGCGACATACACCTGTATGCCCATCACGGAGTAATGCCACAGGAGAGAAGCGTCGGCGCGTGGTTCACAGTTGATATTAAAATGGAGATAAACGACCACAAATGTGCCTACGACGACGAGATTGACAACACAGTCAGCTACGCCGAGGTCTACGACATTATCAAAGAGGTAATGCATACACCGTCGAACCTTTTGGAGAATGTCGGCAAACGTATCATAGAAGCATTATTCAACAGATTCAGCCAAATAGACTCCATTGAAACAACAATAACCAAAGATACCCCACCCATTGGCGGTGACAAACTGAAAGCCTGCGTAACTCTCAAAGCAACAAGATAAGAAGATGATAGACACCCTCACCTCTTTAAGACTATTCTTTGCACTACTTGTGTTTGCCTCGCACATAGTAATCATAAGCGACAAATTTTCGGGGCATATGTTCGTGGAGGGATATGTTGGTGTCAGCTTCTTCTTTATATTAAGCGGATTCATTATTGCCTACAACTATTCCGACAGGATAGCAACACCAAGCGAAAGGAAGAGCTATTACATTGCACGCATTGCGCGCATATACCCCTTGCACCTGCTCACACTCATCGCAGCAATTGCCATTTACGGCTTTGCCGTGAAATCCCCAATTTCGTGGGCCCATCTTGCCACATCAGCAACCCTAACCAACACATATATTCCCCGTTCCGACTTCTTTTTCGCACTCAACGCCCCCGCTTGGAGCCTTTGCTGCGAACAACTTTTTTACGCAACCTTTCCATTCGTACTGCCGTTCATTAAAAAGCCCGCAGTTCTTCTCTCAACAATAATAATAGCAATTATAATCACAATCATAGGAGCACAAATAACCCCGGAGGGATACATAAAAGGAGTGTGGTACGTAAACCCCATAATGCGTTACCCCGACTTCGTTATGGGCATTGCAACTTTTTACATATACCGCAAGGTAAAAGGGTGCAAAATCGGCACGGCAACAGCAACCGCGCTGGAGACCGGCTCCATACTGCTATTTCTCCTCTTTTACGCCACCGCCGAGGAACTCCCCAAAATTTACAGATACTCATTCTATTACTGGTTACCCATTGTAGCCGTAATACTTGTTTTTGCCCTGCAGAAGGGAGCGCTTTCAAGAATCCTTTCAAACAGAATCTTTATTTTGGGAGGAGAGATAAGCTATGGTATATACCTTACGCAATTGCTCGTCATAAACACCATCGGCAAGCACTGCACAGGAATGTCCACATCTGCTTGTGTCGCTGTTGCACTTGCGACGACAATACTCATCAGCTACATCTCATACAAACATTATGAGAAGCCAATGAACCATATTGTAAAAAGATGGTTGGGATATAAAAGATAATCAGGAGAGTTTCTTCAAAGCCTCCTCTGCTGCATTCTGCTGGCTCTCACGTTTCGAGAAGCCCTCGCCCCTGCCATAAGACTCGCCATCGATAAGGACCTCGGAAACAAAGTATGCGCCATCCTTACGCTGCTCTGAACTGACAAGCGAGAATGCTATCGCACGATGATTCTTCTGGGCCCACTCTATTACACGGCTCTTGTAATTCTTGTCAATGCGCAGTACGGTATCAAGGTTATCGAGCTTGGCAAAAACCCTTTCGAGAAGGAAACTACGACACTGCTTATAGCCCTTGTCAATATAAATTGCACCGATAAGCGCCTCCAAAGCATTGCCATAGATATAATTATTATGATGATTTTCGGCACCGCAAGCATGCACAAACCTGTCGAGCCCAATCTCAATAGCAAGTTCGTTCAAGCGTTCACGACACACAAGATTACTGCGCGACTTTGAGAGAAACCCCTCCCTTTCTCTGCGAAAATTAGAATAAAGAAAATCGGCAGTAACAGAACTCAAAACCGCATCGCCCAAAAACTCCAGACGCTCATTACACACGAGTTTACGCCCGGAACCACTCACCTGCGAACTGTGAGTCATAGCCATTCTGTAGGGCTTAAGACTGCCAGGCACGAAGCCCAATATGGAATATAACAAAAGATAAGACTCCCTGTCCTTGCGGGACAGAAGCCTTATCTTATCTATCACTTTCTTAAAAACCTTCTTAACCTTCAATTTTCTTAAAAGCAATTGATGCGTTATGCCCACCAAAACCAAAAGTATTGGAAAGGGCTACTTTAATATCGCGCTTCTGCGCTTTGTTGAAGGTAAAATTCAACGCATAGTCAATGTCGGGATCATCATCGCCCTCTTCGTGATTTATTGTGGGAGGCACTACACCTTCCTTAATAGCCATCACAGTAAGCAATGCTTCAATAGCTCCTGCCGCACCCAAAAGGTGGCCGGTCATTGATTTTGTTGAACTTATATTCAAGTTATAGGCGTGTTCACCAAAGAGAGTCTTGATAGCCTTAACCTCGGCAACATCACCGGCAGGTGTCGATGTTCCGTGAACGTTGATGTAGTCAACATCCTCGGGAGTCAAACCAGCCTCTTCAAGTGCGTTTCTCATCACACGCATAGCGCCGTCACCCTCGGGATGGGGAGCTGTAATGTGATAAGCATCGGCAGTAAGACCGGAACCGACAATCTCTGCATAAATTTTCGCACCGCGTGCTACAGCATGCTCATACTCCTCGAGCACCAAGCAGGCAGCACCCTCGGCCATAACAAAACCATCGCGGCTCTTACTGAAGGGGCGCGAAGCCTTGCCAGGCTCATCGTTGCGTGTTGAAAGGGCGTGCATAGCATTGAATGCACCCACACCCGTGGGACAAATAGGCGCTTCGGTACCACCAGCCAAAATGACATCGGCTCTGTTCAAACGTATCTGGTCACACGCATCAATAAGCGCATTTGAAGATGACGCACACGCCGAAGTTGTCACATAGTTGGGACCCTTGAGGCCGTATTTGATAGAAATGATTCCCGCAGTCATATCGGCAATCATCTTTGTAACAAGGAAAGGAGAGAATCTCGGTGCACCTTCCTGATTCTGCGCATATGCACAGATTTCATCCTCCAATGCACCGATACCACCTATACCCTCGCCATAGATAACACCAATACGGTTACAATCCAGTTTCTCAAAATCCAAGCCACTATCTGCTATAGCCTCCACTGCCGAAGCAACGCCATAAATGGTTACGTTGTCAACCTTGCGAAGTTCACGACGTTCCATTATCTGCGAAGCGTCGAAATCTTTCACCTGGCAGGCAAATTGGGTTTTGAACAGATAGGTATCAAAACGAGTAATAGGTCCTGCACCACTAACTCCGTTAACAGCATTTTCCCAAGTTTGAGAAACGTTGTTACCTAATGGAGATACAGTACCAAGACCTGTTACAACAACTCTTCTATGTTTCATTATAGAATTGTTAGGAGAGAAAGCTTCTTACTTTTCAGCAACTTTCTCCTCTACATACTTAACAGCATCGCCTACTGTTGCTATTTTCTCAGCCTGCTCCTCGGGGATAGAGATACCGAACTCGTCCTCAATCTCCATGATAAGCTCTACTCTGTCAAGTGAGTCTGCGCTCAAGTCGTTTGTGAAGTTAGCCTCTGAAGTAACCTCTGACTCTGAAACACCAAACTTCTCTACAATAATCTCTTTTACTCTTGCTTCAATTTCTGACATAGTTGTAATTTTTTGAAAGTTATAAAGTATTTGTGGGCAAAAATAGAATAAAATTCACTAACAACAAAGAAAGATGTGTTTTTTTTGTCTTTTCACTGCACATTTTCCACTTTTTGTGCAAAAAAGTACTTTCAGCAAGCCTTTTTACCCTATTTTCACATCGAAAGCCGACATTTCACGGCGCAAATTGTAATTATTACGCAAATCCTCGAAACGCGACGGTTCCTTTTTCAGCACTGACGAGTCAGAATGCGGGTCATATATTTTCAGCACAGCATCCCCAAACGAGGGGGCACACAAGCAAGGCTCGGACGGTGCCGGAAGAGACAACACCGGCTGAGCAGCGGCACATCCAAAGAAGTTGCAAAAAGCATCGAGCACCATCCTTGTCGCGTTTATTTTGCCCTCGGCCGAATAACCGGCAATATGAGGAGTAGCTATATATACCTTGTTTAATAAAGGAAGTGATATTTCCGGTTCACCCTCCCACACATCAAGCACAGCATCCAACTCCCCGTTCTTCTCCAACGTGCAAAGCAGAGCCGCGTTGTCCACAACAGGACCACGCGAAGCATTTATAAACAAACGACATCTTTTCATAGAGGAGAAGAATGCCGCATCGGCCAGATGGTAGCTCGGATAATCACCTGCAATGTTCAAAGTGGGGTGAAAGGTTATTATATCACACTCTGCAGTAATCTGTTCAAGAGATACAAAACCTTTTTCGCCGGCAGCCTCGCGTGGTGGATCATTAAGCAACAGGCGGATACCCTCGCCTGCCGCCCAGGCTGCTATGCGAGAGCCTATCTCGCCCACACCCACAACACCCATTACAAGCCCGTCAAGAGAGAGTGAGCGCTCCTTTGCCCACGAATAGACAACCGCCTGCACATACTGCAACACTGCGCCGGCATTGCAGCCTGCCGCACTTGCCCATTCAACGCCATTTGCCGCACAATATGCAGCATCTATATGGTCATATCCAATTGTTGCCGTACCTATAAAACGCACAGCAGAACCGGCCAGGAGCTGCTCGTTGCAGAAAGTCCTGGTGCGCACAAAAAGCGCCTCGGCATCCTTTACATCGGCCTGTGAAATTGCAACTCCGGGGAGAGCCAATACATTGTGTCCCATCGCCAAAAGTGCATCACGCAGATAAGGAATCTTCTCGTCAATAACAATTTTCATCGCATACAATTTTAGGTGCCGCAACGTTGCGCCAAGCCAGAGACCTTCCTTTAAAAACAACCGGGAGAGGCCACCAATGCACAACTTGCAACAATTATTGCCATAAAGATAAATACTTTTTAAACAAACTTTTGTCTATATCGTAATTTTTCGTTAGTTTTGCCTTAAATATACACATATAGTGCCCACCACAACGCTTTGAGACAAAAGAATATTCACTTAACAAACAAATATTATGAAAAAATTCACAGAGATGAGCTGGCCCATCTTCAACCAGGCCATTGAAGACTATCACAAGACAGACAACGTTGACACCCCCATAAACAACCCATACGAGGTCAAGACAATTGAATACTACCTATACCTCAAATGCTGGATAGATACCGTTCAGTGGCACTTTGAGGATATCATCCGCGACCCCAACATCGACCCCGCCGAGGCGCTTGTACTAAAACGTCGCATCGACAAGTCAAACCAGGACCGTACCGACCTCGTAGAGCTCATTGACAGTTACTTCCTCGACCTTTACAAGGATGTAACACCTGCAGCCGACGCAACCATCAACACCGAGAGCCCCGCTTGGGCAGTAGACCGCTACTCAATTCTCTCGCTCAAGATCTATCACATGCAGGAGGAGGTTAACCGCACAGATGTTGACGCCGACCACTTGGCAAAATGCCAGGCCAAGCTCGATGTCCTCAAAGAGCAGTACAAAGACATGACTACATCTATCGGACAGTTGCTCGATGACATCGCTGCCGGACGCAAATATATGAAAGTGTACCGCCAGATGAAGATGTACAACGACCCCGCTCTAAACCCCGTACTTTATGGTGCAGGCAAAAAATAAAGAGACAGCACAAACAATTCTGATCACACGTTTTTCTGCGGTAGGCGATATAGCAATGACCATACCATTGCTATACTCGCTCGCCCGCACATACCCACACGACAAGTTCCTTTTCGTAAGCCGCGAGAGATTCGGACAATTCTTCATTGACAAGCCCGAAAACCTCCATTTCATCGGCATAAATCTCGACAATTACAAAGGGCTTGCCGGACTATTCAAACTCTATAAAAAACTTAACGCATACAAGCCCGACGCCGTTGCCGACCTGCACGATGTTCTGCGCACAAAAATCCTGCGCAGCTATTTTGCAGTCCTGAGCGGTGCCAAGGTTGCGAACATCACCAAAGGGCGCTCCGAAAAGAAACGGCTCACCCGCAGCAAGAACAAGATAAAGGAGCAGTTAAAAAGCACCTTTGAACGCTATCGCGAGGTATTCGAGCGCATAGGCAAGCCCTTTACACCCCAATTTACATCACTCTTTGGCAACAACAAGGGAGACATAAGCGAGTTCAGCGCCATCATCCCCCCAAAAGGCAACGACAAATGGGTGGGAATTGCCCCCTTTGCCGCACACAGCGGAAAGATATACCCCGCCGATAAGATGCGCGAAGTGATTGCAACGCTCACCAAGCACAGCAACATACAGATATTCTGTTTCGGCAACGGCCCCAAAGAAGAGGCTTTAGTAAACGCTTGGTGCAAAGAGTTCCCACGCGTGCACTCCTTTCTTGGACGCACAAACTTCAACGGCGAGTTGCGCCTCATCAGCCACCTCGACGCAATGGTGTGTATGGACTCCGCAAATATGCACATGGCATCCCTGGTGGGAACACCTGCAATATCCATTTGGGGAGCAACATCGCCCCTGGCAGGCTTCCTCGGGTGGAACCAGAAGAATGAGGACTGCATAGAGCTCTCCCTCCCCTGCCGCCCCTGCTCCATCTTCGGCAACAAACCCTGCGCCTACGGCGACTATCGCTGTATGAACATTCCGCCGGAAGATATTGCAGCAAAAATCATTGAAAAAATAGGCAAATAACAGGACAAGAGGCTCTCTAAACACAACGGACAGCCTCTTTTTTTTAAAACCAAAAGCAAAATGGACAACACAACCCTTCGCGACAAGGACCCTATGGGACGCGCCATAGCCGAATATCACAAAACAGGCAAGGCCGGCAAGCTAAGAGTACTCTCCTCAATGTTCTACGAGGACGAGATTCCCGTACCCACCCTCTTCAGAAGTTACAAAGATATGCCACCGCAGGAGCAGGAGGCCATCAAACTTTGCAAAGGGCGCGTGCTCGATGTGGGAGCCGGTTCGGGCTGCCACAGCATAGAGCTCAAGAACCGCGGATTTGAAGTTGTTGCCATAGATATCTCCGAACTGTCGGTCGAGGTTATGCACGACCGCGGAATAGACGCACGCCTCGCCAACTTCTTCGACGAGAGATTCTGTGAAAAATTCGATACCATACTGCTGGCCATGAACGGAATAGGCATTGTTGGCAAGACCGAGAACCTCCCCGACTTTTTCAAAAGCGCCAAGCGCCTTCTCAACCCCGGAGGACAGATTCTGCTCGACTCGTCCGACATACGCTACATCTTTATGAACGACGACGGCTCAATGGACATAAACCTTGCTGCCGGCTACTATGGCGAGGTAGACTACACAATGCGCTACCGCAGCACCACAGGCGAGAAATTCGACTGGCTGTACATAGATTTTGACACCCTTTCAATGTACGCAAACGAACACGGTTTCAACTGCGACAAATGCATAGACGGCGAACACTACGACTACCTCGCGCGCCTCACACCAAAACAGTAACCGCCACACATCCGGCATTGATTAAAAAAAACCAAATAATAATATTATTATTTGCTTATTAACACCCATTTCAATATCTTTGCATTGATATGGGTGTTCTTTATACACGTATACAAATGCCAGGAGATGGTACCATAAACGCACAAAACGCCCGTATTTTATAATAAACCTTTATAACTCAATGCTTTACGCAAGCATTGAGGAGCCAGAGGAATACCCCTGCGGCAACAACCCTCCCGATGAACGAAGAAAAAAACGAAGGAAGCCCTCTCTTGTGGTTCGCTATGAGCGCGCCATACCGCAGGGAACTTAAGGCCAAAGAAAACCTTGCTGCAAGAGGCATTGACAGCTTTGTACCAATGACCATCGCCGTTGCCGAAGAGAGAGGAACAAAAAAGCGCAAGACCGTACCGGCAATACACAACCTCATTTTCGTTCACACCACAAAAGAGACAATACAACGCACAAAGCAGGAGATTGACTACCTTCAATACCGCACCACTCCCTGTAACGGCAAGAACAAGCCCATCATTGTTCCCGACAAAGCAATGACACAGTTCATCGCAGTAACGCAGGAGCGCATTGAGGAGCTCACCTACCTTAAGCCCGAGGAGATAAACATAGAAAAGGGAGCCAAAGTGCGCATACACGGTGGCACGTTCGACGGCACCGAAGGAATATTTGTAAAAATAAAAGGCAAACGCAACAAACGCGTGGTAGTACTCATCGAAGGAGTTGCTGCTGTAGCCATAAACGCCGAAATATCGCCCGACCTGATAGAAATCCTTTAAGAAGCGGTTTGAATTTATATCGCCAAAATTTTTATAGAGCAAGCACAGAATGCTTATTTCTTTTTTAAGGGCGCGTAGCGGGCTACATAACCGCGAAAAAGCAGGGAACAGACATTCTTGAATATAAAAATGGTGAAACATTCGGCTTCTATTTAAGAAAAATATATTTTAGAAATTAAAACAACCTCTAAATAAAACAATAAAAAACAAACGATATGAAGAAGACATTAAGCATCTTATTCGCAGCAATGCTCATCGCAAGTTGCACAACCACAAAAGAGGTAACCTATTTCCAGGACCTCACCAACGGTGACACAAAAACCATCACCGCCACCCCCAACAAAATAAAAATGATGCCCGGAGACAAACTCTCCATCGTTGTAAACAGCAAAGACCCCGAGCTCACATTGCTGTTCAACCTCGTAACACCCACAAGGCGATTCGGTAACAATGATGGTGGCACAAACAACAGTAGCTCCACCGCCACATACACCATCGACAGTAACGGAAACATCGACTTCCCCGTAATGGGCAAGATAAACATTGAAGGCAAGACACGCGAAGAGGTTGCCGAGTACATAAAGAACGAGCTTATTTCAAGAAAACTCGTGCTCGACCCCATTGTAACCGTTGAATACGTAAACCAGGAGATTACCATACTAGGTGAGGTAAACCGCCCCGGCAAGATAAGCATCGACAAGGACTACATCACCATCATCGACGCCATAGCCGAAGCCGGTGACCTAAAAATCGAAGGCTTGCGCAACAACGTAACAGTTCTGCGCCAGGATGGAGACACCCAAAAAACATACGAGATGAACCTCACATTGGCCGAGAGCGTATACTCATCGCCCGCCTTCTACCTGCAGCAAAACGACATCGTGTACGTGAAACCCAATAGCAAACGCGCCGGACAAGCCGACATAAACAGCAACACATTCCGTTCAACATCGTTCTGGATGTCACTTGCGTCGTTCGTAATGTCGTTTGTAACCTTTATGGATAATCGATAACACTCCACAAAACCATTAAAAATGGCAACAAAAAAGAGAATGCAACAGAGCGACAACGCGCTCCCCATAACCGACCTGCTATACCTCTGCCTTGGCAACTGGCACTGGTTCGCACTGTCGCTGTTTATCACATTAAGCATTGCCGCGCTCTACATTCTGGCAACCCCTCCGGTGTATGTAAGTTCGGCATCGGTACTCATAAAAGAGAATAGCGAGAAAGGCGGCAATAGTAGCAATGCCTTTTCCTCATTCAGCGAGACCTATAACAGCAACGCCGAAGAGGAACTGAAGGCTATGCGCTCCCCCGCCGTAATGCTCGAGGCAATAAAAAGGCTCGACCTCGATATCTGCTACACCACCGAGGGCAGGCTGCACAACCCCATAATCTTTGAAGGCGGTTTGCCGGCAAAGGTAAAATTCCTCGACCTTGGCAAAAACGAAGATGCCGGCCTCACAATGAACGTGCAGAGCAATGGCGATGTCTGTATGTGGAATCTCTATAAAGAAAATACCGACCTCACAGGCGGCTTCATAAGAGCCCAAGCCGGCGACACCATAAACACAGTATTGGGAAGAATAGCAATAATTCCCACCGAATACTTCTCCACCAGCACCGACTTCAACATCTTTGTCAAGCGCAGCAACATAAACAAAACCCTCGAGGATTTCCTCTCACGCTTCAGCTCCAATTTCGAGAACGAAAACACCACCATTGCCAAACTGAAGATACGCGACATCTCAACAGTGCGCGGACGCACGGTACTCGCAACAATCATCGACATCTACAACGAAAACTGGCTGAAGGACAAGAACCAGATAGCAACCAGCACCGACAGTTTCCTCAACCACAGGATAGCCCTGCTACAGAAAGAGCTCTGGAAACTCGACGGCGAAATAGCCTCATATAAAGGGCGCAATATGATACAGAGCGAAAAAGAGGACGGCAGCAAGTACCTAAGCGAAAAGGACGAGAACGAGAAAAAGATTGTAGCCCTCAACAACCAGCGCGAAATTGTACTCTATCTCATAAACCTTCTCAAAGAGGAGAAGAACCTGCTGCTCCCCACCAACATAGGTTTGGAGAACGCCAACGTACAGTCACTCGTCACCGAGTACAACACCGCCCTGCTCCGCCGCAACGCCATTGCGCAGAACAGTAGCGACGAGAACCCCTTGGTCAAGGACTACGACAATCGCCTCAAGAAACTGAAAGAGACCATCATCTCCACAGCCAACAACGAAATAGAGGCCATAAACTCACAAATAAGGCTCACACGCAAAATAGAGACCGACAACACCCAGGCACTCGCTTCGAACCCCGAACAGAACAAGAAACTGCAATCTATCCTGCGACAGCAAAAGGTTAAGAATGCGCTATACATATTCCTGTTACAGAAACGCGAGGAGAATGAACTCTCCAAGGAGTATGCAGCAAACAACACCCGCATAATCGCCGCACCGTCTAGCTCTTGGACACCCGTTGCGCCTATGAAGAAAAACGCCATAATGATGGCACTCGCCATAGGTCTTCTGCTCCCCACCGTCATCATATTCCTGAAAGAGATATCAAACAACAAGGTGCGTGGCCGCAAAGACCTCGAAGGGCTGCCCATACCGTTTGTAGGCGAAATCCCAATGTACTTCCCCGATGACGCCAAAACAGCAAAGAAATACCTCAAAGGCATAGGCGACAAGAGCATTGTGGTAAAAGAGGGAAACCGCGACATCATAAACGAAGCATTCCGCGTACTGCGCACCAACCTGCAATTCGTGGCACGCGAGAAAGGCAAGTGCGAAGTCATTCTGCTCACCTCGTTCAACCCCGGTAGCGGAAAAACCTTCCTCACAATGAACATAGCCGCCAGCCTCTCACTCAAAGGCGACAAAGTGCTGGTAATCGACGGCGATATGCGCCACGGCTCCACATCGGCCTACGTTTCATCGCCCTCCACCGGTATAAGCAACTACCTAAGCGGTGAACTCGACAATGCCGATAAAGGCATTGTAAAATACGAGGGTTACGAGAATCTCCATGTTCTGCCCGTCGGCACCATTCCTCCCAACCCCACAGAACTCCTGCACGGCAAACGCTTCGGCGAACTCATTGCCACCCTGCGCAAGCAGTACGACTATATACTCATAGACTGCCCCCCGATAGACATTGTGGCCGACACCCAGATTATCGAAGAATATACCGACCGCTCACTCTTCGTAGTGCGCACCGGCCTGCTCACCCGCAACATGCTTGCCGAACTCGAGGATATATACACAACCAAGCGCCTGAAAAACCTCTCAATGATACTCAACGGCACATTAAGCCACGGCAGTTACAAGTATGGTTACCGTTACGGCTATCGCTACGGTTACCGTTACGGCTACCGCTACGGATATCACGGCGAGGATAAAAAGAAGAAAAAATAACGCACCATGTGGCCCTTCGACAGTAAAAAGAGAGTAGGCAAAGAGCGACTGCTCGCAGGCGGTACCGACCACCACTCCCACATACTCCCCGGAGTTGACGATGGCGTAAAAACCACCGAAGAGGCACTCCGCATTCTCGAGCATTATGCCACCACCGGCATAAAGGAGTTGTGGCTCACCCCCCACACAATGGAGGACTACCCCAACACAGCAGCAAAGCTGAAAGAGCAGTTTGCCACATTCTGCGAAGCTTACAAGGGCCCCATAACCCTGCACCTCGCCACCGAGTATATGCTCGACAACAAATTCGACCACATACTCAAAAGCGAAGAACTGCTGCCCATAGGCAAGCAAGGCAACCACCTGCTTGTGGAAACATCGTACTACACCCCGCCTATGCGCTTGCACGACACCCTGCAACAGATAAAGTCACAAGGCTACTTCCCCCTCCTTGCCCATGCCGAACGCTACCTTTACATGGAAAAGAAGCAGTATGAAGAACTTGCCGAGATGGGAGTTAAATTCCAACTGAACCTCCCCTCGCTTGCCGGAGTTTACGGCCCCGGAGTGGAAAAGAAAGCCCTTTGGTTGCTCAAAAATGAGATGTACACTGTTGCCGGCAGCGACACCCATTGCAGCAGAGCGGTAGAAGCTATTGAAGGAGTTGCACTAAAAACGTCACTCATTGAGAAGCTTAAAAGGGTTATTGATACAACATTATAACAAGCAAAAGATGAGCACACACAGCGAAGAGAATAAACGCATAGCAAAAAACACAATGCTGCTCTACGGACGTATGGGACTGATGATGATAATCAGTTTCTTCACCGCCCGCATCACCCTCGAAGCTCTTGGCGTGGACAACTACGGCATAAACAACGTAGTAGGCGGCCTTGTATCTATGTTCTCGCTTATTTCAAGCTCGCTCACATCCTCTGCCTCACGTTTCATCACATACGGATTGGGAGCCGGTGATAAGGAGAAGTTGAATAAAATCTTTATAACATCAGTCAATATACACTTAGTACTTGCCATAATTGTAGTTGTAGCCATTGAGACCATTGGTGTGTGGTTTCTCAACAACAAAATGGTGATTCCCGCCGAACGCCTCACAGCTGCTCATTGGGTACTGCAATGCTCGGCAATAAGTTTCGCAGTAGGATTACTTTCAACCCCTTACAATGCAGCAATCATCGCACACGAGCGAATGGATGTTTACGCCTATTTCTCGCTGTTCGATGCCGTAGCACGCCTTGCCATTGTATTCTCAATAAAATATTATGGTGGCGACCGACTTATACTCCTAGCCGTAATATCGCTAATACCAATGCTCATAAAGCAGTTATATTATTGGCGATTCAGCAAAAAGAACTTTGCCGAGTGTACCTACCATTTCAAATGGGATAAACCACTCTTTAAAGAGATGACCTCGTTTGCGGGGTGGAACTTCATTGGAAGCACAGCAGCTCAAATGAAAGACCAGGGAGTAAACATTGCCATAAATATGTTTCACGGCCCGGCTGTTAATGCTGCGCGCGGAATTGCTATGCAGATATCCGGAATTGTGGGACAATTCACCGGTAACATATTCACGGCCATTAACCCACAAATAACAAAGGAATATGCAGCCGGCAACTACACAAGAATGCACAACCTTATGTTCAAGGGTACAAAAATCCTTTACTTTCTGTTTATGATAATTTCAATCCCTATATTCTTTGAGATTGAAACAATCCTGTACATTTGGTTGGGGCAAGTACCACAACACACAGTTTTATTTACAAGACTTGTGCTTATCCTTTGCCTTTCCGACACATTAGCTGGTACACTTATAACAGCACAATTGGCAACAGGACGCATAAGAAATTATCAAATAGTTGTTGGAGGAACATTATTACTAAATTTCCCGATATCCTATATTCTTTTGCGTTCAGGTTTTTTCCCAGAAATAACATTGGTAGTATCAATAATCATTTCACAAATATGCTTAATTGAAAGGTTGCTATTCCTGCGCACAATGTGCCAGCTCCCCTCACTTAAATTCGCTAAAGAGGTTTATTTAAATACAATTGTTGTTACAATTATAGCAAGTATCATACCTGCAGTATTCTATTTTAATATACACTATACCGCACTACGTTTCATTCTTGTCTGCACCTCTTCAGTTATATCATCCATTTTAGCTATTTACTTTATAGGATGTAAAGAGGATGAAAAGAGACTGGCCTTACAATATATACGCAGAATCACAAACAAATTTAGAAAATGATTAAAATATATACACCTCAAAATTGTTGCGGCTGCAATGCCTGTGTACAACGCTGCCCCAAACAGTGCATCACTATGCATTGCGACCAGGAGGGGTTCTGGTATCCTGTGGTGAACGAACAGGAGTGTATAAACTGCGGCTTGTGCGAAAGAACGTGCCCCGTTCTGCACCCTAAAAAAGAAAGCAAACCACTTAAAACCTATGCTGCAATAAACAAGAACGAAGATATTCGCCTTGCAAGTTCTTCGGGTGGAGTATTCACAATTCTTGCCGAAAAGACCCTTAAACAGGGAGGAGTTGTATTCGGCGCAGCTTTCAATAAAAATTGGGAGGTTGAGCATATTGCAGTAGAAAATACTGAAGAATTAAAAAGACTACGCGGCAGCAAATATGTTCAAAGCAACATTGGCAACTGTTACAAAGAAGCCGAACAATACCTGAAAAAAGGGCGCAAGGTACTCTTCTCGGGCACACCCTGCCAAATAGCAGCACTCAAACTATTCTTAAACAAAGATTACGAAAACCTTACTACCATTGATATTGTCTGCCACGGCACTCCAAGCCCCAAAGTTTGGAAAATGTATCTCGAGGAGATTGCTGCCAAACTTTTAAAAAATATACCGGATAAAAAAAATCAGTATGTTTCGCCCACTGGCGAAACATATAAATCTTGCATTGAAGCTATAAGCTTCAGAAGCAAGATTACCGGATGGAAAAAATACAGTTTTCTACTAAAACTGAATTTTCCCAACTACGATGGAAAAAATACAGCTGTTTTTGCCGAGGACCTCCACAAAAACAGCTTTATGCAATGTTTCCTCGCAAACCTGTGTTTAAGACCTTCTTGCTATGCCTGCCCTGCACGAGGAGGCAAAAGCGGTAGCGATATTACACTTGCCGACCTTTGGGGAGCAGAGCAAATAACCCCACATATAGATGACGACAAAGGAATATCATTATTACTTATAAGGAACAATAAAATAGAGATTCCGGGTTGCGAATTGCACGAAATTGCATACATCGACGCACTCACTTACAACCCATCAATTGAGAAGGACGTTCCAATACCCGCAAAAAGAAATTGTTTCTTTAAAAAGCTACACAAAAAAGGGGTGTACACAGCAACCAAGGAATGCTTACACCGTGGCTGGTTTACAATTTTGTGGGAGAAGATAGTGTGGAATATAAAAAACCGCATAATAAAAAAATATGGAAAGCAATAAAGTAGGAATACTAACACTTCCTTTACACACCAATTATGGTGGCATATTACAAAATTTTGCACTGCAACAGGTGCTAAAAAAACAAGGACACAATCCTGTAACTATAAACTACAATTATATTGTTAAATTACCATTAGCAACAAGACCACTTATTTACTTAAAAAACATAGTCCTACGCTATATACTTAAAAAAGAGGTTACCGTATTCCCTGATATCGCACTAAACAAATTACGTAAAGTTCAACGACAAAAAACTGATTTATTTATAAAGGAATACATTGATTGCATATATATAAAATCAACCAAACAACTAAATTCAAAAGAATACAAATGCTTAATCGTTGGTAGCGACCAAATTTGGCGGCACGCATACAACGAACGTTTTCCTGGAGTTAGCAACTCTTTCCTGGATTTTGCAAAAGATTGGAATGTGAAACGTATTGCATACGCTGCATCATTCGGTACCGACGAGTGGGAGTATAACGAAGAGGAAACCAAAATATGTAGCGAGCTTGCACAAAAATTCGATGCAATAAGTGTGCGCGAGGCATCTGCTGTAAATATCTGCAAAAAACGATTGGGGGTTGATGCTATGCACGTACTCGACCCCACAATGCTACTCACCGCGGAGGATTACAAGAAACTATTCATAGATGCCGGAACGCCGCAAAGCCCCGGTAATCTTATGTGCTACATACTTGACCCGAGTAACGAAACCAATAACATTATTAAACTTGTTGCAAAAAGTCACAAACTAATATCATTCCATACAAACTCACGAGTAGAAGATGACACTGCACCCATAGAGGAAAGGGTGCAACCACCTGTCGAAAACTGGTTGCGTGGTTTCCACGACGCCCAATATGTGATTACAGATTCATTCCACGCATGCGTTTTTTCAATACTTTTCAACAAGCCATTCATCGTTTATGGCAACAAGGTGAGAGGTATGGCGCGTTTTAATTCACTTCTGTCAATTTTCAATTTACAAGACAGGCTTGTTGCTACACCACAAGAGGCAGAAACTGTAATAAACAAAGCCATAAACTGGGAAGAAGTGAACAATATACTCGAGGAGTGGCGAGAGAAAAGCAACAACTTCCTCAAGGCACATCTTTAAAAGAAGAAACACTGAGAACTGTTTAATTTCACAAGAAAACTTGCTATTTTAAACAAAAATCAAGGTTTTTTTGAAGAAAATTGCCCAAACCTCTTGACAAAGGCTCAAAAATGTTGTAATATTACAAAACGAAAAGCAATCGACGCTATTTATATATCAAAAACAGCAGGAGAAAAGTAGAAAGCCCCTGCGACGATGAAAAGAAGGTGCAATGTCCTGTTTACTTTTTGTAAAGGATAATCACCACACAAAAGCAACACTTTCCTTATGCGCCATTTCGGCGCTGTACGAAAAGTAGCTATGCAGGCTTGCACCTCTTTCATCGAAGTCTTCACCACCACCTTTAATCATTATCCGTTTTTATGAACGAGAGAATTGGCGTTATCGTCCCTGTTTATAAAACCGAAAAGTATGTTGCCGAGTGCATAGAAAGCATACTTGCGCAAACGTATACAAATTTTCGTCTTATCCTTGTCGATGACGGCAGCCCCGACAATGCAGGGGAAATATGCGATGAATACGCAAAAAAAGACTCGCGTATAACTGTCATTCACCAAGAAAACGCAGGAGTAACCCGCGCAAGAGCTGCCGGTGTAGAAGCTGCTAACGATTGCGAATGGATAACATTTGTGGATAGTGATGACACAATCCCTAACAACGCATTTTCATTATATAATATTAATTTAACTTATGCAGATTGCATCTATGGGAACATTACAGTTTTTCATAAAGACCTACACCAAGAAGAACTATACAAAACTAGTGGATTAATTGCAACGAGCAACATTATATCTTCTATTTTAAAGTTCGAAAGAAAATTTAGTTGGGAGTTATGGGGTAAATTATTTAAGAAAGAACTTCTATGTAAAGAGCTATTAGATGTTGATAAGAATATTAAAGTTTACGAAGATTATATAATTATATTAAGAATTCTAAAAAGAGTTAAGAAAGTAAATATAATCAACAATATCACATACAATTATATCTACAGAGAAAATAGCGCAACATCACAATCTTGGTGCTCTTATAAATACATCACAAAACTTAGTGGTATTATAGCAAAAGAACATTCAAAGGACTTTCCAACAGAAACATTCAAAGGAAAATGCCAAATGCTTGGATGGATTATAAACGACAAAGAATTAAATAATAAAAGTGAATGGTTTGTAGAACTCCTAAATGAATGCAAGAACTATAAATTAGGTCGTTTGGAACGAGTTTTGATAGTAATTGTCAGATTATGTAAAAACGCAAGAATTAGAGTTCTTTTATGGAATTATGTGCTAAAATTAAAAAACATAAATCTATAGCCTAACAAATACAATGATAATTAAACCTGAAATAACACTTTTTACTTGTGGCGATTCAAGAGATATTTCAACTTGGTCCAATGTGCCATACCTTTTTGCAAAAACATTAGAAAGCAAAGGGTATACTCTGCATAGAATTGATATTTCGCCTAATAAAGTTCTTAATCGTTTATTCAACACTTCGGCTTTTATCATTTTTAAGAAATGCCTTAAACTAAAAGCCTGCCCAGAATTTCACAGAACCAGGTTACATCGATTTATAATCTATCGCAGAATTAAAAAAGCAACAAGAAAATACCCTAATACTAGTCTTAACCTTTTTCTTTCATTTGCTTTCTACAACAAATATAGTAATAAACCTAGTATTTTGTGGTGCGACTGGACAGACAGAATCGTCATAGAACGTTTGGGGCGTAAACCTGCTTTTTATGAAGAAAAATCACTAAGACACGAAGATTATGTAATGCAAAAAGCCGATTTGGTTTATACAATGTTTCCTGTATGTAAAGAGCATATGGAAGAGCTATATGGAAGAAAGATTGTTTATCTTAATCGCAATGTTGTCAATACAGTATTTAACGGCGAATTTAATATTGAGAACACAATAAAAAACAGATATAAATCTAATACGATACTATTTATTGGAGGTATTAAGTATATTGGAGCAGCCAAAGAACTTATAAAAAGTGTCAAACATCTAAACAAAGATACCGAATCCTATAAACTGCATATAATAGGGATAACAAACGAACAAATTAAAAATAATGACGAGAATATTATCTGTCACGGATATTTAAGAAAAAATATAGAAAGAGAGAGAATTTTATATTATCAGTTATTACATAGTTGCAAGGTGCTTGTAAACCCAGCACAACAATGGGGAGGGTATAGCTCTTGCATTGAAGCAATGTTCTATGGAACACCGATTATTGTTGCGCCATACGACGATTTTGTAAAAGAATTTAGCAGGGATATTAACTTTGGTTATTATTATAACGGAAAGAACCTTATAGATTGTATCGAAAAGGTCTTGTATGCGAAAGAAGACGAATACAGGAATTTATGTATAAACGCAAACAAATTAGTTAAAGACTATACTTGGAATAATTATATCAATGATTTCCTAAACTCGTTAAAAGAGGAGAATGTAATTTAAAGACCATTCGCCACAATACAAATAACAATATGAAATCACAAAGAAATCAAAGCCTTGAACTATTAAGGATTTTATCAATTTTATTTATTATCTCGGGGCATATTGGCGGGCGCAGCAATATCGAAAGTTTCTCACCATTCGCCACTATTGCACCACACGCAGTTAATTGCTTTGTCCTTATATCCGGCTATTTCCTTATTACAGCAAAATTTAAGTTTGAACGTGTACTTCGTATAATAATTGAAACAGTCTTTTACACATTCTCAATCACACTTATTTTATTTCTATTTAATAAAGCAAGTTTAGAAGACCTCTGCAAATCTATATTTCCATTCGCACCTACAAAATTCAGTTATTGGTTCGTAAATAAATATGTCGCGCTTATACTATTGTCACCATTCATACAAAAAGTATGTACTGCTATTACCAAAAAGCAATACCGGATTTTGCTTGGTAGCCTTCTTCTATTAAGTTCTACACTATTCTTGATTTTCCCATTTGGCGAGTTATTTGGCAATGGGTTCTCACTAATATGGTTCATAACACTCTTTATCACAAGCGGTTATATACGATTATATTATAATGGGGGGGTAAAATGTACTACTTGGGGTATTGGTATTATAGCTTTCCTTATTGTCTACAACCTTTGTGCAATATATTTAAAAGGATATATAAACCTTGAATATAATTCCATAATAACATACATTCTTGCATTATGTACATTTATGTGGTTTAAAGAAATTAAGATTTCAAATAATGGAATTATAGGAAAAATTACTGCATTTATCGCACCACACGTTTTTGCAGCATACCTAATTCACGAACAGGGATTATTAAGAAATTTGCTACAAATTGATTTATGTAGGGAACTTTCCGGATATTTGCCAAACGGAATTTATATATATGTATTCTCTATAACAGTATTGCTATTGGCGGTAATAATAGATAAAGGAAGAATTATACTTTTTGAAAAATTAAAGATAGAAGAGCTTACTACAAAACTATCGACACACATAAACAAGCTATACAATGAGCCCTAAAATAACCTTCATATTTCCCCACCCCGTAGATGGCCCCACCGGTGGCTACAAGGTTGCATACGAATATGCCAACCGTCTTGTTGCCGACGGATACAGGGTAAATATTGTATATTCAGGTTCACTGTTTTGGAAAAAGAAGAGCCTTTATTTCAAGCTCACAAACTGTGTAAGATATATACAGCAATTATTCAAAGGTTATTCTTGCCGCGGGTGGTTTGCACTCGACAAACGGGTAAAAGAACTCTTTACACTCTCGCTTAACTACCGCCACGTTCCAAAGAGCGACATATATATCTGTACATCGCCTTATACTGCTATGTATGTTAAGGACTACCCCACAGAAAACAAATTCTACTTTATACAAGGCTATGAGAATTGGGGAACAGTAACCGATGAGATATTACGAAAAACATACCATTACCCTCTTAAAAAGATTGTTGTATCCGATTGGCTGGCAGAAATAATGAAAGAAGAGGGTTGTGACTATACCATAATAAAAAACGGATTCGACTTCAATTACTTTAAAAAAAGCATAGATATTGCCGAGAAAGAGCGATATACCATATCAATGATGTATAGCCCAACACCTTTAAAAGGGTGCGAATTTGGTTTTGAGGCTTTAAACAAAGTAAAAGAGAGATTTCCACTGCTACACGTGAACTTATTTGGAGTAAGCGAAAAACCAAACAATTTACCTGAGTGGTATTCGTATTACCAAAAACCAAACAAAGAGACGCACAACTATATATATAATACCAGTTCCATTTTTCTTGCCACGAGTAATAACGAGGGATGGGGATTAACAATTGGCGAAGCTATGATTTGCGGCGCAGCAGTGGTGTGTACCGACAATCACGGCTATCGCGAAATGGCAATAGATGGAGAAAATGCTCTTATATCACCAATAAAAGATGCACAAGGCCTTGCCAACAACATTATAAAATTGTTTGAAGACAATGCACTGCGACAAAAAATCGCCACAAACGGCAACATATTCATACAACAATTCAACTGGGAGTGCTCGTACAAAAAACTCAAGCAAACACTGAAACTGCAATGAAACTCGCCTCGTTCGACATTTTTGACACTACGCTCATACGCAAATGCGGGCGCCCCGAGAATATATTCTATCTTTTGGCCGGCCGTTTATACCCCTGTGACCAAGAAAAAAGAGATAAATTCTTTTGTTGGCGCAGAAAAGCCGAGCAACTTATCGCACCTCACATAAAAAAACGCGAAATAACCATACAGGACATTTACTCGAGCGAGGCATTAAACGATTTCTGTGAATACACAAGCGCAGAGCTAATCGCAGCAGAAAAGGCTGTAGAAAGCGAGAATCTAACCGCCAACCCAGAGATAAAGACTATAATTGAGGGGTACAGAGAGAGAGGTTACACAATCTGCTTTATATCGGATATGTACCTCGACTGCACATTCCTTGCAAGCGTTCTTAAGAAAGAAGGTTGCATTAAAGAGAGTGAAAGAGTATATGTTTCTTGCGAAGAGGAAGCAAGAAAATCGAGCGGAGCATTATACGATAAAGTACGCAGCTATCTCGCCCCAACAGAGTGGGAACACTATGGCGATCACCCCATAAGCGATATAAAAAGAGCCGAAGAAAAGGGAATAAATGCCCATATAGTGAGCACTGCCTACACCGAGGCCGAAAAACTATTAGCAATAAATGGACAACAGCAATTCGCCAAAGAGTTGTCGTGCCTGGCAGGGTTGCAGCGCACCGTAAGAGTAAAACTCGGCGACAACCCCTATACACGCCTCGCAGCTGATTATGTTGCGGCCACATATGTTCCATATGTAAATTTTGTTCTACGCAAAGCTGAGGAACAAAAGATAAGAACGCTTTACTTCCTATCACGCGACAGTTACATACTGCAAAAGATTGCTGAAACACAAAAAGGGAAATACCCCAATATTGAATTCAAGTATCTTTTTGTATCACGCAAAGCACTCTTACTGCCATACTTAAAGGATGCGACTGCCGAAAAATTCCTTGCCATACAGGACAAGAATACAATAATTGGCAAAAGTGTGGAAGAGCTTCTCGCCACATTCGAGATTAACACCACAACGCTGAAAGAAGAATACGGCATATCATTTCGGTTCAAGAGAATAAGCAACCAAGAAGAACAAGAGGATTTCCTTTCTAATATTTTTGGCAACAAAAGCACATTCCGCCCACAGCTACAAAAGCTATGCAACAAAAAACGTGAAATTTTCAACGCATACTTGACACAAGAGGGTGTAACAGGTGGTAAAAAAACAGCAATGGTGGATGTTGGCTGGTTAGGAACAACCCGCCTGATGATAAACAGCATTCTGCACGAGGAAAGAGAGCCTAATACTCTTTTCTTCTATTATGGGGTAAGAGGCGATGTGCTGGGAGATGAGTACGGTATGTTCATCACATATTTCAGCCCCAACGAATTAAGTACAGAACTAACAAGCATTGTTGAGAACTACTTTTCAGCATCACCATATCCCTCGACCATAGGCTACAAAGAAGATGGCAATAAGATTGTACCACAGTTCAAGGCGGGTGAGGAATTTGCTCATAATAACATAACAACAGCCAACGCTTCGGTTTCGGCACACATTGCAGAAGAGGTAGAAAAGATTGAATTCTTCAACGAAGAGGTACAAAGAGTGTGGAGTAAATCGTCGGCAAAAGAACTTTTGACACTCAAAAACAAGGATATAGACCTCACCCCACTTTGCGAAGCCGAAATTTTCGACGGAAAGTGCTTTGTGAGAAGACTATCGCAAAAAGAACTATTTAAAATAATGCTGACAGGAGGAAGAGTCACTGCCTTCGACAAAGCAAGCATAAGACTCACCGTGGGATACAAATTCTTCCCGCTAATATGGAAAATATGTTGCGCAAGCGGCAATTTGCGCCGTTTCCTCTATTTGAATTTCATACAAAAAGCAAAGAAATGAAAATAGCCACCATAATACTAAACTACAATAGTTCGACCGACAGCAAAAGATGCATAACCGATTTGTTGCAGCAACAAGAGATTGAACAAGAGATTATTGTTGTGGACAATTGCTCACGCGCCGAAGAACGCGAGGCGACCGAGAGCATCTGTAAAGAGACTGGCACAACATTTATCGCCAACGCCATAAACGACGGCTATAATGCGGGTAATAATGTGGGGCTCCGTTATGCTGCGGAAAAGGGCTATGAATATGCCCTTATTGCAAACCCCGATATGCAATTCCCACAAGGAGATTACTTGAAAAAACTAATAAAGCCAATGCTCAACGACAACGAGATTGTTGTTTGCGGTAGCGATATTGTAGGCCTCGACGGACGCCACCAAAGCCCTATGTACCGCGATGGAGATTGGCGTAGCAGTTGGGGGTGGATAAGTGATTTCTTTAAGAAGAAAAATGCCGAAACATACGATTTTATCGATAATTTCACCACAAGCCACTACTGCTCTAAAATAAGCGGTTGCTGCTTGCTTGTAAACCTAAACTTCATTAAAAGCATTGGTTTCTTTGATGAATACCCAATGTTATACTGCGAAGAGGCGATACTTGGCCGACAAGTTGAGAACGCAGGAAAAAAGATGTTTTACACAACCGAAGCGCAAGCTGTGCACGCTCATAGAAAAAGTGAAAAAGGCAACCCAATACCACGTTTCAAGCAATGGAGGCGTTCAAGGCTCTATTTCATAAAAAAATATAGCGGCGACACCGTCTTTGGAAAATTTATGGCGTGCCTTTCGATGAGAATGTATATGGGAATAATGATTATATTAAGCAAAATAAGATAATGCCTAAAGAAATAGTACAAAGAGCAAATTACATTGATGCCGTAAAAGGCCTAGCAATCCTGTGTATTACTTTTCTGCATTTTGAACAAGGAGTCATTCCGCAGTGGCTGAATGTTTGGATTGGAATGTTTATGATTAGCACTTTTTATTTTACATCGGGATGGATAACAAGTTTACAGAGCAAGAGCATAACACCCAAAGATTTATTCAAAAAGAGAATAAAGCAGTTGGGCATACCTTATCTGTGGTTTAGCGCACTAATTATTGCGTTCGACATAATTTGGTGTCTTTTCGGGTTTATGGAGACACAAATTCTATTGCGCGATATATATAAAACGATAACTTTGCGAGGTATAGGAACTCTTTGGTTCTTACCAGTGCTTTTTATTGGTGAGTTTATTTTCTGCACAATAAAAAACAGCAAACACAAGTTGATTCTTGCTACCGTAGGAATTATAATTGTACTCACCACTCAATATCTGTATTACGAAATATGGGGGGCAATAAAAAACGAATCAACATTCAATAGACTTATAGATGCCCCCTTGCAACCCATTGCACAAGGCGTAATGTCGTGGCCAATAATTGCGATAGGTTTTCTTTTTGCAAAATATATTTGGAAAGAGGTATACAAACTTAAAAAGACTTTTATTTTACTTATCGGGGTTGCGATTATATCATTCAGCATACTCTTGATAGTTGCCCCACCATTTAAGTTATATTATATAAACGGAGTATTGAGTAATTTCTTACCGGCTGTGGGTTTTATATGCCTCTTTGTTGCTTTAGGTGAGAAAAACCATATAAGCCGTTTCTTTACTTTTTGGGGAATAAACTCGCTTATACTTATGTGCACACACTACAGCATAACAATGGAAATTTTCAAAACCCTTAATGCCAAGTTCATTCACACAGGTTTTACAGGCTACACAACCATCATATATTTTATTATTACAATATTGGTTACATATCCCCTAGTATGGTTATTCAATCACAAACTAAAGTTTATGATTGGAAAAAAATAATGTTACAATGCAAGACTCAACATCCCCTAGTTTCTTGACAAAATACGCAACGGTATTTTTTATTCTATATAGCATATACTACATACCAATAGAGGGACGCATAGCATTAGGCCCAATTAAATTAACCCTACTTGCTTTGTCTATCTTAGTGCTATTGATATACACATTAAAAATATCCAAGGCCTTTATTATCGGTTCTGCATATATTATTTATCAATTCCTTTCGGCAAGTTTCCACCCCGAAAGTTGGCGATGGAGTACACTGTTGTTCTCCTTCGGCCTAGTATACACTTACGTTTGTTTCTATAACCTTGTTACCATAGAACGGGTTTTCACAATTGAACGTTTTATAAAAATATGCAAGTGGATAATGATGGCATACTTTGTTGTTTGTATAATACAACAACTATCACTACTTGCAGAAATAAACTATTTTCCTCTTATAAACCTTTGTCAGATATTCAATCGTGGTATCGGGTGTAACTCTTTGTGCCAAGAACCAAGCACTTTCGGACGTTTTATGCTTGTATTCTATTATGCCTACATCAAATGCTGCGAATACAAACGCGATGAAGGACCTTTTACATTAAAAGAACTTTTTAGTGGCGAGCACAAATGGGTGACAATACGTTTCTTGTGGATGATGACAACGATGGGTAGCGGCACGGCATTCTTTTGCATTATATTATTAAGTAGTTATTTTGTTCGCAGAAACAATTGGTTTTATGTTGTTCCTTTTCTTATTGGTATGTATTCACTATTACAAATAAGTGGTATGGAATCATGGGATAGAGCAACAAATGCTATTGAAGCAGCATCAACAATGGATACACAAAATGTAAGACAGACTGACACATCTGCAGCGGTGCGAATTAATCCTATATTAAATTCAATTAATGCCGATTTCTCAAAATTTGAAACTTGGTTTGGTAAAGGTATTGACTATGGATTAAAAGATAAAGCAAACAGAACTCTGTTTGACGATTATGGATTTATCTTTTATCTTATATCTTTGATATTGGGAATATCCTGCGCCTATGGTTTCTCACTTATTGCAGTTATCTTTTTATTTGCAGGAGTAGCTGGTGGAGCTGGAGGAAATATTCAATATGGTTGGGCTCTTATGATGATTATGACCTGTGTGAAGTACTTCCACGACAACAGATACAACCCCGAAATTTACGAAGAGGAAGAAGAACACCCCCAGGCAGCAATGAAATAATCGGTTAAACTCCAAGAACAGCTTACGCACTGCGAAGAATTCTTCTTTTTATAAAAATATATCTATGTATAAACTATATTATATTCTTTAGCAGCTCTGTCTTACCATCTCTAACAAAGTGTAAACGATTGAATTACGTAATATTATTTCCTTTTAAGAATTGTAATATTGCAAAGACAGTTCTAGGGCAAAAAGACACAACGAACTTGCAATAATTAGAACGATGAGTTTTGCAAAAAAGACCAAGAATTAGTCAAGGATGATTATTTCTTTAAATTGAGTTTCCGTGCAAACTGGAAAGAAAGAACCGCTGAAAATAAGCCCACCTTCTATTGCCATATAATAGGACTCAAACTTGATTAAATAAATGTGAACAATGAACACGACAATACTTTTAACAGCTTGTATAGACCCGAAAGGAATGGCCTTTACCGCGCTTCAAAATAAAGAAGTTAGACTTCAGCAATACCTTGATGCTTTAAATTATTATCTTCACAACACCAATCTAAATATTGTTTTTGTAGAAAATACTGGATACGATATTTCAGATAAGTACAAACAATTTATTAATAATAAAAGACTTGAAGTTATCACATTTCAAGGAAACGACTATGACAAACAACTTGGAAAGGGATACGGTGAAGCTTTAATTATAAAATATGCATTGAAACACTCTATTTTATTGCAACAGACATCCAACATAATAAAGATTACCGGCCGTCTTATTATAAGCAATATAA
>JAZRMX010000038.1:0-30091 GCA_045647885.1 Bacteroidaceae bacterium
GATAATTTTACTATATTCGCGCAACAAACCGCAAATCAACTCAAAAACAGATATTATCATGTCAAACAAATCAAAACTCGCTGTTGCAGCAGAGCTGCTCAGAATCAAAGCCGTAAAGTTACAACCCGAACAGCCATTCACATGGGCATCTGGTTGGAAATCACCATTCTACTGCGATAACCGCAAGACCTTGTCATTCCCAGAGTTGCGCACACGCGTAAAGTTGGGACTTGCAAACCTCATCCTTAACGAGTTCCCCGAGGCCGACATCGTTGCAGGTGTTGCAACCGGCGCCATTGCACAGGGTGCACTTGTTGCCGAAGAGCTTGGCAAACCATTCGTTTATGTACGTCCGAAGGCAAAAGACCACGGAATGGGCAACCAGATTGAGGGCGATGTTTATCCCGGAGCAAAAGTTGTTGTTGTGGAAGACCTTGTATCTACCGGTCTCAGCAGCCTTCGCGCCGTAGATGCTTTGCGCGCTGCAGGTGTCGAGGTTGTAGGTATGGTAGCATCATTCACATACGGCTTCAGCGTTGCTCAGGAGGCTTTCGCCAATGCAGGAGTAAGACTCGTTACCCTCACCGACTACGAGGCTGTACTCGAGGCTGCAAAAGAGACCGGATACATTACAGACGAGGTTATGCCCACACTCAAAGAGTGGAGAGCCAATCCCTCGGAGTGGAGAAACGACTTAAAGTAATACTATGAGCCAGTACGAAAGTAGCGTAAAGAACATACCTTATCCCCAGGAGCGAGTATTCGGCAAACTCGAAGACCTCAACAACCTCGAAAGCGTCAAAGACCGCATACCCCAGGACAAGGTTAAGGAGTTTGCATTTGACCGCGACACTGTTACGGTCGATGTACCCCCTGTGGGCAAGATAACTTTGAAAATTATCGAGCGCGAAGCCCCCAAATGCATCAAGTTCGAGACTGTAGGCTCACCTATGCCTGCCAATTTTTGGGTGCAGATTATCCCCGACGGAGAGGGAGCATCAAAAATGCGCGTGGTAGCAAAAGCCGAAATAAACTTTATGCTCCGCGCAATGATTGAGAAACCCTTAAAAGAGGGACTCGAGAAGATTGCCGAGGCTCTGTCATTAATCGCATACTAATAAGAAGATGGCAAAGAAACTTTGGGAGAAAAACATTGATGTAAACCCCGAAATTGAGCGTTTCACCGTGGGTAAAGACCGCGAGCTCGACCTCTTCCTTGCGCGCTACGATGTTGTAGGCTCACTCGCCCACAGCACAATGCTCGAGAGCATAGGTATGCTCACAAAAGAGGAGATGGAGAGCCTGCACACCGAGCTGCGAAACATATACGCCACCATCGAGGAGGGTAACTTCACCATTGAAGATGGTGTGGAGGATGTACACTCGCAGGTGGAGCTTATGCTCACACGCAAACTTGGCGACACCGGAAAGAAGATACACAGCGGCCGTTCGCGTAACGACCAGGTATTGCTCGATCTCAAGCTCTTCACACGCAAGGAGTTGCAGGACGTTTGCGAGGCAGTAAAAGAGCTCTTTGACGCCCTCATTGAGCAAAGCAACAAGCACAAGGATATACTCATGCCGGGTTACACCCACCTGCAGGTAGCTATGCCCTCGTCGTTCGGTCTTTGGTTCGGAGCCTACGCCGAGAGCCTTGCCGACGATATGCTATTCCTGCAAGCAGCCTACAGAATGTGCAACCGCAACCCCTTGGGCTCGGCAGCCGGATACGGCTCGTCGTTCCCCCTTAACCGCACAATGACCACAGAACTCCTCGGCTTCGACTCGATGAACTACAATGTGGTATATGCACAGATGGGACGCGGAAAATGCGAGAGAAACATCGCCTACGCCCTAGCAAGCGTAGCCGGCACACTTGCCAAAATGGCATTCGACGCCTGTATGTTCAACTCGCAGAACTTTGGTTTTGTAAAACTGCCTGCCGAGTGCACAACAGGCTCAAGCATTATGCCACACAAGAAAAACCCCGATGTATTCGAGCTTTTGCGAGCAAAATGCAACCGCCTTCAGGCACTGCCCACCGACATTATCCTTATAATGAACAACCTGCCCAGCGGATATTTCCGCGACCTGCAGATAATTAAAGAGCTCTTCCTCCCCGCCTTTGGCGAGATAAAGGACTGCTTGAATATGGCAACATACATTATAAAGAGAATTGAGGTAAACAAGGAGATACTCAACGACAGCCGTTACGACGCAATGTTCAGCGTGGAGGAAGTGAACCGCCTCGCAACAGAAGAAATGCCCTTCCGCGACGCATACAAGAAGGTTGGCCTTGATATTGAGGCCGGCACTTTCACACCCGACAAGAACATACGCCACACCCACGAGGGAAGTATCGGTAACCTGTGCAATGAGCAGATTACAGAACTCATGGAGAGCATCTGCAAGGCGATGAACTTCGACAAAAGCAGAGAAGCCGTAGCCGCACTCATAAAAGGGTAATTATAAAAAGTTAAACGCAGCCCCGGGCATAATAAATGCAAGCGGGCTGCGTTTTTATTTAAAAACACAATAGTATGATAAAAAAGATATTGCCATTTGTTGCAGTAACGTTTGCACTGCTTGCAACATCGTGCGACGACGAGACCGAATCACGTTATTCAAACTACCCGGTCAGCTTCAGCTGCGACGCATCCATACACCCATACAACATAGTACACAGCTATGGAGAGTACATTACAATAACCCGCGAGGGAGCCGCAGCATACAAGGTACAGTGGAACAACAACAAAGAGATGATAGTAAGGCTCACTGCGCAACAGGCAATGTACGGCAACAGCTACTACGGCCTGGGAGGACTCATCATTGGCAGACCCTCGGCTTGCGATGGCAACATAATGGCATTCGACCTCGCCTGCCCCCATTGCCAGCAGGCTGGGTGCAAACTCACAGTTACACAGCCCATCGGGCACGCAGAGTGCGATAAATGCGGCAGCTTGTTCGACCTTAACAGCGGAGGCATACCCATAAAAGGAGAAGCACGACGCCCCTTGTGGCAATACCACGTGGTGGAAAACAGCCCCAACATCATTATAACAAATTAAGCACCCTTTTTTTTGATTTATTAGGCAAAAGCCATTATCTTTGCACCGGTTTTGAAAAAAGCCACATACAATAAAAGGTCGCTCGAATGGTGGAATCGGTAGACACGAAGGACTTAAAATCCTTTGGCCTTAACAGCCGTGCGGGTTCAAGTCCCGCTTCGAGTACTGGATTAATCTCTTATAAATAAACGATTTATAAGAGATTTTCTTTTTACACAAACGCCTTTTGTTAATCTTGAAAAACATGGTTTATAAATGTTTTTTTGTCGATAAAATGCTGAAATAATTTCCAATTTAGGACTATAGTTAAGATGTTTTACTATTTTTGTGTCCGTGATATATAAGGGAAAGATGCAGCGTTCATCCCTCTTTGTATGCAAAAACACATTAACACAATAAAAAACTAAAGACATTAGAAAGATACTATTGTGAATATTTAATATCAATATGAAACGATTTAGCACTATTGCTATATGCCTTCTGCTGACCTACACCATTGTCTGTGCCCAGGAACGTGTAATTGACGCTACTGACCATTCACCGGTTGCAGCGGCTTCCATTTTTGATGCTACCGGCAATATGATAGGTGTTACCTTAAACGATGGATGTATTACAGAAATCCCTAAGACCGCCTACCCGATAACCATTCGCAGTATTGGTTACGAGCAACTTGTCATTGAACAGCAAGAAGATAAAGCTTGGCCGATGACTCCTATAGCCTATGAATTGGAAGAATTTGTTGTGGTTCCTGTTGAACGCAACATACTAAAACAGACCTTTTATGTGAGGGAATATTTTAGTATGACTACAGTGGATGACACTATAACAATCTTCTTTGAACATATGGCCAACCGCTTTCTTCCGGCTTCAGAAGATGCAAAATTCAGTGGCAGTTCCTCGCTACGCGTACTTAAAAGCCGCTGTTTCTCACGTTACAAAGTAGCAGAAGAGGATAGTTTTGCCATCGATTCAAAGCCACTATTCCCCTCTATGGTAACCATTCACAGAGTGAACACCAAAGAGGTTACTGCGCCTGAATCTTTTAAAGACCCCTACAACACCAACAAGCTCTATGAGGAACCAGGAAAATCGGGCATAGCCCTCATTCAGAAACAGAATGCCCATACATTCATTACTATAAGGGACATATTGGCCGAAACAAAAGAACACGACATATCTTTCTGGCCCTTGAAGATTTTTGGATTAACAATAAAAGCCAGGCAGTTATACAACACGCACACTTATTGCATTAACGACAACGGCATATATCAACCCAAAGACCTTATTGAGGCCGGCTCTGTAATGGAGGCCGATGGAGGAGGTAAGCTACTCCGCAAACTATTCAAGTCGGAAGAGCCTATTCTTATACGTTCAATGATTGAGGTATACACAACCGACCGCGAATACCTCACCAAAAATGAAGCAAAGAAGGAGTACAAGAACAAGCCCGATAATGTGGAATTTGAAATTCCCACCACAGTTCCACCCTTGACCGACGCAATAAAACAATTGGTGGAACGCGCAACAGCCGAGAAAAGAAAGTTATAATATTATAAACCCATTATTTAAACACAATTACGATGAAAGATATCTTTACCAAATGGATGCTCATTGCCACCATCCTTTGCAGCATAGGCATACTGCCATCCTGCAACAAGAAAAACAACGATGAAACCGCAGTTACAGAAGTAAAAAGTACCGAACTTTTGCGCACAAGCCAAAGCTGGAACGGCGAGGAGTTGCCCGACTACCCACAAGGACGCCCCGAGCTGGTGGCTGTAAAATATGTTATCCCTGCCGGGCAGAAACTGGGATGGCACCACCACACATCAATGAACCACGGAGTATTGGTGCAGGGCGAGCTGGCAATAATAGGGCTCGACGGGCAAACAAAGATTGTTCGCGAAGGCGAGGTTGTTGTGGAGATGGTTGGTTCCATTCACCACGGTGAGAACCGCGGTACAAAGCCCGTAGTACTCTATATGTTCTATATATCACAAGAGGGAGAACCCCTGTCGGTTCAAAACCCCGAAATTCCAATGGAATGAGATTAACACTTTTATTACAAAAAAACAGACAGAGCAACATTGGCGCTCTGTCTGTTTTTTTACAATAGAAGCTCCTGTTACTTGCACACAGCACGCACTGTGAAACCATAGTAACGTACATCGTTGCTCCAATCGTAATAATTTGAATTGTACAAGTTCCAGCTGAAGGCATAGCAACCGGCATAATCACTCAAAGAGCTTGACCAATATTGGCCCTTAGTGCCTGTACTTGAATAACTTGCATTAACGCGACAGCCTGCAAGGGGAAGGAAAATGCTATTCCCGTTTGGACCGGTTACGCGATAACCAGCCACGTTGTTCAAAGTCTCAAGCACCCAAGTGCATTTTGTACGCAATTCGTCCTGCTCTGCTCTTGTGGGCATACGCCACGCACCGCCCCATTTAACGTGAGCGACATCATCTTCGGGCTCAAGAGCTGTTATGTTATCTATTGAGCCCGAACCGCTGTCGGCACAATATTTAGTCATTGTAACAGCACTGCCCTTACAATATTTATATGAACTCCACGAATATTCATTTTTCTCCTCGGTCTCACCCCAGGCATAGTAGCCACCAGCCTCTTCGGGCGCAGAAGCACCCACATTGTAGCTTGCCCACCTTACCGAAAGGCCAAGGTCTACAGCACGGTCGTCGCCACCATTAAGAATAATTCCCACAATTTCGGTAATGTCGGCAACATTAACAACACCATCGCCATTAACATCACCCTTCAGAGACTGTGCAGAAGAGAAACCTGCACATAACAACATAAAAATTAACAAAATACTCTTTTTCATAAATTCCTCTATTTTTTTTACAAAGAAAACATTATTTTAACAATCGGCAGTGATTCATTTTAGTGCTTTTTCACATTACAACCACTTTTTTAAAAAGCAACAGATGTTTTTCGCCATTAATTTCATTATCTTCGCATAGCAGAAACGCCCCCAATTGATAAAACACCTAAAAATGCAAGAGACACAAAGTTCCGACTTTATATACGCTGATAATAATGTGGACAATATAGAGATATTGGACCGCAGTGGAACCACATCCGTCTCCTGCAAGATACGCATAGATGGGCGCGTCTACTTCCTGAAAAAACTGCGCCACGAGCTATACAACGAGAAACGCTACCGCGACCTTTTCTACAAAGAGTTCAACACCGGAAAAAACATTAAAAGCCCATTCGTGGTTGAATACATCGACATAAAAGACGATGCCGACGGGCTCTGCCTTCTTATGGAGTATGTAAACGGTTGCACCCTCAAGGAAAAACTGGAAAAAGAGCCCGAATATTTTCACAAAACGGAGAATACCGAGAAACTCCTGTTACAGCTTTGTGAAGCGCTGAAAGCCATACACCAGGAAAATGTAGTACACCTCGACATAAGCCCCAACAACATTATAATTTCCCGGGCAAACAATAATATAAAGCTTGTGGACCTCGGGTTCTGCATGAGCAACTACAACGACAGCACACCCGGCTGCACAAATGGTTTCAACGCCCCCGAGACCGCTCACGGCAACATAAAAGAGATTGATGCCCGCGCTGACATTTACACCGTAGGGCGCATACTGCAATACATAGAAGAGAAGAGCGGTAAAAGACACACAAGAAAGTTGCGGCACATTATGCAACGTTGCCTGCAACAGCAGAAAGGAAAGCGCTACCGCTATGCACAAGAGATAATACAGGAAATCACCGCAAAGAGGGTAAAAACAATTCTTATAGCCACGTTGATCACCTGTCTGCTCACGCCATTCATTATAGAAGCCTACGATTACGCACACGACTATATTGCGTGGGAACGCGGAAAAATTGTCGATAAATTCGAAGAAAAAGGATTTCATTACCTCATTACCGACCACCGCGCACGCACCGTGGAGCTTACCTACAAGGGCACTCACCCTGACGAATACATAAATGAATACAACGACGGCGAGGTAAAAATACCTGCAACGGTAACGCACCGCGGCCGCACCTTCCGCGTCACATCAATTGGAAGCCAAGCCTTCGACAACCCCGAAACAACAAGTATAATATTCCCCGAAGGACTCGAAAGCATAAAAAGAGAAGCCTTTTTCCTGTGCCGTCTCACAGGAGTAGTACACATTCCCTCGACCATAAAAGAGATTGGCGAGTGGGTTTTTGAGGCGAACACACAAATAGATAGCTTCGCGGTTCACGAAAACAACCCCACATACGACAGCCGCAACGGTTGCAACGCAATAATAGAAAGTGCCACAAACAAGCTCGTTGTCGCCTGCATCAACACCGTGATACCCAATGATGTTACAACCATCGGAGCAGGAGCCTTCGCCCGGCAGCAGATGCCAAGCATCGCAATACCCGAGAGCGTAGAACGAATAGAGGAATACGCTTTCGATCAAAGCGCAATAGAAGAGATTGTAATCCCCAAAAGGGTAAAAAGAATAGAAGCACATACCTTTATGCTATGTAAGGTACTACAAAAGGTAATTTTACCGCAAGGGCTTGCCGAAATTGGACAAAGAGCATTCTGCAACAGCGGCATACAAGAAGTAATAATACCAGACAGCGTAACCACAATTGAAGAAAAAGCCTTTGCCGACTGCAAAAGCCTGCAAACAGCAATAATAGGCAGCAGGGTGAAAAATATCGGCGCATACTCATTTGAAGGGTGCGACAAACTCACAAAAGTAATCTCACGCATACCTTCCAACGAGCTCACAGCCACAGGAAGTGGCTCTTTCAGCAGAATAAACAAGAATTGTGTGCTCTACGTTCCCCGTGGCGCAAAAAACACATACAAAGACACTTATGGTTGGAACCTCTTCGCAAGAATTGTGGAGATTGATATGTAACTATACAGCAAATAAAACACACGACAATGCTGCATCGCTGCAAAAAGCAATTCCATTTTCTTTTTTTGGGGGGTAATTATTGTTACTTTTGCACACATCACACATAAACCAAACAACAGATGAACACCATTTGGATTGTAATGCCCATACTCATTGTGCTTATGTTCCTGCTGGGAATAGAGCTCAAGCGCAACGCATTTAACGAGGTGGCACATAACCCCCGAGCCCTTTTTGCCGGGCTTGCCGGGCAAATTGTAATACTGCCGGCAATAGCCTTTGCCGTAGCGTGGGCTCTAGACCTGCCCCCAATCTACTTTATGGGAATTATGCTCATAGCTTGTTGCCCGGGCGGCAGTTCTTCAAACGTATTCTCAATGCTGGTAAAAGGTAACATTGCCCTTTCTATCACACTCACAGCACTAAGCAGCGTAATTACCCTTTTCACCCTGCCCGTAATAATGGAGTACACCGTGCAATTCGTGTCGCGCGAAACAGGGAGCACCATAGAGCTACCCATCGGCAAGCTGTTGATACAAAACCTTGTATTGCTCTTCGTGCCTCTTGTCTTGGGTGCCCTCTTCCGCCGTTTTATGCCACAAGCAGCCATAGCCACAAGCAAGGTGCTGAACAAGTGTGCCTTCCCTGCGCTAATGACGCTTGCCGCACTCTTCTTCCTGCAATACCCACAGGAGATAATAGACAATTTCGCGACACAAGGCATTGCCTGCACAATGCTCATACTTGCTGCAATGCTCTGTAGCTCACTACTCTCGCGTGCAAGCAGAGTAAACACCTCCACACGCCGCACAATAATAATAGAGGTGGGTATGCAGAACGCTGCGCAAGCCATAGCCATAGCCTCGTCGCCCTTCGTTTTCAACAATGGCGAGATGGCAATCCCGGCAATCATATACGCCTTGATGATGAATGTGATTCTGCTGATATACGTATATGTGATAAAAAAGAGAAGAATAACAGAATAAGCACAAAGCATAATGGCAAAGAAAGAAAAAATAGAAAAGTTGTTCGACAAGATTGCACCCGACTACGACAAACTGAACCATATACTCTCGCTCAACATCGATAAAGGATGGCGCAGCAAGGCGGTACGCGAGATTATCGATAAAAATACACCGCTCAACATTCTCGACGTGGCTTGCGGAACCGGCGACTTCACCATAGAGATAGCAAAGAAGGCTGCTGCGGGAAGCAAAATGACTGGAATAGACCTCTCGGAGGGTATGATGAGCATTGGGCGCGAGAAACTTGCTGCAGCAGGGATAGAAGCCACGCTTGAGCAAGGCGACTGCGAGGCTCTGAAATATTCCGAGGGCACTTTTGACCGCATATCAGTGGGATTCGGCGTACGCAACTTCGAGAACCTCCCCACCGGGCTTAAAGAGATGCACCGCGTGCTGAAACCGGGTGGCAAACTTGTGATACTGGAGCTGTCGGTTCCATCCAACGCCTTTATACGCTGGTGCTACAAGCTATACTTCTTGAAGATTCTTCCTGTAATAGGCGGGCTTATTTCGGGCGAGAGAGGAGCATACGAATACCTGCCGGCATCGGTACTGCACTTCCCAGCCCCCGATAAGTTCCAGGCTATGCTGCGCGAAGCGGGTTTTGCCGATGTTAAGCACAAAGCCCTCACTCTCGGCATCTGCCGTATGTATATCTGCAAAAAATAATCGTACACTATGCTTAAGAAGTGGATTGAGGCGATGCGTCTGCGCACATTGCCCGTGAGCATTGCCGGAGTTATTGCCGGCACAGGATGTGCCGTGTGGCACGGAGGATTCAAGGCTGCGCCGGCTGCACTATGCCTGCTTTTTGCAGTGCTTGCACAGATAGCTTCAAATTTCGGCAACGAATATTACGACTACGCAAACGGGATAGACAAAAAAGGGCGTGAAGGTTTCCGCCGAGGAGTAACCGAGGGGGACATCACCCCTTCAGCAATGAAACGCGCCACCTTCGGCGTGCTTGCCGCCGCAGCCATAACCGGTTGCGCCCTGCTCTTTTTTGGCGGTTGGTGGTTGCTGCTTGCCGGTGTGGCAATACTGCTCTTTGCCCTTGCCTACAGCGCCGGCCCATACCCCTTGTCGCACCACGGGCTTGGCGACATTGCCGTAATAATATTCTTTGGTATTGTGCCCGTAAACCTCACCTGCTACCTGCAATGCGAGGGATGGAACGGTATTGCCACCTCACTGCCCGCCTCATTGGCTGTGGGACTGCTTGCCGCCAACGTGCTTATAGCAAACAACTACCGCGATGCCGACGACGACGAGAAGGTAAACAAGCGCACCACGGTTGTAATTTTCGGTCGCAAGGTTATGAGCCTTGCATACCTTGTATCGGGCATAGCGGCCGTTGCTGTGACAATTCCAGTGTGGCTCTGTTTCCCACTTTATTTTTTGGCAGCACCCTTCTGCTGCCTGGGGTTGCACATAAAGCTATGGCATAAACTAAAAGCAAGCCGAGGAAGCACCATAAACCCCTTGCTTGGCAAGACAGCCCATAACCTGTTACTCTTTTCGCTACTCCTTACAGCAGCATTCATAATATTCCGTTGATTTTATCCCTGCCCGATTGAAGAAAATAGATGAATAATCAAGCCTTCTTGCAATCCTCGCAAACCCCTGTGATTATATAGTTGATGTTTTCCACCTCAAAACCTTCGGGTGCTACTACGGCAGGAACATTTTGAGCCGTAACACAGAAACTGCGGCCGCACATACGACAGGTCGCGTGGTAGTGATTCCCGTGAGCCTGTTCGCCGTGGGCATCGGCGTGGCAAAAACAATACTTTCTCTTGCCACTGCCATCCTCGAAACTGTTGAGAAGGTTGTGTTCCTCAAAGAGTGTCAAAGCACGAAAGACCGTGCTGCGGTCTATAGTGGAGAGGTAATTATAAAGTTCTTCAAGCGAAAAAGGCGCACCATAAGACTCCACACCCTTGAGGATAAGCAGCCTTACAGCCGTTGTTCTAATGCCGTGCTCTTGCAAAACCTTTTCAAAATCCATACCAAAACCGTTTATCTTTTTGCAAAAATAATTTTTTAATATCACTTCCAATGAAATGTTTGACAAAAATGCAACCGGTTTGTTATTTTTTAGTACTACTTTTGCCCTAAACAATCACCTACGACGATGAATGAAATTATTGAACTAATAAACCAAATGTCGCCCTACGTTCTCCTGGGCTTCCTTTTGGCAGGAATTATGCACGCATTCCTGCCCCACAACCTATACCGCAAATACCTTGGAGGCGGCAAACTGCGCTCGGTGATAAACGCCACAATATTGGGCATTCCCCTGCCACTCTGTTCGTGCGGGGTAATACCCACCGCAATGTCATTGCACAAAGAAGGGGCATCGCGCGCCGCAACCATTTCTTTCCTCATAGCCACCCCGCAGACAGGTATAGACTCCATTATTGCCACCTACTCGTTAATGGGCTTTCCCTTTGCCCTGCTGCGCCCCATTGCAGCCATTGCCACAGCACTCACTGGTGGCATTCTCGCTGCAAAATTATCCGACAAAAAGGAGGAAAACAGCACAAACGACAACCCCACAGAAGCCACAGAAACAAGCAAAGGTTTTTGGGCAAAAATAGCCAATGCATTCAAGTACGCCTTCGTGGATATGATGCAGGACATTGGCAAGTGGCTTATTATGGGACTTATAATTGCAGGGCTCATAACAATCCTTGTACCCACATCATTTTTTGAAGTTTTTGCCCAAAATTCCCTTTTGAGTATGTTATTCGTGCTATTGCTTGCAATACCAATGTACCTGTGTGCAACAGGCTCCATACCCATAGCCGTGGCACTTATGCTAAAAGGACTCTCACCAGGCACCGCACTTGTGCTGCTTATGGCAGGGCCGGCTGTGAACACAGCATCAATGCTGGTCATAGGCAAAGTGTTGGGGAAACGCAGCCTCATCATATACCTTTTGTCCATTGTGGCAGGAGCTATAGTTTTTGGCCTTTTAATCGACTACTTTATGCCACGCGAGTGGTTTACCGGACCTTTGTCGCAGATACACGCACATTGCCACGGAGAGAGTTCATACTTTAGTACAGGCTGCTCCATACTGCTTGCCATATTACTTATAAACGCCTTTGTACAGCGCTACAGACACAAGGCGCATTGCGACTGCGATAGTTGCTCTTGCACCAAAGAGAAGAGAACTATTATTTTTGTGGTGGAGGGAATGGCGTGCAACCACTGCAAGGCAAGCGTGGAGAAAGCCCTTGCCACAATAGAGGGCGTGGAAGGCGTAACTGTGAACCTTGCCGACGGGAAAGCGGTTGTAGAAGGAACATTCGACAAGAAAAATGCCATAAAAGCCGTGGAGGCTATAGGCTTTGCCATTACCGAAGAAAAAATATAGCGATATTATTTCCTTTAAAAAGAGGTTGAATGTAAAAATTGTGTAAATTCGCAAAAACAATCAAGCAACCACAAGTGTTATGAATATAATACATTCACTCTTTTTGGAGCACTCAGCATTACAGGCCATAATCATACTGTCTTTGATTTCGGCAGCGGGTATCACACTCGGCAAAATAAAGCTGTTCGGTATATCGCTTGGAGTCACTTTTGTTTTCTTCATTGGAATTCTTACCGGCCATTTCGGCTTGAGCATAGATGCCAATATGCTGCACTATGCCGAGTCTTTCGGACTTGTCATTTTTGTGTATGCCCTCGGCTTGCAGGTGGGACCGGGATTCTTCAGTTCACTGCGCACAGCTGGAACAAGATTACTGTTGCCTGCCATAGGAGTGGTGCTTACAGGCACCTTCGTAGCCTTTGCGGCAAGCTATATATGCGGAATTTCCATCGCCGACATTTCGGGAATACTTTGCGGAGCCACAACCAACACCCCGGCACTCGCTGCAGCTCAACAGACTCTTGAGCAGATGAATATAGACTCCAATGGTGCAGCCTTGAGCTGCGCCCTTGCCTACCCTCTCGGCGTGGTGGGTGTAATACTCTCCATTGTATTTATGCGCAAGTTCTTTGTAAGAAAGAGCGACCTTTCCGGCCCCGACAAAGAGCACAAGAAGAATGTGTTTGTGGCAAGCTACCGCGTAACCAACCCTGCTGTCTTTGGCAAGAAAGTGTGCGAAATAGCAAACAACAAACAGCAGCACTTCGTAATATCGCGTCTGTGGCGAGGCGGAAAAGTACAGATACCCACCGGCGACAAGCAAATTGAGGAGAACGACATTCTGCTCATAATTACCAAACCCGAGGAGACCGAGGCGTTGCGCATAATTTTCGGCGAGCAGGAGAACATAGACTGGAATACCGAAAATATAGACTGGAACAAGATTGACAGCCAGCTTGTGGCACAGAACATTCTTATCACACGCCCACAGATAAACGGCAAGAAGCTCTCCTCACTGCGTTTGAGAAATAACTACGGAATAAACATAAGCCGCGTACACCGTTCGGGCGTGGAACTGCTGGCAACCCCCGACCTTATTCTGCAAATGGGCGACAGACTCACCGTGGTGGGAGAGGCTGCAAACATACAGAATGTAGAAAAGATTCTTGGAAATGCGGTAAAGAACCTTGACGAGCCCAACCTCGTTGCGGTATTCATTGGCATTATCCTGGGACTTGTGCTTGGCAGCATACCCTTTGCTGTGCCTGGAATATCGTTGCCTGTGAAACTGGGACTTGCCGGCGGCCCCATACTTATGGGAATACTGGTGGGAACATTCGGCCCACGACTGCATATGGTAACCTACACCACGCAGAGCGCAAATATGATGCTGCGCGCGTTAGGTCTTAACCTGTACCTTGCCTGCTTGGGACTTGATGCCGGCGCTCACTTCTTTGAGACAATAATACGCCCCGAGGGCGCTCTGTGGCTCGGCCTCGGATTCTTGATAACAACGCTGCCGGTGATAGTTGTGGGCGTATTCGCTTTACGCATACAGAAACTCGACTTCGGCTCCACCACCGGCGTGCTATGCGGCGCTATGGCAAACCCTATGGCACTCAATTATGCCAACGATACAATAGAGGGCAACAACCCCTCGGTTGCATATGCCACGGTTTACCCAGTATGCATATTCTTGAGAATAATCATTATACAGATAGCCATAACACTGCTATTATAATATAAGGAGAGGGAGAAAGCGTTGCTTTCTCCCTCTCCTTATATTATATCATTTGCCTAAAGCACGTTGGTAACACTCCTTGGTGCCGGTAACCATTTTTTCTATTGAAAACTGCGACAGCCTTTCGCGACCCAATGCACGCAGTTTGTTGCAGTAATCGGAATCGTCGAGCAGTTTTGTCAGTTTCGCCAGAAGAGCATCGGCATTTCCCGGCTCATAATACTCCACTGCATTGCCGCCAATTTCGGGGAAACAGCTGGCATTGGCAAGAATTGTGGGACATTCTGCCTGGAATGCCTCCAGAATGGGTATTCCAAAGCCCTCGTAATAAGAGGGGAAGACAAAGCAACAGGCGTTCTGATAGAGCCACAAGAGGGTGCTCTCATTAACGAACAGAGTATGGGTAATTTGGTCTACACCATATTTTTTAAGGAACTCTGCCTCTGATGGTGAGAATGATTCACCTGTACAAACAATCTGAAGACCGTACCGCTTTACAACCTGCGATGCGGCAATTATAAACTCTTCGAAATTCTTATATTTGTCTTTTCTGTTACCTACAAACAGAATATAGTCGCCCGAGAAAGGAAGAACTGCCGGGGTGGACACAAGCGAAGGCGACCACATAGGGCCGTGATACACAACATCAATCTTTCTTTCATCTACCCCCCAAACATCCATAATGTCGCGTTTGGTATTTTCCGAGATTGCAATTACCCTGTCGGCTGCTGCCACTATTTTCGCCTTTTCGGCACACACAAAATCCAACTCTTTACAACGCTCTATGCCCAAAGAACACTTTTCCTGTATGAGGTCGTGAACGGTAACCACCAACGGAGTATTTGGGCGTTTATACCTCAATACGTGTGTGAAATAGTACGTGGGGTGAAAAACATCGTACTTCGAATAACGCATAAGCATTCTCGAATAGGTCTTGTTCTTTTTGCGTAAAAAGCCAACAAAGCTCAATGGGTGGCGGCTACGCATATACACGTTGTTGGTAGACAAGAGCCCCGTGGACACCTGCACACCCAATTTGGGCAATTCCGAAGCAAGTATGGAGAAATATCGTGATATTCCACCTATACGTTGCCCGTCAAACACTTGAGAGTCGAAAAGAACTTTCATTTCTTTCTAAATTTATCTTTTATGTGTCGCACCAGAAAGCGGACAAACACCCAAAGCCCGAAATTATCGTAAACAATCTTCAACCTGTCCTTCTCAAATGCTTCGTCGCGCGTTACTGCCGAAAAACCGGCCTCCATATAGCGCGCCACACACAAGTTCTCGTACTGGAATTTTATATCCTTGTCGTGCCAGCACTGTATGGTTATATAGTGGTCGGCAGCAACCCTGTATTTCAGGTTATATTTATACTTCTCCATTGCCATACGCGGGTAGAAGACCGCCTGATGCAGAATGGGGTATTTGGCAAGCATATAGGAGTTGAACTCACCGTTCAGCACCTGCTCCTTGTGGAATACATTGCCGTAATAGACTGTAGAGGGATCCTTCAGGCGCAGGCACATTTCAGAGAACTCGGGATAGAGAAAGTCGTCGCAACCGAGAAAATACACCCAATCGCCGGTAGAGAGAGCAATACCCTTGTTCATTGCATCGTAAATACCCTTGTCGGGCTCGCTTATGTATCGCGCAATGTCCTTGCTGCGACGCTCAAGGATTTCCAGAGTGCCGTCGGTGGAGCCCCCGTCAACAATTATATATTCTATATTGGGGTACACCTGAGCCGCAACACTCTCTATTGCACGCTCAATATATTCAACACCATTATACACTACGGTTATAACAGTAACCTTAACGCCAGATTTTTCTATCATCGTTCTTAATGTTTAACAGTTGGTCATAGCCATCGGCACAACGTTTAACCTTGTCCATTATCACCTGCTCGTACACCTGCAGGTTACCCTGCTCGTTGTGTCGCGAATTGAATGTGTGGTGCAAATGGAATGCAATGGCCAATGATTTTACTATGCGCAATGCAGTCCCGTTGTTATAGAGGCGGGCCGCAAGTTCAATATCTTCGTGCCCCCAACCGGAAAGTTCGTTATTGTAACCGTTCACTGCTATGAAATCCTCCTTCCAGAATGCGGTATTACAGCCTTTCACGTGGCGCACATCGCTCGACTGGCGGCACAGGAAAAGGGAAAGGAACCTTGAGCGGAAGGCATTGAAACCATTCATAACGTGTTTCGATAGCAAGGGTACATCGCACACACCTTTCTTGAGCACGCTGTTTGTTATTTCGGGCAGCAGACAGGCACGGCTACCACGCACAAAGGTATGCGGGCGCATCTGGTCCATATGGTCGGCAATAAAATTCCTGTCAATCACTATATCGCCATCTATCTGCACTATATAGTCGCCCGAAGCTGCAGCAATGGCTGTATTGAGGATACGTGTCTTGCGGAAACCGTTATCCTCCTGCCAGCAATGAATTACCGGCACCGGACAACGCTTGCGGAAATCGTCGATAAGAGCTTTTGTTTCCTCCCTGCTGCCATCGTCGGCAATCACAACCTCGCAAGGCAACACCGTCTGCTTGAGAACAGAGTTCAAGGAGACACTCAACGCCTCGGGCCAGTTGTAAGTTGAAACTAATAATGTTATTTTAGGCATACCCACAAAATGTTTTGTTATGCAATAAATGCAAAGATAATTAATTGGTATTTACTTTACAAAACAAAAGTTATATTTTTTAAAAGAGCAGAAAAGTATACGTTATAAGGCGACTGCTATTTTTTTTATTGATTATCGTTTATATATTTGTACTCGGAACACAAAAAACACTTTGCAGATTATGAAAAAAACAGTTCTTATGCTTGTTGCCATTTCGGCGGCACTCTCTGTTCTGGCACAAACAGACTACACACGCGGCCTGTCCGTGTGGTTCGACCAACCCACAACTCTTAAAGGAAGTTGCGTGTGGTATGGCGGCCGCCCCGACCTCTGGGTGGACAAGAAACCCGAATGGGCCGGTGATGGTGCATACAACCCCGACCAGGAGTGGGAGTCGCAATCACTGCCGATAGGTAATGGTAACATTGGAGCAAATATTATGGGTTCTCTCGAAAAGGAGCGCGTCACCTTCAACGAGAAGACCTTGTGGCGCGGCGGCCCCAACACAGCCGGCGGTGCCGACTATTACTGGAACGTCAACAAGCAATCGGCTCACCTGCTCGACGATATACGCCAGGCATTCCTCGACGGCGACGATGCCAAAGCCGCAAAACTCACACGCGAGAACTTCAACAGTACCGCATCGTATGAATATTACGGCGAAAAGCCCTTCCGTTTCGGAAACTTCACCACTATGGGCGAGTTCTACGTGGAGACCGGACACAACACAACTGACTTGAGCGACTACAAACGTGCGCTCTCACTCGACTCGGCACTTGCCGTGGTACAGTACAAACAGGGCGATATCACTTACGAGCGCAAATATTTCATCTCCCACCCTGCAAACGTGCTCGCGATGAAATACAGCGCAAGCAAAAGCGGCGTGCAGAACCTTACATTCAGCTACACACACAACCCTGTATCGGAAGGCACATTTGAGAACGACGGCAACGACGGATTCATATTCCGTGGCACGCTTGACAATAACGGAATGCAGTACACCGTACGTGTAAAGGCTGTTGCCTATGGTGGAACCACCGAGGCCAAAGCCGGAAAAATCTACATTAAGGACGCTGACGAGGTATATTTCTTTGTAACCGCCGACACCGATTACAAGATAAACTTTGACCCCGACTTCAAAGACCCCAAGGCATACGTGGGAGTAAACCCCGACGAGACAACTTTGGAGTGGATTAACAACGCAGTGGCAAAAGGATACGACAAACTTTTCGAGGAACATTACAAGGATTACTCTGAACTTTTCGGCAGAGTAAGCCTCGACATCAACCCCAACGCACCCACAACGCTTGAATTCCCCGGAGTGGCAAACCTCCCCACAAACAAAAGACTCAGAAGCTATCGCACCGGCAAGCCCGACTATGGTCTTGAAGAGCTTTATTTCCAGTTCGGACGCTACCTGCTTATTTCAAGCTCACGCCCCGGGAATATGCCTGCCAACCTGCAAGGTATGTGGCACAACAACGTAGACGGCCCCTGGCGCGTTGACTACCACAACAACATAAACCTGCAGATGAACTACTGGCCAGCCTGCGCCACCAACCTCGAGGAGTGCGTTCTGCCGCTAATCGACTTTATAAAGACACTTATAAAACCCGGTGAAATCACAGCACAGTCATATTTCGGCGCACGCGGATGGACTGCAAGCATATCGAGCAACATTTTCGGCTTCACCGCACCGCTTATAAGCCAGGATATGTCGTGGAACTTCAACCCAATGGCCGGTCCGTGGCTCGCAACCCACGTGTGGGACTATTACGACTACACACGCGACAAGAAGTTCTTGAAAGAGACCGGTTATGAGATAATAAAGAGCAGCGCACTCTTTGCGATGGATTACTTGTGGAAACGTGAAGACGGCACATACACCGCAGCTCCCTCCACATCGCCCGAACACGGCCCCATCGACCAGGGAGCAACATTCGTACACGCTGTAGTACGCGAAATACTGCTCGATGCTATAAGCGCTGCACAGACACTTGGCACCGACAAGGCTTTGCAGAAAGAGTGGAAGAGCGTACTCGACAACCTCGTACCCTACAAGACAGGCCGTTACGGACAGCTCTTGGAGTGGAGCAAGGACATTGACGACCCCAACGACCAACACCGCCACGTAAACCACCTCTTCGGCTTGCACCCCGGACACACAATCTCACCCGTAACCACCCCCGAGCTTGCCGAAGCATCGAAAGTGGTTCTTGTACACCGCGGCGATGGTGCAACAGGCTGGTCTATGGGCTGGAAACTTAACCAGTGGGCACGCCTGCACGACGGCAACCACGCATACACCCTCTTTGGCAACCTGCTCAAGAACGGTACACTCGACAACCTGTGGGACACACACGCTCCGTTCCAGATTGACGGAAACTTCGGCGGCACCGCCGGTATAACAGAGATGCTCTTGCAGAGCCATATGGGATTCATACACATTCTCCCTGCACTGCCCGACGCCTGGGAAGAGGGCGAGTTCAAAGGAGTGCGCGCAAAGGGCGGATTTGAAATTGACCTCAAATGGAAGGATGGCAAGCCCGTGGAAATTACAGTAAAATCGGAGCAGGGTGGAAAATGCAACCTGCGATACGGTAGCGAAACCCTCTCATTCAAAACAAAGAAGGGAAAGAGCTACAAAGTTATCCTCTCGGGCGACAAACTTAAAAAAGCATAAACGTAAATAATTCAAGGAACGGCAGGAGCATAAAACTCCTGCCGTTCAGTTACAGCTATGGCAAAAGCAAAGAAGAAAAAGAACAGCACAAAAAAGGGGCAGAACAAATTGGCAATAGTCATCGCGGTGCTTCTTATAGGAGCATTCATAAGCCGTTACATTACCCCGACAGAGAACCCGGCCACCGCACAATATAGCGAGGAGCTTACCACCGCCCTCACAGGCAAAGGGGTAAAGAGCCAGATAGTAAAACACGCCGGATACACCCTCTCATACAATAACGACACGAGAAATGCCAACTGGGTGGGCTACGAACTCACCGACGAGGAGGTACAAGGCGTGGTGGAGCGAGGCAACAATTTCTGCCCCGATCCTCTGGTGGTTGGTACGCAGGCTGTGGACGATGACTACAGGAATTCCGGCTGGGACCGCGGACACCTTGCCCCTGCCGCCGATATGAAGTGGAGCAAAAAAGCAATGGAGGAGAGCTTTTACCTGAGCAATGTGTCGCCACAGAACAAGAAGCTTAACCGCGGAACGTGGAAAAAGCTCGAAGAGTTATGCCGCGACAAGGCCGAACTTTATGGCAGGATAATTGTGGTTACAGGCCCCATTTTTTATAGCGAAAAGCCACAAACCATAGGTAAAAACAAGGTGAAAGTGCCCGATACATTCTTCAAGGTTCTGCTTTCGGACTACCGTGGGACATACCGCACTATCGGCTTCGTGTGCGAAAACAAAGCGGGAAAGAAAAGCCTGAAGGAGTGCGCACGCAGCGTAGACGACATAGAAAAGGCCACAAACATAGACTTTTTCTCACAACTCCCAGACTCAATAGAGAACAATGTGGAAAAAAGTTACAGCACCGCATTTTGGGGCATATAAGACAAAGAATATGAAGATAACCGTTCTCACAGACAACACCCCGTCGAGCAGATTCCCACAGGCAACAGCCGAGCACGGGCTCTCACTGTTCATTGAATACGAGGGAACAAGCATTCTCTGCGACACAGGTTTGAGCAGCGCTTTTATGGAGAATGCTGCCATAATGGGGATAGCTGTTGAGAACGCCGATTTTATATTTCTCTCACACGGGCACAACGACCACAGCGGTGGGCTTAAAGGATTCCTGCAACAACACCCCGACAAACCCCTCTTTCTCCACCCCGATTCGCTTAAATGCCGTTTCTTTTCAACACGCAGGGGATGCAAACGCGACATAAGCAGCGACAGCGACATTGCAACGCTACACACCGGTAACATACGGTATATAACAAAAAGCACAAGAATAGACAAGGGGATAACCGCCGTTACAGGCACTTGTAACGCACACAGCACACCTTATGGAAACATTTTCCTTACAAAAGAAAAGGCCGGTACGGAACTTGCCGACGATTTTTCACACGAACTCGCCCTCGCCTTTGAGAGCGAGAAAGGGCTGGTGATAATATCGCCCTGCTCGCACCGTGGCGCAGCAAACATTATAGAAGACTGCATTCTTGCAACCGGTTGCAAAGAGGTTTACGCATTCATTGGCGGTCTGCACTTTGTGGAAAGTGAGCACATAGAGGCTGAAACGGCAACCTTCAACAAAGAGATAAGCTCACGCTTTCCCCACACAAGAATAATAACCGGACATTGCACCTGCGACAAAGCCAAAGCCATACTTGCCGAAACAATGGCACAAGTCTCCTTTTTTGCCACTGGCGACACCATTCTCATTCAACAAGAGCCTCAACAAGAGATTTAAGCCTCTCGCGCGACATTGCGCCCATGAAGCGCTGAACAGCACCATCGCGCCCCACCAGAAGCAGCGTGGGGATGGAGCGTATATTGAAATGGGCCGACAGCTCATTCTCTTCATCGACGTTAACCTTGTAAAAATCGACCTTTCCATCGTATAAATCCGACAATTCTTCAAGCACCGGAGCCACCATTTGGCAAGGACTGCACCACTCGGCATAGAAGTCAATAACAGCAGGTTTTTCACCTATGAAACGAAACTCCGACGAATGATTAATGAGCGGAGAGACCTTTTTTACAAATAGCTCTCTGGTTAAAGGGATAGTAGCCATAAACATCAATTTTAATGTACAAATTACAGGGCAACACACAGCACCCGTGAAATAAAAACAAAAAAAGATTATAAAAAGGGGGCTCTTTTTTGATACTTTAAATACTTTAAAGTAACTTTAGCCGAAGTTTTTTACACAAACAACACTAATTCGAAGATAAATTATGGGAACTGCGAACAAATTGAGCAACATTTTAAGGTTTCTTAAAAGGTACAACCGATACATAAAAGTGACTTTGCTGTCGTTGCTGGGTTTGGTACTTGCCACAATACCTACCGAGTGCTATGGAATTGAAGGACTCACCATAATACAGCAACGCGTGATAGCCTTGTTTGTATGGGCAGCCCTTATGTGGATTCTGGAAGCAGTCCCTGCCTGGACCACCTCTCTACTGATTATAGTAATTTCCCTGCTGACAATATCGAACAGTGCAATCACACCGCTCATCAGCGGGCTTGACGAAATAAACCGTAGCCAGCTTGTCAGCTACAAGCTGATTATGGGCACGTTTGCCGACCAGACCGTTATGCTGTTTATGGGAGGATTCGTTCTTGCCCTTGTGGCATCGAAAAGCGGCGTGGATATAACCCTCGCAAGAGCTATGCTAAAGCCCTTCGGCACAAAGCCCCAGGTAGTTCTCTTTGGTTTCATTCTTGTAACAGCCATCTTTTCAATGTTTGTGAGCAACACCGCCACAGCCGCAATGATGCTCACCTTCCTTGCCCCCGTGCTGAAATCCTTGCCTAAAGAGGAAAAAGGTTGCGCTGCTCTTGCGCTTGCAATACCCATTGGTGCAAATATAGGTGGCATAGCAACCCCCATCGGTACACCGCCCAACGGAATAGCCCTCGGATATCTTAACGACACAAGTGGATTGAACCTTGGTATAGGTTTCGGTGATTGGATGATGATTATGACTCCATTGATGCTGGTGATACTGATAATAGCGTGGGCTTTGTTGATGATTTTCCACCCGTTTACCGCTAAAGAGATACACCTGCGAATTGCCGGCGGAGCAAGAAAGGGATGGCGCACAGTGGTCATTTACGCAACACTTGCCGTGACAATACTTTTGTGGATGTTCGAGAAGAGTGTCGGCATAAATGCCTATGTGGTGGCACTTATACCCATTGGAGTGTTCTCAATCACACGAATAATAAAATCAAAAGACCTCAAGGAACTTGACTGGGCCTGCCTGTGGATGGTTGCCGGCGGCTTTGCACTCGGTTTGGCAATGGACAAGACCGGGCTTGCAAGTACCCTTGTAAAGGCTATACCCTTTGGTGAGTGGCCGGTATTGGTGGTGATGATTGGAGGAGGCATTATCTGCTGGCTTCTTTCAACATTTATTTCAAACTCTGCGGCTACAGCACTTATGGTACCTATACTTGCTGCTGTGGGAAAAGGAATGGGCCCTGCACTCGGAGAGTATGGCGGTGTCGGCACATTGCTCATCGGTGTTGCTCTCTCGGCATCATTCGCGATGGCTCTGCCCATAAGCACACCTCCCAACGCTATTGCCTACTCCACAGGGCTTATAAAGTCGTCGCATATGTTGCGCGTGGGAGTTTTAATTGGAGTAATATCACTTGTTTTAGGCTATCTCCTTATAATCACTATTGGTAAAACTGGATTTTTCGGATAAACAAATAATAAAACACAACCAGCTATGAAAAAGTTATTCTTACTCGCAGCATTGGCCTGCATAGCATTGAGCGGTTATTCACAGAACAAGGTTCTGGACCAAGTAAACATCAAGCTTTATGGTTTTGTAAGAAACTACGCCTGCTACGATAATCGCGAAAGCTACACATCGAACAGCGAACAGTTCTACTATATGCCTAAAGACTGGAATAAGGACGTGAACGGAGACGACCTCAACGAGAAAAGCAATATGATGTTGCTCAGTATCACCACCCGTTTGGGACTCAACATTACCGGCCCCGAATTCCTGGGCGCAAAGACTTCGGCTAAAATCGAGGCCGACTTTGCAGGATTCGGCACAAGCAACACTGTATTCCGCATACGCCAGGCATACGCAAAGATGGCGTGGGAAAAACACGATGTTCTTGTGGGACAAGCGTGGCACCCGATGATGGGCGATATGATGCCCGATGTCTTCACACTTGAGACTGGCGCACCCTTCACACCCTTCAGCCGTACCCCCCAGGTGCGCTATGATTACCGCATAAAGGAGTACACACTCACAGCAACAGCACTCTATCAGTACCAATATACATCGCCCGGCCCCGACGGCAGCAAGTTCGACTATGCACGCGACGCAGTGGTGCCCGAGCTTTACTTCCAGGCTATGTATAAAGGTAAGAAATTCCAGGCTGGTGCCGGCGTGGACATTCTTACCCTCAAACCCCGTAGCCAGGCTGAAACTGCCGATGGCAAGGTAAAAGTAGACGAGAACATCGTTACATTCTCGCCCACCATTTTCGCATCGTACAAGAATGGTAACTGGGGCGTGAAAGGCCGCATCACATACGCCGAGAACGCAGGCCACCTTAGTATGGTAAGCGGTTATGCCGTAACAGAGAAAAAGGCTAACGGCGAGCAGGAGTACAGCCCCTTGCGCAGCATCGCCGGCTGGATGGACATCACCTACAAGCACCAGATGAAGAAAGGCTACTTCACATACTGCCTCTTTGCCGGCTACACCAAAAACCTCGGCTGTGGCGACGAGATTACAGGCCCCATCTATCTGAAGGGCGAGAAGAATGCCGGATATATTTGGCGCATTGCCCCCAGCGTTCTCTACACACACAACGCACTCTCTATCGGCCTTGAGTACAACCCCACCACCGTGGGCTACGGCACTGCCGACAACAAATACAAAGTGGAGGATATGCACCGCGTAACCAACCACCGTGTGTGCGCTATGCTACGATACAATTTCTAAATAAAATACATTTACGACTATGAACAAGAAAATTTTTGCATTAGGCATTTTGCTTATAGCCGCATTATGCACAGTACAGGCCAGTTACTGGACCAGAAACCCCCAATGGAAGAAAATCCTATGGGCACCTGCCGAAGTTTGGTACGAAGTTCCCGCAAAATGGACTATCGTTGCAGCCGACAAGTACATTAACGGATACATCGGCGAGGCAATCAAACAGGCAAAACCCGAGATTGCACCCAAGCAGAAGTACAAAGTAACACTTGGTGTAAAGGGTGACAAAGAGGTTAAGAAATACAACAAGTACATTCCCGAGCAGGCCGAGGGTTACTACTTCAATATATCACAGGAAGGCATCGTTATCGCCGGTAGCGACGAGCGCGGTCTTTTTTACGGTATTCAGTCGCTCTTGCAGCACATTGCAAATGGCATATACGAAGAGGTAGCCGTTGCCGACTGGCCCGATGTTCCCTTCCGCGGAACAGTAGAGGGTTTCTACGGCACACCCTGGAGCCACGCTGCACGCTTGAGCCAGTTGGAGTTCTACGGCAAGAACAAGATGAACGTATATATCTACGGCCCCAAGGACGACCCCTGGCACCGCGACAAATGGCGCATTCCCTACCCCGAGGCAGAGGCTAACCGCATTGCCGAGCTTGTGGAGGTTGCCAAAAAGAACTATGTAAACTTCTACTGGGCTATACACCCGGGCGTTGATATCAAATGGACAACCGAGGACCGCGACGCTCTTGTTGCCAAACTCGAGAAGATGTACGACCTCGGCGTACGCGCCTTCGCCGTATTCTTTGACGATATCTGGGGCGAGGGTACAAAAGCCGACAAACAGGCCGAGCTCCTCAACTATGTAGACGACAACTTCATACAGAAGAAAAAAGATGTAGCACCCCTTATTATGTGCCCCACAGAGTATAACCGTGGCTGGGCAAACGAAGAGAAAGGCTACTTGCGCACTCTTGGTGCAAATATGAACCAGGGCATCGAGATTATGTGGACAGGAAACTCTGTGGTAGCCTGCATCGACAAGGGCACAATGGAGTGGATTAACGAGCGCATACAGCGCAAGGCATACATCTGGCTCAACTTCCCCGTAAACGACTTTGTACGCGACCATATGCTTATGGGCCCCCTCTACGGAAACGGACAGGACATTGCTCCCCTTGTATCGGGTTTCGTGAGCAACCCTATGGAGTATGCCGAGACATCTAAAATCAGCCTCTATGGTATTGCCGACTACTGCTGGTCAATGGAGAACTACAACTACCAGGCCAACTGGGAGAAGAGCCTCCGCAGCATATTGCCCGGCAACGACGCAGCCCTCAAGACATTCGCGCTCTATAACAAGGACCTCGGCCCCAACGGCCACGGCTTCCGTCGCGAGGAGGGTGATGAGATTAAGCAAATTGCACAGGATGCTATCGGTGGTAATGCCGAGGCTGTAGCAGCCATTGCAGAGAAATGCCAGGAACTTAACCTCGCTTGCGACCTCTTGCTTGTAGACGAGACCAACCCCCAGCTCATACACGAGCTACGCCCCTGGTTGTTGCAGGGCAAACTCCTCGCCGAGTATGGTAACACAGTGTGCAAGATGAAAGAGATTGCCGAGAAAAAGACAAAAGAGTACAGCTTCCAGAACTTTGAGAACCTCTACGCACAGGCACGCTCAATACAGAAGCAGATGTACAACAACGAAAACGACAAGGCAATGCTCCACCCCTACCAAACTGGTACAAAACTCGGTACAAAGGTATTGTTGCCCACCTTGCAGACACTCTTTGCACAGGCTACAGAGGCTTACAACAAGCAGAATGGTAAGGAACTCGACACCGCAGCCGACTACAACCCCTTCAAGGTTAAATCTACAGTAAAACAGCTTGCACTGCTCCCCGTGAGCGTACGCGGCAGCGATGTTACCGTAGCATCGGCTCTCGAGGTTATCAACTGGCAGGCTGGCGGTGAGTTCATCATCGAGGGCGACCGCGCTATCACCTTCCAGGGTATGGACTTCAACTTTGGCGTTAACGGCGTTGCCAAAAACTTCAAGCTCGAACTGCTTGTAAACGGTAACTGGCGCGAGGTATCACTCCTGCACTATGCCGACAACGACCCCGTTATACACACAGGTAATGAACTCGGCGGTATGACCGCAAGCGCTTTGCGTATCACAAACATAAGCGGCACAGAGCAGCAGGTTTACTTCAAGAACTTCAAGTTCGTAAAGAGATAAACCTGTCGCTGACATATAAAACAAGATACGCTCCAGTTGGAGCGTTTCTTGTTTTATATTACTTCTTGTGATTATGCCTGTACAACTGCCGCGTGTTCACAATATTGTGCCACAGCGAATAGAAGCCGCCGGCAATAGCAGTTACAGGTGTTAAAAAAGTATATGCAAGCCAGATGGCAAACACAGTGTTCTTCTGCCCAAGAGCCTGCCCTCCTGTAATTCTCTCGCCGTAACGGGATGCAACCCAACGACCGACTGCAAACTGCACAAGACAGCAGACAAGCGAAACAAGTGCTATGCCCGCCATTACTGCAATGGAGATATTGCTGTTTGCAATGGCACGCGCAGTCATTGCTATAGCAAGGGCGAGAGCCACAAGCCACAGATAAAAGGGGAAATTACGCCCGTTCACAACAAAAAAGTTATGAACCGCAGGGAGGTATTTTCTCAAAAGTTCGGCGCACAAAAGAGGAAAAAGCAACAGAGGGAACACCTTGCACAAGATGAGCAAAAACGACGAAAGGAAAGTGCTGCCCTCTACAGGATGAGAGAATGAGAGGCAGAGCGGCGCCACCACAGCTACCGACACATTAATAAGCATTGTATAAGAAATGAGCGAGGCAGCGCTACCGCCAAGTTTCGCAGTGATTACAGCTGCAGCCGTTGCGGTGGGGCACAAGAGGCAAAGCATAGCAGCCTCGAGAAGCACACGAAGAGCGGTTGGCATCTCTCTGAAAAGGGCTATAGAGAGCGAGATTGCCACGAAGAAGCCTACCTGAAATGCCAATAGGATAAAATGCCACCGACGTGGTTTGAGTTCGTTGTAACGTATCTTGCAGAAAGTCACAAAGAGCATCGCAAAAATGAGCATAGGCTGCACAAAGGCCACCGCCTGCACCGCAAAAGCGTGCGTGCCATCGAACAGCGGGATGTTCACATAGAGCAAGTACATAACAACCCCTGCCACCATTGCTATGGGCAGCGACCAATCGCGCAAAAACTGTCGTGGGTTCATCGGTTAAAATTTTCTGCAAAAGTAAGAAATAAAGAATTAGAATTGCGATTAAAAGCTAAAAAACAATCTTTAAACAATCACGAAATAAATTTTAAACAACTTCTAAAGTTATAACTTTTTAAAGATGCAATCAAAGATTGCCAAGTGTTTAAAATGAGACAAGAGGCTGACCAAAAAATCAGCCTCTTGTCGTACCAAATAAAATCTCTATAAAAAATTTCTCTGTTAATGTTAATTCTTATTCCAAAGATCTCCCCAATTATTGCGATGAACGTTGGCATCGGGACGCGAGGGCGTGTTGCCAACCCCTGTTGTCACAGAACCGGACAATATCGTTGTAGCAGTGTTGAGTTCCACACTCTCAACAGTAGGCTTGTTATATTTCAATTTCATAGTAGCTTTTTCTATTCAAATAATACTTTCTTGCCGTTTATTATATATATACCCTTATTGGGGTTTGTTACGGGGCGGCCCTGCAAGTCGTAAATAATTTCAGAATCCTGTTTTTCAGCATCTGAAATATTGTCAATGGCAGTTGTTCCATCGCCGGTATCCTTGCCTATTACACGCATTCTGATGTTCCGTGCAGCCTGCATATTGCCATCGCGGCTCTCTATATTCAAGTAGAAGCGGAAAGCACCGAGTGAAGCGTCGTCGGCAATAGGTTGCCATACGCCACTACTTAAAGCATAGCAACCGACGAGTGCAGCAGCATCCATTGTATTGTAAGTGCCGGAGAAGATATATTTCTCGTGTATCGATGAGCAGTCGATACTGTTCTCCTCTGTTGCGTAGAGTGTGGCATCGGTCACTGTAATATTCTTCTCTCCAATTTCCTTTGCACGAATAAGATAAGGGTAATTGGCTTTTAGCACTCCATTGGTAACCTTGAAGGCCTCTACAACTGTCTCATCGGCAACGCCGTCATCATCGCGGTCATATTGGCGTATGTCATTAAGGTCGGCCACCTCAAACTCTGCAAGGAACTCCTCGGTCACAGGAATTTCAAAAGGCACATACAAAGCCTGCCATTCGGTATTGTTGAAATTACGTACATAAGTAATCTCTTCAAGCTCTTCATCTTCAGCCTGTACATACTCGGCAAAACTATCCAGCAAGAAGCGTGAATCTGTAGAACCAAGATATACAAACTCACTCCATCCTTCAGCCATACGATACGCCTCAATCCCGTCAATAGGGACATATACGGGGGCGGTTCTATCTACACCGGCAAAAACATTCGTTCCACATACAGGGGGTGTCACTGCATACGAAGTTATAGTTTCCAAACTGCTGAAATCGGCAAAAACCTCATCAGCGAAGCCGGTCACACCCTCTGCAATCACAAGCGTTCTAACCAGTTCTTCATATCCCTCCCAAGGAGTGTCGGTAATGACGCCCTCGCCACTAATGATCAACTTGCCATTAGGCCATAACTCACAAGTGAGTTCTTCGCCACAACCGGTAGTGCCTACCACATAATCAAAGTTTTTCCAGTAATCGGCTGACTGATAAGTTGAAATTGTAGCAAACGGAACATACAAAACAAGTTCTTGCTCCGGATTCCAAAAAAGTTCCCCATCACATACCGGAGGGATAACCCCTTTGCACACAACAGAAGTGAGTCTTGTACAATAATCAAAAGCATACCTGCCGACTGATGTTACATTGGCAGGAATGGTAATCGTAGTAAGATTTTGACACTCTGCAAAAGCCATTTCCCCTATTCTTGTCAAATTTTCAGGAAGAACCACCTCTACCAAATTCGGAAGATAAAAGAATGCCATATCCTTAATTTCTGTTACATTCCCACCTACAATCACTTTGGTAAAGTTTCCGCCGGAGAGGAAACCGCCCATCATCATACCATCCGATGATTCAGGTATAGAATTGAGATATACTTCACCTGTACAGCCCCAGAAAGGTTCCATCCCGGCTGTTGTTATGCCCTTTGGAATGGTTACAGTAACCACCTTGTTGTAACCTCCAAATGCATTGTCGCAAATAGAGGTTACACCTTCTTTAATAGTGATCTTTTTAATGGATTCTCTAAATGCACTCCAAGGAGCACCGGTCATTGCACCCGTACCTTCAATTATAAGTTCGCCCTCAACGGTCAACTTCCAAGTGAGATTGTCGCCACAAGTACCCATTGGAAGTATATTTGCAAACTCTTTCCAATAGTCGGCAGTCTTGTAAGCCTCAACAGCGGAGTACGGAACATATACAGGAATGTTTCTATCTACACCATTAAAGACAGTCTCTCCTTCCAATGCCGGAGGAGCCGATGCATAGCTGGTAATAGTATTTAGACTATAACAAGCATTGAACGCATATTGGCCAATTATAGTAACATTCTTAGGAATAGTGATAGAAGCAAGATTTTCGCAGTTGGTAAATGAGTAATCTCCAATCTCGGT
>JAZRMX010000039.1:0-49367 GCA_045647885.1 Bacteroidaceae bacterium
CTCACCATATACGATACCAAACATTCTTGCTTTTGACTTCTCGGTGTTATTTGTCGGTTATTCTCTCATTGAAAATATATCTTTGACGTTCTCTGTCGCGCAAAGAACCAAACGCCCGGCACGCGAGTAAAATCAGTCGCTCGGTTCTTTGTTCACGTCGCAGAAAGGCGAACCTTCAGTCGAACCTCCCTTGCCGTGTTTATCTTTCTCGCATTTGCAGGGTGCTGTGGGACTTCCTCAGTTAGTTGCCTTGCGGCACCTAACCCGCGGGCAAACATTCCTCGCACTCTCTCCTGCAAATGCTCGGATAAACACTCTGATTGCTTTTGCGAGGTTGCTCACGCTCGTTGCAATTGAAAATAAATTTTCATTCACTCGCTTACTCGCAACATTTTAACGGTGCCGGTTTCTTTTTGAAAATTACCATTGCAGTAGATAATTTGTTACACATAGGATGGCGTGAGGGAGCACAACTTATTAAAGAATCAATTACTCCACACTAAATTTCTACTGAACCAATACTACTCAAAAACAAGTTCTCCGAAAAACTCGGGGCGGTGGAAACTCGGTTCTTTCCACTCTATGGGAGCCCACGATATAAAGTGTGGAGTGGGGAGTTCGTCGCCACATTTATAGAAATTGGCAGTCATTCTTTTTCCATCGAATTTATCGGTTCCGCTGCGGAATAGTGCGGTGGCTGGTATCACCTCAATTACACTCCAGCTGTGCTCTCCTGTGCGTAAGGGGAAACACTCTGTGCCTAGCGACGGGTAGCGCAGAACGCTCTTTAACACCTCGGCAGGTGCCGGCTCTTTAGGCACGCCGGCAGGGTGCCAAGCAAGCAATAATTTACCGGTGCAGGTGCACTCAAAATTATAATAGTCCATATTGCAGCCCGGCGATACAAAGAACTCCACGCAAGGGTCGGTCCAGGTGCGTCCCTGGTCTTCGGCAACCTTTGCCTGAATGTCATTTTCCGTTACATCGAACTTTATATATAGGTTTTCTCCGTTGTGAAAAAGTTTTACACTAACGGTGGGTGTATAGGGGAATTCTACTGGCCAGTTACAGCACGCAACAGCCTCTCCCTTCAAGGTTGCAAAAACCTTTTCCACATCCGCAAAATCATTGCTTGCGGGGCTTATTTTAGGAACAATAATCTGTTTCATAGTTTTGTTTTTTTACATCAACTGCGAATATAATTTTAAATTTTGAATGGAGCACTGCTTACTCCGATAAATAATATTTTTTCCTTTTAAAATCTCTTATTTATGGCAAGCTGTGGTGTTCTTCACGTTTCTTTATTGTATCTTCGCACAAATTACAGAAATATGCCCATAATAGAGATTACATCACTCACACATCCCGGAGTGGAGATTTTTGCGACACTCACCGAGGCGCAGTTGCGCAAGAGTATAGAGCCCGAGAAGGGTATTTTCATTGCCGAGAGCCCGAAGGTTATTCGCGTTGCGTTGGATGCCGGTTATGAACCCCTTGCCTTGTTGTGTGAGCAGAAACATATTGACGGTGACGCTGCCGATATTGTTGCGCGTTGTGGCAATATTCCCGTGTATACAGGTAGCCGAGCCCTCCTTGCGGAATTGACAGGTTACACCCTCACACGTGGTGTCTTGTGTGCAATGCGTCGCCCCGTGCCCCGTGCTGTTGATGATGTGTGTCGCGATGCCCGTCGTGTTGTGGTGGTCGATGGAGTAGTTGATACCACAAATATTGGTGCAATTTTCCGCTCGGCAGCAGCCTTGGGCGTGGATGCGGTGTTGCTCACCCCTACATCGTGCGACCCGCTGAACCGCCGTGCCGTGCGTGTATCTATGGGCTCTGTTTTTCTTGTGCCGTGGACTTGGCTCAATGCTCCAGTGAGCTCGCTGAAAGAGATTGGGTTCCGCACGGCTGCGATGGCTCTTACCGATAATTCAGTCTCTATTGACGACGAAAGGTTGATGCACGAAGAGCGTCTTGCCATTATTATGGGTACCGAGGGCGATGGTCTTGCCCACGAGGTTATTGATGCTGCCGATTACGTGGTGCGCATACCAATGGCTCACGGTGTCGATTCTCTGAACGTGGCAGCTGCTGCCGCAGTAGCCTTCTGGCAGTTGCGCGCTAAATAATTTTATATATTTAGCCTATCATTAATTGTAAGGCTCTGTTCTGTATTGTTACAAGTTTTATTCCGTCAATTTTCTGCAAGTTTTCGCGCAGACGCCACGCAGCACCATTGTAGGCTGATGTGGCATCTTTTTCGTTTAAGTTCCATACTTCTCTGCAAATATCGGCTTTTGTAACTATGTGTTCTTCGGCTCGTGCAAGTAGTTCCATTATCTTCGCCTGTATTGTCGGCAGTTTAATCGTTTGCCCGTTTGCAATGTTGCGCAATGTGTGGGTGCTGCAGTCGTAGATGATGTTGCCAAGTATTATTGTTGTTTGCTGTACGGTTATTTTTGTGATGGCGTTGGCTTTTATGTACCTTATATATGTTGCCACGATAAAAAGCAAGGCTATGGTGGCAGCGAGCACAAATTTCCAATCGAAAAAGCCGGTCTTTGCAATAACAACGCTTGTGGGTAACTCTATATGGCTCACAATCAACCCCTGCTTGCAGAAACCCAGGGCTACGGTATCGGTTACAAAAACATTGTTGCCTTGTAGCCTGCGGTTACTTGCAAGAGTGTTTGCAACGTTGGTAACAAGGGAGTCGGGTGTGGGGAACATATCGAAAAGGCTTTTATACAGCAGTTGCAGAGCGACATCCACATTGTAGCCTGCGTTCTTTAGTTGCTGTTTCCACACAGAGTCGGCCACGGCTATGTTGTAACTGTCGCTTTGTATGAACATACTCTGTGTCATTTGAACATCGTGCTTGTATTGGTCGCCCGAGATTTGATATTTGGCAGCGACGATACAGGTATCTTCCTCGCTGTATATGGTGCAAGGGCGTGCCTCGAAATAGTCGTATGAGTTGAAATTGCGTGTTGTAAGCCAGGGGAGGCTATCGACTTTTGCTATGCTGTCGTGTATGTGTTGCATCTTTTCAAAGAAAAGTTTGTTTATATCGTTTTTTATAAACTTCCTTTTATTTGCATAACCGAATGCAAACAGCAAACTATATGTTGCGATAAATATTAAACAGGCCTGTATAATACTTTTCTTATTCATTACTCTTTTATTGTTTTTCGCTTGCGAAGATAGCAAAATTCAAATAACGAACCGAATTAAAACAGTGCTTTTCTTTCTTCGCTCTTGTGAATGTAATTGTTTGTATTACAGGTGTTTCGGGTTTAATCTTTCATTTTTTACAAAAAATGGAAGATGTGAAAAGCGAAACAAAAGATTAAAACTTACGGGTATTGTGAATGGAAAAAACTAATTTTGTTGGCGATTAGTTGTGACGAATAAAGACTTTTTTACGTCTTACAAATAGAATGCATAAAAAACAAACAATATGAAAATGAGAATTCCGCTTTTTATCTTCGCGCTTTTAACAGCTATTGCAGCCATAGCGCAAAAAAACACGATTATTGAAAACCCGGTTTACGAAGGGGCAAATACATCGAGCATTGAAATTACCCGCATAGAGGTGGGGAAGGAAACAACAATGGTGTCGGCTACCATTTGGTATTGGCATAATTATTATGTAAGGTTGAACAGCTCTTCAATACTTAAAGGACGCACCACAGGCCGTGAGTATAAATTACTACGTGTCGATGGGATTGAACTTGATAAGGAGATTTACACGCCTGCAAGCAACCGCATAGACTGCACGATGTACTTTGAATCGTTGAGTCGCGAGGAGGAGAAGGTGGATTTCAGCGAGGGAGCAACAGTCAGCAATCCTTGGGAGATTTACGGAATTTCGCTCATTCCTTCAAAGTGGGTGTTGCAAGGCACTTGGGAAGAAGTGGGCAACGCCGGTAATGTGGTTGCAGCCTTTGTGCAAGACCGCTTGCTCTACGACAACGAAGTGTGGCGTTATACCACCACGCAGAAGGGTAAAAACATCACCATCGACATTACTTGCGGTGGTGTTTCGCGCCAGCTTTTTGCCGTGCAGAATAGTAATGGCACACTTCTTTTAAAAAAGGATAAAAAAGAAAAAGGCATTTTGCTTACACGCAACGCTCAAACAGTTGCCGATGATGATTACACTTACGACCCATCCCGTGCGCATCCTCTGTTTTTTAGCAGAGGTAAGGTGGTTGTAAAAGGTTGCATAATAAACAACTATGTGGGCGCTGAGCAACAACGCCTTATGCAAATTCTCAAATATAACAATATAGTGAATGGTGGTGGAAGCAGCGAACTTGTAACTATAAACCGTGATGGCACTTTCTCGGCCGAATTTGAGGTGGAGCACCCGCACTATGTTTATTTGCAGGAACCTTTGAATACTATGGTGTTTGTAACTCCCGGCGATACAGTTGTTCTTTGTTGGGATACAGTGGAGAGTAAGCGCGAACAGTTTACAAAGAGAGCTCCTGTAGTGCTCGGTAACAGCCTCTCGGCACAACTTATACGCCACTCTCAACCCCAGCAAAAGAGAATAGAGGATGGTATAGAAAATCTATCTTACTATAATACTTATAGCGAGAATTTTATTGAAACCAAAGAAACCGCATACGATTATGTAAAAAATGCAGCACCCCTTTTCGAGGCAATATGTGAGAAAGCACCGGCACTGCTTGCTGGTGTGCCTCTCACCCCAGTTGCAAAGGATATAATAATAACCAATGCTCTTGAAGAACTCTTTACCACTATTTTAGATGTAAATAGTAATTATTACTATAAAGCCTACAAGCAGGAAGGCGATGCGTGGGTTAAGGACGAGAGTTTCAAGGGGCTTGAACGCGAGAACTTTTTCTCTTTTTTGAAAGAAGAGGCAAACAAGCGAATCCTCCTCGACAATCTTTATCTTTTCTGCAATCGCAACAATTGGGTAATATTCAATCGTTTTGGTTTTGAACTCTACTTCCCGTATTTTAGTAGTGTTGTTAATGACTATAGAAATAATATATTTATAGAAAGTGATGCTGTTAAAAAGGTAGAAGCCGCAGTACAAGGTAACGATGATACCGCCGATGACGAGGCGGTTGGATTCCTGCTATACGGCAGACACTATACCTCGCCCTACAATGCAAAAATATTGGAAGCTGTAAAAGAGGTAAGTTTCGATTCTGTACCCACAACAAGCTTTCTCTTTACCCAAACTTTCAAATTGATTGAGGAGAAAATGGGTATAGGCAATTGCTTGATGCTGCAACGCTCTATACTCGAAACAAGCAGTATTGGTCGCGGCAAAGATATATCGGATATTGTTGAAGAGTTGGTGGGAGCAATGCCATTCTTTACATCGCCCATAATAGCCGCCAACACGCTCAAGCGTCTGCGTAGCCTTGTTGCAGAGCAAGAGGGTGGTAATGCTGCAAAGAATATACACCCCGAGGTTGCAAAGTTTCTTAAAACCCTCAACGAAAAGTACCCTGGCGAGCCCATTATCCTCGACTTTTGGGGGCTTGGGTGTGGCCCTTGCCGTTCAGGAATGCTTAATCACCGCGAACTTGTAGATGAGTTTGCCGGCAGGGTGCGCTTTGTCTATATTTGTGATGAATCGGTAAATCCCGAGGGTGATGTGAACGAGTTCTTCACCACTAATAATATAAAAGGAGAGAACCATCGTGTAAGTGCCGATATGTGGAAATGTCTGAGCCATCAGTTTAAATTCAGCGGTATTCCCCACACCGAGATTCTGCTCAGTGATGGTACAATAATGCCCGAGAACTCCAATGTACATATAAATAGAACATTTATAAAGCAGGTTATATTGAAAGAGTGACGCTTGTCAAAATCTACGAATCCTTGACATTGGGTATATTCCAAAAATAACCGCCAATAGAATAGATAATTCTCAATAACATTAAAAAAAGGAAGAGGATGACTCAAAAGTACTTTTGAGTCATCCTCTTTATTTAACACAACACGCTTTGAGCCTCCTCCATCACCACCTTGTCGTTGCTGTAAATGTTCAGTCCCAGTTTTTTCACCACATAGGTTATAGCCTTTTGAGCTCTCACAGAGTTGCCTGCAGCATCTATTGGAGGCGAGAAAGCGGCGATACCGAAAAGCCCGGGAAGTACACCAATGATACCGCCGCCCACGCCTGTCTTTGCAGGAATTCCTGTGGAGAACATCCAGTTACCGCTATGTTCATAAAATCCTACAGCTGCCATCATTGAAACAATTCTTTCGGTGAGGCGTGCAGGGAAGACCTCTTTGTTGGTTACAGGGCTTATACCGCCGCCGGCTATGGTGCCTGCAAAGACCGCAAGCTCGCGTGTTGTCACTCCCAAAGAACATTGTCGCGTGTACAGGTCGAGCGACATATCGGGCTCATCATATATGCGGTTGTAGTTCTTCAAGAGCCAGGCGATGGCGCGGTTGTTGTGGTTCGTAACGCTCTCCGATTTATAAAGCTCTTCGATTAAGGGAAGCTTGCTCGCGCACAATTCATTTATATTCTGCAATATCGAGTTCCACTTCTCCTGCTTGTCTCCCACGGGGCGCACCAGGCTGACTGCGGTAATAGCTCCTGCATTTACCAAAGGAGTAGAAGGGTGGTCGTTCTCCAAAAGTATAGCCATTATTGAGTTGAAAGGCATACCTGTGGCGTCGGCGCCTATCATATCCAGTATAGTATTTGCACCATACTCCTTCAGTACCAGTAAGGCTGTGGCAACTTTCGAGATTGACTCTATTCCGAAGCGGTAACTGCTGTCGCCGGCCTCGATAATTTCGCCACCGGGCAAGCTGACGGCTATTGAAAAGAGATTGCTATCGACGCGTGCAAGGTAAGGGATATAGTCGGCATTTTTGCCACCCTTGTCGTTGCGGTAAAGCTCGTAAGCCTCTTGTACTGCCGTTTGCAGTTCCTGTCTTGAAACCCTTCTCTCCATATTTGTAATTTATTTACCGGTGTGTGTATATACTGTACCTTTAACCTTGATATTGCTCTCGAGGGAGATGCGCGAAGGTGTGGGGTATTGCAATTTCTCAAGCTCTGCAACAGCCGCAGTAATGTCGGAGAGTAGCTGGTCGGCCATATCGCGACTGAAACCGTTGCGCACCACAAGGCGCATAACAATTGTCTTTTCCAACTTTGCAGGCAAGGTGTATGCTGGTACCATCCAACCGCTCTGTTTGAGTTTATCCTGCAGGTCGTAAAGAGTCCATTTGCACTTCTTTGCGTGCTCTTCCTTCATCTCCCAGATGAAGAGCGGGTTTGTAACTTCCTCGCTGTAATTGCGGAATGGTTTCATCTTTCCAATCTCGGTGTGCAGATATCTCGCAATCTCCAAAGAGTTCTCCTGTATTGCTTTGTAACCTTCGAAACCAAGGCGTATGAACTGGTAATACTGTCCAAGAATCTGTGCTGCGGGTCGCGAGAAGTTCAGGCCCACCTGTGTTACATCGGCTCCCAAGTAGTTTACGCTGAATGACATAGAATCGGGCAAGTATTTTTTATCCTTCCAAACAACCCAGCCGAGTCCGGGGTAAACAAGGCCATACTTGTGACCGCTGGTACTAATTGAGAGAACCCATTTGAGGCGGAAATCCCATACTCTGTCGGGCTCGAGGAAGGGGAGAATGAAACCGCCCGATGCTGCATCTACGTGGATGGGAATCTCATAGCCGGTCTTCTTGTTATACTCGTCGAGAGCATCGTTGAGGGCTTTTACATCGTCGTTAAGACCTGTCCAGGTGACACCTTGTATGGGTACTACGCAGATGGTGTTTTCGTCGCACATTGCGATGGCATCCTCGGGGCAGAGGGTTAGTTTTTCGGTTGTGAGGGGAACGGTACGCATCTCAATCTGCCACAATTGAGCGAATTTCTCCCATACCACCTGGTAGCCCGATGAAATTACAAAGTTGGGTTTGTCGCAGGGCTTGCCGGCTGCTTCGCGACGTTTCTTCCAGCGTTGCCAAGCGGCTACACCACCAAGCATACAGGCTTCGCTCGAACCAATGCCCAATGCTCCGGCTTTCCATTTTGCCTGTTCGGGGGTGTTCCAGAGGTTCGCGATGATGTTGATACATTTTGCACACATCACGGCTATGCGCGGATACTCTGTTTCGTCGATGTAGTTTATGGCTATGGCATCGTTCATAAGCTTTGTTGCGTATGAATCCATATAGGTGGTTACGAATGTCGCAAGGTTCAGACGCGGCTGTGTCTGTGCGTATGTTTCGTCTTTCACCATCTGATAGGCAATCTCGGGAGTGGTGGAGTGCTGGGGAATCTTGTCGGTGGGTGCCGATTTAAGCATTTCCTGCGAGCCGAACACTGCAGTTGTAACTCCTGTCTCTTTGTGATTCTCGTTCTGTTTCATTTTCTTTAATTTTTAGGGTTTGTAATCCTGTTGGTAGCCTATGAACGAATCTGCGCAATCTTCGGTTCGCTTATTTGCTTTTTTTATGATTGCGAGGGGTGGTGAACCTTTTCTTGTCTGTTTTTGTTGTGCGTTAGTATAATTTTAAAAAAAGAGAGTATGAAAATCGATACAGGAAAAGGAACTATTACTTTGTGGGCGTTATTGGGTATATGGTCAGTGTCGGCACTCACTTCGTTGCCCGGGCTTGCAATATCACCTATATTGGGTGACTTGTCGGAAATATTCAAGAGTGCGACGGAGCTTGATATACAGATGCTTACTTCGTTGCCGTCGTTGCTTATTATACCTTTTATATTGCTTGCCGGACATTTGACCAATGCGGTGGGGTATATACGCTTGCTCTATACGGGTTTGTGGCTGTTTCTTTTGTGTGGAATATTGTATTTCTTCTGCAAGTCGGTTACGGAGCTTGTGTGGGTGAGTGCTTTTCTGGGCATAGGTGCCGGTATAATAACCCCTCTTTCCACCTCACTTGTTTCGCGTTTCTTTAAGGGGGAGCAGCGTACGCGCCAGTTTGGTTACTGCTCTGCAATAAACAATCTCGCACTTGTGGTGGCTACGGCTGTAACCGGTTATCTTGCCGAGGTACAGTGGCGTTTGCCTTTTCTTGTCTATTTGTTGCCTGCTGTATCCTTGTTGCTTGTGAGGTTTATTAAGAGTGCCGACGAGGAGGTTGCCGATTCTAATGATGTTGTAGCAAGTGATGTAACTTCTTGCTCTAAAATTGATTATAAGGCTCTTGTTAAACTGATGCTTTATTATTTCTTTATTACATATCTGGTGATGGTTGTGAGTGTGAACCTTCCTTTTCTGATGAGTGAATATGGGCACGACAGTGGCAGTTCGGGGCTTGTTATTTCTCTTTTCTTCCTTTCCATAATGTTGCCAGGGCTCTTTTTGAACCGCATATTGAGTTTGTTGCGCGGTAATGTTTTTATGCTCTGCCTGTTGCTCATTGGGTGTGGCTTGTTGCTGGTATTTTTTAATAAGGCGTTGGTGGCAATTATTATTGGTGTCTTTTTGGCAGGCGTTGGCTATGGCGTGGCGCAACCTTATATATATGACCTCACCACAAAGGTTGCCACTGCCGAAAGGGTGGCGTTTGCCCTTGCGCTTGTGATGACTATGAATTATGTTGCCATTGTGGTGTGTCCGCCGGTTGTCGATTTTCTGCAGGAGCTGTCGGGCGTGAAGAGTGCGCGGTTTGCCTTTGCTTTGAATAGTTGTGCGTGTGCAGTTGGCTTTGCCTTTTTGTTGGTGAGAGGTTTCATTATAAAAGCCGCTAAGCGATGAACAATACGTTGAAGGGTTCCGTTGCGCTCATTGTTTCGCGCATCTCTGCCGGGTTTAATGTGAATTGCAGCAAGTACTTGCTTGCTTCCTGGTTCACACCAAGTGGCTTTGTTGCCCTGCGCCTTATGTTCGGCACGTTATTCTTTTGGGCGGTGGGGATATTCTGCAAGCCCGACCTCTCTACGCATCGTGACCGGGTGAAGCTCTTTCTGCTTGGTGCTTTTGCGGTTTTCGGGTATATGATGCTTTACGCAATTGGTATCTCTTATACCACTCCCGTGAATTTCGCTATATTGAATGCCTTACAGCCTATCTGGGTGTTCGTTTTTTCGGTTCTCTGCCGCAACGAAAAAGTTACTCGGGGCAAGGTCTTTGGTATATTGCTTGGTTTTACAGGAGTGGTGGCGACTATTTTTTCCGAGTCGTCGCACCAGTATGCTTCGCACCCTTTTCTTGGAAATTCAATGGCTTTTGTCAGCTCTTTGCTCTATGCCTGGTATCTGCTTTTTTCCTCGGCAATGTTGCGACGTGTGAGCAACATTGTTATGCTTAAATATACTTTCTTGGGAGCGTTTACCTCGTCGGTGGTGGCGTTTGTTGTTTCTGGATGTACTGTCCCGAAGCTATTTGTGGAGTATGATTCTACAGCCATTCTCACCCTGCTTTTTGTACTGCTTTTCCCAACGGCATTGAGCTATTTGCTTGTTCCTGTGGGTGTGAAGTATCTTAAAGCGACTCTTGTCTCAATGTACAGCTATGTAACTCTGGTTACCGCTACCGTTATATCTCTGCTTACCGGGCAGGATCGTTTCGATGTCCCCCTGCTTTTTGCCTTGTCGCTAATTTGTGTGGGTATTTTCCTTGTTGGAAAATCGGAAGATTGATGGTTTGTTGTATTGTGGCAAATGTTTAAACAGTTTTGTTTAAATAATAAATTATTTAAATATTTTTCTTACCTTTGACCCGATATCAAAGATAAACTGCGTATTGTGTCGTATTCGCTCGTGGAGAAAAAGCAAACGTGCAAGCGTAGTGTGTTTTGAAAACTTAACATAGAAAAATATTTAATGAGAAGATTTGTATTTCTTTTGCTTTTGTTGGTTTTTGCTGTAAATACTCTTTTTGCAGCTCCGGCAAATAAAATGATTATTTCGTACAAGCAGTCTGATGGCACCGAGTTGTATATTCAGTTGAATGGCGACGAGGCCTTTAAATACTATTCAACTATTGATGGTGTTCCCATTGTTAAGGGAGAAGGTGGTGATTATTATTATGCCGTTCTTACCGACGAGGGGAATCTTGTAGCAAGCACGCTCTTGGCTCATAACAGCGGTGCGCGCAGCTTTGACGAGCAATCTCTTATCGATGCCAATGATTTTTCGGGTATGCGCAGTGAGATGCAGGAAATTTCAAAATCCCGCGCAGCTGTTTATGCCTCTTCGAGAGCTGCATCAATAGCTCCGAAGGGTGATGTATACGTGCCCGTTCTCTTGGTGGAGTATAGCGATGTGAAGTTTAAATTTACAAAAGAGGTTATTTCCGATTTTCTCAACAAAGAGAATTATGAGGGATACGATAATCCCATTGCAAAATCTATAGGTAGTGCAAAGGATTATTTTATTGCACAGTCAGGCGGTGCCTTTACCCCCCATTTTGTGGTTACTGATATTATCACTTTGCCCAAGACTATGGCTTATTATGGTGCCAATAATTCTGCTGGCGAAGATTCACGCCCCGGAAATATGATTGCCGACGGCCTTTCTGCTGCCGATGCAAATTTCAATTTCTCGAAGTTTGACAACGATGGTGACGGTGAGGTGGAATTTGTCTATTGCATCTATGCCGGTTATGGCGAGAATGTTACAGGTAATAGCACAAATACTATTTGGCCACATCAATGGACTCTTTCGGCAACAGTGGGTAGAAAGACACACGATGGTGTGAAACTAAATACTTACGCCTGTTCAAACGAACTTGCCATAAGCGAGGATTTCAGCCAGACTTACGGCGTGTATTATCTGTCGGGTATAGGAACTATGCTGCACGAATTTTCGCACTGCTTGGGGTTGCCCGACTTTTACGACACAAAGGGTTCCGGAAAATCCACATTCGGTTATTGGGATATTATGGATCTCGGTTGCTACGCTGCCGAGGGATTTGTACCTGTGGGGTATAGTGCGTATGAGCGCGACTTTATGGGTTGGAAGTCTATGGAGGTTCTTAGCAAAAAAGGGCGATACTCTATGGCGTCTATAGATTCGAATGATGGTAAAGGTTATAAAATTGTTAATGATGCAAATAGTAATGAGTACTATGTTCTTGAGAACCGCCAGCAGAAAGGCTGGGATACCTACCTCTTTAATGCGGGTATGTTGATTACTCACGTCGATTACAACAAGAGTGCCTGGGATAATAACACTGTGAATACATCGAAGAGCCACCTGCGTTATGCGCTCGTTCACGCCGATAATGAAATCCTTACGTCAAACGGCAGTAACGGTTCGCAGGTTGCGGCTAGTTATAGGGGCGACGTATGGCCCGGCACAACTGGTAAAAACGAGTTTACCGACACTTCTAACCCTGCGGCCACTGTGTACACTGGAGGTTATTTGGGCAAGCCTGTGACAAGGATAAAGCACGAGAATGGAATAATCTCTTTCTCCTTTATGATGGATGCTGTGGATACTCCTGCAGCTCTTTCTGCAAGCGAGGTTACAGCTACAAGCTTCCGTGCCAATTGGGGAGCTGTAGAAGGCGCAGTGGAGTATGTTGTTGAATTGCAGGAAGAGGGTAGCAGTTCTGTGTTGCGCACCGCTACAACGGCAACCTCATACCTCTTTACTGGGCTTCTGCCGCAAACGGAGTACCGTTACAGAGTGTCGGCAAGCGATGGCGACGAGTCGTCCGATTTCTCGGAGTATATATCCGTTTCCACATTGTCTATGGTGGGGGATATCACAGGTGATGGAGTTATAAACGTTGCCGACGTAACAACCATTGTTGAGTGTATTCTTAATCCTTCGTCTAATGGTTTGAATATAGGCGATGTTGACTTGACAGGTGATGGAGTTATAAATGTAGCCGATGTAACAAAGCTTGTATCGCTGATACTTGGTATTGCAGAATAAATGCAGTACAGCGCACATTTCGTTTAAAGAATAAAGCCCGGGTGCATAGTTGTCTATAATGGCAGTTGCATCCGGTTTTATTTTTATAGGGTAGTGTGTCTGTGGTCGGGTAAATGTCTGGCTTTTTGCTTTTACATTGCGCTCTCGCTTCGGTTCAGGCGGCAGGGTGGCTTTGTTGCTTTCTCTTCTGCTTGTTGTTCGTGAATGTTTCTCCAGTCCGTATAAAATAGAGCAGGGTTAGATGGGTGAAATTTATTACTCCCCCGTCTTTGCTTTTCTTCTCGCTTGCTTGATAGTGGTGTTATCTCCCACTTCAGCTCTTCTTCTTCTTTTCTTCCAGTTTTTCTATTTTATTCTTTTAAGGGAGTATTGTTTTGGCGCTTAACTTGTTGATATTTCGTCTTGTAGGCTGTTTTTGACCCTTTGAGAATCTAAAATTCATATCTTCTCTGGTATTTATACGGCAAATTTTCAATTCTCGCTTGCAATCCCCCTTTTTGCACCTTCTTGCAGGGTGGTTTTTAATAAATATACGCAAATTTGTCTGTTTACAGTGTGTCTTTTGTTATTACATTTGTATATACATTCGTAAAGTTGGTATGTTTTAAAGATGTGGTTGCGTAGTGTCTGCAAGTTTTGTTATGTTTGTAAACAGAGTGGGGTGGCTGTTTGTAAACACTATTCTGTCTATTTATCAAACGTAATTAACAGTGGGGTTTTACACCTGTTGATAACGTATAAATGCTGTATGTAAGAAATATGCATTTTGTATTCTAATGTCTTAATCTGTTAAAAATAAATGAGATAGATATTGTTTTGCACTCTTTTGGATGAACAAATCTCCCTTTGTTTTTATGATGAGTATGCTGTTTTTGCATATTTTTGTGTGTTTTCAAACAATTAATTGCTTTAAATCAATAAATTAGCTAAGTTTGTTAAAGTATTATATATGTGTGTGTGATTTCCGGGTGTTCTTCTGGCTCTTGCTCTTTCCCTGCGGCTGTGTATTCCTGTCTATGTGTTGTTGACAATTTGTTGTTGTAGCAGTGTGTGTTACGTATGTAAATTGATGCAAACATCATCTGTTTTCAAAAATTAATTTGGTGTTGTGAAATAAAAAATGTTTTATTAATTTTGTACCATTGAAATTGATTTTAATATTGTAAACTCTTAAAACTGCATATTTTTATGAACGAGCGTGACAGGATAGAATTGATAATGAAGAGCTATAATCTGACGCCTTCTCAATTTGCCGACAGAACCGGAATACAGCGCGCATCTGTTTCCCATATAATAAGTGGTCGCAATAAAGCGAGCCTGGAGGTTATGCTCAAGATTTTTGACGCATTTCCAGGGCTTGATATGCAATGGTTGATGACGGGCAAGGGAAATGCGCCGACAGGTGATATGGAACGTGTCCAAGAGGCGCTTCCAAGCCAATCTCCTGCTATGCCGCCTGTACAGAATGAGTTGTTTTCGTCGTTTGCTGCAACAGCAGCTACTGCGGAGCCTTCTGCTATGCAATCACAGCCGAAGGTTGATATTCGCCGTAATGTAGCGCCCGAGCGTGCTCCACGCCGTTCAACGCGTACAGCAACTACTTCAACGCCCGCTACTGCTGCAACAAAAAGAATAAAGGAGATAAGGATATTCTATACCGATGGTACATACGAAACTATGATACCTGAAAAATAAATCTCCAACACCTTATATTAAATGCTGCACCCTTTAATGCGGGGGTTGCAGCGTTTTTTTGTTTGCAGGAGAGAGTTCTTTTTTCAATAATTTGTTCCGAGAATGAAATTATGTTATCTTCGCCACAATTAAACAAATTTAGCTATGAAAAAAGTTCTTGTCGATTTGACAATAAAAGAGGTTGAACAGCTCAATGCAAACTGTGTGTTGCTCATTATGACGAGCGAACAGCCTCTGCCGGCTGCTCTTCCCGGGCAATTTGCCGAGTTGCGTATAGACGGCACCCCCAGCGTTATGCTGCGTCGTCCCATTTCAATCCACAGTTTCGATGCCGAAAAGAATGAGATAGGCTTCCTTGTACAGCTTGTGGGCGATGGTACACGCTGGCTCGGTGCCCTTAAGGTTGGCGATAAGGTGAATACACTTCTTCCCCTCGGTAATGGCTTTACAATGCCCACCGACAAAAGTGCCAATCTTTTGCTTGTGGGTGGTGGTGTTGGTTGCGCTCCGCTTTACTACCTTGCCGAGGCGTTGAAGCGTGGTGGCTATAATTTTACATTGCTTATTGGTGCACGCGCAGCGAAGGATCTGTATCGCCGCGAGGCTTACGAAGCTCTTGGAAGAGTGGAGTATACAACCGAGGATGGCTCATTGGGCGAAAAGGGGTTTGTAACCAACCATTCTGTGCTGAAGGATAATTTCACACAGATATATACCTGTGGTCCCAAACCTATGATGCTTGCTGTGGCCAAGTATGCCCGCGAGAATAATATCCCCTGCGAGGTGTCGCTCGAGAACAAGATGGCGTGTGGCCTTGGTGCCTGCCTCTGCTGTGTCGAAGACACAAAAGAGGGGCACAAGTGTGTTTGTACTGATGGTCCTGTATTTTCTATAGATGAATTAAAATGGTAAAGACTGATATTAAAATAGGAGGATTGGAGTTGAAGAATCCTGTCCTCACCGCTTCGGGAACATTCGGCTATGGTCTTGAATTTGCCGATTTTGTAGACTTGAACAAGTTGGGTGGCTTTATAGTGAAAGGAACCACGATTAACCATCGTGAGGGTAATCCATATCCCCGCAGCGCAGAAACCCCTATGGGTATGTTGAATGCTGTCGGTTTGCAGAACAAGGGTGTCGATTACTTTGCCGAAAACATATATCCCCAGTTGAAGGACCTCGATACAAATGTTATTGTAAACGTTTCTGGAGCCTGTATTGAGGATTATGTAGCTTGCGCCGAGAAGGTTGCTGCGCTCGATAAAATACCTGCGATAGAGCTTAATATATCGTGTCCTAATGTAAAACAGGGTGGTATGGCATTCGGTGTTCAGCCAGCTTCGGCAGCCGAGGTGGTTTCGGCGGTGCGTAAGGCGTATCCCAAAACCCTTATAGTAAAGCTCTCTCCCAATGTTACCGACATTACTGAAATTGCGCGTGCGGTTGAGGGTGCCGGTGCCGACAGTGTATCGCTTATAAACACTCTTCTTGGTATGGCGATAGATAGCGAGAAGCGTCGTCCTCTGCTCTCTACCATTACCGGTGGTATGAGTGGCCCTGCAGTGAAACCTATCGCCTTGCGTATGGTTTGGCAGGTTTCCAAAGCTGTCAAGATACCCGTTGTGGGTATAGGCGGCATTACCACAGGCAGCGATGCCATTGAGTTTCTGCTTGCAGGTGCTTCGGCAATAGAGGTGGGTACAGCTAACTTTATGAACCCTGCCGTAACCGGTGAAATTGTCGACTATATAGAAGATTATCTTGTGCGCCATAAGATGAGTTCTGTTAATGAACTTATCGGTGCGTTGGAGATTTAATGAGCCCATACACCTCTGTATTGTCGTAAACAGTACAGAGGTGTTTTTAATATATACTATACAACTATCGAATGGATTATCAAAAATATAATGTAGGGGAAGAGGTTATAACCATTCCCATACCTCGCAGTTATAAAGACTGTTTTGTGTTGGCGCAGAGCGATATGTATCGCCATCAAGGGTATTTGTGCAGTATCTGGCGTGTGCTCTGGTATTGTCTTACCGGGAGAACCATTGCTTTCTACTTCTGGTTCCGTATGTCGTGCCATAAGGGGTTCCTTTATCCCATTACCAAATTCTTTCTGAAGCGTTTCCAGAAGAGATATGGTATACAGATATATACAAGTACCAAAATTGGGTATGGCTTGTATATCGGACACTTTTTTGGTACTTTGGTGCACACCACATCTATTATTGGAAATAATGTAAACCTGTTCCATTTTACATCAATTGGAAGCAATGGCGATAGGGGTGCGTATATTGGTAATAACGTACACGTTGCTCCCAGTGTTTCAATGGTTGGTGCGTTGAATATCGGAAGTGGTTCTTCCATAGGTGTGGGTTCGGTTGTAACAAAGGATGTTCCTATGGGTGCAACAGTTGCCGGTGTTCCTGCAAAAGTACTCTCTTATGAGCGCCCTGCGAAGTTCATTCACAGACCTTATACGTTCGACAAGAACGTTCTTTAACCGTTATATAGTTCAGTTTATCAAGCGGTGTTATATACAAAAATAAACCAGTCTTTCGGCTGGTTTATTTTTGTATATACGGATGTAAATGTAATATTTTTTCTTATTTGTCAAGAAGGTCGGGGCGCAAGCGTTTTGTGCGCTCAAGTGACTGCTCAAACTCCCACTGGCGTATCTTTGCTTCGTGTCCGGAGAGCAGGACATCGGGTACTTTCCATCCGTTATACTCAGCGGGGCGTGTGTAGACGGGTGGTGCAAGCAAATTATCCTGGAAAGAGTCGGAAAGAGCCGATGTTTCATCGGAAATTACCCCCGGAATTAGGCGAATAACCGCGTCGCATATTACCTCAACAGCCAATTCGCCGCCGGTTAATACATAGTCTCCAATGCTTATCTCTTTGGTAATCAAGTGTTCGCGTATTCTGTGGTCTATTCCCTTGTAATGACCGCACAAAAATATGAGATTTTGCTTCATTGAGAGGGAATTTGCCATTGGTTGGTCAAAAACCAGACCGTCGGGAGAGGTGTAAATGACCTCATCGTACTCTCTTTGTGCCTTTAGGTGTTTTATACAGTTGTCAATAGGCTCAATCTTCATAACCAGTCCGGCGCAGCCACCAAAGGGATAGTCGTCGGTTCGGCGGTGCTTGTCTGTTGTATAATCCCGTAAATTATGTAAACAAATTTCGGCATATCCGTTGCGCTGTGCGCGTCCCATAATAGATGTGTTAAAGAAGCTTTCCATCATCTCGGGGAATGTTGTAATTATATCTACACGCATAGTAAATTTATAAATGTAAATTGGTTTTTCGGGTGTAACAATTGGATTGTGGTGGGAAAATTGTCTTTCAAAAATTCCTCGAAGGCAATCCTGCTTTTTAGCCTGCACTGATGACTGTCGGCTAAACTCTCGCAAAAATAAGACTTTTATTTTAAATTACCACAAATATATTATCCTTCGCTCGCATTTGTGTCAATTACGAAACTTTAAAATTTCGTACCCATATTAACTTTGATGCAAAAAATGAAAATCTCAAGAGGTTTACGAAACAATAATCCTTTGAACATCCGTCGCAACGGTACGCGGTGGAAAGGATTGGCCACCGAGCAGAAAGACTCGGCATTTTTTACTTTTACAGATTCTTGTTGGGGCTATAGGGCTGCTTTTGTTACATTGAGGAATTATAAGCAGCTCCACGGGCTTGATACTCTTGTGCAGTGGGTGAGTCGTTGGGCGCCGCCGGTGGAAAACGACACAGAGGCTTATATTGCTTTTGTGGCAAAGAAAAGTGCTCTCTCGCCTGAAGCAAAAATAAATGCTGCAGAGAAAACTGTAATGTGCAGGATTGTATCGGCAATGTCGCAGATGGAGAATGGCGTTCCTGCAAAAGAGGAGGATGTAGAAAAAGGGTGGGAATTGAGCCTTATGTAAAAAAAAGACTTGTTTATTGCCCGATAAAACCGCGTTTAAGAGCTTTTTGCCTTAAAACGCGGTTTTATGCGCTTTTATGGCTTAATAAAGTTTAAAAGTCTTGGCTGTTTCGCCAAAAATGAGTAATTTTACAAAGATTTACTATATATAAATAAGGTATAACAAAAAAATAATTTATAAACACATTTATGATTGATAACGACAGAATAATAAAAGTAAATGTCGAGGACGAAATGCACACCTCGTACATAAATTACTCGATGTCGGTAATTGTTGCACGTGCTCTTCCCGATGTTCGCGATGGACTAAAGCCTGTTCATCGTCGTATCCTTTATGGTATGATGGAGTTGGGAAACACTTCGGACAAGGCATTTAAGAAATCGGCACGTACTGTGGGTGATGTGCTTGGTAAGTATCACCCTCACGGCGACTCATCGGTTTACGGTGCGCTTGTACGTATGGCACAGCCTTGGGTAATGCGCTATCCTCTTATCGACGGTCACGGAAACTTTGGTTCTATCGACGGAGACTCACCCGCTGCGATGCGTTATACCGAGGCGCGTTTGCAGAAACTTGGTGAGGATATGGCAGAAGACCTCTACAAAGAGACTGTAGATTTCCAGCCTAACTATGACAACGAGACTGTGGAGCCTACAGTAATGCCTACTCGTATTCCTAACCTCCTTGTCAATGGTGCTACAGGTATTGCTGTGGGTATGGCAACAAATATTCCCACTCACAACTTGGGCGAGGTTATAGATGCTTGTGTTGCATACATCGATAACCCCGAAATAGACACCGACGGCCTTATGCAGCACGTGAAAGCACCCGATTTCCCCACTGGTTGCGATATCTTGGGTGTTGCAGGTGTGCGCGAGGCATACGAGACAGGTCGTGGTCGTGTAATTATGCGTGCCGTTGCTGAAATTGAGCAGGATACACACGAAAAGATTATTGTAACAGCAATTCCTTATAACGTACTTAAAGAGGAACTTATCAAGGACATTGCATCAATGGTCAATGAGAAGAAGATTGAAGGAATTTCCAATATCAATGACGAGTCGGACCAGTCTGGTATGCGCATTGTAATCGACATTAAGCGCGATGCCAATGCCAACGTGGTGCTGAACAAACTTTACAAGATGTCGGCTTTGCAGACTTCATTCAGCGTAAACTGTATTGCTCTTGTACACGGCCGTCCCCAGTTGCTTTCGTTGAAGGATTGTATTAAGAACTTCGTTGATCATCGTCACGAGGTTGTTATACGTCGTACAAAGTACGACCTTCGCAAGGCACAGGAGCGCGCTCACATCATAGAGGGACTCATTATTGCATCGGACAACATTGACGAGGTTGTACGTATAATAAAAGCTGCAAAATCTCCTGCCGATGCACGTCAGGCGTTGATGAACCGCTTCGGTTTGAGCGATGCACAGGCAAACGCTATTGTAGAGATGCGTCTTGGCCAGCTTACCGGTATCAACCAGGAGAAACTCCACGCAGAGTTCGAAGAGTTGCAGCGCAAGATTGAGTACTACACAGCAATCCTTACCGATGAGGAGCTCTGCAAGACTGTAATAAAGGACGAGCTTATAGAGATTAAAGAGAAGTATGGCGTCGAGCGTCGTTGCCGCATCGACTATTCTGCATCAAACGACTTCAACCCCGAGGACTTCTACGCCGACGACGAGATGGTTATCACAATCTCTCATATGGGTTACATCAAACGTACTCCCCTTACCGAGTACCGTAGCCAGAACCGCGGCGGAGTGGGCTCTAAAGGTAGCGACACGCGCGATTCAGACTTTATCGAGTATATCTACACAGCCACCATGCACAACACAATGCTCTTCTTTACACAGCGTGGTAAGTGCTATTGGCTCAAGGTATACGAAATTCCCGAGGGTAACAAGAACTCAAAAGGACGCGCAATACAGAATCTGCTCAATATTGAGTCGGACGATGCTGTCAATGCTTTTGTACGCGTGAAGACACTTGCCGACAAGAATTTCATTGAGAGCCATAATATAGTCTTCTGCACCAAGCAGGGTATAATTAAGAAGACCTCTCTTGAGCAGTACTCACGCCCCCGTGCAAACGGTATCATTGCTATCAGCATCCGCGAGGACGACCGCGTAATCTCAGTTGCTCTCACCGACGGCAACAGCGATATCATTCTTGCCAACCGTACAGGTCGTGCCGTTCGTTTCAACGAAACTACAGTTCGTGCAATGGGACGTACAGCAACCGGTGTTAAGGGTATGGCACTTGACGAGAACGACGAAGTAGTAGGTATGATAGTTCTGCCTCAGGAGGCCGACTGCGACCACAGCATTCTTGTTCTTTCAGAGCAAGGCTTCGGTAAGCGTTCAAAGGTTGAGGATTATCCTACAGTGAGCCGTGGTTGCAAGGGTGTGAAGACACTTAAGGTTACTGAAAAAACAGGTGAGCTTGTTGCGATTATGGATGTTAATGACGAGAACGATTTGATGATAATAAACAAATCGGGAATAACCATCCGCACAGCTGTTGAGCAGATACCTGTTATTGGCCGCGCCACACAGGGAGTAAAGGTTATCAACCTTGGTAAGAAGAACGATTGCATCGGTTCTGTATGCAAGGTGAACCGCGAAGAAGTGGTTGAAGAGGGCAATGTAACCGAAATTGTTGAAAATACCGACACTCCAGAGAATATTGAAACAAATAATTAACCAATAAAATTATAGATGAAATGAAAAAACTTGCATTATCATTGACTTTGATTTTGTCTGCCACAATAGCATTCGGTCAGACATTGTCAAAGGAGGAGCTTAAAGCTCAAAAAAGAGAGGCAAAAGCCCTTATGGTTGTAGCTAAAGATGCTGAAAAAATTATTGTAGAGGACCCTGCAACAGCGCTTGAGAATATACAGGCGTGCATAAACAGCCCGTTGGTAAACAACGACCCCTATATATGGTTTGTTGCGGCAAAGTCACGCAAATCCATTGTTGAGAACGAGAATGCGGCTCGCGTAGCCGGCGCTCAGATAGATATGGATGCTTTCTATACCAACTGCGGTCAGCTTATTTATGAGCTGGAGAAATGCGATTCTCTCGATAATGCTCCCGATGCAAAAGGCAAGGTAGCTCCCAAGTATGCCGAGTTTATTAAGGTTGCTTTGTACGAGAACCGTAACCTGATGTACAATGGTGGCTCGTTCTATTACAACAAAGGTAACTATGAAAAGGCTTATGCGCAATTTGCAAAGTTTGTAGACCTTACCGAGCATCACTTGCTGAAGGATTTTATACAGCCTGCAGAGAAGGTTTACAACATTACAGCCGCATTTAATGCTATTCTTTGCGGTATGCGTCTTGAGGACTACGAGAAGGTTCTCAAATATACCGACCTTGCTCTCCAGGACGAAGCTAAAGCAAATAGCATCTATCGTTACAAGGCTACAGCTTATGAGTCTCTTGGCAGAACAGAGGAGTGGATTGCTTTGTTGAAGGAGGGTGTTGCAAAATTCCCTGAGGATCCTTTCTTCTACCAGACTCTTATCACTTATTATGACAAGGCTGGCGATAAGGAGGCACTTAATACTCTTGCCGATGAGCTTATAGCTTCTAACCCTTCTAACCCTCTCTTTGTCTATCTTAAGGCTTATATAGCACAGCAACAGGGCGATATGGACACTGCACTTGATTGGTACAAGAAGACTTTGGAGATTGACCCCACATATGTCAATGCATTGAGAAACATTGCTTTGAGCTATGTAGGTAAAGCTCAGGAGTATAGTACCAAACAGGCAAGTGTAAAATTGGACCGTGCGCAGTTGAAGAAAGATAAGGAGGTTATCAACGGTTATTTCAAAGAGGCTATGCCTTACTTTGAGAAGTTGCGTGAGCTTGCTCCCGACAAGAAGGAACTTTGGCTCAATGGTCTTTCACAGTGTTATTACAACCTTAATATGGAGGCCAAGCTTAAGGAAATTGAGGCTTTGGCACAGTAATAGTGTGATATGAACAAAGAAAAGAGAGGTCACATCCCGGGATGTGACCTCTCTTTGTTATAGGTATTATTGAATCAATTTTTCAGCAATACGTGGAATTTTATTAGCCGAGCTGGTTGAGTATCTCCTCAATTACGTGGGGAAAATGCTCATATTCCAAAGCGTGTACTTTGGTTGCAACATCGTCTGGTGTATCGGTGGGGAGCACCTCGCACTTCGCCTGGAAGAATGTAACACCCTTGTCGTAGTCGGCATCTATAAGGTGGATGGTGATACCACTTTCTGTGTCGCCACTCTCCACAACAGCCCTGTGTACGCGGTCGCCGTACATACCTTTACCACCGTGCTTAGGCAACAGTGCGGGGTGTATGTTTACAATGCGTGAGGGGAAGGCATTTATGAGCTTCTCGGGAACGAGCAAAAGGAAACCTGCAAGCACAATGAGGTCTATCTTGTATTCTGCCATTAGATCAAGAATGGTGTCGGCAGCCATAAATTCAGCTTTTGTAACAACCTTGCAGGGGATGCCGAGCTTCTTTGCACGCTCAATAACGTATGCGTTGGGATTGTTTGCAACGATAAGTGATATTTCCACATTTTCGTTATTCTTAAAATAGTTGGCAATATTTTCGGCATTTGAGCCGCTGCCCGAGGCAAAAATTGCAATTCTTTTCATCTTTTTTTCAGTGTTTATGATATTGGAACCAGGCGGCGCAGAACCTGCTCGCCATAGGTCTTTGAAATTGGTATTTCTTTTACATTGGGTACTCCAAACTCCAGGAATAGGTTCTCTTTTTCGCGACGCATAACCTTTACAAGGTCTAGATTTACCATATATGAGCGGTGGCAGCGCACAATATTTGTGTCGGCAAGCTGTTCGCTTATGTCTTTCATTGTTATGCGCATCAGCTGTTTCTTGAGCTGTTCATTCTTTATGTACCATATACATATATAGTTGTCGGCCGACTCTATGTATATGAGATTCTCTTTTGCAACAGAGAGTTGTAGCACGCCACGTGAGTCGCGTATCGATATAAGGGTGCTCGATTTGAATCCAATATTCTCACTCATAAGTGTCTTGAGCTTTGCCGAACGCTCTTGATATGAGAAGAACAGGATGCACAGGAGATAGGGAATACACAGAATGAAAATTGTGTTTTCGAGAGCGTGTTTGTATATTACCAGCGGGTCCTGTGTGGGCCCCACCTCTGTAAGTATTGCCAGCAGGGTGAACGCCCCCGACAGCAGTAACAGCTCTACACATATCCAGGCGATGTATTGCAGGTTGTTGATCATGTTTCCGGGTATGCGTGAATATGCGTACATTATTACACGGCTTATAGCCACCACAAACATACCTATGGTCACAAGTATTGTAGACCATACAAAGTAAAGCGTGGGGGACATACCTTTATGCACCCAGTTTATTGAACCGAAAGGCTTGAATATGTTTATGAAAACAATGGCAAAGACTGATACGAAAAGGAACATTATTATCTGATTCCTCTTCTCGAGCAAATATTTAGGTACTTTCTTGAAAAAGACTGATGTGTATTCGGCCATCTTATATTTAATTTCGCTACGCGAAGGTACGTAAAAAAATCAAAATAATTTGTTTATTTGAGTTAAACTTGAAACAGTAGTTATCCTAAAATTGATACAATTCTGCATTTTAATTGCAGATGGGTGCTTTTCTGTAAAAAAAAGCAACACTTTCTTGTTTTTTAGTCGCATTATTCCATAAAAATCGGAAAAAACTACCTATTTTTGTAGAATAATGGGCCTTGCGCACAGTGCAGAACTATGCTGGAGCAGGGTATACAACTATTTTGAAAGAGATATGGCAATTGTAAAATACAAGAATGTCGACATTCACATCGACTCTAAGATAATATTGGAGAATGTCTCCTTCACACTGGAAGAGGGGGAGTTTGCCTATATAGTGGGTGCTGTAGGTTCGGGCAAATCCACTTTGCTCAAGACCATTTATGGTGAAGTTCCCATAACCGATGGTGAAGCTATGGTTTTCGACGAATACGACATAAGCAAGTTGCGCAGCAAGAAATTGCAGGCATTGCGTAAACGCATAGGTATTGTGTTCCAGGATTTCCAGTTGCTCACCGACCGCAACGTACACGACAACCTCGACTTTGTGTTGCGCTGTACGGGCTGGAAATCGGAGCGTGAGCGAGAGAAACGCATACGCGAGGTGCTTCACCTTGTCGACCTTCCTCAAAAGGGTTACAAGATGCCCCACGAACTTTCGGGTGGTGAGCAGCAGCGTATAGTCATAGCCCGTGCCATACTCAACAAACCGGCACTTATTCTTGCCGACGAGCCGACGGGCAACCTCGACAGCGAGACTGGCAACAATATTATGCGTCTTCTTAACCGCATTTGTCGCGAAGAGAAGAGTGCTGTGCTGATGATTACCCACAATGAACAATGGCTAAAGGCTTATCCCGGCACAGAGTACAATTGCGCCGAAGGAAAAATGCAGCTTGTTCAACGTATTGTGGCTAACGAAATGCAACAGATATCACTTTTTAAAGAAAATAATTAAAATAAATAGAAAAGATATGAAAGTATTGAAATTTGGAGGAACATCGGTCGGTTCGGCTGAGCGTATGCAGAATGTTGTTCGTCTAATATCGGACGGTGAGACAAAAATCGTAGTTCTTTCTGCGATGTCGGGAACAACAAACTCTCTTATTGAATTTACAAACTATTTGCGTAACGGCAACCCTAATGGAGCTTGTGAGCATATCAACCAGTTGCTCGACAAATATCGTCAGACAATTAAGGGACTTTATGAGACACAGGAGGCTGCCGATGCTGCAACTGCAAAAGTAAAAGAGATATTTGCACATCTGCACTCTATGGCGTTCAAGCCTCTCGACATTAACCTTGAGAAGGAGATTGTGGCGCAGGGTGAGATAATCTCTACAAATATGGTAACTCTCTATATGCGCGAGAAAGGGCTTGATGTGGAGCTTCTCAACTCATTGGAATTTATGCGTCTTGCAGCCAACGGTGAGCCAGACCTCGGTTATATCCGCTCTCACATCCTTCCCCTTGTCGACCTTAATGCAAAAGGCCGTATATACATCGCTCAGGGCTTTATCTGCATGAACGACGAAGGTCACATCGACAACTTGCAGCGTGGCGGTAGCGACTACACAGCTACACTTATCGGTGCGGCAGTAAATGCCGACGAGGTACAGATATGGACCGATATCGATGGAATGCACAACAACGATCCCCGTATCGTAGATAATACTTCGCCCGTGCATCACCTGCACTTTGAGGAGTCGGCCGAGCTTGCATACTTTGGTGCAAAGATTCTGCATCCCACTTGTATTCTCCCTGCAAAACTCACAGGTACTCCCGTGCGTCTTCTCAATACAATGGACCCCTCGGCCGAAGGCACACTCATTGACAACAACCTTACACGTCCCGGTGAGATAAAGGCTATTGCCGCCAAGGAGAACATTACTGCTATCAAGATCAAGTCGGGCCGTATGTTGCTCGCTTATGGCTTCCTGCGCAAGGTGTTCGAGATTTTCGAGACCTTCCAGACATCAATTGATATGATATGTACATCGGAGGTTGGTGTTTCTGTATCTATTGACGACGACAGAAAGCTTGAGCAGATTGTTGATGAGTTGCAGAAATATGGTACTGTTACCGTTGATAAGAATATGTGCATTATATGCGTTGTCGGCGACCTCGACTGGGAGAATGTTGGCTTCGAGGCACGCGCTATGGAGGCTATGAAGGATATCCCCGTGCGTATGGTATCTTATGGCGGTAGCAACTACAACATCTCTTTCCTTGTGCGTGAGGAGGACAAGGTGCGCGCTCTCCGTTCATTGAGCGAGAATATCTTCAGCGCAAAAAAATAACCCTCTTTACCGACAATGAAGATGAAATTCCCCGTAGATAAGTTTGCAGGAAAGGAAACCCCATTCTATTACTACGATGTTGCGCTGTTGCAGGAGACACTTGCCACAGCGCAGGCCGAGGCTGCAAAATACGATGGTTTCCACGTGCATTATGCAATAAAGGCTAACTTCAATCCTCGTCTGCTACAGATTGTGGCTGGCGCGGGTATGGGTGCCGATTGTGTGAGTGGCGGTGAAGTCTCAGCTGCATTAAAGGCTGGTATAACACCCGACAAGATAGTTTTTGCCGGCGTGGGAAAAACCGACAAGGAGATAGCCACAGCTCTTGATGCAGGAATCTTCTGTTTCAACATTGAGTCTATCCCCGAGGTGGAGGCAATAGAGGAACTTGCTGCAGCGCGTGGGGTAGAGGCTTCGGTTGCAATAAGGGTAAACCCCAATATTGGTGCCCACACACACGCCAATATTACCACCGGTCTTGCCGAAAATAAATTCGGAGTGAATTATGAGCAACTCGACGAGGTTATAGATGCCATAGAGGCTCTTCCTCATATAAAGCTCATAGGATTGCACTTCCACATAGGCTCGCAAATTCTTGTGATGGACGACTTTATAGCCCTTTGCGGCCGAGTGAACGAGTTGCAGATTATGCTGCGCGATAAACGCGGAATTGTGCTTCCCCACATAAACGTGGGTGGTGGTCTTGGCATACGCTACGATGCCCCTGACTGCTATCCCATCCCCGATTTTGCACTCTATTTTGCCACATATGCGCAGAACCTTAAACTGCTGCCCGAGCAGCAGGTGCATTTCGAACTTGGTCGCAGCCTTGTGGCACAGTGTGGTTCGCTCATTACCCGTGCAACATACATAAAAAAAGGTACCTGCAAACAGTTTGTTATTGTTGATGCCGGAATGAATGATCTTGTGCGTCCCGCTCTTTATGATGCATATCACTATATTGAGAATCTCACCTCACAAAGTGAAGATGAAATCTATGATATAGTAGGGCCCATATGTGAGTCTTCCGATGTCTTCTGCAAGGAACGTAAGATACCCGCAACTGTTCGTGGAGACATCCTTGCCATTCGCTCGGCAGGAGCTTACGGTGAAGCTATGGCATTCGGCTATAACTGTCGTGCCTTGCCTGGTAGTCTTTTTTCCGACGAGATTTAGTCAAGTGGGATATATAAGAGAAAGGCTGTGCAATTGCACAGCCTTTCTCTTATATATTGTAGGAATTTATTTACTCAAACTTTATTGCCTTGCTTGGTTCAATTCTTGATATCAGCATCGATGGTACTACAAGCATTGCTACCGAGATAATGAACATAAGAATGTTCATTGGTATCATCACCCAACTGAACTCAATGGGGACGCAGTTCATATAATACATCTCTGGGTCTAGTTTTATTATACCTGTATATTGCTGCAACAGGCACAAGGCTATAGCTATAATGTTGCCCCATATCATTCCGCGTCCTATGATGAAGGATGAATAATAGAGAAATATTTTTCTTATTGAAAGGTTCTGCGCACCCACAGCCTTGAGAACACCTATAAGGTTGCTTTTTTCAAGGATTATAATCAGCAACCCCGACACCATTGTAAAACCGGCAATTCCCAGAACCAGTATAAGAATAACCCACACTGTTCTGTCCAAAATGCCCAACCACGCAAAAAGGGCAGGGGAGAGTTCCTCGATTGTCTGCACATACAGCTCCTGGTTATTACGGTTTGCCATTTGCGTTGCCACAGGCATCAAAGAGAGTCTTCTCTCTTCTAGTTTTTCATAGTTGTCGGTGGTGATCTCTATGTTACTTACCTGTTCCTTGCTCCACCCGTTCAGGCGTCGCAGGGTCTCAATATCAGTCAGGGCATATATGTTGTCCATCTCATAGAGATGTGTCTCATAGATACCAGCTACCACCATACGTCTCGCTTTAATGCCGGTGTGCATAAAATATACATTAATCTTGTCGCCCACCGAGCAACCGGTCTTTTCGGCAATTGCTTTTGAAAGTACCACCCAGTATGTCTCCTTAATGGAATCGCCGGGGGTGGGGATTTTACCCTCTTTCATATTCTCGGCAAAAAAAGATGGGTAGCAACCGGTGTCGATACCTTTTAGGATAACACCCTCAAATTCCTCACCCACAGCAAGGAGTCCGGGTCTTTGTATATATGTTTCCACCTTGGTTACTCCATCGCAGGCAAGCAATGAGGAAATGGCACTGCTGTCGGCAATGACAAATGGTTGTTCATTCTCGGCTGCAGTGTAGCAGTTTATCTGTATGTGTCCGCCAAAGCCTATGATTTTGTTGCGTACTTCGTCCTTGAACCCCACCACAATGGCTACCGACAGCATCATTACCACCAACCCCACCGACACACCCCATTGGGCAATAGTCGTTGCCGGGCGCGATACTCTTTTCCCGCCTTTTCTTGCCTTGTAGAGTCTTTGAGCTATAAAAAGTTCTATATTCATAAAATGGTGGTTAGAAACTGCGGAAAGTGATTCTTGCATTTTTGGAGTCAAGAATCATACTCTTGTCATCGAGATGCAGTACTCCGTACCTCTCGTTTGCATTGTCATATATTCCCCATAATTTCAAATCACTTTCCAGGTTGTTAATACCTTGTACAAAGAGAGAATCGCCCACGTGCTGAAAACGGAAATAATATCTGATGTCGGTTGTCTTTCTTATTTCGAGCAAATCGAGCTGAATACCCCAGAAGTGGCTTTCGTTGACAAGGTTCACAGTAGTTCCCGTTGAATGCTCTTCAATGGTCATAATTTTCCAAAAGGCACCGAGGTCGCCGTTGTTGTCCTCCTTTTGACAGGCGGTACAGGCTATAGCTGTAAAGAGAATGAACACTATTTTTTTCATAACAAATTTTCCTTATTTTTTCCAGAAATCAAGAGCTCCACATTTGCTTATGGTGAGCATACCGCTGCGGCAATTCCCGTGAAGGCTGCCGTTATCGAATGCATAAGATGCCTTCACCTCCCATCCTTTCAGGTAGTTTGGGTGGTACGATATTTCCACAAGACCTGCTGTGTTTGATTTAATATCGGTGAATGGATTGTTGTATGTTCCCCAGTTGTTAGAGTGCGTGAGGAGCAGGCGGTAACCAAGCTCGTTGGTGGGCTCTCCTTCAACACCTATATGGAATGCTTCTACGCGGTTGTTGTAACAGATGAGTTTTTTGTCGTCGTTATATATGGGTGAGGTGGCAAGCGGTGTTCCTATGGTCATTCCATAATTGAACCAACCGTTGTACCATTCGTGGTTGAAGTTGTCGTCGCGGCAACTGATTTGGTCGGGGATGCTCTCTGTTGTGTCGTGATATACAGGGCCGCTTTGGTTCTTCAGGTTGTAATATTCCACCACAATCCCTTTTATCCAATTGAATTTCTTTAGTTTAAGCTCAAAACCAAGTAGTTGTTCGGTCCATAAGCCATACTCCCAGAACATCTGTGAGTGGTCATCGAACACGTGCTCATAATAAGTGCGCACTTCCCAATCCTGCTCTTTCCAGTTAATGGCTCCGTGCCAGCTGCCAAGCTGGTTACCGGCAATATTCACTTTGTCCATTCCGCTATATTCTTCATCGCCACTGCTTGGAACGAAAGCCTTGAAATAATCTTTTATACGGCTCGGGTTGGTATAATGTACTCCTGTTACATTCTCTTTGTTATAGACCGTACCTCCGAATTGTGCAGTCATCTGCAAACCAAGTTCTGCCGATAGTGGAAAACGCTCCTCTTTTCCAACTTTAAAGAAGATGGCTTTTGAGTGGTAACGTACACCAACGGTGCGGCCCATACCCTCGGCAACCCAATCTTTTTGCCAGTCGCCGTCGGTAAACCAACCATACGCAATGTGTCCGCGTAGTTTGAACCATCCGTTTGTACCAAAGAAGTCGTAATACTCCGGCACTTCAATGCGTACTTGAGGTATGGGGCGTGCATTGCCGCTTTCAACAAGCCCGCCTGTAGATAAACGATGGTTCTTAAGTTCGCCCCAACGTTCCTTTTGCCCAACCGAGAGGGTGAGCATCTTCCAGCTCACATCGGCAAAAGCTTGTTGTATATAAACAGAAGATGTGAGATTCTTGCCGGCAATAATATCTGCACCCCAGTTAAGAAGAAAAGATTTTCCTAATCTGTCTTCTCCCTCAATGGCGGCTCTTGCATAACCATATTTAGCCACTTCGCCACTTATTCCCTGGCGGTTGGAGAGGTGCCAGGTGGGCGGTGTCTTTTCCGATGCCGTAGTTCCTGCAACTTCCAGTCTGTATCTTATTTCCTGAGCCGGCAATATGTTACATAACAGTAGCAGTATTGTCGACAAGATGTAATTTCCTTTCATAATATCTGTTCATTTATTCATTCTCATCCAGAAAAAGTGCCATCCCCTGAATAGTGGAGCCCACAATGTCTCGCTTGGATAACTTCTTACCAATGCAAAGTTCTGTTTTGTGCGACTGAATGCCCTTTGAAGCAAATTGCCGTTTTTCTGTATATCAAGTTCCGGGTTATTGTTGCCAAAGTTCCCTTTTCTCATAATCTCTCCCAATAACTCCTCGCCCTCTTTTTCCAGAGGTTCCGTTATGAAGAACGAACTCTCGAACCCATATACCTTTTTTAAGACGTACATGGCAGCTCCGGCAAAACGCAACATCTTCAGCTCTTTTAAATGTGTTAGAGTCCTCTTCAGCTCTTCTTTTGTGAAACCTTGTGCCAGCACATAGTAATAGTCGAGCATCTGTCGCAACCCAATGCCTTCCTGGAAAAGATGCCTGTATATGTGCAGTAGTATATACACGCGGTTGAACGCCAGTGTCGGAGCTGTTATGCATCCCTCTTCGCCAAGTATCACCTTGTTGCTGAGCTGTACGGTCTTTTCGCGTTCAAAGAAACTCTGCAATCTTCTGTTTGTGAAGAAACTGTACATCCACGATGGTGTGAAATGAATCTCTATGCACGGCTCTTTGAATATGGGGAAATCCACGTGGTGGTATATAGGTTGGGCATTGGGTACGAATTTTCGTACATAATCCATAATGCTTTTTCTGTCGGCATCTAGCCAAATGTCTATATCTCCCGGTGTGCGACGCAAAGGGTTGGGGTAGAGCGTAGCTATTCCCTGTCCTTTGAGTATGATGTTCCCGAATCCCTCTTCTTTGAATTTTTTTGCAACAACAACAGCTTGACGGTTCAGAACCTTGTTCTGTTTTTCTATAATCTGGCAGTGGTTGTACCATTTGAGAAGGAGCTCCTTTGGAGGTCTTTGTGCTGCGGGTAGCTTCTCTATGCCGGTAAAGGCTATGCCGACAAGAGTCTGCCTCTTCGACAACTCGAAAAGTTCCTCCCATTGCGTGGCTGTGGGGGTTACCGATAGTTCACTCCCGGTTCCAATACCAGAACGGAGCAGTTCAAAAAAGAGTCCTGTCATAAAATCCTGTTGCATCGGATAATGATAAATTCTATTTTAAAAGGGTGTATCGCAGTTGACACACCCTTTTGTTTCTTTTTTAGTTACGTCTTATTCTTATCTGTAACGCATCCTTAATGGGGGTGTCGTTAATTATTACAAGGTAACCACCACCACCGGCTCCGGTAATCTTTATACCCTTTACCTTATCAATGTATTCGTTTATTGTTTCAAACACATAGTCGGGAGCCATATTGGGGAACATCGCAATTTGTGCGCGGAACGATTCCGTTGTTGCCTTTCCCCAAGCATCAATATCCTTGTTGTTTATTGCAATCCAACAATCGCAAGCTGCTTTTGCAAGTCTTTCTGCACCTTCTTTGTCTATTTTGGTGTTTGCAAGAACATTGTAATCGCCTTTTCTGGGAGAAAGAGGTATGAGCCATATGTTTTTCTCTATAAAATCAAGGATTTCGTTATCCTTTACACTTTCTATCTTTGTGGGCCAATATTTTTCTCCGGCATAATTCAGACGGTTAAGACCGGGCATCACAACACCGATAGCATCCTGTGAACCGCTGATATAGGGAGAACCGGGAGGGTTCTCGAAACAGAAGAGTTCTTTTGCAAGCACCTCGCGGTCGCCTTTGGGAATGTCAATATGCCACATCTCAATAGCTGCTTTACGCGAAGAGGTGCTCATACCGCTTCGGTTGTTAAAGTCGTAATCGGGTTCTATATTTATGGTCAATACCGGGCCTTCGGCATATTTGTTTACGTATGGTTGGTCGAGCCAGCCACCTGCAAGGTCAATACGATAAGGAATCTTGCACTCTTGGCGCAGAGCTGTGGTGGAACGTGCAGGAAGTCCGCTTTCGGGTATGCGAGTGCTTACTTTGAGCTCTATACCATTCTCCTGGCAAAAACGTTTCTTCTCAGGTGTGTATCCGTCGGAGTTTACAAAGAAAATGTCGGGTTTCAAAGCCTTGACATCCTCGGCAAAGTCCATAATGCCGCTGCCTGAGTTTACAAAAGCATCTTTAACATAGCGGATTGCCTTTACCATATAAAGACGCTCCTCCTGTGTATTTATAGTCTTACGGTTTTTAAGGTCCTGAATGGTGCTGTCCGAACCTATACCGACATACAAGTCACCATATTGTGATGCTTCCTTGAAAAAAGCAACGTGTCCGGAATGCAACATATCGTAACAACCCGATACAAAAACTTTCTTATTCATAATTATTTTTTTGAAACGGTAACTATCGTGTTTGTTTTATATCCTTATTCTGCAAAGATAATATAATATATTAATTTATAGTAAAATTTACATTTTTAATTATTTGGTTTTTCGGGAAAGGCCTTTCCTTCTTCAAGAACCTCTATAGCCTTCAGCACGGTCTCGTCGGTGAGGTTTACATATTTTATGTGTTCGAGCATTCCCTGTATGTCGTAAATTATGTTGGCATTGATAATCTCGGCAAGCACTTTCTTGTTGTGAGCAAGTTCGGTGGTGGGTGGTGCTATACCTTTTTCCTTTGCAAAAGCTATAAAATTCCCAACAATAGGCTGTGTGGCAAGGTATTTTACCAACTCTTCATATGTCTTGAACTTTTCGAGTTGCTGGCGATTTTCCTTACTGTAGCGGAAAGCAAACATGGAAATAAGGCGTTTGCGCGACACGTTGTTGATATATGAAGTGAATCGGGTGGTGTCGCTTGGCACAAAAATGTCTGGCATAATACCTCCGCCGCCATACACTGTGCGGCCTAACCGTGTTTTATATATTAGGCTGTCGTTCTGGTGAATGCTGTCCTGCGAGAAGAATTCGCCTCTTTCGTAACGGTTAATAATGTCCATATTGTACTCCTCGCCTTCGCCTTGCACATAGGGCTTCTGTATGCAACGTCCCGACGGGGTATAATAACGCGCCACTGTGAGTCTCATTGCCGAGCCGTCTTTGAACTCGAACGGCTGCTGCACAAGTCCTTTGCCAAAGGTGCGTCGGCCTATAATGGTGCCGCGGTCGTTATCCTGTATGGTTCCGGCTATAATTTCGCTTGCCGAAGCCGATGTCTCGTCTGTGAGCACTACAAGTGGAATCTCGGGGAAATTGCCTCGGCCGTTGGCATATTCTGTGCTGCGTGGCGAGTTCTCACCTTCGGTGTACACAATCATATCGCCGCGGTGCAGGAATTCATTGGCCATCTGCAATGCCACTCCCAAATATCCGCCGCCGTTGCCACGCACATCAATAATAATACCTTTTGCGCCGCTATGCAGGAAACTTGCCATTGCAATAATGAATTCAGAGAATGTGTTCTCGGCAAAACGTTCCACCTGTATGTATCCCCATTTGTTGTCAATAAGATATGCAGCTTCGATACTTGCCATCGGGATGTTGTCGCGTGTTATGTTAAAATGCAGCAGGTCGGGCTCTCCAAAACGTTTTACGCTTACTTTTACTTTTGTGCCTTTGGGGCCTTTAAGCTTTTTCATTGCTGCATCCTGCGTGCAGGCTTTTCCCACAAAAAGCGTGTCGTTTACTTTTACAATGCAGTCGCCGGCAAGCAACCCTACACTTTCCGAAGGGCCTCCACGAATTATGTCCGTAACATTTATGGTGTCGTCCTGAATCATAAACCGTATACCTATTCCGCTGAAACTGCTTGCAAGGTCGGCATTCGTGGCTTCAACCTCTTCTGCGGGTATGTATTTGCTGTGAGGGTCAAGTTCGTCAAGTATTTTTGGCATAACCTTTTCAATTATGTCGTCCATATTCAGCGAGTCGACATAATTGTTCTGTACCAGCAGCATAAGCTCATCCATCTTATTGCTTCCGGGTGAGCTTATTATTATGGTATTTCCACGCCCCTGCGATATGTATATACCGGCCAGTAAACCCATTAAAGTGAAGAGCACCAGCAGGGTCGGCATAAACTTTTTCATAGGGCAGTGTTTTCCTCTTCAACTAAGTGAATCACCTCCACACCGGCTCTTCTCAACAGGTCAAGACCGTCGGTAATATGGTACTCCTCGGAATATACTACACGTATTATACCTGCCTGAATGATGAGTTTAGAGCATTCAATGCAGGGCGAGGTGGTTACATAGAGCGTTGCCCCTTCACTGTTATTGTTGGATCGGGCAAGCTTGGTGATGGCATTGGCCTCGGCGTGCAGTACATAGGCTTTGGTCAGTCCCTGCTCGTTTTCGCATACATTTTCAAACCCCACAGGCGTTCCGTTGTATCCGTCCGATATTATCATCTTGTCCTTGACAATAAGTGCGCCCACTTTGCGACGCTGGCAATATGAATTCTCGGCCCATATTTTGGCCATACGCATATATCTGTGGTCAAGTACTCTCTGTTTTTCTCTGTTTTCCATAGTTATCTGTTGTAAAATTGCATATATCTGTAACCCGGTTCTTCTATAATCTGTATCCAGTTGGCATCGCCGCTGTACATTACCGCATTCTGCAGAATGGTTATGACAGCCTGTGCAACAGGGTTGTCATTAATGGCATTGCTTGCTGTAATGTCGCCGAATGTGATGGTGTGTGAACCGCCGTCGGCGTACCAATTGCCCTCGGCAGTTGCTCCAGCCGGAGTGGTGAAGGTAAATCCTGTTTCACTGAAATACAATGTGTAACCATTTTCTTGGGGAACAATTCTCTCTGTTCCGTTCTGCACGAAGGTTAGGTTCCAGTTTTTGTTCCTGAAAATCTCGTCAAGGTCATCGTCGTTGCTGCAGCCAGTAAATGACAAGGCAAGCGTGAGGGCTAACAGCAGTGTTTTGGTTATCCGTTTCATTGTGTTTGTCTGTTCAAATTACAAATGTGGGCATATTGTCTTTATGCCGTCACGTTCCAGCAGAGGCTCTATCTGTGGTTTGTGTCCGCGGAAACGTATATAAAGCTCCATAGGATGTTCTGTATCGCCTTTTGAGAGAATGTTGTCGCGGAACGATTGCGCCACTTTCATATTCAAGACACCTTCTTCCTTAAAGCGGGCAAATGCGTCGGCATCAAGCATCTCGGCCCATTTGTAGCTGTAATATCCTGCAGCGTAACCACCCGACATAATGTGGCTGAATTGTGGTGTTATGCCGACCTCTTTTACGGGTGGCAACAGCTCTATTGCTGCAGTTACCGAGTGTTCGTATTCAAGCACATCGCCATTGAAGGGTTCTGAAATGTTATGCCACGATTGGTCGACAAGCCCAAGACCCACCTGTCTTATACATTGGTATGCGGCACGGAAGTTGCGCGAAGCAATTATCTTGTCGAGCAGCTCCTGGGGGATGGTTTCTCCTGTCTCGTGGTGGAATGCGAATGCCTTCAGGAATTCCTCCTCTGTGGCAAAGTTCTCCATAATCTGCGAAGGCATCTCCACAAAGTCCCAAAGAACGTTCGGGCTGCAGAGGCTTGCGTATGTGACATTGGAAAGAATGCCGTGCAGACAGTGCCCGAATTCGTGCATCAAGGTGTTGAGTTCGTCAAAATTCAGCAGGGTGGGCTTGCCGGGCAAAGGTTTGCGATAGTTGGTCGACAGGGTTATGTGGGGGCGATGGTCGGTTCCGTCGGAATCCTTGTATTGTGGCTTTATGGAGTCCATCCAGGCGCCGGCGTGTTTTCCTTTGCGTGCATAAAAATCGCAGTAGAGCAGGGCAAGATATGTGCCGTCGTAGTCGTAAACCTCCCAAACTTTCACATCGGGGTTGAAGGTCTGTATCTCGTGGTTCTGCTTGAAGGTAATTCCGTACAAGCGTGTTGCAAGATAAAAAGCTCCGTATATTGCTTGATTCAGGTCGAAGTACGGGCGCACCATCTCGTCGCTCAAACTGAATTTTTCCTCTTTGAGTTTCTCGGAATAGTATGCAAAATCCCATGGCATAAAATCGAAGTTGCTGCCTTCGCATTTTGCTGCATACTCTTTTACATCTTCAACATCCTTGCGTGCGGCGGGCAGGTAGCTCCAGGTGAGCTTGCCAAGCATTGCAAACACGGCATCGGTAGTCTGTGCCATACGTTCGGCAAGCACATAGTCGCTGTATGTGTTGTAGCCGAGCAGGCGTGCAAGCTGTAGGCGTGCATTCACAATCTTCTTTACAGTCTCGCGGTTGTCATATATATTACCTTTGGCACCTATGGTGCTGTATGCCATGTACATCTGCCTGCGTAGTTCGCGGTTTCTGCAGAATGTTGTAAAAGGTATATAACTGGGTCGATGCAGAGTAAACAGCCACCCCTCCTTGCCACTTTCCTTTGCGCTCTTTGCTGCAGTCTCCACAAGGTCGGCAGGTAGCCCTTCAATATCCTTGCTGTCGGTTACAAGCAGTGTGTAGTCATCGGTGTCCTTTATGAGATTTTCCTGGAACTTTAGAGAAAGCATGGCCAGTTCCTTGCTCAGGCGGCGGTACTCGTCGCGATCATTGCCGGTGAGGTTCGCACCGGAGCGTACGAATCCAGTATATATCTGCTCAACGAGTCTCTTCTGCTCCGTGGTGAGCCCGTTATCTTGGTTTTCGTACACACTCTTTATGCGGGCAAACAACTTTTCATTCAGGGTTATGTTGTTCCTATGCTCGGTGTAAAGTTCCTGTATCTCTGCCTCGGTTTTTACGAGTTCGTCATTGCTGTGGGAGTATATAAGCGCATTGAAGGCACAAAGCACATCGCTTATGAGACGCCCCCCGTTTTCGTAGGCAACGATTGTGTTTTCGAATGTGGCAGGTTCAGTGCAGTTGCATATATTCTCAATATTCTTCTGCTCCTCCTTTATTCCCTCCTTTAATGCTGGAATAAAATGCTCCAGCGCTATTTCATTGAAGGGTATTGAATCAAAGGGGGTGGGGCTTGGTTTGCAGAAGGGGTTATTCTTCTCTGTTATATTCTTTATTGTATCCATAGGGCTATAATATTATGCGAAGATAATTATAAATTCCTCATTTAGTTGCAAAAACCGACTTAATATTTATAAATAAAATAAATCTTTACTTTATAAACATTCCTATAAGAAGTTTTGTTGCCCGAATACATAAACAAAGAAGATGACTCAAAAAGACTTTTGAGTCATCTTCTTTGTTTGGGATTGACCAAAAAGGCTATTTTTAGTCAACCTCGGCAAGAAAGATATTTCTTTCCTTAAAGTGTATATGTGCCCTCAACGAGCTTACCCATAGCCCATACGGCGCGTATGTTCAAGCTTTCGTCGAGTATCATTATGTCGGCATCCTTGTCCTTCTGCAATGAACCCTTGCGGTCGTACACGCCCATAATCTTTGAAGGAGTCTCCGAAGCCATACGGATAGCGTCATCCAAAGGAATTTCGGCCTTCTGAACCAATGTGCGGATAAGACGGTCCATTGTGGCAACACTACCGGCAAGAGCTGTGCGGTCGGCAAGCTTACATACACCATCCTCGATGATTACGCGAGGGTCGAATGCTGTGGTGCTGTCGCTGGCTGCACAAGCAAGAGCGTCGGTGATAACGCAAGCGCGCTCAACACCCTTGATCTTGTGGACAAGGCGAAGAATAGTGGGAGGTACGTGAATTCCGTCGGCTACAACCTCAACTGTCATATCCTCGTGCAGGTAGATACTCTCCACTGTTCCTTCATATTTATATTCGCGACGTTTGTGGAAACCGGGCATTGCGTTATAGAAGTGTGTTGCGTGAGTGTAACCATTCTCGTGAGCTGCGTGTATGTCGTCATACTCAGCCTGTGTGTGTGCTACTGAAGCGAGAATACCTTTCGAGGTAATGTATTTGCCAAACTGCATTGCACCGGGGAGCTCGGGAGCTGCATCCCAACGTTTGATACAATCCCATTTCTCCACGAGGGGGATGTATTCATTGGGGTCGGGGTCCTTGATGTTTTCAGGAAGCTGACCACCTGCCATTTTGAGGTTCAGGTAATGACCCTCGAGGTGCAAACCCAATACGGGGCTGTTGGGCTCGGCCATCAATTTTGTACAAGTCTCCGCCGCCGCCTCAATCATAGGTACTGTTGAAGATGAAAGAGTGGGGAATATACTTGTTGTACCGTGCTTCATGTGTGCATTGATAGCGGTGCGGAAAGCCTCTTCAGTACCCTCCATAAAGTCGCCACCACCACCACCGTGGATGTGAATTTCCACGCCGCCGGGCACCACATACATACCTTTTGCATCGATAACCTCTGCGCCTATAACTGCGAGGTCACAGTTTGTAACCTCAAGAATCTTGTTGTCTCTGATAATTACAGAACCATCCTTCAACCAACCTTGGGGTGTAAGGATTTTTGCGTTGATAATCTGCGTAAGCATAGTGATTTATGATTTTTGTTAAAGTATTTTTCTGTTAGGCAGTTTCTCGTAAATGCCACTTACAGCTACAAAGTTATTTAAATTTAAAAATTATATGCTATTTTTTACCATTTATTTTCTTGCAAAAATGGCATTTCTGCAGCAAAGGTGTTTTTGAGTCGTTTTGCATAAATGACAAACTGATAATATTATTGAAAAAATACTTGCAGAACAAAACGTTTTTTATAAATTATTTTACACAATGTAATTTGCTGTGAAAATATTGTTTTTTTCAAATAAACCCTCTTGTTTTTAAGAAATTCGCGTTTTTTTACTTCCTTTTTTCAAAATAGTACCGCTGAGTTTGGAAAAAGAAGCGGAAAAGCACTTCTTTTTTATCAAACATCTTTGTCTTTTACCACGCCTGTCGTATATTTGCAAGCGTTGTTAAAATTAACAAAAAGTAAAATAGAAATTTGTAAAACACAAACATAGATATATTTTAAAAGGTATATGTCAAAACTTAGATTCGACGTGGTTACAGCCGCATTTGGCAAACGTGCGGTTGAAGTACCCGACACAGCGGAACGCCCTTCTGATTTTTATGCGGTGAAGGTGTTCAATCGCGAAAAGATGTACAAGTATCTCCCCAAAGAAATCTACAACAGCTTGGTTGATGTAATAGATAATGGTGCAACCTTTGACAGTTCTATGGCTGATGTTGTTGCCGAAGGCATGAAACGCTGGGCGGTTGAAAACGGTGCAACACATTACACCCACTGGTTTCATCCCCTTACCGAGACTACTGCTGAAAAACACGACGCCTTTATAGAGCACGACGGAAAGGGTGGTGTGCTCGAAGAGTTTTCGGGCAAGCTTCTCGTGCAGCAGGAGCCCGACGCCTCTTCCTTCCCCAATGGTGGTATACGTTCAACCTTTGAAGCGCGCGGTTACAGTGCCTGGGATCCCACCTCTCCGGCATTCCTTATGGGTGACACCTTATGTATTCCCACCGTGTTCATATCTTACACCGGCGAAGCTCTCGACTACAAAGCCCCCTTGCTCAAATCCTTGCGTGCTATAGACAAGGTTGCAACCGAGGTGTGCCGCTACTTTGACAAGAATGTAAAGAAGGTAACCACATATCTTGGTTGGGAACAGGAATATTTTCTTGTTGATGAAGGAATGCTCCTCGCCCGTCCCGACCTGTTGCTCACTGGCCGCACCCTTATGGGACACGACAGTGCAAAAAACCAGCAGCTCGAGGACCACTATTTCGGTTCAATACCAGCCCGAGTGGCAGCCTTTATGAAAGACCTTGAGATTGAGGCAATGAAGCTAGGTATACCGGCAAAAACCTGTCATAACGAGGCTGCCCCCAATCAGTTTGAGCTTGCTCCCATATATGAGGAATGCAACCTTGCTGTGGACCACAATATGCTCATAATGGCGCTTATGAAGGATGTTGCACGCCGCCACGGTTTCCGCGTGCTGCTGCACGAAAAACCTTTCAAGGGCGTAAACGGCTCTGGTAAACACAATAACTGGTCGCTTGGTACCGACACCGGTGTGCTTCTTATGGCACCCGGAAAGACTGACAAGGACAACCTTCGTTTCATTACTTTTGTAGTAAACACACTTGCTGCCATCTATCGCCATAACGGCCTTTTGAAAGCAAGCATAATGTCCGCTGCAAATGCCCATCGTTTGGGCGCAGCCGAGGCACCTCCCGCCATAATTTCAAGTTTCCTTGGCTCGCACTTGTCATCGATTCTCGACCACATGGAAACAACCGATGATGTTGTCAAGATTTTGAGCAAGCGCGAACTGCGTTTGAACATTCCGGCTCTTCCCGAGCTTATGATTGACAATACTGACCGCAACCGCACTTCGCCTTTTGCTTTCACGGGTAACCGTTTCGAGTTCCGCGCAGTAGGCTCAGAGGCAAACTGCGCATCGGCTATGATAGCCCTGAACACCGCTATGGCCGAGCAGTTGACAATATTCAAGCAGGAGGTTGATGCGCTCATAGAGCGTGGCGCAACCAAAGAGGATGCCCTTGTGAAAATTATACGTAAATATATAAAGTACAGCAAGCCTGTGCGTTTCGATGGTAACGGCTACTCCGACGAGTGGCGTCGCGAGGCTATGCGCCGTGGTCTTGACTGCGAATCCAGTGCTCCTATTGTATTTGACCGTTATCTCGACAAGGAGAGTGTTGAAATGTTCCGCAAAATGGAGGTTATGACCGAGACAGAGCTCAAGGCGCGTAACGAAATCAAGTGGGATATGTATACAAAGAAAATACAGATTGAGGCCCGTGTTCTTGGCGACCTTGCCCTGAATCACATAATCCCCACCGCCACAAAATACCAAAGCGCTTTGCTCGACAATGTAATAAAGATGGAGCAGGTGATTGGCAAAGAGGAGGGTGACAGACTCTCGTCCGAAAATATCTCTCTCATTAAAGAGATTGCAACCCGCACTGTAGAGATACGCCGTCTTGTGAACGAGATGGTAGAGCGTCGCAAGGTTGCCAACCGCATAGAGACCGAACGTAACAAAGCAATCGCTTATCACGACACCGTAGCTCCTATGCTCGAAGAGATACGCTCTCACATTGACAAACTCGAACTTGTGATAGACAACCAGCTATGGACACTGCCCAAGTATCGTGAATTGCTCTTTATTTGCTAATTCCAGTTACAATATAAGCACAAAAAAGACCTCGTAAGAGGTCTTTTTTGTGATAGGATATATAACGCTGTTATTCGTATCTTATAGCTTCAATAGGGTCTAGGTCAGCTGCTTTCTTTGCCGGGTACCAGCCGAAGAATATACCGGTAAGCGTACACACAGCAAAGCTCAGAACAACACTCCAGGGTTGTATGTAAACAGGCCAGGCTGCAACCACATTTATGAGCCACGAACAGCCGGCACCCACCAACACGCCAATAATTCCGCCGGTGATACTTATGAGTATAGCCTCTATTAGGAACTGGCTCAATATGTCAATACCGCGTGCTCCAACCGACATACGCAGGCCAATCTCTTTTGTGCGCTCTGTTACCGACACATACATAATGTTCATAATTCCAATACCTCCTACAATCAAAGAGATACCAGCCACGCAGCCAAGCAACACTGTCATCATATCGGTGGTACTGTTCATCATTTCGCTCAATTCCTGTTGAGAACGGATGGTGAAATTATCAGGTTGTCCGGCGGCGAGTTTGTGATTGCGACGCAGAATGGCGGTTACCTCCTCTATTGCTTTTTCGGTAAGTCCCTCTTCTATGGCCGAAGCGTTTATACCTTGTAGATGAGTGATTGCCAGAATGCGCTTCATTACACTTGTGTAAGGGGCAAGGACTGTATTGTCTTGGTCCTGTCCCATACTGTTGTATCCCTTTGGTACAAGGGTACCGATAACCGTAAACGGGATGCTGTTGAAACGTACCACCTTGCCCACGGGGTCTTCACCGCCGGGGAAGAGTTCGTCGATTACGGTTTTTCCCAAAAGACACACTTTGGCAGCGGTTTTAATCTCCTGCTCGTTGAACATCTCTCCATCCTTTATTTCGAGCTGACGAATGGTGAGATACTCTTCGCTTATACCATAGATGGTGGTGGGAGTGTTGTGGTTCCCTCGTATAAGCTGTCCCGAACTGCTGATGTTTGGACTCACTGCCGAGAGGAGCTGCGCTTCGTGAAGAAGGCTTTCGTAATCCTCGAGCTTGAGTGTCTGCATGTCGGCACTGTTCTGTCGTACACCTCCGCGGCGGTCGCCACCGGGGTGTATCATAATCATATTTGAACCCATTTCCGATATCTGGGCCTGTATGCTGAGCTTTGAGCCTTGTCCAATGGCAAGCATGGTAATCACCGATGCTACACCTATTATAATTCCAAGCATTGTTAGAAAAGCTCGCAACTTGTTGCCGGCAATAGCACGGAGAGCTATCTTGAATAAATTACTGAAATTCATAACGCAGAGTCTGTTAATCGTCGTTCTGCACAGGCAGCGAGGCGAGTGTCTCAGCTGCCGAGAGAATATTGTTGTTTACTGTATCTTCCTTGATTCTGCCATCTTTTAGAACTATATTGCGACTGCTGTACTGGGCAATCTCGGGGTTGTGGGTAACAAAAATGATGGTTCTTCCTTCGGCGTGCAGGCGCTGGAAAAGAGTCAGAATCTCAAACGATGTACGGGTGTCGAGGTTACCGGTGGCTTCGTCGGCAAGAATCACTGCCGGGTTGTTCACAAGCGCACGGGCAATGGCCACGCGCTGCATTTGACCACCGCTCATCTGGTTGCTCTTGTGCATAAGGCGGTCGCCCAGTCCCACAGCTTCAAGAGCTTTTATTGCACGCTCACGACGCTCGGCCGAACTTATGCGCGAATTATACATCAACGGCAACTCTACATTTTCCACAGCTGTTGTCTTTGCCAAGAGATTATAATTCTGGAACACAAAACCTATTTTACGCATACGCATACCGGCGCGCTGGTTCTTGCTCATTTTGCGCACAGGAATCCCGTCCAGAATATATTCTCCGCTTGTGGGGGTATCAAGGCAACCGAGCAGGTTGAGCAGGGTCGATTTTCCCGACCCCGATGTACCCATAACGGTTACGAATTCATTCTCGGCAATGCTGAAACTTACTCCTCGCAGAGCGCGTACCACCTCTTCGCCGACAATAAACTCCCTCTTTACATTCTGCAGTTCTATGATTGGTTTTTTCATAAAGAATAGTTATTGTGAGGGCTTTTTATTTCTTTTTCTTTCTCGGAGGGCCTGGAGCGAACGGGCTGCGCTCAACCGGCGCTGCCGCAGTGCTGTTGGTTGTTACACTCACCTCGCTCACCACAGATGTACCTTCGGGTATACCGCCAAGTATCTCTGTGAGCGAACCATTTGTTGTGCCGGCTTTCACACTATGTGCCACAAAGGTGTTACCATCGAGAGTCCAAAGTTTTTCCTTGCCTTCGCAGTCGTTTATCTTGTACTCCTCGCCCAAAAGGGTGGCATTGGGAGTAAAGCGCAGAGCCTTGCTGCTTACGCCTGTAACTCCTTTGCGCTCGAGGGTGTGGATGGTAACATTTGCTGTGAGGCCGGGTTTAAGCTTCAGCTCGGGGTTTGCTGCCGATATTACCACTTCGTATGTAACCACGTTGCTTGTGGTGGCAGGTTCTTGGCGCACTTGTGTAACTTTTCCTTTAAATGTATCGTTGGGGAATGCATCTACGGTGTATACGCAGTTTTGTCCCACCTGCACGTTGCCTATGTCGGCTTCGTCAACATCGGCAATCAGGCGCATATCAGTGAGGTCGGCCGCAATGGTAAAGAGGGTGGGCGTGTTGTATGACGATGCTACAGTCTGTCCCTCTTCTATAGCCTTGCTCAATACCACTCCGTCAATGGGTGAGGTGATAGTTGCGTAACCGAGGTTGGTGCGAGCCTTCTGCACGCTAAACTTTGCTGTCTCGTAGCTGTTCTTCGACTTTATAAAAGAGAGTTCTGCGGTGTCATAGTCATCGGCACTTACGAGTCCTTTGTCATAAAGTTTCTTCACTCGCTCAAGGTTCTTCTTTTGGTATTCAAACTCGCTTTGCGCACTCTTCATATTGTTCTCGCTGCTTGCAAGCTCGCTTATGAGGTTTGTGCGGTCGAGTTCGGCGATTATATCACCTTTCTTCACCACGCTGTTGTAATCGACATACACATTGCTGATAATACCGGACACCTGTGTACCCACTTCAACTTTTGTTACAGGCTCTATGGTTCCTGTGGCAGTGATGCCACTGCAGATATCCTTTGTCTCCACTTTTGTGTAGCTGATTTTTACTGGCAGTTTGCTATTCTCGCCACTGAACAGCCACGCAGCCACAATTACAATCACTGCAACCATAGCAAAGAGCAATGCTCTCTTCTTTGTTCTTCTTCTCATAATATTTATACCTTATTTTTTATTTACTAAAAGAGAATATCTTCGCCCATATAGAATTTCAACAGCTGCACATTGAGTATAGCTGTGTATTTTGCTTGTAACAGCTCCTGCTGGGCGGCAAGCAAGTTGCTGCGTTCTGTGAGCAGGTCAATGGCATTCCTCAATCCTACGTTGAATTGCTCGCTTGCAAGTTCGTAGCTTGCCTGGGCGCTTTCTACGTTGCTCTGTGCTGCAAGGAATTTCTTTTGTGCGCTGTTGGCATCTTGCCACAAACCCTCTATGGTGCTGTAGAGCGCCTTCTGTGTGTTGAGTTCCTGCAAAAGGGTAGAAGAGTGCTGTAATTTTGCCTTCTGTATATTGCTTTTTGTATTGCGGTTGTCATATATGGGCACTGAAAGGGTTACGCCCATTGAGCAATTGAGGTTGTGCTTCATCTGGTATCCGAATCCCGTGCCGGTATTGTCGTTGTTGCTTGTTCCAGCTCCGGCGTTGAGCGACAAGGTGGGGTAGTACCCAGCCTTTGCAATCTTTATGGCAAGCTCCGAAGATTCGGCCGACAGTTTGCTGCTTGCCACTTCGGGGCGCAGGGCAAGAGCCGCTTCATAGGCGTCGGAGACTGTTGCCACGGGTGTTAGAGCGAGTGCATCAGTGGCATCGGGAGTCTCTATGAGAATGTCGCTGCCGTCGGTTATTTCAAGCAGTTGTTTTAGTTGTAACTTGAATTCGGCAAGTTGCGCCTGGCTGTTTACAAGCTGGTATTCGGCATTGTTTACCTGCGCCTGCAGCTGCACAACTTCGCTGTGGGCAATCTTGCCAACCTCGTATTTCTCTTTACCTTGTCTAAGGCTCTCTTTTGCACTCTCCAATGTGGCTTTGCTCACCTCTATAGCTTCTGTGGAATAGAGTATCTGCACAAAAAGTTTGGCAATCTCCTCTTTCAGCGCATTCTCACGCTCTTTTACCGACAGTTGTGCCATGTCGCGCGAGAGTTTCTGCTGCTTGATGTTGTTTATATTCTTTCCACCATTGAAGATGGTTACTCCGGCATTTATTCCATAGCTGCCCGAATAACTGAAGTGGTTCTGCGATGCGCTTACCCGGCTACCGCCCGAACCATCAGAGGTAACAAAGGCGTTGTTGCCCGAATCGTCGAAATAAGGTTTGTAACGGCCATTCTGGCTGGTGCTGAAGGATAATGAGGGGAAAAGTGCCGCTTTGGCATTCTTTACATTAACCTCACTCTCCTCAAGTGAGAGCTGTTCCATCTTCAGTTGTATGTTGTGCTCTAAAGAGTAATCTATGCACTCTTTTAAGCTCCAACGTTGCTCCGTTTGCGCCTGCAGGGTGGTTGCAGCCATAAGACAGAGTGCAAACAAGGTTTTTCTACTATACATATTTTCTAATGCTTTTCTTGTTTTGACAACAAGTGTTATTCCAAAGTTTAATATACAATTCGCAAAAATATTCAAATTTGTCATACCTCTAAGTAAAAAGGAATTTTTATTCTATAAAAAGTTGTGTAATCGCATAGGAAGGATGGTTGCTCACTTTTATCACTGCCCGACGTTGCTCTTTTGTTATTTTATTGTATCTTCGCATAAAATTTGTTATCAATGGGAAGAACAGTAAAAAGAGGCCTGCTTGCACTCTCCCCTGTAATCGTTTTGCTTGCCGTGTATCTTGCCGGCTCCATTATTGCCGGAGATTTTTATAAGATACCCATAACAGTGGCGTTTCTTATAGCATCGGTTTTTGCGGTGGCTGTGTGCAAGGGTGAGTCGCTCGACAAGAAAATAAAGGTATTCTCTTCGGGGGCGGCCAATACACGTATGATGCTTATGGTGTGGATATTTATCCTCGCCGGAGCTTTTGCCGCGCTTGCAAAAAGTATGGGTGCCGTAGATGCAACGGTGGCGCTCACACTCTCTTTTATTCCCGAGCAATATCTGCCGGTCGGGGTTTTTGTGGCTGCCTGTTTCATATCAATGTCCATAGGCACGTCGGTGGGCACAATCGTGGCTCTTACTCCGGTGGTTACCGCTCTTGCACCGCAGATTGGCTGCGACGTTGCCTGGTTGGTTGCCATTGTTGTAGGTGGTGCTTTCTTTGGTGACAACCTCTCGTTTATTTCGGACACCACCATTGCCGCAACACAATCCCAGGGATGCTCAATGCGCGAGAAATTCCGCACAAATTTCCTGCTTGTTACTCCCGCTGCATTGCTCACAGTTGTGGTGTATCTCTTTTCGGGTACAGCAATAACAGCCGGCGAGCAACCGACACTTCTCCTTGCCGACTGCCTGAAGGTTCTCCCTTATCTGCTGGTAATCATACTTGCCCTTTGTGGTATAAATGTATTAGTGGTGCTTGTGGTTGGTATCATTGCTGCCGCACTTATAGGAATATTGGCAGGCTCATTAGGTGTGTGGGAAGTGTTCACATCGGCTGGCGCCGGTATTGCCTCAATGGGTGAACTCATAATAGTTACAATGCTTGCCGGCGGCCTGCTGGAGGTTGTGCGAGTGAATGGTGGTCTTGACTTCCTCATACGCATAGTAACTTTCCGTGTGCGGTCGACCCGTGCAGCCGAGGGAGCGATAGTATCTCTTACCGCACTCTCAAACCTTTGCACAGCAAACAACACCATAGCCATTCTTTCAATAGGCGAAATGGTTCGCGATATCTCGGCAAAATTTACCATCAGTCCGCGTCGTTCGGCAAGCCTTATGGACACAACATCCTGTTTCGTGCAAGGTGTAATACCTTATGGTGCGCAGTTGCTTATGGCTTCGGGGCTTGCTGCGGTTTCTCCCGTAGCCATTATCCCCAATCTGTACTATCCTATACTTACAGGACTTATGGTTGTTATATCGATATTATTGCGTTTCCCACGATGCAAATAGTGAATGTAAAAAGAATTATTAACGAATAAAAAGATATATATTATGTTTTCAGGAATAGTTGAAGAATTTGCAACAGTAACCAAATTGGTTCGTGAACAAGGTAACCTTCACCTCACTCTCACCTGCTCGTTTGTAAACGAGTTGAAGATAGACCAGAGTGTGTCGCACAATGGAGTGTGCCTCACCGTTGTAGACATTACAGGTAACGAATATACCGTAACCGCTATGCACGAAACGCTTGAGCGTTCAAATATAGGTCTGTTGCAGGTGGGTGACAAAGTGAACGTTGAACGTAGTATGATGATGAACGGCCGTCTCGACGGACACATTGTACAGGGGCACGTTGACGAAACTGCTGAGTGTACCGATGTAAAAGATGCCGACGGCAGCTGGTACTATACTTTCCAATACAAACGCGACGAGGAGATGGCTGCAAAAGGTTATCTCACAGTGGACAAAGGTTCGGTTACAGTAAACGGAGTGAGCCTTACCGTTTGTGAGCCCACCGACGATTCATTCAAGGTGGCGATAATTCCTTATACATACGAGAATACCAACTTCCACACCATCAAAGTGGGTACAAAGGTTAATATTGAGTTCGATATCATTGGCAAGTATATTGCTCGTATGATAAAAAAATAAAATAACCATGAATAGCTTTCTTGAACTTGCACAGGCACGCCAGAGCGACCGTTCATTTGAGCCGGGGCGCACCATAGAGCGCGAAGTGCTGGAACGCATAATGGAGGCCGGACGCATAGCTCCATCGGCCTGTAACGGGCAGCCGTGGCACTTTACAGTGATTACCGACAAGGAACTGTTGCCACAGGTGGGAAAGGCTACTGCAAGCCTTGAAATGAACAAGTTTGTAAAGGATGCTTCGGCACTTGTGCTCATTACGCACGAGTCGACAAACCTCACATCAAGACTTGGTTGCGGTATCAAGGACAAGGATTTTCCAATGATGGACCTGGGTATAGCTTCGGCTTACATAACCCTTGCTGCAGAAGATGAAGGGGTGGGGAGCTGTATCCTCGGGTGGTTCGACGAAAAGAAAATCAAACAACTTGCCGGAATTCCCGAAAAGAAACGCTTGATGCTTATTATAGCCCTCGGCTATGCAGCAAAGCCCAAACGCAAAAAAGTGCGCAAGGAGTGGGAGAAGGTTGTGTCGTTCGAGAAATATTGATTTTTTCGGTTCTGTAGAAATTTAGTGTGGAGTAATTGATTCTTTAATAAGTTGTGCTCCCTCACGCCATCCTATGTGTAACAAATTATCTCCTGCAATGGTAATTCTCAAAAAGAAACCGGCACCGTTAAAATGTTGCGAGTAAGCGAGTGAATGAAAATTTATTTTCAATTG
>JAZRMX010000040.1:0-85191 GCA_045647885.1 Bacteroidaceae bacterium
GCATTGGGCGAGACAATGACCGTGACGATGCTTATTGGCAATACCAATAATATCCCTAATTCAATCACCTCTACCGGAAACTCAATGGCATCAATCATTGCCAACCAATTTGGTGAGGCCGATGGACTGCGACTCTCATCACTCATTGCAATTGGCTTGATACTATTCCTTATAACAGCAGCAATAAACATGGTGGGAAAGATAATGATTAAACGTGCAAGAATATCTTAATCTATGACTACATTCAAAATAAAAAATCGCTTGGCAAAGGATAAACTGATGCTGTGGAGTGTCTGCATTCTTGCAGCCCTTACAGCTATGCCGTTGCTTGCCATTCTGGGAGAAGTATTATTGCGTGGTTACGACCAACTTTCGTGGTCGTTCTTTACAGAGCCAACACCCACGGCATATAAGGCAATGAAAGCTATCGAGGCGGGTGAGCCTATCCCCGGAGGCATTGCAAATGGTATTATCGGTACGATGATTATGCTCAGTATGGCAGCAATTGTTGCCGTTCCCGTAGGCATCTTGTGCGGAGCTTTCCTTGCGGAGAATAGCAAGAATAGCTTCGCACAGGTAGTTAGTTATTTGACCGACCTTTTGCAAGGTACACCATCGGTGATTATAGGTATTATCACCTACATTTGGGTGGTAGTGCCAATGAAGGGCTATTCAGCTATTGCAGGTAGCGTGGCACTTTGCATTATGATGCTTCCGCTTATTATCCGTTCAACCGAGGAAACTCTGAAAATTCTCCCGGCATCGCTAAAAGAGGCGGGCTTGGCATTGGGTGGCAACAAGGCGCGTGTCATGCTCAAGGTGCAGTTGCCTGCGGCCTTTGGCGGTATCTTTACGGGTGTCCTGCTTGCCATCTCACGAGTTATTGGTGAGACTGCACCATTGATGTTCACGGCACTCGGTTGTTCGCTCATCCGATGGTCTGTCGACAAGCCAATATCGGCAGTACCATTGCTTATCTGGGAGTTCTTCAACGACCCCAACCTACAGGAACTTATTTGGGGCGCATCGCTCTTCCTCTTGTTATTTGTACTCACCCTTAATTTGTTATCAAAATATCTTGCAAAGAAATGGAATCAGTAAAACCTATATTGGAATTCAAGAAGACTTGTGTATCATATACCAAGCAAACGATGGCTGTGAAATATGTATCGGCTGCTATCGAGAGAAATACAATCACAGCTATTATGGGACCTTCGGGTTGCGGTAAATCAACCCTGTTGCGTGCCGTAAACCTTATGCATAATCTATATGACAACATTCGTGTGGACGGTGAAATCCTGCTCAATGGCAATAACATCCTATCGATGGAGCCTATCGATGTGCGTCGCCGTGTGGGTATGGTTTTCCAGCGTCCCGCACCATTTCCTACGATGAGTATCTATGATAATGTACTTTCGGGCTTTGCCCTTAACGGCATCAAACTTTCAAAGGCCGAGAAGGATGCCACCGTAGAGCGTTGTTTGCGTAGCGTGGCACTTTGGGACGAGGTTAAGGATGTGCTCAACAAGAAGGGAACGTTCCTTTCGGGTGGCCAGCAGCAGCGTTTGTGCATCGCCCGTGCCTTGGCTATGAAGCCCTATGTATTGTTGATGGATGAGCCTACATCGGCTCTCGACCCTATCGCAACAAAGCACATTGAGGAGTTGTTATTGGAGTTGCAAAAGGAGGTGACAATCCTTATCGTTACCCACAATATGGGACAGGCAAGGCGTATATCCTCAAAGTCGATGTTTATGTACCTTGGTGAACTTGTCGAGTTTGGCGACACTGAAACGATGTTCTCAAACCCTGCCGATGAACGCACCAAAGCATATTTGACAGGTAAGATGGGATAATGATACTCTGTACTATTATAAAAATATTAGACAACGGCGTGCAATTATTGCACGCCGTTGTCTAATATAAGTTATCTTTAGCCTATAATTACTCGGCTTTTGCACGACGAATACCGCGTTTTTTGGGTGCGGGAGCCTCGGTGGGCTGTGCCTGCTGAATGCCTGCAAGCTCGGGGTCAATCATAATACGGCCGCAGTTCTCGCAAACGATGATTTTCTTGCGCATACGGATATCGAGCTGACGCTGTGAAGGGATTTTGCTGAAGCAACCGGCACAAGCATCGCGCTCAACGTAAACGATACCCAAACCGTTGCGTGTGCTCTTGCGGATACGTTTGAAAGAAGCGAGCAAACGGGGCTCTATGTTAAGTTCAAGGTCGCGAGCCTGCTCACGCAATTTCTCCTCCTCGGCCTTTGTCTCGGTAACAATCTCTTCGAGCTCGTTACGTTTCATATCGAGGTCCTTTTTGCGCTCATCGAGAATATTCTGTGCTCTCTCAAGCTCCTCAGTTTTGTTCTTCTCCTGGTTGCGTGCCTCGTTTATCTTTTTCTCGTCGTGCTCAATAACAAGGTTGTTATACTCAATCTCCTTGTTCAAGAGGTCGAACTCGCGGTTGTTACGCACGTTGTTCTGGTCCTCTGTATATTTTGCGATGTTCTTCTTTGCCTTCTCCATCTCCTCGCGGAAAGCAACGATGTTCTCGCGCACGCCCTTAATCTCGGCGTTGATATTCTCGATACGTGTACCAAGACCTACGATTTCGTCCTCAAGGTCTTTTACCTCGAGAGGCAACTCGCCACGAAGAATCTTAATTTTGTCAATCTCCGACAAAATTGTCTGCAACTCATAAAGGGTCTTCAATTTCTCTTCCACAGTGTACTCTGAAGGATCTTTCTTTGCCATTTTCTTTTTATTTTAAATAGGTTATTAATTACATATATTGAACGGGGTTGGTATTCACCTCCGTTGTCTTTACTTTAATATTGGGGTGCGCAGCCGAAATTATCTCTTTGAATATCTCCATTGTGAACTGCTCACTCTCGTAGTGCCCGATATATGCCACAAGCATCTTGCCATTGTATGAAAAGAGGTCGTGATAACGCGCTTCACCGGTGAGATAGAGGTCGGCGCCCGCAGCAAGTGCTGCACCGGCAAACGAAGCTCCGGCACCACCACAAAGGGCAACCTTTTTTACTTTTTTACCCATCAGCGATGTGTGGCGCACACAGCCGGCAGCAAAAGTATCTTTTATCTTCAACAAGAAGTCGCGTTCATCCGTTGCTTCGGGCAACTCACCCACTACACCAGAGCCTACAGTCTCCCAACTGTTCTGCAAAGGATAGATATCGTATGCTGGTTCTTCGTAAGGATGCGCGGCAAGCAATGCTTTTATAACGCGGTTCTTTATATATGCCGGCAATATTGTATCTATACGCACCTCATTCTCCTTATGCAGCGCACCCACAGTGCCACAGAAGGGTTGTGCCCCCTCCCCTGCCTTGAAGGTTCCAAAGCCTTCGACATTATAGCTGCACGAGTCGTAGTTTCCTATATGCCCGCACCCTGCAGCAAACAATGCTTCGCGCACCGCGTCGGCCGATGCCACGGGAACGTACACCGACAACTTCAGCAAGGCATTCTCTTTGGGAACAAGTATCTTCAGATTCTGCAAGCCTAGTTTTTCGGCAATGCGATAATTCACACCACCGGGAGCATTATCAATATTGGTGTGCGCCGAATAGATTGCCACGCCATTGCTCAAGGCTTTCATAACACAACGCTCCACGTATGTTGCGCCGGTGATTCTTTTTAGAGGAGAAAAAATAAGGGGATGATGCGACACAATGAGATTGCACCCCGATGCTACGGCTTCGTCAACCACTTTTTCCGTCACATCAAGACACAATAAAACCCCTGTAACTTCCGCATCTGTTAACCCAACCTGCAAACCGGCATTATCAAAACCGTCCTGCAGAGGCAGAGGCGCGAACATTTCAAGGGTATCTACTATCTCTTTAATTTTTACCAAAATCTTAAGAAGATGTTATGCGATACTTTCGCTTTCTTTCTGCAAAGTTAATACATTTTTCCCACTTTGCAAACAGCCGTGGGGCAAACGTTTCTTTTTAATTGCTTTTTTTCTTTTGCAACGCAATAAATTATACTCATAAAAGCTCTATACTTCTCTTCCGGGCATCATATTTAAGTCCCTCGCCCTCCAGAAAAAACTGCAAAGCACCACTCTGCGATAGTTCGTCAACCGAACCGCAGTGCAGCCTACCATCGTCGAGCAGCCACAATTTATCGCACATACGCAACACAAGTTCTACATCGTGCGAAGAGACAATTACAGCCTTCTGCATCTCCACCGACAATTTCTTGAGAAGACGGAAAAGTGCCACCTTACTGGGGAAATCGAGAAAAGCTGTCGGCTCGTCGAGCATTATCACAGGAGTCTCCTGTGCAAGTGCCTTTGCTATCATACATTTCTGGCGTTCACCATCGCTCAGTGTCGCAACCTTTCTACCAGACAAATGCTCTATACCGATAGAAGAGATTGCCTTCTCCACAGCCTCCTTATCAGCCGCGCGTAGATTGCCTATAAAATCAGTATGAGGTGTACGCCCCAATGCAACAAGCTCGCGCACTGTGAGATTAAGTGCCACAGCCGTATCGGTAAGTACCACCGACACCAAGCGCGACAAGCGCCTGGGCGTGCCACCACCCTCCACTCCAGCATAACGGAGAGTGCCCGACAACGGCGGCTGATAACCGGCAAGGGTGCGCAAAAACGTGGATTTCCCTGCGCCATTCCGCCCAATAAGAGCCACAACCTCGCCACAGGAAAGAGAGGTTGTTATGGGGCCGGCAACAGATACGGCGGCACCTTTGCCGCCGTATCCTATCGCCAGATTTTCTATTTCAATTGCCTGAAATGTCATATATTTATCTAAAATCCATCCACTCGTCAAGCAGCTTGAGAACCTCTTTGCGCTTATCCTCGGGAAGGTTTGCTATACGTGCAGAGTGACTGCCGTCGGGCACTATAAATATTTTTGTATTTTTCTTGCCACGCTCGCTCAACCAGGTAACACCGCTTGCAGTCCAAGGATCCCACTCGCCATAGATAAAGATAGCTTTTGGGTCGTTCTCGGTATAGAAGTCTGTAACCTTGCGATGGTTGGTATCATCGAACTCCACTTCGGCAAACTCGACAGGGAGCATAACCTTCTTCAAATAGCCCTCAACCGCCGCAGGGTTCAGATACTTCACAAAGGGGTCGGTATTATAGCCGTAATAACCAAAATCCTTAACAGCCTGCACGAAGAAAGAGCCTATCTTTGTGGTTGCCGAAAAATAGTCGGGGCTGCACATTCTCACAAAATAGTCAAAAACAACAGAATTGTCGGCATCGGCTGTGGGTATATCATCAATGGGAGCGCCCCACTGCCAGAAAGAGAACTGGTACTCAAGGACACACAAATCGTAGATTTCACTCAAGGGCGCACGGAAAGAGTAACCCTTCTCGGCACAATAAGCCTCGAGCAGAGGCAACATCTGCTCTTTACGTTCAAAAAGAAGATACTGATAATTTCTCACAGCATCGCGCTTCTCTTTTGTTGAAACACGCTCTAGGAACGACTCGTGACGGCCATCCTCTACGGAGTAGCTCAACGGGCCTACATAAGGCACGCTCACGTCAATATCCTCAGGGTAATAAGCGCGCAAGAACATCGATGTTGAGCCACCCTTGCTGATACCGGTGGTAGCCCATTTCTTTGTATAGAATTTCTTGAACGCAGTAATAATATTATGATAATCGACCATAGAATTGGCTATAGTCAAATAGTCCCAATTACAAGGCTGCGGTGTTGAGCCCGAGAAATAACGGTACTCCACAAATATCATATTGGCATCGAGCAATCTTGTAAGTTCCTCCATATAATTGGGGTTGCCAAAAGCATAGTCACCGCCATAACCCTCTGTTATCATAACCACAGGGCGGTCGTAACCACGGTGACCAAGCATCACACGCTGCTCAAAATAACCTTTAGATTCATCACCGGGCACAAGCAGCTGGCGGAATTTCATAAGATAATAAGTACGAGTGGTATCGTTTTTCTCCACTTTATCAAAAACGGTAACCGCATCAATTTTTTTCAGCATTGCCTCCACTTCGGCATTCTGCGCATTCACAGCCAAAGCTGCAACGAAAAGCGAGACAAGCAACAAGATTCTTTTACACATAAATATAGGGTTTTCAGTTAATAATCACTCCGAAGAGGGGCACAAAACCACCCTCCTCTTAAACTTTACAAAAATACATAAAATTTACATACAAACCCTATAAAAAATGGACAAAAAAAAGCGGAGCAGCCTTAAAGCCGCTCCGCATAATATAAAATCCTCCAAAAAAGGATTTATTTTGAAACCTTCTCAAGACGTTTGAGGATAACAAAGATAAATGCCGCAGCAAGCAAGCAGATACCAATGAGAACACCCCAAACAACTGTCAACGAAGCACCCCACATAAGAGCGGGAATAGCAACGAGGAAGTTACCTACAGCAGTAGCCACAAACCAGCCACCCATCATCATACCTGCATATTTGGGAGGAGCCACCTTGGTAACGAAAGAGATACCGATGGGAGAAAGGAGCAACTCGGCAAATGTAAGTATGAGATATGTAGAAATCAACCAGTTGGGCGATACGTTAGCCATGTGTAAAGGCTGGCCGGCTGCATCGAGCTCGGGAGCGGGAAGACCGATAGAACCTACTGTAAGCAACAGATAAGCAACACCTGCAACCAACATACCCAAACCTATCTTCATAGGAGCTGAAGGCTCTTTACCCTTCTTTGCAAGCGCGCTGAAGATTGCAATTGAAACAGGAGTAAGAGCAACCACGAAGCAAGCATTGAACTGCTGAAAGATGGGAGCATTCACCTCAGTAGTAGCGGGAAGACCGTAATATTTATAAACAAGACCACCAATAGCGGCAGCAGTAATGGCACAGGCAATAGCCTTACCCTTTGCAGTAGCGCTCTGGAATATACCGAACAAACCATATACAATGAAGATTGCAAACACAAGGTTCACAACATCGAATGCCATACTCTCGATACCTGTAGAGCTTGTAGCGGTGTAGTCACGAGCGAAGAATGTGAGGGTTGAACCATTCTGGTGGAAAGCCATCCAGAAGAAGATAACCACTGCATATACAAGGCACAAGCAAACGATGCGCTCTTTAGTCTCGGCAGGAGTAAGCTCCTTCACAGCTGTTTCACCAGTGGCAGCAGCAGTCTTCTTGCTTCTGTCGGTGTGGCTGAAAGTACTGCGGAAAGCATAGTAAATAGCAATAGAAACAATAAGCGACAAGCACGCTACACCAAATGCAAAGTGATAAGAATCGGCCTCGCTCACACCCAAAGAAGTCTGCGCCCATTTCATAATCTCAATGGCAGCAGTGGGAGCAAACATCGCACCGATGTTGATAGCCATATAGAACACACTAAAACCTGAATCGCGTTTGCTTGCATACTTGGGATCGTCGTAAAGGTTACCCACCATAACCTGCAGGTTACCCTTGAAAAGACCGGTACCCAAAGAGATGAGCACCAACGCCATACCCATAGCAGTAACAGCAACGCTGTTTGCACCAAGAGGCAAAGCAAGAACTACATAACCAAGGAACATAATGGTGATACCAATGGTTACCATCTTGCCATAACCGAACTTGTCGGCAGCCATACCACCGAACAAAGGCATAAAATAAACAAAGCCCAGGAAGGCCGAATAAATAGAACCCGCAACAGCACTGTCGAAACCGAAGTTTGCCTGCAGGAACATCACAAACACAGCCAACATGGTGTAGTAGCCGAAACGCTCACCGGTGTTGGCCAAAGCCAAGGCATATAAGCCTTTAGGTTGTCCTTCGAACATAAAAAAATAAAATTAAAAGTTAATAAAATCGCAAATAACACATTGCGCAAAAGAGCTATACCCTCATAAGCGCAAATAAAAAAATGTTCACATAAACCCTCGTGTGGGCTTACATTCCGCAAATATAATAAAAATATTTAGAATATTAAAAATACCCAGTGAACAAAAGAAGGGCTTTAACAATTTATATACGGAACAAAAGAAGCAACAACAGCAAGACAAGACACAAAGAACAGCATTGCCATTAAAAACAAGCAACACCATTCGCAAGCATTATAAAAAACCCAAATAAAATTGATTATGAAGAAATTGGAAATATTCTACCAAAAGAATTGCCCACACTGCATAAAGGCGTTCAAATTCATTGACGAACTAAAGGAGGAAAACGACCTTTACCGTCTTATAGAACCACGCCTGACAGAGGAAACTTTAGAGGTTGACTACGCCGCGCAATTCGACTATTTTCTGGTGCCCACATTCTACATTGACGAGAAAAAAGTACACGAAGGCGTAGTGAGCAAAGAGCAGGTACGCGAGATTCTGAACGCCACCCTCGAGAGCGACTGAAAGCACACGCAAAGCCACATCCGCAATTACAAAATAAAAAATGTTAAAAAATATAACGTATGCCGAGCGAAAAGTACAGATAAATTTTGCCTATTCGCTCGGTTTATATTATCTTCGCAAGTAAAATAGATAATTAATATAAATAATATACAATTTTATGAGCGACCAACGTTATATGATGCGCGGCGTGTCGGCATCAAAAGAAGATGTACACAACGCGATAAAGAACATCGACAAAGGATTATATCCTAAAGCTTTCTGCAAAATCATCCCCGACATATTGGGAGGAGACCCCGAATACTGCAACATAATGCACGCCGACGGCGCAGGCACAAAATCGTCACTCGCTTACCTTTACTGGAAAGAGACCGGCGACATTTCAGTGTGGAAAGGCATTGCACAGGATGCTCTCATAATGAACATCGACGATCTTCTTTGCGTGGGAGCGACAGACAATATCCTTGTATCTTCAACCATCGGTCGCAACAAGTTGCTTGTACCCGGCGAAGTAATTTCGGCCATCATTAACGGAACCGACGAGCTCCTTGCCGAGCTTCGCGAGATGGGCGTGGGTGTTTATGCCACAGGCGGTGAGACTGCCGACGTTGGCGACCTTGTGCGCACCATCATCGTGGACAGCACCGTAACCTGCCGTATGAAACGCAGTGATGTAATTGACAACGCAAACATTGCAGACGGCGATGTAATCGTCGGTATGGCATCATACGGACAAGCAACATACGAGAAAGAGTATAACGGAGGTATGGGAAGCAACGGCTTGACATCGGCACGTCACGATGTATTCTCAAAATACCTTGCCGAGAAATATCCCGAGAGTTACGATAAAGGCGTTCCCGCAGAGCTCATCTATTCCGGTGGTTTGAAACTTACCGACGAGGTGGAGAACTCGCCCATCGACGCAGGAAAGCTCGTACTCTCCCCCACCCGCACATACGCCCCCATCGTAAAAAAAATGCTCGATGCTCTCCGTCCTCAAATTCACGGAATGGTACACTGCTCAGGTGGCGCGCAGACAAAAGTTATGCACTTTGTCGAGAACAAGCGAGTAATAAAAGACAACCTATTCCCCATACCCCCGCTCTTCAAGACAATTAAAGAACAGAGCGGTACCGACTGGGCCGAAATGTACAAAGTGTTCAATATGGGACACCGTCTCGAGGTTTATGTAAAACCCGAATATGCCGAGGAGATTATTGCAATAAGCAAGAGTTTCGGTGTTGACGCACAGATTATCGGTCGCGTGGAGGCTGCAGAGAAGAACGAACTTATAATAGAAAGCCCCTACGGCACATTCAAATACTAAGAAATGGAGAACGAGAATTCACTATTGAGCAAACTCAACGACCTCGAGGCACGTTTCCAAGAGGTTGCAACACTCATAACCGGCCCCGCCGTGGTGGCCGATATGAAGCGTTTTGTAAAGCTCAACAAAGAATATCGCGAACTTGAAGAGATACTCGCCGCACGCAAACGCTACATTCAGCTGCTGACCTCGCTTCGCGAAGCAAAGGACATCCTTGCCAACGAAAGCGACCAGGACTTGCGCGAAATGGCTCGCGAGGAGCTTGATATGTGCGAGAAAGCAATACCCGAAACCGAGGAGGAAATAAAACTCCTGCTCATACCCGCCGACCCGCAGGACGAGAAGAACGCAATACTTGAAATTCGTGGCGGTACCGGTGGCGACGAAGCAGCAATCTTCGCCGGCGACCTCTTCCGTATGTACAGCAAATACTGCGAAAGCAAAGGCTGGCGATTGGAAGTATCGAGTTGCAGCGAAGGAACCTCGGGCGGCTACAAGGAGATTATCTGCACCGTCACAGGCGACAAAGTATACGGCACACTCAAGTACGAGTCGGGAGTACACCGCGTACAGCGCGTTCCAGCAACCGAGACACAGGGCCGCGTACACACCTCGGCAGCATCGGTAGCCGTGCTTCCCGAAGCCGAGGCTTTTGATGTGGAAATCACCGAAAGTGCCATAAAATGGGATACATTCCGTTCAAGCGGTGCCGGAGGACAGAATGTGAACAAGGTGGAATCGGGAGTACGTTTGCGCTACCCCTGGCTCAACCCCGAAACAGGACAGGTAGAAGAGATACTCATTGAATGTACCGAGACGCGCGACCAACCCAAGAATAAAGAACGCGCCCTCGCGCGCTTGCGCACACTCGTGTACGACCGCGAGCACCAACGCTATGCCGACGACATAGCCAACAAACGCAAGACAATGGTATCTACCGGCGACCGTTCGGCAAAGATACGTACCTACAACTACCCACAGGGACGAATCACTGACCATCGTATAAACTACACCATATATAACCTCACGGCATTCGTAAACGGCGACATACAGGACTGCATAGACCACCTTATCGTAGCCGAGAATACCGAGCGTATGAAAGAAAACGAACTATAAAACATAAAAGCTATGAACAGACAAGAACTTGTAAAACAGATTAAAGAGAAGCGCTCATTCCTCTGCGTAGGACTAGACAGTGACATCAAAAAACTGCCCGCTTGCGTAATGGACAGCGAAGACCCCATCTTCGAGTTCAATAAAGCAATCATTGATGCAACAGCCCCCTACACCGTAGCCTACAAGCCCAACTTGGCATTCTACGAGGCATTCGGCGTAAAAGGCTGGATAAGCTTTGAGAAAACTGTAAAATACATAAAAGAAAAATATCCCGAGATTTTCATCATCGCCGACGCAAAACGTGGCGACATTGGCAACACCTCGGCACTCTACGCACGCTCATTCTTCGAGGAGATGAAGGTTGACTCCATCACCGTAGCACCCTATATGGGCGAAGACAGCGTAAAACCCTTCCTTGCTTACGAAGGCACTTGGGTAATTGTACTCGCTCTTACATCGAACCCCGGTTCACACGACTTCCAGCTCACAAAAGACGAAGAAGGAACAATGCTCTTCGAGAAGGTTCTTGCCACATCTCAGAAATGGGGAAGCGACGAGAATATGATGTACGTTGTGGGTGCCACACAGGGTAAATCGTTCGAGAACGTACGCCGTATAGTACCCAACCACTTCCTGCTCGTTCCCGGCGTGGGCGCACAAGGCGGCTCACTCGAAGAGGTATGCAAGTATGGTATGAACAGCGACTGCGGCCTTTTGGTAAACGCCAGCCGTGCAATCATCTTTGCCGACAGCAGCGAGAACTTCGCAGCCGTCGCAGCAGAGAAGGCACGCGACTACCAGCAGCAGATGGAAGGTGAATTAAAAGCCCACAATATCATCTAAATATGCATTGTTAGTAAAAAATCACATATACTACAATAGATATTCGGAACAAAACAATTATCTTCGTAATTGAAAAACATATACCGATATGAAATTCACAGCTCAACAAATAGCATCATTCGTAAACGGTGAAGTCATCGGCAACCCCGAGGCTGAAGTATACACCTTTGCTAAAATAGAAGAAGGAACCCCCGGTGCCCTCTCGTTTTTGGCAAACCCCAAATATGCCGACCACATCTACACAACAGGTTCATCGGTAGTACTCGTAAACAAGGATTTCGAGCCTAAAAGCGAAATAACAGCCACACTCATCAAGGTGGATAATGCCTATGAAAGCCTTGCCAAGCTTATGACCATGTACGAAGCAAGCAAGCCCAAGAAACAGGGCATCAGCTCTTTGGCATACATCGCTCCCACAGCAAAAGTGGGCGAGAACTGCTACATAGCACCCTTTGCCGTAATTGGTGACGGATGCGAGATTGGCGACGGATGCTACATTCACGATGGAGTATCAGTGGGCGACGGTGCAAAGGTAGGCAACAACTGTATAATATATGCCAACGTAACCATCTATCACGACTGCCGCGTGGGCAACAACTGTATTTTGCACAGCGGTTGCGTAATCGGTGGCGACGGTTTCGGTTTTGCCCCTACAGCCGACGGTTATGAAAAGATTCCCCAGATGGGTATAGTAATTCTCGAGGACAACGTGGAGATTGGCGCAAACACCTGTATCGACCGTGCAACAATGGGCGCAACAGTAATACACAAAGGCGTTAAACTCGACAACCTTATACAAATTGCCCACAACGACGAGATTGGTTCACACACCGTAATGGCAGCACAGGCAGGTATTGCCGGTTCTGCAAAAATAGGTGAATGGTGTATTGTTGGTGGTCAGGCTGGTATTTCGGGACACTGCACCATTGGCGACCGCACCGTAGTAGGTTCACAGAGTGGAACCATCGGCAGCCGCAAAGGTGGAGAGAAACTGCTCGGTTCACCGGCTATGGACGCTAAGGAATTTATGAGAGTATCGGCATACCTCCGCCGTCTGCCCGACCTTGACAAGAAAATCAAGGAGCTGACAAAGGAGATAGAAGCATTGAAAAACAACAAATAAAAAATATTTGCTATGAACAAGCAAAAGACATTGAACGGTAGTTTCTCACTCTTCGGAAAAGGACTACACACAGGATTGAGCCTCACGGTAACATTCAACCCTGCACCCGAGAACTACGGCTACAAGATACAACGCATTGACCTCCCCGGCGAGCCCATTATCGATGCTGTAGCCGAGAATGTAACAGAAACAACCCGCGGTACAGTGCTCACCAAAGGCGAGGCACGCGTAAGCACCGTAGAGCATGCAATGGCAGCACTCTTTGCCTTCGGCATTGACAACTGCCTTATCCAGGTAAACGGCCCCGAGTTTCCTATCCTCGATGGTAGCGCAAAATACTATGTCGAGAACATTGAGCGCATTGGCGTGAAGGAGCAGAATGCCGAGAAGGATGTATTCGTAATCAAATCAAAAATTGAGATAAAGGACGAAAAGACCGGTAGCTCAATAATCATACTCCCCGACGAGAATTTCAGCCTTAACGTACTTGTACACTACGACTCGGGCGTGCTCTACAACCAGTACGCGACTCTTGAGAGTATGGACGATTTCAAAGAAGAAATCGCATCGAGCCGTACATTCGTGTTTGTACGCGAGCTTGAACCCCTTCTCAATGTAGGTCTTATTAAAGGTGGTGACCTCGACAACGCTATCGTAATCTATGAGCACGAGATGCCCCAGGACAAATACGACCAGCTTGCCGACGTTCTCGGTATTCCCCATATGGATGCGAAGAAACTCGGTTACCTCAACCACAAGCCCCTTGTATGGAACAACGAGCCTGCACGTCACAAGTTGCTCGACATAATCGGTGACCTTGCGCTTATAGGCAAGCCCCTTCAGGGACGTATCATCGCAACCTGCCCCGGACACACTGTTAATAATAAGTTCGCGCGCGCGATGCGTAAGATAATACGCGAGCACCAGATACAGGCACCCATCTACGACCCCAACCGCGAGGCCGTAATGGACACAACCCGCATACGCAGCCTATTGCCTCACCGCAACCCCATGTTGCTTGTGGATAAGGTAATTGAGCTCGGTTCAAACTACATTGTCGGTACAAAGAACGTTACAATAAACGAACCTTTCTTCGAGGGACACTTCCCCAACGAACCGGTAATGCCCGGCGTTCTCATTGTGGAGGCAATGTCACAGTGCGGCGGCTTGCTCATATTGAATATGCTCGAGAACCCCGAGGAGTATTCAACCTACTTCCTCAAGATTGAAAAAATTGCCTTCCACAAACTTGTGGTACCCGGCGACACACTCGTCTTCAAGGTAGAACAGATAAGCCCCATGCGTCACGGCATTGCAATGGTACGCGGCTACGCATTTGTGGGCGAAAAACTTGTTGCCGAGGCACAATTTACAGGACAAATAACAAAGAAATAAAACACAAACTATTATGATTCATCCATTAGCTTACGTAGATCCCGATGCAAAAATCGGCGCAAACTGCGAGATTGGCGCATTTGCATACATTGACAAGAATGTTGTTATAGGCGACAACTGCGTTATTATGCCCCACGCATGCATACTTAACGGTACACGTATGGGCAAAAACAACAAGATATACCACGGTGCCATCATCGGTGGCGAGCCCCAGGACCTTAAATTCCGCGGCGAGGAGACAACTACCGAAATTGGTGACAACAATATGATACGTGAAAATGCCACAATTCACCGTGGTACAGCCTCAAAGGGAAAAACTGTAGTGGGCAGCAACAATCTGTTGATGGAAAACGTTCACATTGCACACGACTGCGAGGTTGGCAGTGGCTGTATCCTCGGCAACTCAACCAAAATTGCCGGTGAGGTTATCATTGACGACAATGCCATACTCAGCGCGTGCGTGCTTGTGCACCAGTTTACACACATCGCCGGTTATGTAATGATTCAGGGCGGTAGCCGCATAAACAAGGACATCCCCCCCTACATCATCGTAGGCCGTGACCCTGCACGTTATTGCGGACTCAACATCGTGGGTTTGCGCCGTCGTGGCTTCTCAAACGAGTCAATCAACGCAATTCACGAGGCTTACCGTCTGCTCTACGGCAAAGGCAACAACGTGTCTATGGGTGTAGCAAAAATTAAAGAGACTTTGCCTGCAACTCCCGAGGTTGAGCACATACTTAACTTTGTAGAGAATGTAGCGACACGCGGTATTATCGGATAAAAACTATACAAATTTTATGGTATACAAATTCAGACTCTTATCAGACGAGGTTGAGAACTTCAGAAGAGACATTGAGATAGATTCTGACGCAACATTCCTCGACCTGCACAACGCAATCCTTGCAGCAGCAGGTTACCCCGACGACCAGATGACCTCTTTCTTCATCTGCAACGACAAATGGATAAAAGAGAAAGAAATCACACGCGAAGACATGGGTGGCATGTCAGAGGAGGACTACTACATTATGGAGGAGTGTGTGATTGGTGACCACGTAGAGGAGGAGAAGCAGAAACTTATGTATGTATTCGACCCTCTTGGCGACAGAGTATTCTATATGGAGCTCAGTAAAATTGAATACGGAAAGAGCTGCAGCGAGGCTGTATGCACAAAATCTGTAGGCGATGCTCCTGCACAGACACTCAACTTCGAAGAACTTATAAACAAAAACACCGCCACAGCCACCGAAGACGATTTTGAAGAAGACTTCTATGGCAGCGACAGCTACAACGACGACGACATCGACGAGGATGGTTACAACATCGGCGGTTTGTCCGAGATAAGTTCAATAGATGACCTTTACTAATCTCATACTCCATAACAAGAAGGAGAATGAATAATTTAGTCGTACTTATAGGCCCAACCGCTGTAGGCAAGACCGAAACAAGTTTTGCCATCGCAAGCCATTTTGATTGCCCCATAATATCGGCCGACTCACGGCAGATGTACCGCGGAATGGAGATAGGCACGGCAATGCCCACACAGGAAGAGCTTGCCCGACACAAACACTATTTTGTCGGGCAGCTCGCACCGGGCGACTACTACAGCGCAGCACGTTACGAAGAGGAGGTGCTTGCCCTGCTCGAAAAAGAATTTCCCCACCACCCCATAATGCTTATGTCAGGCGGCTCAATGATGTACATTGATGCCGTATGCAAAGGAATCGACGACATACCCACTGTCGACGATGAAACCCGCCGTATGATTATCGAAAAATACGAACGCGAGGGACTGGAACAATTAAGCAACGAACTGAAAATTCTCGACCCCGAGTATTATGCCGAGGCAGATATTAAAAACCCCAAGCGCGTAATGCATGCCCTTGAAATCTGTTATATGACAGGCAAACCCTATAGTTCGTTCCGCAAACAAGCAATAAAAGAACGCCCCTTCAACATTATAAAAATAGGCTTGCGTCGCGAGCGCGAAGAACTATATGAGCGCATAAACCGCCGTGTCGATATAATGATAGAGCAAGGTCTTGTTGAAGAGGTAAAACAGTTCTACCATCTCAAAGAGCATAACTCGCTCAACACCGTGGGCTATAAAGAGATATTCAAGTACCTCAATGGAGAATGGACACTCCCCTTTGCAATAGAGAAAATAAAGCAAAACACCCGCATATACTCGCGCAAACAGGTAACCTGGTACCGCAAAGACGAGGAGGTTGCGTGGTTCCATCCAAATGAAACAGCAGAGATTATCGCCCACATAAAAAAGAGTATAAAATAAATCACCCTGACATGCAAAAAATCCTCCTTTTACTCTGTCTGTTCACGGCAACCCCGCTTGCTGCACAACTGTTAGAATATGGTTTTGTGAGCCCGAGTGACTATAAAACCTTCGACGGCAAAACCATCGGCAAAAGCAGCATACAATATATCTCGGGCAACTATCAAATGCCGTTGTATGTAAAACGCGACAACCCTAAAAGCAGAAGCCTGCTCACAGCAACCATCAGCGGCAAGTATGCCCGCCTGCACAACGAAGGAGAAGCAAAGAAGGGTAACCCAAAAGAGATTATAAACACAGGCGCAATGCTTACCTACGTTACCTCCATCGCAGAACGCTGGAACCTCATAGCCACCGCCGGTGCCTCGCTCAATACCACCCCCGACTACATACGCCTACAGAACATAGCCCTCACAGGAGGCGCAATCTTTACATATAGCATAAACAAGAACCTGAACATAGGTATCGGCGCAATAGCCACCACCGCCTACGGCGAACCCGTTGTGCTGCCAACACCTTTCATCAACTGGAAGTACGAAGGAAAATACAGCATCGAACTTAATATGCGCGGGTTGCCCGAGTTCATCCTCTCGGCACAACTCAACGAAAAGACCCGTATTATCCTCTCGCCTCTTGCCGTGGAACGTTTCTCGGCTGTTATAAACATAGACGGCGACAACAAGCTCTACTCACAGAATATCCTAAAAACAACCATCGGCGTTATCCATCGCATAAACCACAGGCTTATACTCTCGGCCGAGACAGGTTTCACATCCTACCGTCGCGCACGCATACAAGAGCGCAGCTACAAAGCCTTTTGGGACGACCTCTTCGATAGCGACAAACGCCATAAATTCAGCCCTTCGGGAACAATATCTGTAGCGCTTAAATATAGCATCAGATAACAATCGTGCACACTTGAAATCCCCACTTATACATTCTATTTGAAATGTTTAAAACATTTAATATAGTACTATGTATTGCAAGGTACTATTATTTATATTACTTTTGTTGCAGAAAAAGAATAAAACAAAAAATATGTACGTAGAAAATGTAAAATCACAGATGCGTAAAGGTATGCTCGAGTATTGCATAATGTTACTCCTGCGCGACACCCCTTTCTACACATCGGATATAATAGATGAATTGGAGAAAGCAAACCTTATTGTGGTGGAAGGCACCCTCTACCCCCTGCTAACACGCTTGCGAAAAGAGGGATTGCTCGACTACGAATGGCAGGAGAGCCCCTACGGCCCACCACGAAAATATTACAAACTTACCGAAGACGGGAAACAGGTACTTGCAGCACTCGACGAAAACTGGAATGCGCTTGCCGACACCGTGACAAGAATTAGAAACATAAAAAAATAACCAAAATATGAAAAAGAGCATTACCATCAGCCTGGGAGGGCGCGCATTCCTCATCACAGAAGAGGCATACAACAGTCTCGAGGATTATTTGAGCAGCCTTGCTACAACCTTTAAAGGACACGACAGTGCCGACGAGATTATAGCCGACATTGAAGCACGCATAAGCGAATTGTGCGAAAAACGCCTTGCACAAAGCCATAGCGACATCATTGAGACAGACCTCGTAAACGAGATGATTAACCGTATGGGCAAGCCCGAAGCTATGATTGACGAAGAAAATGTTGAAGAAAAAAGCGACACCACAAAAGAGGAATGCGCTGAGAAATCCACCTCACAGGAGAGCGGAGGACGCATCTTTGAGAAAATGCAGCTGAACAAGAAATATTACCTCGACACCGACGAACGTATGGTAGGCGGTGTAATTTCAGGCCTTGCAGCATACCTCAACAGCGATGTAACCATACTGCGCATCATTGCCCTCATTGCAATAATTGCCACAGGTTTCATAGGCATAATAACCTACCTTGTAGTGTGGTGCATAGCTCCCGCCGCCAGCAACACAAGCGAGAAATTAAGAATGCAAGGCATAGAGCCCACACCCGAAAACATTGCCGACAAAATAACCAACGAAAAGCCCGAGAACGAGAAAAAGAGCAACACTCCGCTTGAAAAAGAAAAAGGCAACATAACACGCATTGCTCTGCTGATTGCTGCAATAGCCATAGGTATCTACGTTTTTAGCACAACATTCTTCAGAATACACATAGATGGCAGCACAATAAACGGAACAATAATACTGTCGCTAATACTGTTGATTGCCTTTTTTGTGCAAAAAGCAAACATACCCAGCTTGTTAAAAACAATACTTCTTATTGCAATAACAGTTTTTGCACTCTTTTCAATATTTATAATGATGACGAGAATCTTCTAACGATACAACAGAGTTATGAAAAAGATAAACCAAATAGAGATAGGCTCACATACCTTCTATTTCGAAGACGACGCACTACTCATACTAGAGAACTACACCACCCGCATAAAAGAACTTTACCGCGACAACGGCGAGGAACTGAAAGTTGCCGATGTGGAGAGCCGTATATCAGAAATTTGCCACGAACGTGTGGGAGAAAAAGGCATAGTAACTGCCCAGCTCATCTCCGACGCTATAAACATTATAGGTATACAATTGGATACTCCCAACGAAGAAAATACGCAAGAGGCCAAGCAAGAAGAGAAACAAGAAGAAGCGACCAAAGACGAGAGCAACGAACCTTGGTATCGCGCAATGCTCCTCGGCAACAAGATATTCCGCGACACACACAAAGGTTACCTCGCCGGTGTTCTTTCGGGCCTTGCAGCATACTTCGGAACAAGTGCCGCCCTGCTGCGCATACTCACCATTCTGCTATTTATTGTAGAACCGGTGGGCGGAATAGTCTTCATCACATACATAGTTTTGTGGATAATATTCCCCAAAGCCACAAGCATTATTGACTACGCCCGTATGCACCGCGTAAACACTAAAGGCGGCGAAGAGATTATGAAAATAACCTGGAAAGAGAACTACGAACGCGCCCTGCTGGAGCTTGAACAACCCACCGCCGGCGGTTGCCTGCCCACACTTGTAAAAGCACTCTTTTTCATCCTCATAGCCATACCGGCAATACCCATAGGAATCTTCCTCCTGGCAATAATAATAATGCCTCTAATCTTTATATACCTGTTTATGGAAGGAGGGCTCAGTGGCTTAATAGCACTTCCATTCTTAGTGATGGGCATTGGTGCTATTACTGTTGTGGCAATAATAATTGTTACGCTCATATACTGGATTATCAAAAAAGTAAGGGGTGGCAAGCCTATGAAACGATTGACAAAAATAGTAATCGCTATAATGCTGTTCGTAGCCCTGCTTGTCACAGGCGCAGCCCTTCACCACACAGCCACACTATACGGCGGGTACAAAAACCTTGAGCAGATTATCACTACCGGCTTTAGGGATTTAACATCTCCCACCGGTCTTTCCGGCAGCACCGTTACGAGCCTTCTTACCGGCAGCTACACCAGCAGAAGCGGAGATTTTTACAACAACCACCCCGTCAATGCCACCGGCAACAAAGTTTTTGCAAGCATCTGGGACAATAGCAGCGGCCTTCCATTCATTATAGAGAGCATACACAACGATCGTGGAGAGTACAATATATACTTCTACCATCACCAGGGAAACCTTGCCGATAGAATCCTAAACAAGGAATACGATGCACAATACACCATAAATGCCGAAGCAATACACGGCAACCTCTACTTTGTTTGGGACGGAGAGAACAACACCCTCTACACCGACGAAGACTACAGCACAGCCGATGGAACAAGAAACACCACTCTTAAACAAGGTAGCAGCGCATTGAAGATAGGCGACACAAGCGGAAAAGATTTCAATTTCGGTAACGCAGCCGAAAAAGGACTCACCCCCTTCTCCATCTTTTTCTACGCCGACCAACGCATCCCGTCGTTGCTTGTAGGTGGTGACGAGGATAACGCAGGAATTGAGATTGCACCAGTATCCACATACAAAAGCATAAAAGGATTACAATTACCTGTACACGCTACCACCATCGACCACAACGGGCAAAAAGACACCGTGGATCTGACCACCGACATCTACCTCGACGAAGATAAAATGAACCAAACACTCGACGACGTAAAAAAACTGGGCCAGGCAGCCGACAGCATTATAAGAAACGCACAGGATATTGTTAATATAAACTACAACGTAAGTAAATAAAATTATGCACCTTACAATTAAATGGGCTGTGAGATATCTCACAGCCCATTTAATTCAATCTCATATATTATTAGTTGCTTCCCAAAATAATGCTAACGAGGGTTGTAACATCACCCACGTTCACAATACCGTCATCGTTCACATCGGCAGAAGATGACTGTGAAGAAGAATCGAGAATCATTGAAACAATAGTTGTTACATCGCCCACATTCACAATATCATCACCATTTATATCACCTGCAACTGCCGATTCCATTTCTACCATATTAGTAAAATTCTTCCAATAAGTAGCAGACCTGTAAGCTGCGGTTGCCCCCTTAGGCACAAACAATGTGGCTTTGGTGTATATACTATTGCTAAAAGGATTAAAATCGGCAGTGGGAGGTATCATAGAATTTGCATAGACTGTTTCTACATTTCCACAATTATCAAAAGCAAACTCGCCAATAGAGGTTAAACTTTCAGGCAAAGATATGCTCTTTAACTTATAACTGTTATAAAACAGATTTTTACCTACGTGTTTCACCCCTTCCCCTATTTTAACTTCGGTAAAGCCGTTGCCATTAAATATAAAATTTCTACTTGCAACGCTGTCGGTAAGTTCACAATTCATTTCCAGTATTCCTGTACAATTATTAAAAGCATAGATATCAATTGTGGATACAGAAGAAGGTATCACTATTTTTTCCACCTTCCTACAACCAGCAAACGCATTTACACCAATTGTTTTAAGCCCATCATTCAAAATAATTTTACGCAAGCTGTCGCAGTAATTAAAGGCGTAATCTCCTATATAACTCAAAGTACCGGGAGCTACAAATTCTCTAATCTTTCTACAATATCGGAATGCACTGGCCCGTATTACCTCTATACCTGCTGCAATATCTATTGTTTCCAATTTTGGACAATCGTAAAAACAACCTTCCGGTATAACCTTGACATAACCACCGATACGAATTTCTTCCAATTCAGAGCTGTTGGCAAAAGACCAGTCGGCAAAAATCCACTCATTTTGAGTTAATAGAAGCGATTTGAATTTGTTTCCATAGAAGATATTTGGGGTATTAAATACATCCCAACCTATAAAGTAACCATCGCAGAGGGGAGCGAACTCACCACCACAACCCGTAAATGCGTATGGTTCAAGAAAATAAACTGACGATGATAGTAAGAATTTATCCATAGAGAGACAACCATCAAAAGCATATCCTTCGATGGTTAATATATTGACAGGGAAAAATACATATTTCAAATTTTCACAGCCTCTGAACATTGAATGCGTAACCTTTGTGTGCCCCTCGCCTAATTCTGCTCTTTCTAATTTTTTACAATTATTAAATATACCTGCTCCAAGATGTCTCACCGATTTGGGAATATGGAAATTTTCTATACTTGTATATTCAAAAGCATATTTACCAATAGAATCGAGCCCGACACTCAACCAAACCTCCTTCAAGTTTTTACAACCCGAAAAAGCATAATCACCTATAATATCTACCGAAGATGGAACTGTAACACTCACAAGGTCTTCACAGCGATAAAAAGCCATAGAATTTATGTATTTTACAGTGTACCTCTTTTTCTCTTCACCGTAATCTATTTCAATAGAAGAACGGATAGTTACATTCTTAAACGACAATGGCTCGCTATACGCACAACCATAACAGACTGCAGTAGAATCTGAAATTGGCTGATAGGCAATCCCGTTTATTATAACATCCGCTTTTACAGCAGAAACACTAATAAACAGCAATGCAACAAATGAGAGGAATAACTTTTTCATTTAAATATTCTATTAATTGTACAAAGTGTAAAATTAGTAAAAATTCACATAAAACAAAAAGCACGCCCCGAATATTTCGGGGCGTGCAATAATGTATGTGACACTTATTACTCTGCAGTCAGTTGCTTATAGATTGTCTTGGGCGAGCGTGCAGCAGTAGTCTCGTCGAGACGGCGCACGGGTGTCGAATATGGTGCATTCTTCACCACATCGGGGTTCTCAATGGCCTCACGGGCAACTTTCTTCATCACAGCGATAAACTCGTCGAGTGTCTCCTTGCTTTCCGTTTCAGTGGGCTCTATCATTATGCTCTGGTGGAAAAGCAGAGGGAAATAGATTGTAGGCGCGTGATAGCCATAGTCGAGAAGGCGTTTTGCAATATCAAGCGTGGTTACACCTGTCGATTTATCGGCAAGACCGTCGAAGACAAATTCGTGCTTGCACACACCCTCTATTGGCAGATAATACTCCTCTTTCAGCGACTCCTTTACATAATTGGCATTAAGCACTGCAAGCGGGCCCACCATCTTCACATTCTCGCGACCGAGAGTGAGAATATAGGTGTAGGCGCGCAACAGAACGCCGAAGTTTCCGAGGAACGACGACACGTTGCCCGACGATTTTTCGTCGCACAACAAGTAGAATTTACCGGAATCATCCTTCTTCACCTGCGGGTTAGGCAACAGATGCTCAAGACCGGCACGCACGCCCACAGGGCCATCGCCGGGACCGCCACCACCGTGAGGTGTAGAGAATGTCTTATGAAGATTAATGTGCATAATGTCGAAGCCCATATCTCCGGGGCGACATTTACCGAGCACGGCATTAAGGTTGGCTCCATCGTAATAGAGAAGACCGCCGGCCTCGTGCACTAGACGTGAAATTTCGGGAATCTCGGTTTCAAAGATTCCAAGAGTATTGGGGTTGGTCATCATAATACCGGCAACAGTATCGTCGAGCAAAGGTTTCAAGTCCTCCACGTCCACAGTACCATTAGCGGTAGACTTAACCTCCACTATCTGCAAGCCACACACGGCAGCACTGGCAGGGTTGGTACCGTGAGCACTGTCGGGCACAATAACCTTTGTACGCTTGAAGTCGCCACGCTGTTCGTGGTACGAGCGCATAATCATAAGGCCTGTAAGCTCGCCGTGAGCTCCGGCATAAGGGTTGAGCGTAAAGGCTGAAAGACCACTTATCTCGGCAAGCGACGCAGCAAGGTTGTAATAAACCTCGAGCGCACCCTGCGCCTCATCGTCGGGAGTTGAGGGGTGCAGGTTGAAAGCCGGCAACGAAGAAATCTCCTCGTTTATACGGGGGTTGTATTTCATTGTACAGCTACCCAAGGGGTAGAATCCGGTATCTACACCAAAGTTCTTGTTTGACAAATTTGTGTAGTGACGCACCACATCGAACTCGGTTACTTGTGGCAACAATGGAGCGGTTTCGCGCTTCAGACCGGCAGGTAACTCGCAGGGACAATATTGCTCCTTGAATTCGTTTTTGGGAAGGGAATATCCTTCGCGTCCCTCTTTCGAGAGTTCAAATATAAGTTTATCGTAATTGCGTATCATATTACTCTCCTCCCTTTATCAGATGTTTTTTACTATTTCCACAAACTTGTCAATCTCGGCTTTTGTGCGCTGTTCTGTGACACAGACGAGCAACATATCATCGGCAATCTTCACTCCGCCCAAGATTCCTTCGGCAAGAAGTGCCTGCTGAATTGTATCCACAGGAATGGAGGTCTTCACGGCAAACTCATTCATAAACGGTTTGTCAAAAGCCATCGAGCACTTACCTGTTGCCACAAGTTGCTCGGCGAGATAGTGTGCACCGCCGTATGATGCAGCGTTCACCTCTTTGAGCCCTTTGTGCCCCATAAGCGAGAGGTAGATGGTAACATAGAGTGCCATCAACGACTGGTTGGAACAGATGTTGCTGTTGGCTTTCTCGCGGCGTATGTGCTGCTCGCGCGCCTGCAGAGTGAGCACAAAGGCACGTTTACCATCAACGTCGGTGGTGGCTCCCACAATGCGCCCGGGAAGTTTACGCACAAGAGTGTTGGTGGTAGCAAGATAACCCACATAAGGGCCGCCGTAGGTCATAGGTATGCCAAGCGTCTGCGCATCGCCACAAGCGATGTCGGCTCCCCACTCTGCCGGTGTCTTGAGCACGGCAAGCGACGAGGGGTTGGCATTCATAACCATAAGTGCTTTCTTTGCGTGGCACATATCGGCAACACCGGTATAGTCCTCAATAATGCCATAGAAATTGGGCTGCGCAAGGATAACACCGGCAACATCGTCACCGGCAAGCTTTGCCTCAAGGTCGGCAAGGTCGGTAACTCCCTCCTTTTCGGCAATTGCAACTACCTCTACACCCTGATACCTTGCGTATGTTTCAACAACGCGTTTTACCTTAGGGTTCAAGGTTGCCGACATAAGAACCTTATTGCGTTTCTTTGCTGCGGCAATGGTCATCATCATAGCCTCGGCTGTGGCGGTTGTTCCGTCGTACATAGAGGCGTTGGTAACATCCATACCTGTGAGCCCGGTTATCATTGACTGATACTCGAAGATATACTGCAATGTTCCTTGTGATATTTCGGGCTGATACGGTGTATAGGCTGTGAGGAACTCGCCACGCTGTATAATTGCATTTATCACCGACGGCGAGTAATGGTCTTCGACGCCCGCACCAGCAAAGCACACCAGCTTGCCGTTGCGGTTACCGAGTGTTTCAAAGAATCGGCGTATCTCACTCTCCGACATTGCTTCGGGGAGTGCAAATTCTCTATTGAACAGCAATTGCTCGGGAATTTCGGCGTATAGGTCGTCCAAGGATTTCAACCCAGCCACGGCGAGCATCTGTTCAATATCTTCCTTTGTATGGGGAAAATATTTCATCTTTTATTATTCATTAATAAATGATTTGTATGCTGCTGCATCCATAAGGCTTTCAGCCTCTGAGGGGTCGGTAAGTTTTACCTTTATTATCCAGTTGGCATAGGGGTCGCTATTGATAAGTTCGGGGCTGTCGGCAAGAGCCTCGTTAATCTCCACAACCTCGCCACTGACGGGTGAGATGAGGTCGCTTGCAGCTTTCACACTCTCAACTGCGCCGAAGTCCTCGCCGGCAGTAACTTCGTCACCCTCGTCGGGCATATCTACATACACCACATTACCAAGCTCGTGCTGTGCATAATCGGTAATACCTACATATCCGTACTCACCCTCAATCTTTACATACTCGTGTGACTCTGCGTAGAAAAGTCCTTCAATAATTGTGCTCATAATTTTTGTTTTTTAGGTTGTTATAAGTTATTGTTTTTATTTTTTGTAATTCTTGTCGTAGAAACGTTTTTTGGTAACCTTGCCGGGGAACACCTTCTTGCGTATGCGCACGGCAACCTCGGTATCGAGCTTTGTATGCGCAATGTCTATAAGTGCCATACAAACACTCTTGCCGGTGGAGATTGAGTTATAACCTGTGGTAACAGTACCAACAATCTCACCGCCAACCTCAACATCGTATCCGTGGCGAGGTATAGCCTTGTCGTAAAGTTCAATACCCACAATTTTACGCTTCAAGCCTTCGGCTTTCTGCGCTGCAAGCGCCTCTTTACCTATAAAATTATCTTTTTCGAGCTTCACAAAAATACCTAGCCCAGCCTCGAGAGGAGTAATCTCGTCGGAGAGTTCGTCGCCATAAAGTGGCAAGCCCACCTCGAAACGGAGAGTGTCGCGGCAACCAAGACCACAAGGCAGAACCTCGCCGCTTGCAAGCAGTTTATCCCAAACCTCATTGGTGAAAGCGTGCGAACCGTAAAGCTCAAAACCATCCTCGCCGGTGTAACCAGTGCGGCTGATTATAATTGTTTCACCATTATATTCAACCTCCTTACAGGTGTAGAAAACCATTTCGCTGCAAGGAATACCAAGCACTCTTTCAATAATCTCCTCGGTCTTTGGGCCCTGAACGGCCACCTCGCCATATATATCGCTCTGGTGCTCTATGGTAACATCAAAATTCGCAGCGTGCTGCATTATCCAAGCAACATCCTTGTCTATGTTCGATGCATTTATAACAAGGAAATAGCGTTTGTCGCCCATCTTGTATACAAGCAGGTCATCGACCACACCACCTGTGGGATGACACATCATACCGTAGTAGATTTTTCCGTCGGGAGCATCAGTTATATCGTTTGTAAAAATATAGTTTACAAACTTTTCACTCTCGGCACCGGTTACAAGCACCTCACCCATATGCGACACGTCGAAAATACCGCAAGCCTGGCGAACCGCATTATGTTCCTCAACAATATTGCTATATTGTATGGGCATATCAAAACCGCCGAAAGGGCTTATCAACGCACCAAGTGCCACGTGTTTGTCGTAAAGACAGGTTCTTTTATTTTCCATAGGTCAGTTGAATAATATTTTTATAAGTTGTTCTTTCTTCAGGTTATGTATGCAGCCCTCAACATCCAAAGAGGCGACAGCTGCAGAAACAGCGCAAGGGGTATATTCCACACCTCGCAACTTATTGAGCACCGACGAGTCTATATCGCCTATCACAAAATAGTCGCCCAAAAGATTCACCTTCTTTATAACAGAATCCTTGACCTCAATACGCGCTTCAAACTCTCCCACTCCTTCGATGCGTGTACGCACCACTGTGGTGTATGCCGGGTTGTTGCCGTATATAAATTCGGGGGTGTTGTACTCGAGAGCAATCTTCTCTATTGCCTCTACATCTGTAAGCGACAAGGTAATCTCTTCGTCACAAAGAGATTTGCGCAGATATTGTTTAAACTCTTCTATCGAGATTTCAAGATATTTGTTCAGTGTAGTTATGTGCTGACGAACCGACTCCACCCCCTTGCTCTTAAGTTTCGAAAGTGAAGGGGTTGTAGCCTGCAACATATTGTCAATGTCGGTATCATAGAGCATTGTGCCGTGTACAATACTCCTGTCGGGGAGATGATAGAAAGCATTGCCCGATATTTTCTTGCCATCGACAAGAATATCATTACGCCCCGTAGTGCGTGCATCTATGCCCAGATTACGCAAAACGTGCTCCACCATAAGCATATAGCGGTTAAATGTAAAATTGACATTACTCTCGGGGGTAATATAGGAAAGCATTATATTGCTGCGGTCGGCATAAACGCAACCGCCACCGCTTTTACGACGATACATCTCTATGCCGCGTTCACGACAATAGCCCACATTCACTTCACTATCGATAAGTTGGTTGCGACCGAATATCACCGTGGGGTTCACTTGCCACATAAAGAAGTAGTCGCGTGCCGGCATAGTGCGAGCAACAAACTCCTCCATTGCCAAATAGAATGGCAACGGGCGGTATTCTTCTATGGGGAGTGCGACGTATATCATCGGTTACATATAGAAGGTTGCTGTGGTTACAAATTTATTTAAATTATAGATAAAATCAAATTTTAAAGTTTCTATTTTTTGCAGATGTAACGTTATTTAAGATTCCCTCAAAAGTTTTATTTTTCCGGTTGCGGTTTTGCCACAAAAAGTGTGGATAGTGTCATTTCTGCAACCTTGTTAATGAGAGTGCAGAATATCTTTGCAGCAGTCAAAAACAACAAAAAAGAGAATAAAATGATATTAGGAACACACAACAGTGGCACAAGCGGCAAACTGGTATGGTGGCAAAGACCATTCGCACCCATACTTAACCTTACAAGCCGATGTCAAGAGAAAAGCATCGCCGAACAAATAATGGATGGAGTAAAGGTCTTTAACCTGCAAGTTACTTATTACAACAATGAGTGGCACTTTTCCCACGGGTTATGCATTTACGAAGAGAGGCTTTTTCAGGCATTGGGAAGAATGCGCGCCGCCGCAAGCAGAAGAGAGCCTGTATACTTTCAACTTTATATGGACAAAAATTTCTTCTGCAAACAGAACGAGGAAAAATTTCAAAAACTTGTAAAAGATATAAAGGATTACTATTGCACACCATACTTTGTTATGCTCACAGCCTGGGTTGAGGGAAGCGACAAATACCTTCACAAAGCACGCACCAAAATAGAAAAGAGCGAGCAGTACTGGACCAAGGAGTGGGGCAGGAAATTTGACAACAGCTTTATTGACCGCCTACCACTACCCTACAGGCACGCAAAAAAATACAACGCCTTGTACCGCAGGAATTGCGGCTGCAAATATCTTATGCTCGATTTTTATAACGTATGATAAAAAAAACAGAAGTACCTCTGCCCGTTTTTCGGGCAGAGGTACTTTATTGACTAAAGAACTATTGTTCTCTATTATTTAAGGTTAGAAGCGGGGTCGAGGTTCTCGCGCTCGATATCCTTGAAGTAGTTTACGGTACCAACCTTAAGCTCGGCTGTTGCAGCATCGTCACAAACGATTATGCCGCGGGGGTGCATCTGAAGAACGCTGATGGTCCACATCTGTGTAATGTTACCCTCAACAGCGTGATAAAGAGCCTGAGCCTTGTTGTGACCGTTAACGAGGATAAGCACCTCTTTTGCATCCATAACAGTACCAACACCCACAGTTACTGCAGTCTTGGGCACCTTATTGATGTCGTTATCAAAGAAACGAGAGTTTGCAATGATAGTATCAGTTGTCAAAGTCTTGATACGTGTACGTGAAGCAAGTGAAGAACCGGGCTCGTTGAAAGCGATGTGGCCGTCGGGACCGATACCACCAAGGAAGAGGTCGATACCACCGTAAGACTTGATTTTCTCCTCGTAACGAGCGCACTCTGCAACAAGGTTCTCGGCGTTACCGTTAAGAATGTTTACATTCTCTTTCTTAACATCCACGTGGCTGAAGAAGTTGTTCCACATAAATGAGTGGTAGCTCTCGGGGTGCTCCTCGGGAAGACCAACATACTCGTCCATGTTGAATGTAACAACATTCTTGAAGCTTACAAGACCTTTGTTATAAAGGTTGATGAGCTCTCTGTAAGTACCAAGGGGAGTACCGCCGGTGGGCAAGCCAAGAACGAAAGGTCTCTCCTCTGTGGGTTTAAACTCGTTGATTTTCTTTGCTACATAAGATGCAGCCCAGCAAGAAAGTTGCTGATAGTTGGGTTCAATAATTAAACGCATAATTCTTAAAATTTATAGTGTCCTTTAAGTTTTAGTTTGTCAAACTGTGTATCTACTCTCATAATACGCGGCAAGCTCTTTTGAGTACCGTTTATTATTGTATCCTTCTGGTATACCATAAGCGATTTTCCGTCATAGTCGGTAAAGATGGCAGCACCACTCACGCCACCCGACAGAATGGGCCTCTCCTCCACGTGCCAAGGGCCGTCGAGGTGACCGGTTTCAGAATAGGCAACACCTATGGCCTTTTCCCCGCCATCGAGCGAAGTAAAAAGGATACCAAGCACTCCGGTAAATGTTTCAAAGCAGTCAGGAGCCACCAGAAACGACGTTGCCATTCCCTGGCAATCACAAGCCCAGGGAATCTGCGAGGCGCTGAACATAACATAAGGTTCACCTATCTGCACATCGAAATTACGGCCAAGACGAATAATCTGCACGGTGGTATTACCTGGTTGCACGCCCTCACTGCCATTATAAACCATATAACCCACTTTCAGTTTATCCTTGCAGAAGGTGGGATTAGTGGCAGACAAGTCGAGCCCAAGCAATGGAGCGCCTTGCGACAGATGCTTATACGGGCCTGCAATATTATCACTCACAAACATCTCGCACGAGGTACGAGTCTCTTCAGCCCCACCCTCACAAAGTACAGGAGCTGTGAATGTTGCCATGTAGTAGTAACGGCCTTTATAGCTATGTATTTCGGGCGAGGTTACAAGGGGTGAAGTTCCCATCCACGCCTTCTCGTTGTACTGAAGAACCTCAAACGGACCTTCCCACAAATACATATCGCTGCTGCGCCACATAGCGCCACCGTCGCCGGTCATATAATAGATGTCGCTGGCTTTATCGTAGAGCAGGAAAGGGTTGGAAAGACTCATCGTATCAATGGCAACTTTCTGCACTGCAACGTTGCGAGTCTCCTTACCGCCTTGTGTACACGACACCAAGAGGAGGAGCAAGATGAAATATGTAAAAACAGTCTTTTTCACCCTATTTTAATTGATTCACTTGTAAAGATAAGCAAATTTATGCAAAGAATATCTCTAAAACAAGAAAAAAGAGGAATTATATATTTTTTTCCGTCACTACCCTGCTTTTTTCAACCTCACATCTGAAAAAAACGGACATTTCACCACCAAGGTACATGCCTCACATTTATACATTATTAATCCTTTTTCGTAGTCCTACAAGCTGCATCGGTTGTTTTATGGTTGGATTCATAAAAAACAAGAAGTTATGAAAAAGTCATTTTTCCTTTTCATCATTGCAGCATTCGGATTCGCTCTCTGCACCACGGCACAAGAGAGCAAGAAGCTGACCAAGAAAGAGCGCGAGGCAGCCTGGAGAGCCGAAAGGCTGAAGAAAAGAGCCGAAAGAGAAGCAAGAGAAGCTATGGAGGATTCCATAAATTTCGCACAAGCCGTGCAAGCTTTGCAAAGCGGCTCCTGGGCCCTTGAAGCGCAGAGTATAACATTCAATAACGGCTACACCGAGTATGTGACGCCCAGCACCAATTTCGTATCCATTGACGAAGGGAAAGGCATTGTGCAGACCGCTTTCGACAACAGCAACATATACTCCCCCAACGGATTGGGAGGTGTTACACTGGAGGGTGGCATCACCGGCAGCGAAATAAGCCGCGACAACGAGGGTAACGTTTATTACAGCTACGGAATACAAGGGCCTTACATTTCGGCAACGGTGCACATCACACTCAATGCCGGCGGCAACAGCGCAACAGCATACGTAAGCCCGAACTTCAGCGGGAGAAATATGAGTATGACAGGAACCATCTATCCTTATAATACTGCCGGGGTGTTCGAAGGAACCCCCGGCTACTGAAACAGCGACTCTTTTAACGGGAATATGTATGCCTGGTTCGCGCCACACCCCGTAGCAGCGGTTGCGCCACCGCCACCGCCAATAATAGCACCGGCCTTCAGGCCAAGACCGCCGATATACCGACCACCATCCTTTGGGCCACCACGCACACCGCGACCACCATCCTTTGGACCACCACGCCCAATACGGCCGCCAATGCCACCGCGACCGAGGCCGCAGGGACCTCCGGGATTTGTACCCTAAAAACAGTTCTTTCTATTCAATCCCAAACAAAGAGGATGACATCAAAAGTACTTTTGATGTCATCCTCTTTGTTACCTATAAATATATGATTACTCTCCCAGAGGCATCATATTTGTATAAACGTTCTGCACGTCATCGTCCTCCTCGAGACGCTCAACAATCTTGTCGATTGTAGCGCGTTGCTCCTCGGTAACATCCTTCTGATCATTGGGTATACGGGTAAACTCGCTACCTGTAATCTCAAAACCATTCTCCTCGAGGAACTTCTGTATAGCTCCGAACGATTTGGGGTCACCGTAGATTGTAACCTCGTTACCCTCCTCATCGTACTCGTCCTCCACACCGTAATCAATGAGCTCGAGAATCAACTCGTCCATCTCAAGACCATCTTTCTTACCGAATGTGAACACACACTTGTGTGTAAACATAAAGTCGAGGCTACCGGAGGTACCGAGTGTACCACCGAATTTGTTGAACACGGCGCGTACGTTTGCCACAGTACGTGTAGTATTGTCGGTTGCAGCATCAACAAAGATAGCAATACCAAAGGGGCCGTATCCCTCGTATGTTACCTCCTTGTAATCTTTCTGATCCTTACCAAGAGCGTTCTTGATAGCACGCTCAATGTTATCCTTGGGCATATTCTCGCGTTTCGCATTAGCGATGATAGCACGAAGATGTGAGTTGGTATCGGGGTCGGGACCACCGGCCTTCACAGCAATTGCAATCTGTTTACCCACACGGGTAAAGACACGCGCCATATTACCCCATCTTTTAAGTTTCGCAGCTTTACGGTATTCAAAAGCTCTTCCCATAGTATCTGTTTTATATTTTAAGTTATTATTATTTATCGTTGAATTGCACCAAGGCGTTTCTGGAAGTTCTCCATCAAACGAGCCATAGTCTTGTCTATTACCTTGTCGTTTAGAGTCTGGTTATCGTCCTGAAGAATGAAGCTGACAGCGTAGCTCTTCTTGCCCTCCTCAAGGTTTTTGCCCTCGTAAACATCGAAGAGAGTAACCGCCTTAAGCAGCTTTTTCTCGGTCTCGCGAGCAACCTGCTCTATCTGCGCAAAGGTCACAGATTTATCTATCAAGAGAGCAAGGTCGCGCTTAACAGCGGGATATTTGCTTATCTCGGCATAACCGATTTTTGCATTCTTAACCGCCTTCATAAGCTCTGTCCAGTTAATATCGGCATAGAGAACCTCGCTGTCGATATCGAAACGTTTTGTTATCTTCTTGCGAAGGATACCAAGCTGTGCCACAACCTTTTTGTTGCTTGCTGCCTGAACCTGCAAGCCTGCAGCAAAGACATCGTCGCTGAAGGTAGAAAGCACGCGCATAGCGGGCTTGAAACCAAGGCGGTCGAAGATGTGCTCAACCTGTGCTTTGAGGTCGTAAACAGTGATGGCACGGCCTTGCTCCATCCACGAAGAAGCCACATTGTTACCTGTCTGCCACAAGCAGAGGTGATAGCTCTCGCTGTAAGGGCTCAAAATCTTCTCCTCGGTACGTTTGTCGGCATCAAAGCGATAGCTGTTACCGAATTCAAAGAAGCTCAAGTCGGTGTACTTGCGGCTGATATTGCGCTGCAAGCTCTCGAGACCACCGAAAAGAAGTGTCTGACGAAGCACATTGAGGTCGTTGCTCAAGGGGTTCATCAAGCGGACGAGGTTCTCGCTCTTGTAGGTTTCAAGACCATCGTAATATGCTGCAGCAGTGAGCGAGTTATTCATAATCTCGTTGAAACCACAACCTACCAACTGCTCCGAAACGAGGTTCTGCAATTTGTGCGATTTGTCCTCGGCACCCTTGGTAATGATTGATGAATGGAGGGTTGTATCGATAGCAATATTGTTGTAGCCATAGATACGAAGGATATCCTCAACCACATCGCAGGGACGCTGAACATCCACGCGATAAGGGGGTACCATAAGAGTGATTCCGTTCTCTGTCTCGGCAGTAATCTTCATCTCCAATGAAGCAACGATGCTCTTAATTGTCTCGGGCGAGAGGTTTGCACCTATAAGGTTGTTTACATAGTTGTACTCAAGTTCCACTTTGAAATCCTCTACGGGTGTGGGATAAACATCCTTAATCTCCATAGATATTGTTCCGCCGGCAAGCTCCTTAATGAGCATAGCAGCCTGTTTGAGGGCGTAGATTACATTATTGGGATCGGTACCGCGCTCGTAACGGAACGAAGCATCGGTCTGCAAGCCGTGACGGCGAGCAGTCTTTCTTATCCAGGTAGGATGGAAGTAAGCACTCTCCAGGAACACGTTCTTTGTCTCCTCGGTTGTACCCGATTCAAGACCACCGAATACACCGGCAATACACATAGGCTCCTCGGCGTTGCATATCATAAGGTCACGCTCCGAGAGTTTACGCTCAACGCCGTCGAGTGTAACAAAGGGAGTGCCCTCGGGGAATGTGCGGACAACCACTTTACCGCCCTTGATTTTGTCGGCATCGAAGCAGTGCATAGGCTGACCGTATGCGTGGAGAATGTAGTTTGTAATATCCACAATATTGTTAATGGGACGCAAACCTATGATTTGAAGTTTGTTCTTCAACCAATCGGGGCTCTCCTTTACGCTTACACCTTTTATGCTTACACCGGCATAACGCATACAAGCCTCGCTATTCTCCACCTCAATTTCTATGGGCAATGAGTTGTCATCAACCTTAAAGCCATCGCACGAGGGGCGTGAAATAGAGCTTACACCCTTATTCTGTGTAAGGTAAGCATAAAGGTCGCGAGCAACACCATAGTGCGAACAAGCGTCGGCACGGTTGGGAGTAATATCCACCCCAATTAGGTAATCACTCTTTATGTTATAATACTCTTTCGCAGGAGTTCCGGGAACCGCGTCGGCAGGAAGCACGATTATACCATCGTGGCTTGTACCAACACCAATCTCGTCCTCGGCACATATCATACCGAAAGACTCCACACCGCGAATTTTGCCTTTCTTTATAGTAAAGCACTCTTCACCATCGTAAAGCTTTGTACCGATTGTTGCCACAACAACCTTCTGGCCGGCAGCCACGTTGGGCGCACCGCAGACAATCTGTGTAGGGTTACCATCGCCAAGGTTCACAGTTGTTATGTGAAGGTGATCGCTGTCGGGGTGGTCGATACAAGTGAGAACCTCACCAATCACCAGTCCTTCGAGACCGCCTTTTATAGTCTGTACCTCTTCAACGCCGTCGGTCTCCAAACCAATAGAGGTGAGGGCTGCTGAAACTTCTTCGGGAGCAAGGTCGCAAGCGACATACTCTTTTAGCCAATTGTAGGAAATATTCATATATCTTTTAATCTGTTTTTTCGTTCTTTACACACAGCAAACAGCCACAAAGCAGCCTTTTACCCTGTGTTTTTCTTGCAGTCGCGCAAGCGACTGCGAAGTTACACTTTTTTTATGAATTAAGAAAGTGTTAAAAGCAACTATTTTATAATAATGTATAGGCGCGAGAGATAAAACAGAAAAACCACCCTTCTACAAAGAGAAAAAGGGTGGTTAAACGAAATCACAAGAAAGAGATATCCCCCACTTGTGCATTGCAGCAAAGAGATTACTCCTCGGTGGAGCCCGGGCGACGCAGCCTTTCGTTATACTCCACTATTACCGGTGCAAGGGGAAAATTCTCAAGCCCATCCATTGCCAGCTTAAGCACCGCTGGGCTCAATGCATCTTCTCCTCTTTTATGAGCCTCGCCACTTCTTATTGAAGCCCCGGCCATTCCATCCAATCGCCGGCAAAGCAACACCGTACGTATGTACTTAATCTCTTCGGCCGGCAAGGGCAAGCGTGAAATAACTTTCCTGCAGCGGTCGCTCATAAGATTTTCTCGTGCTTCTGCAACATCTTTTTCCGTGGGAGTCACAAATGGATACTTTGCAACAACTCCTTTGTAGGCCTCTATAACAGCATCGCACTCGGCAATTTCACAGGCGTATCTTATACTGTCTTCTGCCGTTTTTCTCGCGCGTTTAAGAGTATAGCAAAGAGGGTATTTCTTCACAATCTCCACCTCTTCTTCACTCATTGTAATATCGCCCTTGCGTTGTTTTTCGAGCAACATCACAGGAATATCGGATACCCAAGCACCAGACGAAAAACCATCATTGCGATATTGGTAAAAACGATAATAACTTTCCTCGTATGAAAGTAGAGCTCTGACTGGCGCGTACGAGGGGGAGATATTCATAGTCGCAGGCACTGTTGATGCAGCAAGGAGCTCGTTTATAAATTCCATATATTCGGGAGAGAGACTTCTGTCTTTTTCAAATGCCACATAAGATACATACCCGCTCAAGAGCGCAAGCACTTCACTCTTTATACCCGAACGCAGCAGATAGACAGCCTCGGGAGAAAGAGAGGGATTCTTCTCCATATACTTTTGCAACGATAGCAACCTGCGGCACAACATTCCCTGCATACAGTCGTACATTCCCTGCATTCTTACACTTTTCACCATAAGATTATGCACATCGTGTAGACCGTAACTTTTGTTGTAATAATCACTTATCTCCTTGCAGAGAGCATCATACTTTTTATTCGATATTATTTCACAATCATTGCCGTCGAAATTTATCTCCACAGTGTCACCAGGCTCGGCTATTATTAAACAATGCTTTCTGGAATATAAATCGAGCATTGTTGTGTTATAGGCGGGAATTGTGTGAAAGAACTCACCTTTAAGACTTATCTCCTCCTGTATGCCTGTTATTGCAGGATAGGCCAAGCGACTGTAAAATTTACTTTTAACTCCTTTATAGGTGTAACCCTCTGCCTTTCCTTTTATATATATGTTGCCACAAACATAAGCGCTTTTAAAGGGAGAAAGAGCATCCTTGCCCCACGCACGCAATTCTGCGACATCGTAGGCAAGTGTGGAAATTCCGTTTATTACGCTTTTGCCCTCTACCAAATCGAAAGAAGTATCAGTAGCATCAAGGGGTTCAAAGTGCAGAGTAATACTTTTATACAAGTCCTTCTCAAGAAGAAGCGTATCGCCAGGAACCACCCCATCGGCAGAGAGTAGTTTATATCTCTTTCCGGTAGTATTACCAACAAGAGCGGTTCCCTTGTCTATCAGCAAAGAATTACCAGAAGAAAATTTGTGCAGTACCAACAGAGTCTCTTTTTCATCGAGCACGAGTTTTGAAACATCGTCATACCTTGCATAAGAGTTTCTCTCTTCGTAATAAGGATAATCCACTACTCTTTTTTGCGACATTATTGTCTGACAAGCAAAAACAAAAAATAACAACAACAGCAAGTTTCTCATATTCGTTTTAAATTATATTCTCTATTTAAAAGACGAGAATAATAAACAAACGTCACGAAATTTAAGTTTTATTAACAAAACATTACAACAAACAATAAAAGTGGGCATACACCCACTTTATTGATACTCTATTGTGATGGATTAGAATCACTCGCCACGGAAGCGACGAGCCTGTTCCTCAATAAGTTCTTTATCTTCGAAATAGTTGATTTTCATTGCACGGCGTACATCTGCAAGAGTGTCGGCCGCAGTAGCACGCGCCACGTTGCAACCCTCCTCGAGCAATGCGTAAACCTCGTGTATCTTCTGCTCCCACTCTTTACGGCGTGCGCGGATGGGTGCAAGTTCCTCTTCAAGAATAGCGATAAGGAATTTCTTTACCTTAACATCGCCAAGACCACCACGACGATAGTGAGCCTTAAGCTCGTCGAGCGAGGGATAGTCGGGAAGATATTTTTCAAAATGCTCGGGCTTGCAGAATGCGTCGAGATAAGTAAATACGGTGTTACCCTCCACCTTGCCGGGGTCTTGAACGCGCAAGTGGTCGGGGTCGGTATACATACCCATAACACGCTGACGAAGTTCCTCGGCCGTGTCGGAAAGGTAAATGCAGTTACCGAGCGACTTACTCATTTTTGCTTTACCGTCGGTACCGGGCAATCGCAAACAAGCAGCATTGTCGGGCAACAGAATTTCGGGCTCCACAAGTGTCTCGCCATAAATTCCGTTGAAACGGCGTGCAATCTCACGAGCTTGCTCAATCATAGGCTGCTGATCCTCACCGGCAGGAACGGTGGTTGCACGAAATGCTGTGATATCCGAAGCCTGGCTGATGGGGTATGTGAAGAAACCAACAGGGATACTTGTTTCAAAATTACGCATCTGAATTTCAGTCTTCACAGTGGGGTTACGCTGCAAGCGCGACACTGTAACAAGGTTCATATAATAGAAAGCAAGCTCGCAAAGCTCGGCTACCTGTGACTGAATAAAGATGGTACTTTTTGCAGGGTCTATACCCACAGAGAGGTAATCGAGTGCCACCTCTATGATATTCTGGCGCACCTTTTCGGGGTTATCGGCATTATCGGTCAATGCCTGCGCATCGGCAATCATAATAAAGATTTTGTCGTAAACGCCGGAATTCTGCAACTCTACGCGACGGCGCAGAGAACCTACATAGTGTCCCAAGTGCAAACGGCCCGTAGGGCGGTCACCTGTCAATATAATTTTGCTCATTTTTTCAGTTCTTTAATTTAATTTTGCGAAGATAGTAAAAAAATCTATTTAGAAAGGTACATCACCCGGATTTCCTCCGCCAATAAAATCCACAGGCATACCGGGCGACTGCTGCATATAGTCGGGCACCTCGCCGGGAACAGGTTCGGGCTCTATATTTGCATTCATCTTAGAAGCACGCATCACGGGAATATCCGAGGGGATAAGGTTGCCAAGTGACTCGTCGTTCATATTCATAAAGCGGGCATACTCCTTGCGGAAAGTAAGACGCACATCACCGGTAGCACCGTTACGATGCTTTGCAATGATAATCTCCGCCTTGTCGCGCCAGTCGAAATCACCATCTTTATAAATGTGGAAATATTCGGGACGGTTCACGAACAATACGATATCGGCATCCTGCTCAATGGCTCCCGACTCACGAAGGTCACTCAACTGCGGACGCTTACCCTCGACACCATCACGACCTTCAAGGTTACGGTTAAGCTGACTGAGTGCCATTACTGGAATATTCAACTCCTTGGCAAGACCTTTAAGAGAACGCGAGATTGTACTGATTTCCTCCTGACGGCTACCCTTGCCAACGTTTGCTGTCATCAGCTGGAGGTAGTCGATAAAAATCATCTTCACTCCGTGCTCGCGCACCATACGGCGCGCCTTTGTACGCAACTCGAATACCGACAACTGCGGGGTATCATCGACATAAATGGGGGCATTCTCCAAAGCGACAATCTTGCGGTCGAGCTGGCCCCACTCATACTTCTCGAGGCGACCGCTCTTTATTTTATCACCCGTAATCTGGCACACGTTACAGATAAGACGGTTCACAAGCTGCACGTTACCCATCTCAAGCGAGAACATGCCAACAGGAATACCCTGGTCTACCGCCATATTACGCACCAGCGAGAGAGCAAACGCTGTTTTTCCCATCGCAGGACGGGCTGCAAGGATTATAAGGTCGGTATTCTGCCAGCCCGAAGTCATTTTGTCAAGGTCGGTAAAACCGGTACTCAAACCACTCAAACCGCTGGTGTTGCGCGAAGCCTTCTGTATGGCAGCATAAGCATCCTTCAACACCCCACTCACGGGAGTGAAGTCGTTCTTCATATTATGACGAGAAATCTCAAACAGCTCGCTCTCGGCCTGCTGCATAAGTTCCTCAATATCCTGTGTCTCGTCGAAAGCCTGTACCTGTGTCTTACTGGTAAACTTTATAAGGTCACGCGCAAGTTTCTTTTGTGCAATGATATTGGCGTGATACTCAATATTCACCGACGAAACAATGCGGCTGGTAAGCTGTGCTATATATACAGGGCCACCCACATCCTCAAGAATACCACGGCTACGCAAATATTCGGTAACAGTAAGAATATCTATAGGACGGTCGTTGAGGTCCATTTCCTGTATCGACCTAAAAAGCAGCTGATTACGCTTGTCATAGAACGATTCCGGTTTGAGAACATCTCCCAAACGGCCAATCGCATCGCTGTCTATCATCAACGCGCCGAGCACCGCCTCTTCAAGCTCCAAGGCTTGCGGCTGCACGTGACCGTACTCACTCAATACGGGTGCTGCATCCTTGCGGGTGCGCGTGTTTCTCTTCGGTGTATTTGTATTTTCCATTATTGTTCTTGAAATTCCAGCCGCGAAGATACTCTCTTTAATTGTACCGTGCAAAAAAACCATTTCCCTATTTTCAACAAATTACGCCAGCTTATCAACTATAAAGCAAAAAGAGTTCCCCACCCGGGCAACAAACCGGGCAGGGAAGCACGAAACTACGAAAAAATCTATTTAACTACTTTTTTTACACTTTCATTTATAAGACGGTGGGAAAGCGATGGTTGTCACAAATTATCGAGAAAATATTTCTCAAATTCATCGGCCGAAGGGTCCTCGGCAACAAGCGTGCCATCTGCTGCAATAAGATACACCACACCGGCACGGTTCTCCACACCGTACTTTTCCCATATACCAAGTTTGTCTTGCCTGTTCAAGAAATTCTTCCACGAATAATTCTCTTTGTCAAGAGCTTTTTTAAAATAGTCGGCACGGCGTTCACGGGCTACAACCACAACCACAAGCCCATTATCTTTATATTTTTCGTATAACGGGATAAGCTTGCGACCGTGATTTCGGCAGGGGCTACAATAGCTCGACCACAAATGCACAACAGCCACTCGGCCTGCAATGAGTAACGAGATTTCAAATTCTTTGCCTTCATTATCTCTCAATGTATAGTCAATATATTGAAGAATATAAATAATTGTTGTATTTTCGCAGAAAAGAACACAACAATATGATAACTTTTCCTAACGCAAAAATAAACCTCGGGCTCGATGTTGTGGAGCGTCGCCCCGACGGGTATCACAACCTTGAAACAATATTCTACCCCATTCCCTTGAAGGATATTCTTGAAATAACACCTGCCACTGCCGACGATGCACCCGATTATACATTCAAGATGTTCAACGCGCGTTTCGACGGCAGTGACGATGACAACCTGGTGGTAAAGGCATACAAGATTCTTGCAGCCGACCACAAATTGCCCAAAGTGGATATATCGCTCTACAAACACATACCCACAGGAGCAGGCCTCGGAGGAGGTTCGGCCGACGCGGCATTTGCACTGAAGATGCTCAACGAAATGGCATCGCTCACCCTCACCGACGAGCAATTGGAAGCATACGCAGCACGCCTTGGTGCCGACTGCGCTTTCTTCATTAAAAACACTCCTGCTTACGCAACAGGAATAGGTAACATACTCACCCCCACCCCGTGCAGCCTTGCCGGCTACCACCTTATACTTGTAAAGCCCGACATTCATATATCCACCAAAGAGGCTTACTCGCTGGTGGTGCCTGCCGCACCCGAAACACCCCTCACAAAGACTGCAACCCGCCCTGCCGAGGAGTGGAAAGGAGCAATGAAGAACGATTTTGAAAAGAGCGTGTTTGCAAAGCACCCCTCGTGCAAGGCTATAAAGGAGAAGCTATACGAAATGGGAGCTGTATATGCGTCAATGTCGGGCTCGGGTTCATCGTTCTTCGGTATTTTCAAAGAGGAGCAGAATATTGAAGATATAAAAGCGGCCTTCCCGGGAATGTTCTGCTGGTGCAAGAAGTGCGAGTAATCTTTTATAAAAAAGTTGTTGCCCCGTGATTCACATCAGAGGGCAACAATAACACAAACACAAAATAAAACACGACAAAACTACTATGCAACAAATCGGTTTTCGCAAAGATGCGGAGACCGTTTTTTATATCTGCACACACTCCGTTTCGGCCGACTTGCAACAATAGAACATAAGAGGTTCTTACTTTGTTCCGGAGTTGAGTGTTAAAAAAACAAAAACAGTAAAAAAAAGGGGAAGTTTTTTGTTACTCATATAAACAATGGATTTATGAGTGACAATACATTTTTGCTTGTTGAAGAAATTAAGGAGTTGCTCTCACACATAGGTTTTTCGGTAGAGGAGCTGAACAAATGGGACACCATCCTCTCCCTTGCTGTAATATTTCTTATATCAATTGCTTCCGGATGGATTATTTACCGCATAACCATTTTAGCCTTCGAACGACTATTGAGGCATAAGAGGTACGAACTATTGTCGATGCTGATAAAATACAAAGCCATCGACAAACTTGCCCACCTTATACCACCAATAATAATCAACACCTTGTTGCCACTTGCGCTTGCCGAAAAATCGCTTACCTTGCGATACACCGAGAACCTTGTGTGGATATACTTTATTATATTCCTTGTTGCATCGATAAATGCGGTACTTAACTCTTTGGGGGCTTCGGCGTGCAGCAACAGCAAATATCACGACCGCCCGATAAAGGGATTCATACAGATAACCAAAGTGATAGTATACATAATTGCCGTAATCACAGGAATCTCAATACTCACGAACAAGTCGCCGCTATACTTGATTGGTGGTTTGGGAGCGTTTGCAGCGGTGCTGATGCTTGTGACAAAAGACAGCATTATGGGCTTTGTGGGTGGGTTTCTGCTGCTTGAAAACGATATGGTGAGGCTGGGCGACTGGATTGAGGTTGAAGGCACAAATATAAACGGAACCGTATTCGACATTTCACTAACCGTGGTGAAGGTGCAGAACTTTGACAATACAATTGTAACCATACCCCCTTACTCGCTCATAAACAACAGTTTCACTAACTGGCGCGGAATGAACGACAGCGGTGGCAGACGCATTGCCCGAGGATACTCGGTAAAGGTGGATAACATTGTGCCTTGCAGCAAGGAACTGCTAAGAAGGGTTCAAGGCATAAACGTGGAATTCGACAATTATATCGCCTGTAAATTTACGCAGGGAAAGGAGTGTGCAACAGCCAACGATTCGGCCGAGACAAATATGGGGCTTTTCCGCGTGTATGCCGACATTTACCTGCGCAGCCACCCCCTGGTGCGCAAGGATATGCTGATAATGGTGCGCACACTTGCTCCCACAGAATCGGGGCTACCCATACAATTCTACTGTTTTACTGCCACAACCGACTGGGCAGAGTACGAAAATATACAGGCCGGAATTATGGAGCATTTTGCAGCCATAATGCCGCGTTTCGGGCTTTACCCGTTCCAGGCTGCCGGCTCGCGCGACACCATCATTGGTGGGTTGCTCGAGAGTAATTTCCCAGTGGAGCACATTGCAGGAATGCCCTTTCACACAACCAAATGAGAGAACTATCACAAAAAAAAGGCGTGCCTTTTCAAGCACGCCTCCCTATTATATTTTTTAGTTTACTTACTATTAAGGTCATCGAGTGTTACATCGGGGTAACCGGCTGCCTTAAGTGCTGCAGCACAAGCGCAGAGGTTGTCGGGGCGGATAAAGACATTCGCCACAGTATCCTGCGCGTAGGCATACATATATTCTACCGAAACTCCTGCATCGCTGATAATCTCAAGAGCCTTGCCAAGCTTACCGGGAACATCAGGAGTCTGCAGACAGATTACCTTGTTTATTGATGCTGCAATGTTCTTGCTGCGCAACACCTGACAAGCCTTTTGAGGGTCGGACACAATGATGTGCAAAATACCGAATTCTGCGTTTTCTGACACTGTGAAGGCCTTCATATTGATATCGTTCTCACCGAAAATTTTTGCAATCTGCGTAAAACGGCCAAGGCGGTTCTCAAGGAATATTGATAATTGATCTATGAACATAGCTGTAATCTTTTTTTGCGTTATTATTCAAATTTACGGTGGTCGATGGCACGTTTAGCCTTACCCATACTGCGCTCAATTGTGTTAGGCTCAACAATTTTAATATTGGGCTTAATACCTATCACGCTCTGGCAACGGGCTGTAATGCGCTTCTTAAGATCGACAAGCTCATTAACCCGGTCTGTATAATATTCGGGATGTACCTCAACAAGGACATCGAAAGTATCGACATTGTTCACACGATCAACCTCAATAAGGTAGTGAGGCTCGCATTCGGGGAACTCAAGAATTATAGACTCCACAGTTGAGGGGAACACGTTAACACCACGGATAATGAGCATATCGTCGCTACGGCCAAGAATCTTGTTCATACGGACTGCTGTACGGCCGCACTCACATTTTTCATAGATGAGCGAGGTGAGGTCGCGTGTACGATAACGTATCATAGGCATACCCCACTTTGTAAGGTTGGTGAAGACAAGCTCACCCTTCTCACCGGGTGCTACTGGCTGCAATGTTACAGGGTCTATTATTTCGGGGTAGAAGTGATCCTCCCACAAGTGTGTTCCATTCTGACATTCACACTCGCAACCCACACCGGGGCCACACATTTCGGTAAGTCCGTAGATATCGTAAGCCTTCAGGTGAAGTTTCTCCTCAATTTCCTTACGCATACTGTTGGTCCAGGGCTCTGCGCCGAAGACGCCTACACGCAATTTAAAGTCGTTTATATCAAGACCGCTTTTTTCTATAGTTTCGGCAAGATAAAGCGCATACGAGGGTGTACAGGCAAGCACTGTACTGCCGAAGTCGTGCATAAGGGTTATCTGTTTTTCGGTATTTCCGCTACTGGTGGGAACAATTGACGCTCCAATGAGTGTTCCACCGTCGTGCGCACCAAGACCACCGGTGAAAAGACCGTAACCGTATGATACCTGCATAATATCCTCGCTTGTGACACCGGCTGCCATAAGCGAACGCGCGGTAACCTCGCTCCACATCTGCAAGTCCTCGCGGGTGTAACCGGCAACAATGGGCTTTCCTGTTGTACCCGACGACGCGTGCAAACGTACAATTTTTTCCATCGGAACACAAAAGAGGTTAAACGGATAATTGTCACGCAAATCCTGCTTTGTTGTAAACGGCAGTTTCGTAATATCGTCGATACTGCGTATATCCTCGGGTTTAACGCCACACTCATCCATACGCTTGCGATAATAGGTTGAATCCTCGTAAACGTGTTTCACCATTTTCACAAGCCTCTCACTCTGCAAGCGGCGCATCTCCTCGCGGCTCATACACTCTACTTCCTTGTTCCAATATTTTGTCATAATCTTTTTATTTAACCCCATTTGGGCATCTTTTTTTAATAATTTTTAGCTGGACGCAAATCTACAATATAAATTTTCAAAAAACAAAAGTTTTTGTGAACAAAATGAAACAAAAAAAACGTTATTGAAAGGCTGAGAGAGCTATTCCCGGGGCTTTCGTGCAGAACAAAAAGAACAAGTCTTGTACCGAACGGACCATTTTAACCTTTTTTGCACAAAAAAGAACAAAATGTGCAGAAAAGGGATAACATTTTATATTCATAATGTTCTACATTTGCAGCGCAAAAAGAACAAATCATTTTTATTTATGACTAAAATTAAAGATTGTTGCGTACTCGTAACCGGTGGCGCATCTGGAATTGGCAAAATTATGGGCAGAATGGCACTCGAAAGAGGAGCGCGTTGCCTTGTAATATGGGATATTAACGAAGAGAGTATCGCTGCAACTAAAAAAGAGTATCAGTCTTTAGGCAAAGTAAAAGGCTACAGAATTGATATTTCAGACACAAAGCAGGTGGAAGCCACCGCACTACTCACCGAAAAGGAGTGTGGCAAAGTGGATATACTCATTAACTGCGCCGGAATTGTGGCAAACAACAACACCTTTGACAAGCAGACAACAAACGATATTAAACGCACTATAGAAATCAACACCATTGCACCAATGGTTATCGCGCAGCAATTCCTGCCCGATATGCTTAAACGCGACAAAGGCCATATATGCAATATTGCATCGGCTGCGGGTATGATTTCAAACCCCAAAATGTCGGTATATGCCGCAAGTAAATGGGCTGTAATCGGTTGGAGCGACTCTGTACGTATAGAGCTCAAGCAGATGAAGAGCAACGTACACTTCACCACCATTGCACCTTATTTTATAAATACAGGTATGTTCGACGGGGTAAAATCGCGCATATTCCCCATACTTAAGCCCGAGCCTACTGCACGAAAAATATTGAACGCAATAGAAAGCAACCGTAACTTCAAAGGTATTCCCTTCAGCTACCATTTCATACGTTCTTGCCAGGCTCTGTTGCCTACCTCGATTTTCGATTATATCTTTGGCGAAGTTGTCGGCATTTTCCACGCTATGGACAATTTCAAAGGACGTAAAAACTGATTTCTTATGAGCATCGCCAACACTGGAACAGACAAAATAAAAAACATAACGGCAGCCCAGCGCGAATATTACGCAAGCGGCGCTACACTCGGTTACAAATTCCGCCAGCAGCAGTTGAAGAAGCTACAGGAGGCATTGAAGAAGTGGGAGAAACCACTCTGCGATGCTTTGTGGGCCGACCTTCACAAATCACCACAGGAGGCAGTGCTTACAGAAATAAGCATTGTTGGAGGAGAGATAAAGAACCACCGCGCCCACTTGCGCAGCTGGATGAAAAGCCGCTGCGCCACCACCCCGCTAAAGATGATGCCCTCGCGCAGCCGCACCATAAGCGAGCCTTTAGGAAACGCGCTAATAATATCGCCGTGGAACTACCCCGTGCAGTTGCTGCTTAACCCGTTGGTGGGAGCAATATCGGCCGGTTGTACCGCTGTGCTTAAACCATCGCCACAGGTACCCACAGTTTCGGCTGTAATTGAAAAGATGATAACAGACACCTTCGATGAGCGTTATATTGCAGTGGTGCAGGGCAACCGCGATGTAAACAAAGCCCTTTTGCAGGAGAGATTCGACATAATATTCTTCACAGGCAGCCCTGCACTCGGAAAAATAGTAATGCAGGAGGCTGCAAAAAAACTCACTCCCGTTATTCTGGAGCTTGGTGGCAAAAGCCCGTGCATTGTGGACAAGGATGCCGACACAAAAATTGCGGCACGCCGCATAGCGTGGGGAAAGACACTAAACGCAGGACAAACTTGCATAGCCCCAGACTACCTGTTGATACATTCGTCGCAAAAGGAAAATTTCATAAAAGCCTTTGCCTGCGAGATAAAGAAGCTGCACGGCGAGGATGTTGAAAAAAGCCGGCATTTCGTACGCCTTGTAAGCGACAAGGCTTTTGAGCGCGTAAAAGGATATTTAAAGGATGGGCGCATTGTATTCGGAGGAAAAACCAATGCAAAAGAGCGTTACATAGAGCCCACCCTGCTCGATGATGTAAGCCCCGAAGCCAGTGTAATGCAGGAGGAAATTTTTGGCCCCGTACTGCCTATGATAACTTTCGAGGAGCGCGAAGAGGCATTAAAGTTCATAACATCAAGGGAAAAACCGCTTGCTCTCTACTATTTTGGCAAAGAGAGCGACGGCGCGGAAGTTCTTCGCAGGACATCATCGGGCGGTGCTTGCATTAACGACACCATTATGCACATTGCAAACGAGAATATCCCCTTTGGAGGAGTGGGCAATTCGGGTATGGGCTATTACCACGGCCGTCGCAGTTTTGAGGCATTCTCACACCTGCGCTCGGTTGTAACCACCACCACTCTGCTCGACCTTCCCTTCCGTTATATGCCTTACCGTATGTGGGGGCTTGTAAAGAAACTGCTATAAATAAATATTGGAAACACCTCAAAGCCGCCCAAAAGGCGGCTTTGTTTGTTATACGGCAGCCATCTAAAAAGCAGCAGAATGAAAAACAAGAGCAAGTGTGCCTTTCCCCGAAACTGCTTTTACAGGCATTTTTTGCAGCCAACCGAAAAACAAAAACTCTTTATAGGGCGTTTCCCGACAAAAATTGCTATCTTCGCACAAAAGACCATCTGCCCTGCATAAATGTGTGGTATTATAAATTTTAAATACATATTGCGTATGAAAAAAAGTACAATACTGTTTATGGCATTACTGCTACTTGTGGTAACCGCTTGCCGCAACAACCGTCACGATGGGCTGACAGAGGAAGCAGAACCGCTTACCGGGTTGGATTTTGACACGCTCAACATTGTAGAGAGCTACCCGATGGACAGCATGGACGCGAACTCCCCCAAGCTCGACATAAACATCTCATTGCTTATTCCTCGCGACAAGAACGAAACTGCCCTTGCCAACAAGAACAACTGCATAAGCTATGCAGCCTACAGCTACGAGGGTATACCCCCGCAAGCGGCAACAGACTCCATAATAAAATCCTTAAAGGACAACTACTATGCAATGCGCGACGACTATTTCAACGAGAAAAACGTTAACCCCGACGCGCCGTGGTTCAGTGCCTACTACCTGCTAAAGAGCAATGCAATAAGTGGCAGGGACAATGTTGTGTGCTACACAGTCTTTTATGAAGTATACGAAGGAGGCGTTCACCCCAACCACCTCACAAGCGTAGTAAACTTCGACGCAACAAGCGGAAAAGAGATTGGCCTGCAGGATGTCTTTACCGAGAACTGCGACAGCATACTCATTGCAAGACTCACAAACCGCCTTGCCGAACAGCACAATGCAAAGTCGCTCGAGGAATTGCAGGAGAAGGGCTACCTCACAATGAACGATATGTACGTAACAAACAATTTCGTGCTTGGCAAGGACAGCATCTTCTTCATATACAACAGCTACGAGATTGCCCCTTACGCGTATGGCGACAGCCACATTGGATTCAAATACGAAGAACTGAAAGATATTTTAAAATAAATGGAAAAGATACTCGAATACTTCCCCTCGCTTAGCGACAAGCAGAAGGAACAATTTGCAGCGTTATACGACCTTTATTTCGACTGGAACAACAAGATAAATGTCATATCACGCAAAGATATTGAAAACCTCTACCTGCACCACGTACTACACTCATTGGCAATAGCCAAGGCAATACAGTTCCGCCCCGGTACCACCGTGATGGATTTTGGATGCGGAGGAGGTTTCCCCGGAATACCCCTTGCTATTATGTTCCCCGAAACACGATTCCACCTTGTGGACAGCATAGGTAAAAAGATACGTGTAGCCACAGAAATTGCGGCATCCATAGGACTCACAAATGTCACAGCCACACACAGCCGTGTTGAGGAGATAAAGGAGAAGTACAACTTTGTGGTAAGCCGCGCAGTAATGCAGCTGCCCGAACTAATAAAAATCTGCAGAAAGAATATTTCCAAGGAACAAATCAACGCATTGCCCAACGGAGTAATTTGCCTCAAAGGCGGAAATATTGAGGGCGAAATACAACCTTTTAGAAATTATGTTGAGACCACAGACCTGTCGACATACTTCAAGGAGGAATACTTCAAGGATAAAAAGATTGTTTACGTTCCAATAGGATAATAGTGTATGAAGATAAAGAAGTTCATATTCAACCCCGTGGAGGTAAACTGCTACCTGCTATGGGACGAAACAAAAGAGGCAGTACTCATTGATTGCGGTGCGCTTTTCCCTGCCGAAAAGGAAGAACTTAAAAACTTTGTTGCAGAGAACGGCCTCACAATAAAGCACTACCTGAATACCCACCTGCACTTCGACCACATCTTCGGCAACCCGTTTATCGAAGAGACCTTCGGGATTGGTTGCGAGGCTAACGACGGCGACTGGGCGTGGGCCGAAAATATTGCGGAACGTGTTGCACGCTTCGGGCTACGTTACAACGACAAGATTTCACGCCCCTCGCGCGTATTGCAGGATGGTGACGAAGTAAAATTCGGCAACCAGAGCATAAAGGTTATAGCCGTGCCCGGGCACTCACCCGGCAGCCTTGCTTTCCACCTGCCCGAGCACAAGGTTGTCTTCACCGGCGACGCCCTCTTCAGAAACAGCATCGGACGCACCGATTTTCCCGACAGCGACCACGCCACACTTATACGCCGCATAAAAGAGGGGCTTTTCACCCTGCCCGACGAAACAAAAGTATGCCCGGGACACAGCGAAGAGACCACCATAGGCTACGAGAAAGATTATAATATGTACATAAGATAATTGAAGATTATGAAAAAGATTTTATTTGCGGTACTTGCCGTGCTTCTCCTTGCAGGTATATGCGCAGCTACACGCCCCGAAAAGGAGACTCACGTAAAAACCATAGTTGAGACCATAGGCAAGAGTTCCGACACCGACATAAAGGCAAACAAAGCAGTATACAATGTCTTTATAAGCGCAGTGGACAACATTGTGGAGATTGACGATTACCTCCTTTTCAATATTGGATTTTTGAAGAGCGAGAAAAGCCAGAAAAAACTCTCTGTTGGATTACTTGGCAACGTATTTATGCTCCAGAAGGAGTTTGGTGCCAAGTTGAAAAAATAAAAGAAGCCACATAAAACAAGCAAAAAAGCAGATGCCGCAGCATCTGCTTTTTTTGTTATATAAAGAATAACTTTTCAGTGCATAATTTTATACAGGAGCTCTCGCATAATCTCGCCGTCAGGTGCAGCAGCGCCTTCGGCACCCTTGGACTGCGCATCGGCAAGGCGTATGAGGTGCAACACATCCATAACGTGAACGGCACGATAGTTCTTCATTGCCTTCATATAATCGCCCACACCCCAAGTGCTCTTTAGCCCCAGAAAGGCAGCAATGCCACGCTCACTTTTTTCGGGAGCATAATAGGCCATCATCACATTGGAGAAGAAGCCGAACAGGAAAGCAAGTGTCAACTGTATTGGGTTCTTCTTGGGATTCTGCGCAAAATTATTTATTATACTGTTAGCCTTGTATACATCTTTATTCACAATTGCATTCTGCAACTCGAAAATATTATACTCCTTGCTTATTCCAATATACTCCTCCACAAGTTCCGGAGTTACCGCAGTGGTACCTTGAGGCAAAGCAATGGAGAGTTTGTCAATCTCGCTTGCAATGCGCGATAGGTCGGCACCCACAGCCTCACATATCATCATCACCGATTTATTATCGGCAGCGAGCCCCTTCTCGCGCAAATAGCCGTTCACAAAAGAGGGCAACTGCTCACTGCGCAGCTTCTTGCTGTCGAGCATCACCCCATTGCGCTCAAGCTCTGTCGCAACCTTCTTACGCTTGTCGAGCGAGCCATTCTTGTGGGCAAAGACAAGAACTGTGGTGGCAGATGGTGCTTGCAGATAGTACAAAAGGTTATCGATATTCTTAAGCATTTGCGCCTCGCGCACAATAATCACCTGCCTTTCGGCCATCATGGGGAAACGCTTTGCCGCAGTTATTATGTCATCGATATTGCTTTCAAGACCATAATATATCGCCTGGTTGAAGCCTTGCTCGTCCTCGGTGAGTGCGTGGGTGGCTATGTAATCGGTAATCTTGTCGGTAAAGTAGCCCTCCTCGCCCATCAGGTAATAGACAGGGCGGTACTTGCCACTTTTCAGTTCCGACATTATTGATTCGTATGTATATTTTGCCATATTACGTTTTTGGAGTATCTTTGCTTTATACAAAAGCAAAGATACGAAATGTTATCGTTAAATTTACCACGTTACGACGCAAAAACACAAAAACGCGACGGGAAAGAGCAAATTTTCGACTGCCTGCGCAGGTGTTATGTTGCCCTCACCCCCGAAGAGTGGGTGCGACAGCATTTCATCCATCTATTGCTTGAACATAAAGGCTACCCTGCCACACTCACAGCCAACGAGGTTGCTATTTCACTGAACGGGATGAAACGCCGTTGCGACACCGTGGTTTACGACAAAGAACTCAAGCCACGTGTCATAATTGAATACAAAGCACCCGATGTAAAGATTGACGAAAAGGTTTTTGCACAGATTGCCCGTTACAATCAGGTTCTGAAGGTCGATTATCTCATTGTAAGCAACGGGCTGCAACATTTCTGCTGCAAGATGAACTACAACACCAACAGCTATGTTTTCTTAAGGGAGATACCCACATACCACGAAGTAATAAACGGATAAAAACAAAAAGTAGTGTGAGCATTGCTCACACTACTTTTTTATGGTATTGCTCTACCCTGCTTATTAAACAAGTGAAGCAATGAATGCCTGCATTTCGGGCTGTGCAGCCTCTACACTCTGCAACAGTTTGAACTGTGCCTTTGAACGAACGAGGTTGTGCTCGGGATACTGAATCTTGTAGTATGTATCACCGTTGATGTAGTCGGCCAAGAAACGTACAGTCTGCATATAGGGGAAGAGAGCGGCTGCATAAGGAAGGTTCTCAACCTCGAGAGGAGTGATGAACGATGCTGCCGATTTCAAATAACCCTTTGCAAAAGACTTGAAGATCTCCATATTGAAGTTCACGTTATCCAAATCCTTATCGTCCTCCTTACCGGTGTTAGCTGCCGAACGGAGATAGTCACCGAAGTCTGAGAAGATGAAGTTAGGCATAACTGTATCGAGGTCGATTACGCAAAGAACGTTTCCTTCTTTGTCGAAGAGGATGTTGTCAACCTTTGTATCGCAGTGACAGATACGTTTGGGAAGCTTGCCCTCGCGGTAAAGACGCTCGCCTTTACACATCTCCTCGGCACGTTTCTCGAGCTCGTCAACAAGCCACTGAACCTCGGCCAAACGACCGGCCTTGTTTTCGGCTACAGCCTCGCGCAACTGTTTCAAGCGGAACTCCATGTTGTGGAAATCCTTGATAGTCTCGCCCAACTGCACGGGGATGTCGGCAAGCATAGCCTGGAAGTTACCGAAAGTCTCGCCCACGATGTAAGATGTCTCGGGAGTTACGGCTGTCATAGACTCTGTCTCGGGAATGAATTCCATTACACGCCAGTATTTCTCGCCATCGAAATAGTAATACTTACCATCCTTTGCGGGAACGAACTTGAGCACCTTGCGGCTGATATCGTCGGTACCTGCAGCCTCGAGCTTACCATAGATGTGGTTTGTTACTGCTACAATGTTGTTCATAAGCATATCCACATCGGGGAAGATTGCGTTGTTCACGTGCTGCAATACATAGTCGGGAGCATTACCCTCTGTTTTCACACGATATGTAGTGTTGATGAGACCGTTACCAAGAGGTGCAACCTCTACTACATTACCTTGAATGTTGAATTGAGAAACAATTGTGTTCATTGGAGTATGGTTTTAGTTAGTTAATATTTTTGTCTTATTGCTGCAATGGCAAATATACTCTTTTAATTTAAAAACGCGAATATTAAGGAAATATTATTTTGCATTTTCCAAACCTATTGCAAGCGCCTTTATGTTCATATCCACAATTTCGGCTCCTTTTGAAGCAAAAACGGTAGAAACGGCCTTCTCGAGCAACGAATAGTCGAGACCTAAAGCTTTAGAAGCAGCACCGAGCAATATCATATTACCGCTCTTGCGCATATTGTTCTCGGCAGCAAGGCCTTCAACATCAATCTGCACCACGTTGGGGTATTTCGCAAGCTCGGCTTTCAATACTTCAGCCTCGGGATAGTCGGGAACGTTGGCAAAGAGGTTGTTTGAGGTTATAATCCAACCCTCGGGCGAGAGATAAGGAGTATAACGCAACGCCTCCATAGGCTCAAGCGAAATGATAACATCGGCAGTACCCTCTGCGATAAGGTCGCAGTATATAGGCTGCGAAGAGATGCGCAAGCTCGACTCCACACTACCGCCACGCTGGCTCATACCGTGAATCTCGGCCTGTTTAATGTAAAGACCTTCGTTCATTGCGGCCTCACCTATGATTGTTGCGATGGAGAGGATTCCTTGTCCTCCCACACCGGCTAAAATTATATCTGTCTTCATAATCGGTTATGCTTTGTTGGCTTTTTTCTGTTTCAACTTACGGTTCATAGTCTGTATGCACTCGCGACGGGGTATAATTACCGAAACGCCGTTATACTCAATCTCCTCACGGATGATGTTGCAAAGCTCATCGTGATTCTTGGGTATAGGAAGCATTGCACGCACGTGCTCGGGCTCAACACCTAATCCCAAACAGATAGATTCAATACGGCCAGTACCAGCAGAATCCTGTCCACCGGTCATAGCAGTTGTAAGGTTATCCGAGATTACAACGGTAATATTAGCCTTGCTATTAACAGCATCCAAAAGACCTGTCATACCGGAGTGTGTAAAGGTTGAATCTCCAATTACTGCTATTGCAGGGAAAAGACCGGAATCGGCAGCACCCTTTGCCATAGTAATAGAAGCACCCATATCTATACACGAAGAAATTGTGCGGAAAGGAGGCAATGCACCAAGTGTATAGCAACCAATATCACTAAACACCTTTGCGTTGGGATACTCTTTAATCACATCGTTAAGCGCGGTATATACATCGCGGTGGCTACAGCCCTGGCACAATGCAGGAGGACGGGGAAGTACCACCTGGCTCTTGGCATAAACAGCCTTGCAAGGAAGACCGAAGGTAGCCTTAACACCGTCGGGGGTAAGCTCACCGGTACGGTTAACCTCACCGGTGAGGCGGCCTTTTATTACCACAGGAGTGGGAAGTGTACCGCGCACCTGCTCCTCGACAATGGGCTGTCCTTCCTCGAGAACCACAAGCTCGTCACACATTGCTGCAAGCTCGTTTATAAGTTTCTTGGGTATGGGGTACTGTGTTATTTTAAGCACAGGGAAATCAACCTTGCTCTCGAACGCATCCATCAAATAATTGTATGCGATACCGCAGGTAATAACACCCTGTTTATAATGTTTCTCTTCGCCTGCGGGCAAAATAAGTTTGTTGTATTCAACGTTGCACGACAACTCCTCGAGCTCCACAAGCTGCTTGGTAACCTCGTTGTTGCGGCGTATAGCGTTTGCAGGGAGAAGCACCCAATCTTTGGCTTTCTTGGGGAACGATAATGTATTCTCCTCGCGAGGAGTATCGTCAATCTCAACAACAGCACGAGAGTGAGCCATACGTGTGGTTACACGCATAAGCACGGGAAGACCCTGCTCCTCTGAAAGGTCGAAGGCATACTTCATCATATCATAAGCCTCCTGCTGGTTCGAGGGCTCAAGCGAAGGAATCATCGCAAATTTTGCATAGAAGCGAGAGTCCTGCTCGTTCTGCGAAGAGTGCATCGAGGGGTCATCGGCAACAAGCACCACGACACCACCATTCACACCGGCCATAGCCGAGTTCACAAAGGGGTCGGCGCAAACGTTAAGACCAACGTGCTTCATACAGACCAACGCACGTTTACCCACATAAGAGACACCCAAAGCAGCCTCCATAGCTGTTTTCTCATTAGTACACCAACGAGAATGGATACCACGCTCCTTGGTTATGGGTGACGACTGAATAAATTCTGTAATTTCGGTTGAGGGAGTTCCGGGATAGGCATACACTCCGCTTATTCCTGCGTTGAGCGCACCAAGAGCTATCGCCTGGTCTCCTAACAATAGTTTTTTCATCTTTATCTATTTTTTATTTTATCCTAATATATAATTATAATTCCTTATCATTTTCCAACACGGGGAAATTCCTGCGCAGGCGCTCCATCATTTCCCACTCCAGCCCGGCTGTAGCGCTTCCCTGATAGCGTGAACGGCAACGCGCTATTTCCTGACCGTAAGGGTTAAGTATTACACTGTGCCCTACATATGTGCCAAAGCCATCACTACCCACACGGTTCGACGCAGCCACATAACACTGGTTCTCTATGGCACGCGCTCTTATGAGAGTATCCCAGGCAAGCATACGGCTTTCTGGGAAATTGGCCGAGATGAGCAACATATCGTAATCGCCTTTATTGTGCAGAAATATAGGGAAACGTATGTCGTAACATATTACAGGGCGTACACGAACTCCGCGCCACTCCCAAATGACTTTTTTGTCACCGGGGGTATACACCTTGTCCTCGCCGCTGTACTCAAAAAGGTGGCACTTGTCATAGTAACGCACCGCCCCGTCGGGAGTAACAAAATACATGCGGTTGCGGTATACAGCGTCGCTTTCACGCGTCATCACAGTACCGGCTATAGCGGCATCGTACTCCTTTGCCCACAAGCGGAACTGTTGCACTGTGGGGCCATCAACAGGCTCGGCAACGCCTTGTGGCTGCATACAGAAGCCCGTAGAGCACATTTCGGGGAACAAATAGATGTCGGCTTTTTCGGCTTTTTTAATCAACCGCGCCATCTCCTTGAGATTGGCAGCCACATTGTTCCACACTATATTCTGTTGTATAATCGTTACTTTCATCTCTTTTGCATTATCCCACACTTGCAAACACGCAAGAACAATGGGAAATGCAAATTTAGAAAAACTTTTTATAAATAAGGTAAAGAGACACTCTTTTTTACAATCAGGCAAAAGCATTTAAAAAAAATCATCGCAACCAAGAGTGTTTACAATGCATTTTGTTAGAAAAGCCCCTCAACACAAATGTTGAGAGGCAGTGCAAAGATTGAGTTTTGTTAGGTTAAAAAAGAACGTCTAACAAAAAGTGTCATATTCCGTTGAGAAAAGAATAACTAATGAAAAAAAACTCACCTTATGTAGGTTACAAAAGCATATTTCAACAAACATACTGTAATGAAAAAGTGCAATAAAAGCCTAATTACAATATTTACAAGAACATTGTCATATAGACAGGTATGTAATCTACGCCATTTTCACGCTTGTAATCCTTTGTATAGATTACATATTTGTTCATTATACGGTCGGAGAACTTAGTGCAAAATTCATCCAATGATTTGTACGAATTATATCTTTTGCCATTGTCTTTAAATTTAATGCAAAAATAAGTTTTTTATATCATCCACCAAATATTTTAGCACAAAATGCCGTTTTCCACCATTTCCACAACACTACATTTGCCAATTTCCACCCAATATAACAAAACTAAGTGACTATCCATTTTAAACAAAAAAACCTCCACGGAGTACGCGGAGGTATAGGTCTTTCAACCTTCGGCATTTAGCCTTATTGTGGTAAGATGTAGAAATACTTACGACACAAAAATAGATGAATATTTGTTTTTTAACAAATTATTTCACTAAATTCACAAAAAAATAATTTCATCATGGCAAGGATTTTAGGAATAGACCTCGGAACAAACTCCATTGGATGGGCAATAACAGAGCAGACAGACAGCGGATACTCACTTATAGATAAAGGAGTTAACATTTTTCAAGAAGGCGTAGCACGAGAGGAGAACAACGAAGTTCCAATGGTACAGGAACGCACCCAAGCACGCGCTCTACGCCGTCACTACTTCCGTCGCCGTCTGCGCAAAATTGAAATTCTTAAAATACTAATAAAACATAATTTATGCCCTCTGTTAACCGAGGCTGAATTGAATAATTGGAGATATAAAAAGCAATATCCCCTAAACAACACTTTTCTACATTGGCTACGCACCGATGAAGATAGCGAGAAGAACCCCTACAAGGACAGATATCTTGCATTGACACAAATACTAGACCTACAAGAAGAAGAGGCACGATACACACTCGGCCGCGCCTTATATCACATTGGTCAAAGAAGAGGTTTCTTGAGCAATAGAAAGGATACTGCCAACGATGATGAGAACGGAAAGGTTAAAAGCGCCATAAAAGAACTCGACAACGCTATAACTGATAATGGTTGCGAATATCTTGGCGAATTCTATTACAAACTACACCAAGAAAAGAGTTGTATAAGAAACAAATATATGAGTAGCGGATATGGATATGCCAACCGCAACGAACATTACAAAAAGGAGTTTGAAGCCATTTGTAAAAAACAGAACTTGCCCGAAGAGTTGACAAACGCCCTACGACGTGCGATATTCTTCCAACGCCCATTGAAATCACAAAAAGGCTTGGTTGGATACTGCACATTTGAAAAAAGGAAAGCACGCTGCCCCATTTCTCACCCCCGTTTCGAGGAATTCAGGATGCTGCAAGTTCTAAACAACATAAAAATAAAAACACCATACGACGAATGTTTGCGCCCACTCACACCCAAAGAACGCGAAACAGCCATAACTACATTTATGCGCAAAAGCAAGCCCCACTTCGATTTTGAGGATATTGCAAAAAAACTAATCGCAAGCAAAAAGCAGACCTATGGTTATTATAAGGAACGCGAGGAAAAAGACTACTTGTTTAATTACAAAATGACCACATCGCTTTGCGGCAGCCCCACTACAACGGCACTAAAAGAATTGTTCGGCGAAGAGTGGTTACAAACAATATGCAGCATATACAAAAAAGCCAATGACAAAACAGAAGAACAGATATTAAATGATGTATGGCACGCTTTATTCTCTTTTGATAACGACGATAAATTAAAAGAGTGGGCAAAAGAAAATCTACAATTAAATGATGAGGATGCCGAAACATTTGCAAATATAAAAATAGAGCAAGGCTACGCTTCATTGAGCCTCAATGCGATAAACAAGATACTCTCCTATCTGAGACTTGGTTATCGCTATGACGAGGCTGTACTACTTGGAAACCTGCATTGTGCCGTAGGCGATGAATTGTGGAACAACGAGCAGACACGTAAAGAGATAATAAACGATGTATGTACCGCCATAGAAGACTACCCCATAACAAAACGAGAGGAAAGCAAAAAAGAATACATCGCAAACATACTGCTTGATAACTACCAAATAGACTACGCACATAGCGACAAGCTATACCACCCCTCGCAAGTAGAAGGATACAAAGATGCCGAAAAAAATGAAAACGGAGTGTTACAATTAGGTTCACCCCGAACATCCTCGGTGCGCAACCCTATGGCAATGCGCGCACTTTTCCGCTTGCGTGCGCTAATCAACACCCTCTTAAGTGAAAGAAAGATTGACGCAGAAACAAGAATAAACATTGAAATGGCACGCGAATTAAACGATGCAAACAAAAGAGCAGCCATTAAACAATATCAAGACGAGCAAGATAAAAAGCACAAAGAATATGCCGAAAAGATAAGAGAACTCTACCACGAAGCAACCGGACAAGACATCACCCCTACCCCTGACGAAATACTCAAGTATCAACTTTGGGAAGAACAAAACCACCAATGCCTATATACACAAGAGGAAATAGGTATAGCCGATTTCATTGGAGGAAACACAACCTACGATATAGAACATACAGTTCCACGCTCACGTGGCGGTGATAATTCTCAAGCAAACAAAACGTTGTGCAACAGCGAATTCAATCGCAACACAAAACGCACAAAACTGCCAAGCGAGTTAAGTTGTGCCTACAAAATTGAAGCAGTAATTGAAGGTCTTGGATGGGTTGAAAAAATTAAAGACCTTGAAAAACAGATTGCACTACAAACAAAGAAAGCAAAAAGCGCAACAACAAAAGAAAACAAAGACAAAGCCATACAAAGACGCCACTACCTAAACATACACCTCGGCTATTGGCGTGACAAACTCAATCGCTTCACGATGACCGAAGTCAGCGATGGTTTTACAAAACGCCAAGGCGTTGACATAGGTATAATAAGCCGCTATGCAAGAATGTATCTGCAAACAGCGTTTAAGAATGTACATACAGTAAAGGGAGCCACAACAGCAGATTTTCGTAAGATGTGGGGATTACAGGAAGAATATACCAAAAAGGAACGCGTAAATCACGTACACCACTGTATAGATGCTATAACCATAGCCTGCATTGGACACGGCGCATACACCGCTTGGAAACAATACAACTGCGACACTGAACGCCACATATTCGACAATACTGCAAAACCTGTAGCCGAAAAACCTTGGAAAACATTCACCGAAGATATCAAGGCTGTGGCCAACGAAATACTTATTTCGCACCACACAGCCGATAATATGCCTAAAAAAAGCCGCAAGAAGCTGCGCGTCAGAGGCAAAATACAACAAACCGCTTCTGGAGAAATAAAATACGCACAAGGAGATGGCGCACGCCGCTCACTACACAAACAAACATTCTACGGAGCCATAATGCGCAACGATGAGGTAAAATACGTAGTTCGCAAACCACTATCCTCACTCGAAAGTAGCGACATAGACAAGATTGTCGACGAAGCTGTTAGAAACTGCGTTAAGGAAGCATACAAACGCGAGGGAAAAGATGCCTTGCAAAAACCGATATGTTTTAACGCCGAGAAAGGAGTATATATTAAAAAGGTTCGTATATACGCACCAAAAGTAAAACAACCCATACATTTAAAGAAACAAACATTTGAATCGAAACACGAATACAAGCAAAGCTACTACGTTGTAAACGATAGTAATTACTGTATGGCAATGTACGAGGGAACCGACAATAAAGGGCGCACAAAACGTAGTTTTGAAATAGTAAACATATTAAACGCAAGTAAATTTTTCAACGGAAAAACAGGAGAAAGATTCATTGTTCCACAGTCCGACGAAAATGATTACCCACTTAAATACATTATAAAATGTGGCACAATGGTGCTCTTCTACGAAAAATCGCCCGAAGAACTCTACAGTTGCGACAGAAAAGAACTTGTAAAAAGACTATATAAGGTAAAAGGTCTAGAAGGAGATGGACGAATTACATTCATACATCATCAAGAAGCAAGAAAAGATAAACTTGTAAGTCAAGAATGCGGTATGGGTTTTTCTAAATACGACATAGATACACCTCAAGCAAAATTAAGGTTAAGTTTATCCAATTTGAACGCATATATAGAAGGCTACGATTTTGAGCTTACAATAACTGGAGAGGTAAAATTCAAACATTAACATACAATGCTCAAGCGCACACTCTTTTTCACCACACCCTACTCGTTGAGTTTGAAAAATAATCAAATGATTATAAAAACACGCGAGATGCCCGATATGCAAAAAAGCATACCAATAGAAGATATTGGCTTCGTTATTCTTGAGAACCAACAAACAAGCATCACGCTACCGCTGCTCAACGCCCTGTCGGACAACAACGTAGCTGTTATAATCTGCGGCAGCAACTATATGCCAAACGCAATGTTACTGAACCTTGATTCAAACAGAACACAAGGAGAGAGTTACCGCTCACAAATTGAGGCAAGTGAACCTGTGAAGAAAAACTTATGGAAACAAACCATAGAATCTAAAATACGTAACCAGGCGGCCTTGCTTTCTAAACTGGGAAAAGATGGAGATAAATTAAAACCATATTACAGCAATGTAAAAAGCGGTGACAACGAAAACCGCGAGGGAGCCGCCGCACGAATATATTGGAACGAACTATTTGGGAACAACTTTGTGCGTTCACGGGAAGGAGATGCTCCAAACAATTTACTTAATTATGGTTATACACTATTAAGAGCTGCTATGGCGCGAGCACTTATGGGTTCGGGCCTTTTACCGGCAATAGGAATATTCCACCGCAACCGTTACAACTCGTTTCCACTAGCCGACGATATAATGGAGCCCTATCGACCATATGTAGATGAAATTATATTCAACATACACGCCAATGGAGAAAGAGAACTGACTAGAGATGTTAAAGCCGAAATAACACGCCTACTTTTTACCGACACACATTTTGGTAAAGTAACCCACCCTATGGAAGTTGCTCTCACAAGTACAAGTGCATCACTTGTAAAATGTTTCAATGGAACACTAAAAAAAATAGTATATCCACAACTGAAATAGAAAAATGAGCGAAATACGTTTAAACGCCTATCACGTTATGTGGTTATTTGTTTTCTTCGATTTACCCACTGGCACCAAAACCGAAAGACGCAATGCTGCACTTTTTCGTAAAGGATTGGAGAAAGACGGGTTTACAATGATGCAATACTCTGTTTACACACGCCACTGCGGTTCAAAAGAGAGTATGAACGCACACATAGGAAGAGTAAAAAAACTAATACCAAACGCAGGGCATATAAACGTATTGAGTGTAACCGATAAACAATTTAGCGAGATGCACAATTTTTGGGGCAAAATAGAAAAAGCAAAACCCGAAGCAGTACAACAGTTAGAGCTGTTTTAAGCAAACTGTATTTATAATTTTGATATTATACAAAAACTTGTTACTTTCGCACTATAAGGTAAGAAAAAACTCTTCATTCCACTTCCTTTGATTCCACAAAGTACATTTTTCATAAGAAAAATCACTTGTAACAAACATAAAATCAAGGAGAAACAACACATAGGTTGTGGTTTGATGTAGAATTTTAAGTAGATACAACTTTGAGTCGTTTTGCATAAATGACAAACTGAGTTGTGGTTTGATGTAGAATTTTAAGTAGATACAACGAAAAAGGGTTGGCTCCAGGCCATAATCCTGTTGTGGTTTGATGTAGAATTTTAAGTAGATACAACTATTCTTTCTCTTCCTGGTAATATAATTTGGTTGTGGTTTGATGTAGAATTTTAAGTAGATACAACAATGGATTATTTAATATTTGGTGGGTTTGCGTTGTGGTTTGATGTAGAATTTTAAGTAGATACAACCAAATGGCGTTGTTAGAAAAATTATCATAGTTGTGGTTTGATGTAGAATTTTAAGTAGATACAACATGTTGTTGAAAGATATTGCTATAACTGCTGTTGTGGTTTGATGTAGAATTTTAAGTAGATACAACGTATATTTCTTTTTTGTAAATACTTTCGTTGTTGTGGTTTGATGTAGAATTTTAAGTAGATACAACTTTTTACATAAACTCCGTTCCTTTGGGTTAGTTGTGGTTTGATGTAGAATTTTAAGTAGATACAACGGTATGGAAACAACAATAAATATAACGGCGTTGTGGTTTGATGTAGAATTTTAAGTAGATACAACGTATCTTCAAGGTTGTTATCAAAAATGGGAGTTGTGGTTTGATGTAGAATTTTAAGTAGATACAACTTTTTATTATAAGTTATTAGTAGTAAAACTGTTGTGGTTTGATGTAGAATTTTAAGTAGATACAACTCACTATGATGTTTATTTACGCCAAGGTCGTTGTGGTTTGATGTAGAATTTTAAGTAGATACAACCGCTTAAATCTATTAAGTAGCAAACTATTGTTGTGGTTTGATGTAGAATTTTAAGTAGATACAACCTTTGGTAGCTTCGTTGGTTCAAATCCAACGTTGTGGTTTGATGTAGAATTTTAAGTAGATACAACTGGTCTGCAATGTGTGTCAAGTCTGTTCTGTTGTGGTTTGATGTAGAATTTTAAGTAGATACAACGGTTCCGGTGTGCGTCGTTTCAGTCTTATTGTTGTGGTTTGATGTAGAATTTTAAGTAGATACAACTAACAAACACAATATTGCTGAACAAACAGGTTGTGGTTTGATGTAGAATTTTAAGTAGATACAACGAGAGCGAATATTACGGCAGCTTGTCGCACGTTGTGGTTTGATGTAGAATTTTAAGTAGATACAACACTATGCGCATTTTCCGCAAAGATGGCAAGTTGTGGTTTGATGTAGAATTTTAAGTAGATACAACCCATTTATCGAATAACTTAGATACCCAATTGTTGTGGTTTGATGTAGAATTTTAAGTAGATACAACATCTTGTTTTTGACGCTCATACATCTGCTGTTGTGGTTTGATGTAGAATTTTAAGTAGATACAACCGTGTACCACCGCGATTCAGCTTCTCAGTAGTTGTGGTTTGATGTAGAATTTTAAGTAGATACAACGAATAGCTTGTTTTTCTATCTGGTCGCGACGTTGTGGTTTGATGTAGAATTTTAAGTAGATACAACGCATATTGCCGAACTGGCCGACCTGGACATGTTGTGGTTTGATGTAGAATTTTAAGTAGATACAACACGAGGATGAATACAGCGAATAGGTAGGTGGTTGTGGTTTGATGTAGAATTTTAAGTAGATACAACTCCAACTTTGGGTAATAGGTCTATTTGCTGTTGTGGTTTGATGTAGAATTTTAAGTAGATACAACCATAAACATTTTTAATAGATTCGTTTCCCAGTTGTGGTTTGATGTAGAATTTTAAGTAGATACAACTAGCTTGCATTGAGGCCATACTGCCTGAACGTTGTGGTTTGATGTAGAATTTTAAGTAGATACAACGAATGCACTGCTTTTCGATTTGGTCACGGCGTTGTGGTTTGATGTAGAATTTTAAGTAGATACAACGTCTTGTTTTTGCCTTTCGTACATCTGCTGTTGTGGTTTGATGTAGAATTTTAAGTAGATATAACCTGTTTGAGCGTAAAGAGCTCACGCTTGTCATTGTGGTTTGATGTAGAATTAAGCAAGTACAACTGTAACAAGAAAAGATACAGTTCAACAATCGTTATAGCACAAAGTGGTATATACAGGACAGTAAAGTTACAACAACTATCAAAGGTTTTAAAAGTTTAAGAACCTCTTACATTCACCCAAACAAAAGTAGTAAATTTATTTAACAAAAGAGGGCAAGATAAAAAATCTTGCCCTCTCGCATATAAATGTGATATTAATTAGCTATACATAAAGCGACGGATACTCTGTTTGGGAGTTTTCTCAAACGGGTCGCGACGCATCTCGGTATAACCGATTTTACTGTATGCTGCAAGCTCGCTATTGAGTGCAAGAACATTTTCATCGACAAGTTTATTGAGTTCCTCCTCGCTGAGACCATCTTTTTTACCAGCCTCATAGTCGGGCACAACCAATGCAACAACAGCATTCTTGCGACCTACGACCAAAGACTCTATAACATAAGGAAGGTTGTTTATCTTATCCTCAATCTCCTCGGGGTAGATGTTCTGTCCGCTACCGGTAAGAATCATATTCTTGCAACGACCCTTTATAAAGAGGTTCTGTTTTGCATCGAGGATACCCATATCACCGGTACGCAACCAACCGTCAGCAGTGAAAGCTGCCTTTGTAGCCTCTTCATTATTGTAATAGCCAAGCATCACAGCGTCGCCCTTAACCTGTATCTCTCCAAGCACACGACGGGGGTTCGATGAGTCGATACGCAGCTCAATGGGGTGCGCAAGAGTTCCGCAAGAGTACTTCACGAACTCGCTCTTGTCGCGGTAAGAGATAAGGGGACCGCACTCGGTCATACCATAACCCACTACATAGGGGAAATTCATTCTCTTGAGCAAATCCTCAACCTCACGGTTCAAGGCTGCACCACCGATAATTAGACCTGTGGTAAAACCATTACCGAATGCTGTGAGAAGTGCCTTACGCACCTTGTTAAGCACCAATTTATCGAGCAAAGGTACTTTCAACAAATATTTTGCAGGGAACTTACGCAACTGGGGGAATATCTTCGATTTGAAAATCTTCTCCACAACCATAGGCACAGTGAGGAACATAAAAGGTTTTACCATAGCAAGACCACCCAACAAACGTGCGGGAGTGGGCTTTCCAGGCATTACATACACGTGGCAACCGCTAGTAAGAGGGAAGAGCACGTCGAATGTCTGACCAAACATATGAGCCATAGGAAGTATTGCAAATATATGTCCACCGGCACAAGCGGGAATCTCGCGATGGCCAAATTCAAGGTTTACCGAGAGAGAACGGGCAGGAAGAACCACACCTTTTGATGTAGCACTTGTTGTTCCCGATGTAAAGCTAATCTCCACAACAGCCTCCATATCCTTCTCCTCTTTATAATAGTTTACAAGATTGGGAGTAAGCCCATTGGGGAAGCGCGAAGAGTAGTACGACTCAATATTTTCACCAGCCTTCGCAAAACCTTCATCGTTTGCGTGTACTACGCTGATATTCTTAACATTAAGTATACCGGCAAAACCCTTTATTGTTTCAAGTTTATCAGTTAGAGCCTTGTCATTCTTAAATGCGTTGATAGCAATCTCGTCGGCAATGACTACCTTACAATCCGAGAAGCACGAAAGCTCAACTACTGCCGCAGGCAAGAAGTCGGGAAGGAAGGGAACAGTAACAGCATCGTATGTAAGAGTAGCAAAATACGCAATAGCCCACTCAGCCGAGTTGCGTGCGTAAAGAGCAATCTTGTCGCCTTTCTTTATTCCTGCTTTCTCAAAGAAGATATGATACTTCTCAATACCTTCTGCCATCTGCCCATAAGTATATGTCTCGGAACCGAAGTTGGTTACCGCAGGCAGTTCCCAATGTTTTTTGATAGAATCGTTGAAGTAACTTAAAAAGTGTTTCATATTAAATTTGATTGTATTGATTGATTATTTCTTTTGCGCCGCTATATTAACAAAAACATACTAATTTCGCAACCGCAAAACCAATATGTATTAGAAATTCGCTGCAAATATCTCTATTTTTCCTTAAAAGACAAAAATTTTCTGCACAAATTAACACCAAATGTGCAATTTTTACAACAAGACAAGACTTTATTGCATTAAATTTTAACATTCTTTTACAAAAAAAGCAGGCAGACAAGCATAAAGCCTGTCCGCCTGACAAAGAAATAATCTACAATCAAATATTACTTATACATAAATCTCTTGATGCTGAGTTTGGGAGTCTTGGCAAAAGGTTCATCCATAAGTTCACAAACAGTAAGCTTGCTATATGCTGGCAACTTCTCGTTAAGAGCAAAGAGGTTCTCCTCCATAATAGACTGAAGTTCCTCAATTGTAACACCAGCCTCTTTTACAGCATCGGGGTTGGGAACAATGAGCGCAGCAAGACCGTGTTTGCGACCCACAACAAGCGACTCCATAACCATAGGCAACTGGTTTACAAGCTCTTCAATCTCCTCGGGGTATACATTCTGACCATTTGCTGTAAGAATCATATTCTTGCAACGGCCCTTAATGAATATATTCTCGTTCTTGTTCATAGTTCCCATATCTCCGGTCTTCAACCAGCCATCAGCAGTAAAAGTAGCCTTTGTAGCCTCTTCGTTCTTGTAATAACCGGCCATAACAGAAATACCTTTTACCTGAATCTCACCGGGAATTGTTTCGGGGTTCTCCGAATCGATACGAACCTCAACACCGGGACGAGCAACAACACCGCAAGAACGAGCTATAGCAGCACGCCAAGGCATATAACTGATAAGAGGACCGCACTCTGTCATACCATAACCCACGGTGTAGGGGAATTTCATCTCGCGCATAAGCATCTCAACATCCTTGCTTATGGCAGCACCACCAATAATAACACCACCGCCGTTTACAAGCTTACCGCCAAAGGTCTCAACTAGTTTTGCACGTACTTTGCCAAGAATCAACGATTTGATACCGGGGATTGCAAGGAGAACACGCATTACGGGTTTCTTTAGCTGAGGCATAACGCGCATACGGAAGATCTTCTCCACAAGCAAAGGCACGGTGAGGAACATAAAGGGTTTCACATCGGCAAGTGCCTTCAAAAGACGTGCAGGGATAGGTTTCTCGGTGAAGATATTAACGTGAGTTCCCGAAGTAATGGGGAACAAGAAGTCAAATACCTGGCCGAAGATATGCGCCAAAGGCAAGATTGAAAGCAAAGCATCCTCGTTTGTAGCTCCAATCTTCACACGCGCATACTCCACGTTAGCCGACAAAGAGCCTCCGGTAAGCATCACACCCTTGGGAGAACTGCTGGTACCTGAAGTATAGCTGATAACGTTAAGTGCCTCAAAATCGCTCTTTGTATAATCAATAGATTCAGGCTTCACACCGCCGGGGAAACGTTTGGCAAAAGCTTTCTCTACCTCCTCTTTTAGATTGTCGAGCTTACCTTCGCAGTTAAGATGCACCTGCATACCTATTACATCAATAATACCGCAGAAGTTCTCTATTTCGTTAAACTGAGGAGTTATATTATCGCGTTTGAGATTACCCATAATGGTTTTGTCTACAAGCAACAAGCGGCTGTCCGACAAACGGGTAAGATCGGCAATATTCTGGGGAAGGAAATCGGGCAACAAAGGCACAACAACCGAGTCGTATGTTACCACAGCAAGATAAGCAACGCACCACTCTGCCTGGTTACGCGCACAAAGAGCTATTTTTTCACCTTTTTCGATTCCACACTTTTCAAAAAGCACGTGCATCTTCTCAATCTCCGACGCAACGGTTCCGTAAGTCAAAGTGTTTGCACCATAATTGGTCAATGCAGGACGATTCCAATTGGCCTTAATAGCTTCATCAATGTAAGACAAATAATGTTTCATTTTATGATAGATTTGATTATTTGATTAGACAATTAATTATACATAAATCTCTTGATACTCAATTTAGGAGTCTTCTCAAAAGGCTCGGTGCGCAGCTCGCAACGGCTCAACTGGCTGTAAGCAGGCAATTTATCGTTAAGCGCAAGCACGCTCTTCTCTACAATCTCTTGAGCCTCGGCATCGGTAATACCGGCAGCCTTAACAGCGTCCTGGTTCAGCACCACAAGAGCAATAATAGAGTGCTTTCTGCCAACTACCAACGATTCAAGCACGTAAGGAAGCTGGTTTATCATATCCTCAATCTCCTCGGGATAGACATTTTGGCCACTACCTGTAAGAATCATATTCTTGCAACGACCTTTTATATATACCACACCGGCACGGTCACGTATACCCATATCGCCGGTCTTCAACCAACCGTCAGATGTGAAAGAAGCCTTTGTAGCCTCTTCATTCTTATAATATCCGGTAGTCACCACATCGCCACGCACCTGAATTTCACCGGGAACGCGAGAAGGAGCATCGGAATCAATGCGGAATTCAATTGTGGGAGATGTAATATCACCTCGGTTCTGCAATGTGGGGTGAGCCCAGCCCTTATAGCTGATAAGAGGACCGCACTCGGTCATACCATAACCAACAGCATAAGGTATCTTTATCTTCTGCATAACCATATCGACATCGCGGCTTATAGCAGCTCCACCAATAAAGAAACCAAACTTGCCAAGATTACCACCGAATACATCGAGAATCTTTGCGCGCACCTTCTTAAATATAGCCTGACGCACCCAGGGCAGGGCTGTAAGGAACTTCATAACAGGCTTGTTAAGAGTGGGAATAACCTTCGAACGGAATATCTTTTCCACAAGCAAGGGCACGGTGAGGAATATCACAGGCTTAATATCAGAGAGAGCCTTAAGCAATCTCACAGGCACAGGACGCTCTGTAAAGATATGTATGTGACAAGCACTGCAGAAGAGGAAAATGAAATCAAAAGCCAAGCCAAAGATGTGAGCCAAGGGCAATATTGAAAGTGAAGAATTATACTCATCCTCGTTGATAGGAACCAATTTGCGAGCCATCTCAAGGTTACCGGAAAGCGACCTTGCCGGCAGCATTACACCTTTAGGAGAGCTGCTTGTTCCCGATGTATAACTGATAACAGAAATCTTATCAAGGTCACCAGCCATCAGATTAACATCCGCAGCAGAAAATCCATTGGCAAAGCGCGCTGCAAAAAGAGTTTCAAGTTCTTCGTGCGATACTTTAATATCGCTATTGCAACCATCAATGGTACTGCCATTTACAATATCAATAACACCATCAAGTTTATCAAAAGAAGCAATTTTCTCAAGAACTTTATCTCTGGTTAATCCACCAAGTATATTCTTATCGACAAACAGCAGACGGCTGTCCGAAAGATTAGTAAGGTCGGCAATGTTCTGCGGCAGAAAATCGGGCAATAAAGGAACTGCCACTGCACCATAAGAGGTTATCGCAAGGAATGTAATGCACCACTCGGCTGAATTTCTAGCACAGATGGCAACGTGCTCACCTTCTTTTATATCATACTTCGCAAAAAGTATATGCAACTTTGAGATTTGCTCAGCAATTTGGGCATACGTATATGTATTGGCGCCATAATTTGAGATAGCAGGCTTACCCCAATGCTTTTTAATCGTCTCTTCGACGTAAGACAAATAATGTTTCATAATAAATAATTTTGTAAGCAACTTGAAAAACCGTAAGGCGTGACACCGCTAAAACCGCAAGCATCTATCACCACACAAGTGTTCCATTTTACATTTTCTGTGCAAATGTCGCTATTCATTTCCATATTGTCTAATTTTAGCGACACACAGCTGTTCCTTGTGATGAAAACACGAAATTTGGGGTGAAATTTGGGATTTTGGGGTGAAATTCGAAGTAGGATTTCGCTATTTTTACCACTGAAATTCACAGACCAGCCAATCGGGAAGGTAGAACAGACTACCCTGAAACAGCCTAAAACCCTATTGTAAAGAAAATGGCAAGCAAAAATAGAAAAAAAAGATAAAAAAATAGTTTTTTTGAACAAACCTATTAACTTTGCGGTAGTGAGACAAGAAATTTGTAATACGAACAGACCATAAATTCAAGTACCTATGAAAAAGAAGGTAAGATTCAGTTTAGTTTACCGCGATATGTTTCAGTCATCGGGTAAATTTCAGCCATTGGCCGATCAGCTACAAAAAATAGCGCCGGCAATAATAGAAATGGGATGTTTTGCCCGTGTCGAAACAAACGGAGGAGCTTTTGAGCAGGTAAACCTGATGGCAGGTGAAAACCCCAATAAAGCCGTGCGCACTTTCACAAAACCATTCAACGAAGCCGGCATACAGACACATATGCTTGACAGAGCGCTGAATGCGCTACGTATGTTCCCCGTCCCCGCCGACGTACGTCGTATGATGTATAAGGTGAAAAAGGCACAGGGTGTGGATATCACACGAATATTCTGCGGTCTCAACGACACACGCAATATTATACCTTCTATTAAATATGCGCTCGAGGCCGGAATGATACCCCAGGCAACGCTCTGCATCACAAGCTCGCCAATACACACTGTGGAATATTACAGCAATATGGCATATGAGCTGATTGCTGCCGGAGCACAGGAAATATGCTTGAAGGATATGGCAGGCATTGGCCGCCCCGACTTTCTTGGCCGCTTGGTAAAAAGCATTAAGGAGAAACACCCCGAAATCATTATACAATACCACGGGCACAGCGGCCCCGGCCTTTCTATGGCATCAATTCTTGAGGTTTGCAAAAATGGTTGCGATATTATAGACACCGCAATAGAGCCGTTATCTTGGGGTAAGGTACACCCGGACATCATAAGCGTGCAGGCAATGCTGAAAGATGCAGGGTTCGATGTTCCCGAGATAAATATGAACGCATATATGAAGGCCCGCAGCCTCACACAGGAATTCATTGACGATTGGTTGGGTGTGTTTATGGACAACAACAACAAACTTATGAGCTCACTGCTACTCACAAGCGGCCTCCCCGGTGGTATGATGGGCTCAATGATGTCCGACCTCGCCGGCGTGCATAAAGGAATAAACGGAATACTGCAAAGCAAAGGAAAACCCACATACACCCTCGACGAGCTTATGGTGGAACTCTTCAACGAAGTAGCATACGTGTGGCCTCGCGTGGGCTATCCCCCACTCGTTACCCCATTCAGCCAATACGTAAAGAACATTGCGTTGATGAACCTTTTGAGCCGCGCACAGGACGAACCACGCTTCAGCCGTATGGACGAGAGTATGTGGGGTATGATACTCGGCAAGAGCGGACGCCTGCCAGGCGAACTTGCTCCCGAAATTATTGAACTCGCCAAAGAGAAAGGCTATGAATTCACCACAGCCGACCCGCAGAGCTTCTACCCCGACGCCCTCGACAAATACCGCAAGGAGATGGAAGAACTTGGCTGGGATACCGGTGAGGACGACGAAGAACTTTGGGAGTTTGCAATGCACGAGCGCCAATACCGCGACTACAAGAGCGGCGTAGCCAAGGAACGTTTCCTTGCCGACATTGAAAAAGCGAAAGAGAGCGAAATGGCAAAGAACGGCGTAAGCATTGAAGAGATTAAAGCCATAAAGCACGCAAAAGCCGACCCCATAGTTGCTCCATCAAAAGGCCAGCTCATTTGGGAGATTGCCACAGATGGTGAGTCGCAAGCGCCTGCAATCGGCCGTCGCTACGAAGCCGACGAAATTTTCTGCAGCATAATTACACCGTGGGGCGAATTGCAACCCGTTGCCACAGGTTTGGGTGGTCGCATAGTGGAGATATGCGCAGCGCAGGGAGCCCACGTTAATCGCGGAGAGATTATCGCCTACATTCAACGCGACGAACTTTTTGCATAAAACATTTTTAATAGTATTCATAAAATGAGCGAGGAAATATTCCTCGCTCATTTTGTATATACCCCACTCTCTTTAAACACGAAATATTAGAGCTTTATTTATGGTAAATTTATTTTACAAAAAGACAGTAAATATTACAATAGCAAAAACACCAATAACCACAAAACAAGATAAAAACAAAGAAGATGACTCAAAAGTCTTTTTGTGTCATCTTCTTTGTTTAGAATTGAATAAAAAGAGCATTTTTAGTCAACCTCATAATATACAATAGCAATCATCTCCACCCTTCACTTGGCAATTCACCATTCTCCATAACTCCACCAAGAGGTTCAAAACCACCGGGAGGAGGTGGAAGCATTTTACCACCCTCAAAAGGATTAAAACCGGCAGGGGGAGCGGGGGAACCACCAGGTAATTTGTTACCCACAGCTTTTATAGTATCGGGGTTTATAAAGCGTGACTCACCATTCTTGTCAATGACAGCAAGCAAGCCACCCTGTTGCCAAGTGACCACATCACCCACAACCTGCGCCTTGCCCGCAAGATAAAGCCCGCAACCCACAGGAGAGCCACCGGTCACGGTGTCACTCATAAACATTGAATATTCACCACCCTTCAGCATTGAGGGAGAAGAAACCACCAGCGAAGCATTGTTCAGCGAACGCGGCAGACGATAAGTGAGCAGCACACAGCCTTCATTGTCGGCAATATTAAAGTAACGACCCTCTTCGGCATTTACACCACACCACGCAACCACGGCATTCCCTGTCTCGCGATTTTTGGGAAGAGCCGGTGACGGGCCGAAAGAGCCTCCCAGAGAGATTAATGTTCCGCCACGCAGTGTAAAATCCTGTTCAAAATCGCAATCCACACCCTGCTCGGGAGTGTGCGAGCCATTGGCTATGAGCATACCTCCATTTATGCTTATCTTCGCATTGCTGTCCACGCCATCGTTCGATGCCGAATAGACAAATACACGACCTGCATTCAGTATAAAATCGCCACCGGTATTTATAGCATCGTCATAAGCATACACATAAAGTTCTGCACCATCACCTGCTACAATAATATCGTCTTTAGATTCCACACCCTCGCTGCGTTCGCCCTTTCCATAGACAAGAACCTCAATTTTTCCACCATTTACCAGTATAGTACTGTCGCACTTGATACCCTTGGCCGATGCGTGGGCATTAAGGTCTATGGGATGGTTGACATCTCCACCCGTAGTCATCACCGAGAGTAAACCACCATCAATCTGCAACAGGCCGTCGCAATTTATTCCTTTACCGGCATCGCCTTCGCTCACAAGCGCCACATTGGCATTGTTCATATAGGTGTTCACACCGCTTTTTATGCACGACGATGAGCTGTAATCGCCTTTCTTCTCGGCATAGAGCGCACCACCCGCCGTGTGTACCTTAAGCTCTCCACCCAATAGAAAAACCGATTCTTTACTCTTTAATCCCTTTGCCGCAGCACCCTGCACATCAACAATCAAGGCACCGTCATAAATATAAATATTGCGCGCGGCTATTGCATCGGCCTTGTCGGCAGCAGTACCGGCTGTTATAGTTCCACCCAGCATTACAAAGTTACCCTGCTTCACCTTAAGCACATTCTTGAGCGCTGTTGCGTGAAGTTCTCCGCAAGCAAATACAAATCCTTTTATAACATTAAAGGCTGAAGCCGCGGCATAATCGACCATAATGCGCGCACTATCGACATAAAGAATACCTGTTGAGCGCACAGCATCGCGACGCGTAGCCTGCAGACAGATATCAACGCCGCCGCAAAATACAGCATCTCCCAAAAGTGAGACTGTCGAGGCCAATTTATCGGTAACAGCCGACGAAACAAGTTCGTCGGTAAAAGTAGCAACCGAGCCGCGAATAAAAATCTTCTCTTTTGAAGAGACCGTAAAGGCATCACGCCCCACCGAATGAATATCTACACTGTCGAGTGTGAGCAAAGGAGAAAACTCACTCTGCAACAGGAAAGAACCCTTGTCGGTTGTACCGCACAGCAGGTACTCAACCCCCTGCACCGAAGAGCGTAAATGAACATTGGCACCGGCAACCTCGGCTGTAACACCTGCCGGCAACTGCGAAAGTTTCACCTTTGAACCATTGAACTCCACCACCACTTTCGTTGCATAAGCCTCGGGAGAGAGTTTAACTGCGGCCGACAACTGCGGAGCCTGCACAGGAATATCCTTAATAATATCAATCTTTTCTTGTCTCATTTCGCCATTACAAGCAAAAAGCAACATAGAGAGAAGAGAAAAAACAATCTTTTTCATTCCACAAAAAATTAAGGAACATAAAGTTTGATGGCCCGCCTTTAGAGCGAGCCATCGTTTATAATTGCATTTCAATAACGTCTTTTTGGCTTAATCGCGTAAGGCGCAATCATCTTTTCGGGACGGAGAAGCTCGTCAAGTTCCTCTTTAGAAATAAGTTTCTCTTCGAGTACAAGGTCATAAATACTGCGATTCTCCTTCAATGCACGCTTTGCAAGACGGTCGGTATTCTCGAAACCGATAACAGGGTTAAGAGCTGTAGCAATACCGATACTTCCCAAAACAAGTTCCTTGCAATGACCCTCATTGGCAGTAATACCATCTACACAAAGAACGCGCAAACGTGTAAGACCCTTGAGCATCATACGAATAGAAGAAAGCATAGAGTGAACAATTATAGGCTCCATAGCATTCAACTGCAACTGACCGGCCTCGGCTGCAAAAGTAACGGTAAGGTCGTTACCAATTACACTGTAGCAAATCTGGTTCACAAGCTCGGGAATAACGGGGTTCACCTTGCCGGGCATAAGGTTAGAACCAGGAACCACAGCAGGAAGGTTAATCTCGTTCAAGCCGCAACGGGGACCGCTCGCAAGCAAACGAAGGTCGTTACAGATTTTAGACAACTTAACAGCCAAACGTTTCAAAGCCGAAGAGTACATAACCGAAGAACCGGCATCAGATGTCGCCTCCACAAGGTTACCTGCAAGCACGAATTTCTTGCCCGAGATTACACGCAAAGCATCAACAGCAGTGTGTGAATAACCGGGAACGGTATTGATACCTGTACCAATGGCAGTAGCACCCAAGTTCACCTCAAGGAACAAAGAAGCAATCTCTGTCAAGCGACTAACCTCTTCGTCGAGAGTAACGGCAAATGCCTCGAACTCCTGACCAAGGGTCATAGGCACTGCATCCTGCAACTGAGTACGTCCCATCTTAATAATGTGGTCGAACTCCTTACCCTTTGCGCGGAAAGCAGCAATAAGACGCTGAAGCTCACGCACAAGGTCCTCATTATGAAGAATGAAACAGAGCTTGAAAGCTGTGGGGTAAGCATCGTTGGTCGATTGCGACAAATCCACGTGCTCGGTGGGACTACAATACTGGTATTCGCCCTTGTTGTGGCCCATAATCTCAAGCGCACGGTTAGCAACCACCTCATTAATATTCATATTGGTAGAAGTACCTGCACCACCCTGGATGAGGTCAATGGGGAACTGGTCGCTGAGCGCGCCCTCCATAATTTCCTCACAAGCCTTCTTGATAGCTGCGCCAATATTCTCGTCGAGTGAACCGAGCGACACGTTAGCGTGTGCAGCAGCCCACTTCACCATAGCCAAAGCCTTTATATAATAAGGATGCTCGCCGATTGACAAGCCGCTGACATCTCTAAAATTAACCAAAGCTCTCAAAGTCTGGGCGCCATAGTACGCATCGGCAGGCACCTGAATTTCGCCCAATGAATCGTGTTCAAGACGTGTTTTCATTATCTTTTGTTTTTTATGTAAATTCAAATTAAAATATCGCTTTTCAGCATTATCAAGTGCGAAGATATAAATTAATTATCTTTTTAACGCAAAGAAGACTGTTTTTTTAATAAAAAAACATAAATCGCAAGAAAATGTTTGACAAAAGAGAAAAATCCGACTACATTAGAGCCGTAAAACCATAAAAAAACAGATTATGAACAAAGAAAAAATACTATGTGCGGCACTCATCGCGGCAGGGCTCGTGGCGACAGGCTGGTTCATAAAAGCCGGCATCGACAACTTTTCCTCCAAAGACCGCGTCGTAACCGTCAAAGGCCTCGCCGAGCGCGAGGTATCCGCCGACCGCGTAGTGTGGAACCTCCCCTACAAATGCGTAGGCAACGACCTTGTGCAGCTATACAAAGAGGTAGAGAACAACAGCACTGCAATAACCGCCTTTCTCAAAAACAACGGCATAACAGAGAACGAGATAATAATCTCCGCCCCCAAGGTGCGCGACCGCGAAGCCGACTACTACAACAGCAACGAGATAAAATACCGCTACCAGGCCGAAGCCGTCATCACCGTAATATCCTCACAGGTGGAAAACATCCTCTCCCTTATGCAAAAACAGGTGGAGCTTATGAAGATGAACATCGCCATCACCACCGACTACCAATACCCCACCCGCTTCGAGTTCACCAAACTAAACGAGCTTAAACCCGTGATGATTGAAGAAGCCACCCGCAACGCACGCAGCGTGGCACAAAAATTTGCCGAAGACTCGCAAAGCACCCTCGGCGACATACGCAAGGCCAACCAAGGGCAGTTCTCCATCACAAGCGACGACGTCACCCCGCAGATAAAACGCGTGCGCGTGGTAACAACCATAGATTATGCGTTGCGGTGAGTAATTATTAAAAACATTATGATAGGCTATTCGCTGGAGCGAATAGCCTATCATAATTAATCCAAGCTTTCTATCAATTACCTTTTAAGAATAATGTCCACCAAGGTGGTAACATCACCAATATTCACAACGCCATCACCATTAACATCGCCTCAAGGTTTGTGCGCCTGCGCTTAATGTAAATAGCAGGGCTACAAAAAGAAAGTAAATCTTTTTCATAGTATTTTAATTGACTAATATCATTTCTTGTACCCTTTATAAACAAGGTAACCCACAATAAACGCACCAAGCGCAATGAAGCAATAACCAATCTCGTGGCTGTAAACAGTAACCTTTTCAATAAGTTGCTCCTTTGTTTCAATGCCGGGTACCATAGAGAGATACCAACCCAAGGCTGCCAACACCGCATTCCATATACCGGCACCAAGAGCTGTGAAGAGAAGGAATTTACCCATCTTCATACGAGAAAGACCTGCTGGAATAGATATAAGCTGGCGCACAGCAGGGATAAGGCGACCAATAAAGGTTGAGGCAGCACCACGTTTCTCGAAATACTCCTCGGCCTTCTTCACCGCAGCCTCGTCTATAAGACACATATGCCCGAAGCGGCTGTTGGCAAACTTATAAATAATGGGGCGGCCAAGCCAAAGGGCGAGGAAATAGTTCACAAGCGCACCAATCATTGCACCAAGCGTAGCGAAGAATACCACAAGGTAAACATTAAGCCCACTCTCGGGGTCGGCAGCAAGCCACGCAGCAGGGGGCACTACCACCTCCGACGGGAAGGGTATGAAAGAGCTCTCTATTGCCATCAAAAAAGTTATAGTCCAATAATTGAGGTGCTCCAGGCACCACTCGATAAAAGCAACCGATTCCATAATATTCAGTCTATTTTATTATTTGTTTTTCATTATAGCAAAATGTCTTCCCACCCAACGGAAAATCTTTGTAAATGCTCTGAAGATTTCGGGAACAACGAGCACTAGCGAAGTGCTTATGATAATATAAGCCCACGTTTCACCGCTCAAAGGCACCACGTTAAACATTGTACCGCCATAAGTTACTATAAGGAACTGCCCCACAAGAATAAGCAGTACAACCAGCATAAATGTAGCACCAGAGAATATTCCCTTTAGAGCCGACTCGCCGGACATATAAGCCTTTGCGTTGAACATATTCCAGAACTGCAACATCACAAATATAGTAAAGAACGACGACATTTCATAATCGGTAAGCACGCCGTCGCTGTTATAATTCAAAAGCACAAGCATCTGCACCAACACAAACACCGCAGCATAACCGAATATATAGAGTGCCATATTACGGGTGATAATAAAATCGCCATTCTCACCACTCTTGCGCGGTTTCTCATTCATCACCGACCAATTAGGTGGTAACGATGCCAGTGCTGCCGCCGCAAAAGTATCCATAATTAGGTTTACCCACAACATCTGCGTAATGGTAAGCGGTGACGATGTTCCCACAAGCGAACCAAGCATAACTATGAAACAAGCCGCAACGTTTATAGTCAATTGGAAGAACAAGAACCTCTGAATATTCTTGTAAAGCGAACGCCCCCACATAACCGCACGGGTGATACTGCCAAACGAATTGTCTATAATGGTAATATCGCTAGCCTCCTTCGCCACCGAAGTACCGTCGCCCATAGAGAGCCCCACTTGCGCAGCTTTAAGCGCAGGAGCATCGTTTGTACCATCGCCCGTTACGGCAACCACAGCCCCTTGCTGCTGAAGCAGGTGTACAAGGCGTTGTTTATCCATAGGACGTGCGCGGCACATAATCTTCAGCCCCATAACACGCTTTGCAGCCTCCTCGTCGGAGAGAGCCTCAAAATCGGGGCCGGTAATCACAGCCTCGGCTGGAGTATCGGCATCGCAGATACCTATCTGGCGACCAATCTCACGCGCAGTTCCGGGAGTATCGCCCGTAACAATCTTTACATCAACACCGGCACTCAGACAACGCTGCACAGCCTCGGGAACATCGGCACGTACGGGGTCGGAAATTGCCACAAAGCCCACAAAAGTCAAATCGACACCGGGCTGCAAACGACCATCGCAGTAAGGAGCATCGTTGTCGCCTTCCTCTAGTACCTTATAAGCAAAACCAAGAGTACGCATCGCCATATTCTGATACTCAAGCAAACGTTCCTCTATTGCCGCGCGGCTCTCGGGAACACTCTTAAAAGCGCCATCGGCAGCAGTCACACGCTTGCACAGCCCGAGAACAATCTCGGGAGCACCCTTTACATAAAGTACCTTCTTGCCAAGCACGGGTGATTGCACAACGGTTGCCATATATTTACGCTCTGTAGAGAAGGTCAGCTGGCTCACCACCTTTGATTCGGCACGCAGAGGAGCATAATCAACGCCCTGCCCATAGAGCCATAAAAGTAGCGCAGCCTCGGTGGGGTTACCTATAGTTTTAACCTCACCACCCTCTTTATCAAGATTGGCTGTAGAGTTCACCGCAATACCCTCTTCAACAAGAATACTTGCCTTGTCATCAGAAAGCTGTTGTTCGGGCAAAGCAAAGAAATTGGACTCATACACCTGCATACGGTTCTGCGTGAGGGTTCCGGTCTTGTCGGTACATATAACCGTTGCAGCACCCATAGTTTCGCAAGCGTGCATCTTGCGCACAAGATTATTGGTCTTGAGCATACGGTTCATACTGAGCGCAAGGCTCAAGGTGACGCTCATAGGCAATCCCTCGGGAACCGATACCACAATCAACGTTACAGCAATCATAAAACTGTTGAGCAGAGCCGACACCAACTCCATAGTGGTATGCGCCTCGCCCGACAATATGGTTTTGCCTGCAAGAAGAAGGAATATCACCACTGCGAAAACATAACCAAACTTGCTTATCACACCTGCAAGACGCTTCAGTTGCAACTGCAGAGGGGTTTCCACATCATTATCAATGAGAGCCCCCTGGTTCACCTTGCCATACTCTGTGGCATCGCCCACAAGCTCCACACGCATAACACCGTGACCATCTACCACAGTCGTTCCGCGCAACACCTTGTTCGAAGGATATGTAGCCTCGGTGTCAAATTCTGCCTCATCGGTGGTCTTTGAAATCACAGGCTCTCCGGTGAGTGTAGATTCGTTCACTTGCAGGGAGGTACTCTCCAGGAGTACACCATCGGCAGGAATTTCGTCGCCAGTACCAAGCATCACGATATCACCCACGACAACATCCTTGCGCGACACCTGCTGTATGCGCCCGTCACGCTCAACCGTAACCATAACATCGTCGTTCACGGTATTTAGAACATCAAAAGCTCTTGCCGCCTTAACCTCGAACACAAAACCTATGGTGCTTGCAAGTAATATTGCAAAGAAGATACCGAGAGGTTCCAGAAAAGCCTCAAATCCCTTCTGTTCGGGACCCCAGCAGTGCACTGCCGATATTACCATAGACAACACCCACGCCAAAAGAAGAATTTTTATTATAGGATCCTCGAACTTTTCGAGGAACTTTTTCCAGAGTGACTCTTTCTCGGGAGGAGTGAGAATATTGGAGCCATACTTTGCACGGCTCGCCTCCACCTCCACCGATGTCAATCCCTTAAACGCTTTTTGTTTGCTCATATATGTTTTTATGCTATAAATCAATTACAACAACCGTCGGCACACTCTTTTCCGGCACCAAAAAGGTCGAGCCGGTTGGCACGCGCCTCTTCAAGAGAACGCAACGGTTTCTGTTCCTTCACCGCAGCCTGCTCACGCAAAGCAGCCTGCTCGCGACGCAAATTATCGAGGAATTTTTCACGCACCGCATCATCGCCAAGGAGTTGCGACGCCACAATCACATTCTGCGACACATCCTTTACGTGTATCACAGGGCCATCGTACGCTGGAGCTATTTTAAGAGCTGTATGCAAGGGGCTCGTGGTAGCACCGGCAATCATCACGGGAAGGTTGCAACCGGCAGCTTTAAGTTCCTTAACCACGGTTATCATCTCCTCGAGCGAAGGTGTAATAAGACCACTCAATATAACAATATCGGCACTGTTTTCTATCGCCGCCGATACAATCTTTTCAGCAGGTACCATAACTCCCAGGTCTATAATGTCGTAACCATTACAGCCCATAACCACACCGGCAATATTTTTACCAATATCGTGTACATCGCCCTTCACGGTAGCGACAACAACCTTGCCCGCCGAAGCGGATGAAGCACTCTTGTCGCTCTCAATAAGCGGCTGAAGCAGAGCAACGGCCGCCTTCATTGTGCGAGCTGTCTTCACCACCTGTGGCAAGAAGAGTTTGCCCTCACCAAAAAGCTCGCCCACATAGCTCATACCGGTCATAAGCGGGCCGCTTATCACGGCAATAGCAGTCTTGTATTTTTCAACAGCCTCGGCAATATCCTGTTCCAGATAATCTCCCACGCCTTTAAGCAGAGCACTCTTTAAACGCTCGTCTACCGAGGCCTCACGCCACGCATCGTTGCTCTTCGGCCCCGTGCCCACCTCTCTGTTTTTAAGTTCCTCGGCAATGCCTATAAGTTTCTCCGCAGCATCGGCAGTGCGGTTCAGCACCACATCTTCAATGGCTGTGCGCAGTTCCTCGGGAATCTCCTCGTACTGCACCGACGACTGCGGGTTCACTATGCCCATATCCATACCCGCCGCAATCGCGTGATAAAGGAACACCGCGTGCATAGCCTCGCGCACATAATTATTACCACGGAACGAGAAAGAGAGGTTGCTCACACCACCGCTTATATGCGCACCGGGAAGATTCTCCTTTATCCACGCACAAGCACGAATGAAATCGAGCCCATAAGAGGCGTGCTCCTCAATACCTGTGGCAACGGCAAGAATATTGGGGTCGAAAATTATATCCTGCGGTTCAAAACCCACGACGCCCACAAGAAGATTATAAGCACGGGCACACACCTCAGTTTTTCGTTCAAAGGTTGTAGCCTGCCCCTCCTCATCGAATGCCATAACCACCACCGCTGCACCAAGACGCTTTGCCTCGGCAGCGTGGGCAAGAAAGAGAGCCTCACCCTCCTTAAGAGAAAGAGAATTCACTATTGCACGCCCCTGCAAGCATTTAAGACCGGCAGCAATAACCTCCCAATCGGAAGAATCTACCATAACCGGCAAACGAGCAATCTCGGGCTCGCCGGCAAGCAAGTTAAGGAAATTAACCATCTCGGTTTTTGTATCGAGAAGGCCATCGTCCATATTTACATCAAGAACCTGCGCACCATCCTCCACCTGCTGACGAGCAATCTTCAGCGCCTCGGTATAATTCTTTTCGTTTACCAAGCGCAGGAATTTTCGCGAACCGGCAACATTACAACGCTCGCCGATATTTATAAAATTCATACTGCGATTAACCACAAGACGGTCGAGCCCCGAAAGCCACATATCAGCAGGATAAGAAACGGGGCAACGCGTAGGCTTTCCCTCAACAAGCCTGGCAAACTCAGCAATATACTCGTCGGTAGTGCCACAGCAACCACCTATAATATTTACCAGCCCCTCGTCGATATACTCGGCAACAAGAGCAGCCATCTGCTCTGCTGTCTGGTCATACTCACCTAGTTCGTTGGGCAAGCCGGCGTTAGGATAAGCACTCACATAGCAGGGAGCAATCTCGGCCAAACGCTTTATAAAAGGCTTCATCTGCCCCGCACCAAAGGAGCAGTTCAAGCCAATAGAGAGCAGGTTGCGGCTCATAACAGATGCCACGAAAGCCTCTATCGTCTGCCCCGAGAGAATGCGACCGCCACCGTCGGCAATGGTAAAGGAGAGCATCACAGGCACCTCTCTGCCAAGGCGCTTCATAGCCTCGTCGGCAGCATAGACTGCGGCCTTTGCATTAAGAGTATCAAAGATTGTTTCGCACAACAGTGCATCCACCCCACCCTCGATAAGTGCCTCCATCTGCTCAATATATGCAGCAACAAGAGCATCGAATGTAAGATTGCGATAAGCAGGGTTCTCCACGTCGGGGCTCATTGAGCAGGTGCGACTTGTAGGGCCCACAGAACCCACCACAAAACGCGGTTTATCGGGTGTGGAATATTTATCGGCCACCGCACGGGCTATCTTCACAGCCTCGCGGTTTATTTCACCGCACAAATTCTCACAAGCATAGTCGCTCTGTGATATACGGTTAGCATTAAAAGTACAAGTCTCTATAATGTCGGCACCGGCGATAAGGTATTTTTCGTGTATATCACCTATTACATCGGGACGGGTGAGTACAAGCAGGTCGTTATTGCCTTTAAGCTGCGTGGCGTGAGCAGCAAAACGCTCTCCACGGAAATCACCTTCCTGCAACGCATACCTCTGAATCATAGTACCCATCGCTCCGTCGAGCACAAGGATTCTCTTCCCTAAAGCCTCTCTAAGTTCCATATAATATATAAGGTAATGGGGCTACCCCTTTGTGATAGCCCCTTGTTTCTTCTTAAAAATTACGTCTTAATCTGTCCATCTCGCGTTTGTCGTCACGCTCCTTAAGACTTTCTCGTTTGTCATATTCGTGCTTACCGCGTGCCAGCCCTATCACAAGTTTTGCAAGCCCTTTCTCGTTTATAAAAAGTCGCGTAGGCACTATCGTGAAACCGGGATTCTTCACCGCCTGTTGCAATTTGCGCAGTTCCTTGCCCTGCAACAGCAATTTACGGTCGCGACGCGCCGTGTGATTATTGTAAGAACCATAAAAATACTCGGAAATATGCATATTCTTAACCCACAGCTCATTGCTGATGAAAGTACAATAACTGTCTACAAGGTTTACCTTTGACAATCGTATCGACTTTATCTCGGTACCGGTGAGCACAATTCCGGCAGTGTACGTTTCAGTTATTATATAATCGAACGTAGCACGCTTGTTTTTTATATTTATATTAGTAACTTTCTTTTCCATATCGTTCTATCCGAGATTAACCGAGAGCATAGACATTACAGCCCCCACTACTACCGGTATAAAAATCACAACCACCGACACCAGAACCGTGTAAGCAAGACGACGCTCCTCGGGCACACGCATAAGTATCGCGGCACCATCCCACACAATTTTCACCGTGTAAAACTGCAATATCCAACCAATTATTCTGAAGTTCGGAAAAAGCCCCAAACATATCTCGAGCAGCAAAACCACCACCATTGAATAACCGGCAAGCAGGTCGGTAAAGAGGCGGCTGTACTCCACCTTCATATATGCCGTCGATAATTTAGAGATAAGGAACGCCGATAAGTGATAAGCCAGAAAAAGAGTGACAAACAGTACACCGGCCTTAAGCACCACATAATATATTCCTTCGAAACCTAATCCGTGCCCCCAAAGAGTACCGACAAATAGCGACAAGCAACTAGTCATTATTAATGGATAGAGATAGTCGTTGAGCATAGCGGCTCTATTCTCGCTATGCGATATATGCCTCCACGCCATAGCCGGCTGGGTAAGCAATAAAACAACAATTTTCAACAACTTCTTATAATCCATAAGTATAGTAGCCACGCTACAACAAAAAACGGCCTATTCTATAAACAAATTCTTAAATTCACTCATAGTTTTTATTATACCTCGGGGCTTGAACAAACCGGTCGCCTCGTCCACCTTGCAATCCTCAACAATAAGGCTGATAGTGCTTGTCAATCTATTATAAGATTTCATATCTTGTAGCTCTTCAGTATTCAGGTCGCCAGCCAACACATCTTTTTTCATTCTAAAAGAAAGTATTTTACACACCTGATTGGCATCTCCATCATAAGGGAAGACCTTATGGTCTACACGGCCATCAGCCGGTGTAAGATCGGAGTATAGACGAAAACACAATACACCATCCACAACGCTATCAAGAGCCATCTTGAATTTACCGATATAATCCTTGTTATATCTTACCACTATATTCTGGGATTCATCATCAGCCCAAAGAAAATCACTCTTTCCCGAGGTTATACCATAATTATCCAAAGTATACATATTTATGGTACAAATTCCCTTCAAAGGATCATTATACTCTTTTTTCAAATCGTCATCAAACTCACTCTTGCTGCTTATGTCGGAAGTTTCAACCATAGCACCCACTTTCTCAATATTCATCAAAGGCAAAGCCATTGTTTCCGAGTTGTAGCTGTAAGAAATCTCAAGATAAGCCTTATCACCCGACTTCAGCCCCGTAGAAGAGATATTTGAAATAGAATAAGTATCACCTGTAGAAGGTACCACTATCTGCGAGTCACTAACCTTGAAGACATTGGCAAATGTACCAGACTGAGATATAGAGTTTTCAGGTTTATCGCAAGCAAAGAAACCACCAACCACCATCAAGACAAACAACAAATTAAAAAAAACTTTTTTCATATTAAAACATTTATTCAATCCCTAAATATTTATAAAAAACAGTAAAGGATAAGACCAAAGGCAACAACAACCAAGGCACAACACCCCTGCAAAAGCACAAAGATATGAACAAAAAAGCAAAAAAACGCACACGCACGCAAAATAGAATATAATTATTATATTTTTTTAGCACGTTTATATTTTTTGCAAATATTTTCCCCACGTTCTTTGCCCTATTTTATATTTTTCATTATCTTCGCAAATTGAAAAGAGTACAATTTTGTAAAAACATTATACCAGTTTCACATTTTAAACATAAAAAATTATGGTTTATTCACACGAAGTAGAAAACATGTGTGTTGTGAAGAAAGGTCCTAACCACGGTCCCGCACCCATCCCCGAAGAGGGCAAATGGATTAAGGCTAAAGAGGTTGCCGACATTTCAGGTTTCACACACGGTATTGGTTGGTGCGCTCCTCAGCAGGGTGCATGTAAGCTTTCATTGAACATCAAGAACGGTATCATCCAGGAGGCTCTTGTTGAGACAATCGGTTGTTCAGGTATGACACACTCTGCAGCTATGAAGTCGGATCGTAGCCATGTCGTTCTGTGGGCCAAGGAGTTGTAAGAGACCCTTGTCTTCCTAAGACCGCTTGGCCTCCGACTTGTAGTAAAGAAAGGTCCTAACCACGGTCCTGCTCCAATACCCGAAGAGGGCAAATGGATTAAGGCTAAAGAGGTTGCCGACATTTCAGGTTTCACACAAGTCGGATCGTAGCCATGTCGTTCTGTGAGCCAAGGAGGTGTAAGAGACCCC
>JAZRMX010000041.1:0-17123 GCA_045647885.1 Bacteroidaceae bacterium
TGAAGTTGTATATTCGCAATAGACTTGGCAGAACAAAGTGGCAAACCAGCAACCTCAATTGGAGTACCATACAATAATTTTGCGGTATTATTAATTTTTAAATTTAATTATATGGCAAATTATTTGAACAACAACCAAAAAACACCAAGCCTTTTTGAAGAAGCAATGCTGGGAAGAGTGTATGATGAACCCAAGGATGATGACAAAAATTTTATTGAGAAAAGATACGATTATTATAAAAATGGTTATCTAAGTTTCTCGCCAAGCGAAAAGAGATTTGCAAAAGAACATATGTACCTTGCTGCAAAGTTTCTTATAAACAGAAGCAAAGCAATTAAAGCAGTAAAGCATTTCGATGGAAAATCCAATGGATACGGTGATGCAATTAGACACTGTTACTGGTGCGCACTAAACCAAATGGCAGCAGGTTATGGTTCACCACTTGCAAAAGAACTTGGGGAGGCTCACGAAGATAAACTAGACAACGAGATAAGTGCAAAAGAAATGGATTTGCATAACAACTCTGTCGGGTTTTATTTAGGCAACCAAGCAATTATAAATGGATGGAGTGAAGACGAACTTTTAAATCAAGTAATAAATGCAGCAAACAATGGAAAACTTAAAATTCTTGAATAGAATAATTATATTTACTATTGGTATGCTATTATTCACTGGTTGTGGAGAAATTGAGCCAATGCTTGAACTTCAACTTAAAGAGCAAGCTGTTGGAGAAGTATTTACGTTTGCAGACTATTGCGAAGAAACGTATGATAGTATATATATTATACAACCATACGACGATGAGAATGTAATATGTTCACTGCCATACAAAATGTCGAGTAGACTAAGAGGAAGATGCAGTTATACAGATGATGACACTCATGTAAGTATCCTTTTTATTGAGAATGGTGTTGTAAAAGCATTCACAGAAATAGGCAATTGGAGTGCATACTTTTCAACATCCAACATTCAGAAGAGCGGACATAAATATCATTTTAACCAAAAGTTCATAATGAACGAAAAGAGAGACGTTTATATTTATAACGAATAAACGCTATTTGCGATGAAAGCCTGTTCTGTAAAAACGATATCATCCTGTTTTAAGTTATTAATATATAATTATTTATATTCATTATTTGATTTTTTGATTTGAATTGAGTTGATAATTTTGCAAGATAAACACCGCGAAATTATGAATAAAGGCAAGCAGACACCGCAGCAAACATAAGGTGGTAAAGATAAATGCAAAAATTTAACACTTCGCCAGGAGTGTGACAAAAAACAATACCAATCGTTTTCTTACACTCTGCACGGCAGCCGGGCATAACAAATATCGGTAAAAAGGGGATTTTTTCAAGCAATACTCACTGAATGCACCATAAACAGAAAATGAGGCGAAAATAATTTTCGAGCCAAAACGTGAATTATTTTAACAAATGGTATATATTTGTAAAATTTCTCGTGCATACGGAATGTTAAAACAAAAACACCAAACAAAATGTTGTTCAATTCATTAGAGTATCTGCTTTTTCTGCCGATAGTATTTATTCTCTATTGGTTCGTGTTCAAAAAAAGGGAGTGGCAAAACCTTCTCATTGTAGCTGCAAGCTACTATTTTTATGGCTGCTGGAGCTGGAAATTCCTCTACCTCATAGCCTTCACCACATTCACAAGCTACTTGAGCGGTGTTGTAATTGAGAAATTCGAGGGCAAAAGGCTCTACCAGAAGATTGCCTGCGCCACAAACATCATTATAAACATAGGCATACTCTGTGTATTCAAATATTACAATTTCTTTGCCGAGAGCCTTGCCGACCTTTTCGCCCTTGCCGGGATTGAGCTCAACTGGGTTACACTCAACGTGATACTGCCTGTGGGCATCAGTTTCTACACATTCCAGGCATTGAGTTACACCATAGACATATACCAGCACAAGTTCAAGGCAACCACGCACATTGTGTCGTTCTTTGCCTATGTAAGTTTCTTCCCCTTGCTGGTAGCCGGCCCCATTGACCGAGCAAGCAACCTGTTGCCCCAATTTGAGAAACCCCGTACTTTCAGTTACGACAAAGCAGTAGACGGTTTAAGACAGATTCTTTGGGGATTGTTCAAGAAGATGGTGGTGGCCGACAACTGCGCTGCAGCAGTAAACACCTTCTTTGGTAATTACGAAGGGTTCGACGGTTTCAACCTCTTTTGTGGAGGAGTTATGTTCACCGTGCAGATTTATTGCGACTTCTCGGGATACTCCGACATTGCTTTAGGCTCGGCCCGCCTTTTCGGCATAGAGGCTATGCGCAACTTCCGCTACCCCTTCTTTGCACGCGACATTGCCGAGATGTGGCGCAGATGGCACATTTCGCTCACCACCTGGTTCCGCGACTACATATACATTCCCCTCGGAGGCAGCCGTTGCAGCAAGTGGAAAATTGTTAGAAACACCCTCATAATATACCTTGTGAGTGGTTTGTGGCACGGAGCCAACTGGACATTCGTGGTATGGGGCGCCTTCCACGCAGTGCTCTTCATCCCCATCATATTGGGAGGCAAGAACCGCAAATACACAAATTCCGTAGCCGAAGGACGCTACCTGCCCACAATAAAAGAACTTGGGCAAATGTCAGGCACATTCCTGCTTGTTATGTTCGGCTTCATAATATTCCGCGCCGAATCAATTTCAAAAGCGTGGAACTACATCGCACGCATCTTCACAGAATTCACCTTCTCATCGCTGGAACACGGAGAAAAAGCCCTGCAATATGCCGCTATAATGCTTGTAGTGGAGTGGATATACCGCGACCGTGAACACGGCCTGCAAATAAAAGGCAACGGCCTTATGAAATACCGCATAGCACGCTGGGCGGTATACGGCACACTCATATACCTTATGGTAACCCTGAGTGGCACACAGGCAACATTCATTTACTTCCAATTCTAAAGAATTATGAAAAAGTTCATATTAAAACTGCTCGCTTTTGCATTGGTTCCCATTGCAATATACTTATATTTCCTGGTTATAATACCTGTACCCGAGGAACTGTATTTCTGCGCATACAACAAAAAAATGGAGTTGCTCGAGAACACCCCCACACCCCGTGTGGTATTTGTTGGTGGCAGCAACCTGGCTTTTGCGCTCAACTGCAAAAGAGTGTCCGACTCCTTGAATATCCCCGTGATAAACACCGCACTGCACGCAGGAATGGGATTCAAGTTCATACTCGACGATGTTGCAACATACCTGCGCAAGGGCGACATTGTATACGTAGCTCCTGAGTACCCCCACTTCTTTGGGCAGGCTAACGGCGAGTCGCTCACCCTCCCCATAGTGCTGAAGACAACAAAGTACCGGAAACTGCACCTGCTTAACTGGGAGCAATGGAAAATATTCCTCAAAGGCATACCCGAACTTAACAAATATGCCGAAGTACCATCTTTCAGCGGGTATAAATCGACCCACTTCAATGAGTATGGCGACGAAGTATATCACCTCGACCAACCCGGCATAGAGATACCCAAGCCCGGATTCTTCGACCCCACCTGGATTGACGAGGGATTCTGCAAATATTTCGCCGAAAAGCTGAAAGAGATTGAGGATATGGGCTGCAAAGTAATAGTTGCGCCCTGCGCCTGCCGCCAAAGCCTTTACGACAGCCAGACAAAAGCGGCCGACCTCATAAACCAACACCTCACCAAGCGTGGTTACCCATTCAATGTACACCCAAGCAAGCACTCCTTCCCCGACAGCTGTGCTTACGACACAGACTATCACCTTAACAGACAAGGAGTTGAAATGTTCACAGGAGTGGTTATTGAAGAGCTTAAAAAAGAGATAAACCAATAAACCAAATTACACGCGAAGCAGGGTGCGATAAATTGATTTATCGCACCCTGCTTCGCGTGTAAAGCCCTTCTTTCAAAGAGGCCATTGAATTAAAAATAAAATATTTATGATATTTATGATATTAATTATATATATTTGCAAATATAAATGATAAAAAATTAAATAAAATAACAATAATTAACCCTTATGAAAAGAATTATTCAGGCAACCCTAGTTGCGATGCTAATGATTTTGCCAAGTGCAATTCAAGCAAAAGTAACACACCTGTTACCCAAGCCCCACGTGGTAACCGAGACCAATGGCACACCCTTTGCACTGGGGCGTGCAGTAACCATTACCGACGCAACAAACTGCACTGCGTTGCGTAACTTCTTCACTGCCAACAATTGTAACATCACCGAAGGAGGCGTGCCTGTTACAGTAACCATTGTGGAGAGCATCGATGGCACATACGACTACACACTTGAAGGCTTCGAAAACGAGTCGTACACCCTCACCATCACCACCGATGCAATAAACATCACCGCCGTAAAACCCATCGGAGTTATACGCGCAGCGCAAACACTAACCCAGCTTGCCGAGGGATACGAAGGCACAGCAGCCATCGAGACAGTAGAAATCAAAGACTGGGCAGCCTTCAAACTTCGCGGATATATGCACGATGTAGGCCGCTCATTCATCAGCGTAGCCGAGCTTAAGAAACACATTGAATTGCTCTCACGCTTCAAAGTAAACTGCTTCCACTGGCACTTCACAGAGAATCAAGCGTGGCGTTTCGAGGTAAAAGCCCACGAGGCCCTCACATCGGCCGAGTCAATGACACGCTTTGCCGGCAAATACTACACACAGGAGCAGTGCCGCGAGGTTGCAGCCTATGCCAAAGAGCGCGGTGTAATAATAATCCCCGAGATTGATATGCCCGGCCACAGCGAAGCCTTTGAGCGCGCAATGGGCTTCGATATGCAAACCGACCAGGGTATGGAAGTTCTGAAAACCGTACTCACCGAGGTTGCAGATGTATTCCCCGACGCACCCTACATACACATCGGTGCCGACGAGAGAGAAATCACCTACCCCAACTTCCTCTCCATCATCATAGGCCACATTCACGGCTTGGGCCGAAAGGTAGTTGTGTGGAACCCCATCAGAGGAGTGAACGTAGCCAACACCGATGCCGATATGACACAGATGTGGAGCAGCAGCGGTACAAAAATCACAGGCAAAGCCAACATCGACTGCCGCTACAACTACACCAACCACTTCGACGTGTTTGCCGACGTTGTAGGTATCTACCGCAGCAACATCTACTATGTGGAGAAGGGTAACGAAGATGTTGCAGGAACAATTTCGGCCTACTGGAACGACCGCAAGACTCCCACAGAAGAGGATATTGTAAAGCAGAACAATATGTATGCCAACGTAATTGCAAGTGCCGAGCGCGCTTGGATAGGCGGTGGCAAGAAGTACATTGAGACTGGCGGAACAATGCTCCCCAACAGCGGCGAAGAGTTCGACGAGTTTGCCGACTGGGAACGCCGTTTCCTCTTCCACAAAGCCAATTCGTTGAAGAACGAGCCCATCCCCTATGTAAAACAGACAAACGTACGCTGGCGCATCACCGACCCCTTCCCCAACGGCGGCAACGCATCTACCGTATTCCCCCCCGAAGAGGCCGGCAAGAGCACAAGCACAGCCCTGCTCGACGAGAGCTACACCTACAACGGCACAACCTACTACACAGGAATGGCAACAGGAGCCGGTATCTACCTGCGCCACACCTGGGGTAACAACATCATACCCACATACTACGGCACCACCAACTACAGCAATGCCACAGCATACGCCTGGACATACGTCTACAGCCCCACAGCACAAACCGTGGGCGCACAGATTGAGTTCCAGAACTACGGCCGTAGCGAGCAGGACAAAGCACCCGACAACGGCAACTGGGACCGCAAAGGCTCCGATATATGGATAAACGGCGTACGCGTAAACCCTCCCACCTGGGACAACGCAGGCAAAGGCATCAACAACGAAGTAGACCTAATGAACGAGAACTTCAGCGCACGCGAGCCCATCGCCGTAACCCTCAACCAGGGCTGGAACAAGGTATTCATCAAGCTGCCTTATGTGGGTGCAAGCAACGTACGCCTCAACAAATGGATGTTCACCTGTGTCTTCACCGACCCCACAGGTAAAAACGCTGTAGAAAACCTCATCTACTCGCCCAACCAATGTATGGACGACGCAACCGAGCAGGTAGCAGCCAAAATAAGCGAGATGAAACGCGACCGCGGCGCATACATAGGCACAGCCGTAGGCTTGTGGCCTGCGAGCGCAGCAACAGCCATCGACGCAAAAATTGCCGAGGTTGAGGCAAGCTACTCCACCACAATGACCGCCGAGCAGCGCGCAGCACAAATAGCCGAGCTCACAACAGCGTGGACAAGCTTCACAGCTTCACTCACGCCTGCACAGATGAACCAGCCGCAAGAGGGAAAATACTATCGTCTGTACACCCCGTTGCGCGGTAACCGTTACCCCACAGGCAAGGGAGAAGGCCAGGCCATAGTTGGCGAGCAGAATCCCTCGACAAATGCATCAATATGGAAGTTCGTGGCCGGCACAGACGGTTCATTTGACATTGTCAACTTCCACGACCTTACATACATTTCTCCCGCAAGTGCCAACAACACCGCACTCAACACCGTAGAGGCAAAACCCGCAGCCGGCTGGACACTGAAACCGGCCAACGAAGTCGGGTATGTGATTATTGTAAGCGGCTCGGCACAGTTCAACCAGACAAACAACTCCAACCAGGGCTTTAAAGTATACAACTGGGGTAGCGGAACAAACATCAGCGACACCGGTTGCAAATATATAGTTGAGGAGGTTGAGGCAAACCCTGACGAGGAGGGTGCCGGCGTGGCAACAGAAACGCCCGCTCCCTTCAAGACCACAACCATCGTAAACGGCGAGTTTGCACAAGGTACCGTGTGGTACACTATGCAGATTGGTGCTTCACAATATATAATATCGGACAATGGAGATGCAAGCAACATCGCGTTGCAAACATCACAGACCGACCTTGAAGATGCCGACCTTTGGTGCTTCACCGGTAACAGCGAGGAGGGATACAAGATATACAACAAGCAGGCCGGCCCCACCAAGATACTTGCTTCGAGCAGCACAATGGGCTCATTGAGCGGATACGGCGGAACCGGCGGTTCCACCTACCCCACTTTGCAGTCAGCCGCTGCTTTGCCCGAAGGCTATGTGGGCACCTGGGATTTGCAGACTTCCGATTTATTGGCCGACACCGAGGGATATTTCCTCATTCTACACGGTACCGGTTATGCGGTAAACAATTTCGGAAACCGTGGAGCTCTTGCCTTCTGGGCCGAAGGCAAGGATGCCAATTCTACCGTAACATTCACATTCGCCGAGGCTACCATTGAGATAAAGGAGAGCACCGGTGAATTCACCGCAAGCAATAGCGGCAAAACCTGGCATTCAAGATGGGAGAGCGAGCAATTGCCAGGTTTGACACTTGGACTGAACGCCAACAATATGCAGGCTGTCAATGGTTATCTTGCTATATATTCCGGCCAGTCCCGTTCGTGTACCCACACACTTACAGCGCCCGAAGGCTGTATTATAGCAGAATACAGCTTCGACTATGTAAACTCCGATGCTTCATACTCGTTGACACTGAATGTAAACGGCAGCAGCTACACCACTTCGGCCGAAAAGAAATCCCTGAAAGTGGAGAACGGAGAGGCGCGTAGCACAATGTTTACCCAGACAGGTGAAAACAAAGGCATTACATTCAGCAACTACCTGGTTACCGTACGCCGCTTTATGCAGGAACCCGAAGAACAGTTCGATATATTCATCACCACTGCCACTTCTGTACCATACCGCATTCCTGCCATCGCAAAAACACAGAACGGTAACCTCATTGCCGTAGCCGATTACAGACACAGCGGTGCCGACATAGGTATGGCGACAAACGGCCGAATAGACATCCACGGCCGCATAAGCAAGGACAACGGAAAGACATGGGGAAACATTTTCCCCATCATTGAAGGACAAGGCGCAGCCGCGGCGGCCAACAATTCAATGTATGTGGCATTCGGCGACCCCTGCCTCGTGGCCGACAGCGAGAGCCCCAAAGTGATGCTTCTCACCTGTTCGGGCAACGTGAGCTTCCCCAACGGACAGCGTAACAACCACCAGGGCATCGCACGTTTCTATTCGGACGACAACGGCGAGAGCTGGGGCGAACCCGTGGATATATCGGAAAGCATATACAAACAGTTCGACGAGCGCGCCGACGGCGGCATACGATGCATGTTCATCGGTTCGGGTAAAATTTCACAGAGCAAGACCGTAAAGGTGGGCGACTACTATCGCTTATATTGTGCTCCGCTGGTAAAACTTGCCAATGGCTCAAACGTTAACTTTGTTCTCTACTCCGATGACTTCGGTGGCACCTGGAAGGTGCTTGGCGGTGTCGAAAACAGCCCCATACCGAGCAGTGGCGACGAGCCCAAAGCCGACGAATTGCCCAACGGAAATATCATTATCAGTTCGCGCACATCGGGCGGCCGCATATACAACATTTATGCTTTCACCAATGTAACGACAGGAGAAGGAAGCTGGGGCACACCGGCCTGGTCAAACGCCAACAACAACGGTACGGTGGCCGTGTCAAACAGCACCAATGGCGAAATTATGTTCCTTCCCGTTACCCGTAAGGAGGACAACAAGAATATGTACCTTATGTTGCAGTCGGTTCCCTTCGGAAGCGGACGTGCCAATGTGGGTATATATTATAAGGAGTTGGAGAGCCTCGAAGACTTTGTCAACGCCGACAGCATAGCAAAAAACTGGGACGGTTCGCACCAGGCAAGTTATCTTGGTTCGGCCTACTCTACAATGTGCTGGCAGGCCGACAGCACTCTGGCATTTGTTTATGAGGAGGAGACACACAGCAACGCGTCGCGTGGCGGATACACCATTGTGTACAAGAACTACTCGATTGAGCAGATTACCGACAGTGCCTACACCTACAACCCGCAAGCAAAAGCACACGATGTGGTTAAAGCCGGTATCGATGTTTTAAAAATAGAGGCCGGTGAAGGCAAATATGTGGGTGAATACAAAGCCGAGGCCGTTGAGGAGGTGGACAATGCCATCGAAGCATACAAAGCCAACCCTTCGAACGAGACATACGTTGCCATAAACAAGGCTTTGGCACAAGCCGCGCGAGTTGAAGCGGAGAGCGGGCTTATCTACCGCTTGCGCAACATCGAGCGCAGCAACGGAACGTTATATATCAACCCCGAAAACACACGTTTTACCGCAGCTGCAAGCAACGTGGGCAATGCCGACCAGATATTCACATTTGTTCCCGCAACAAACGAAAAGGAGTTCTACCTCTACAACCTCAACTACGGACTCTACCTCGGCAAGCTCACAGCACAAGAGACACAACCCGCTGTTACCGCCAACGCAGCAGAGGCCGGCACATGGAAAATAGAGAGCGCTGCCAACGGCATAAGCAAACCCATCAACACCAACCGCACAAGCGGCGGCCTCGATGGTCTGCACCTTGCCGGCGACAACACAAGACTTGTACCCTGGTACAGCACCGCAGCGGCCTCACAATGGTACATTGAGATTGTAACAGAACTTCCAATCACAATCCCTGCCGACGGATACGCAACAGCAAACCTGCCCTTCGCAGTGCAACTGCCCGCGGAGATGAAGGCATACGTGCCTGTGGCACCCACAGAACTGAACGGTGAACTATGTATGTACATCGAAGAGTTGGGCAGCACCACCATACCTGCCAACACACCTGTAATACTTGCAGCCGAAGCCGGCACATATATGATGCAATTCGCTCTTGACAACACAGCCACAACAGGAGAAGAGGCAGTATGGAAAGGAACATTGCGCTCGGCAACAATAGCAGGGACTGTTTACACACTTTCGGGCAGCGACCTTGTAAAGGGCAACAACGTGAACGTACCGGCTAACACAGCCTATTACAGTGCCGAGATGGAGGCCGACAGAGTACCCCTTTCCAACGAAAAAAGCACAACCGGCATCGATGGAATTGGGGCCGATGGGGACGAGGAGAATGTTATATTCTACGACCTTAACGGACGACGCGTGGCAAAACCCCAAAAAGGTATATACATTGCCAATGGCAAGAAGGTGTTTTTTGAATAAAACATACATAATATAAATAAAGAAGGTGGGCAACCGGGCTTTTTGCTTTGTTGCCCACCTTTTTTATTTCCAAAATGTCAAAAAAAAGCGTAATTATATGGAATTTTAATATATTTATATATCTTTGCAAAAACGTATGTAAATTATGCGTATTAGCGCATTATTGAAATTAACTAACCAATAAAATAAGCTTATGAGATTTAAACGTTTACAACAGTGCATTGCTATTGCCCTGGCCATAATACCGCTTGCGGTTACGGCGCAAGCCGAGTTTACAGTTGTCGAGAGCGCACCCGCCAACCCCGACAACGAACCGCAGCCCGTTCACCCCATTCCCCACGAGCGACAGATTTTGTGGAACGAGACAGAGTTCTATGCCTTCTTCCACTACGGTATAAACACATATACCAATAAGGAGTGGGGATACGGCGACGAGGATCCCTCACTCTTTGCCCCCACAGCCGTTCCCAACCCCAAACAGTGGCTCGAGGCTGCCAAAAGCGCAGGAATGAAGGGTGGTATTGCTGTTGTAAAACACCACGACGGATTCTGCTTGTGGCCCACAGCAACCACAACACACAACGTAACAGCATCGAGCAACGCCAACGCACAAAAGACCAATATCCCCAAGGACTTTGCTGCTGCGGCAAAAGAACTTGATATGAAATATGGTTTCTACGTATCGCCCTGGGACCGCAACAGCGGCTACTATGGCGACGGCACAAACAACTATGTTGAAAAACTCTTCATACCCCAGTGTACCGAGCTTGCAGCGTATGGTAGCGACCAGTTCGAGATGTGGTTCGACGGTGCAAACGGTGGCGACGGCTACTACGGCGGCGCAAGAACCACCCGCAGTATCGACGCAAGCACATATTACGACATTCCCAACTTGCGCCACCAGGTGCACGAGCTCTGCCCCAACTGCGTAATGTGGGGTGTGGGCGACGAGGCTCGCTGGATTGGTAACGAGGCCGGATGGGCAGGAGAAACCAACTGGCAGACACAGAACCGCGGACGCGGTGCAGGTGCCAACACCGAAGGTGCCGAGAATGGTTGGGTGTGGTTGCCCGGCGAGAGCGACGCAAAAGCCACATCACACGGTTGGTTCTGGCACAATGGCGAAACAGTACACTCTGCAGAGCGTCTGTTCCAGATGTACCTCGAGACTGTAGGCCGCAACGCCACTCTTATCCTTAACCTTCCCCCCGACAAGAGCGGTTCACTCCCCCAGGCAACCGTAAACCGTATGAAGGAGCTCGGCGATATGCTCTCCTCACGCTTTGCCAACGACCTTGCAAAAACCGCAACCGTAACAGTGAGCGACACACGCACAGCAGGCACAAGCCGTAACTACATCGCCGAGAATATAAACGACGACAACAAGGACACATACTGGGCTGCAAACGACGGAGTAACAAGCGCGACCATCACATTTGCGTGGGACACACCACAGACAGTGCGCTACGTTTCAATGATGGAGTACATCAGACTGGGACAACGTGTAAAGAGCTTTACCATTGAGACTTCAGAGGATGGCTCAACCTGGACAAAACGTGGTGGCAATATCAAATGCACCACCATTGGTTACAAGCGTATACTACCCCTCAACGGCAGCACAACCGACAGCTACGGCAACGGTTACAAAGCAAAGTATGTACGCATTACCATCAACAGCAGCAAGGCTTGCCCCACACTGCACACAGTAAGCATCTTCTAAAAAACAGAGCATTATGAAAATTAACAAATATATGTCATTCCTTGCAGCGCTGGCTATGCCTTTTGCTGCTATGGCGCAAACTATTACGTTTGATACCGCCGAGGCTGAATACAAATCCATAGGTGTTTACGATACCTGGGAGAAGTCGCCTTTCCGCACCGGCGAACTTACCGGTCGCACCGCAATTGTCAGCAACCACCTGAACCAGGTAGACGACCTCTTAGGCGAGGCAGCCAACGCTACAGAGAAAATGCTTGCCGTACAGCGTTCACGCTTCGGAAGTAACACTTTTGGTGTGCGCATAGACCTTAAAGAGCCCTTTGAGCTCACCACCGCAGCGAAATATGTTCACGCACTCATACACAAGCCCGTGGCAGGACGTGTGCTCTTGGTGGGACTTGGCAAGCGCAACGACCGCGACAGCCAGCCAAAGGATGTTGAGCAGTTCTGGGAACTTGCCAGCATAGACCTGGTTGCCGACAAATGGCAGGATGCCGTATTCACCATAAAGGGAGCCGGCAATATAAGCATCTACAGCTTGGTGTTTGTGGTAGACTGCGAGTCGCCCCACAATCTCACCGAGGACTTTATCGCTTACATAGACCAGATTGAGGTGAACAACAACCCTGTTCAGCGCATTGTTTACACCGACTATGCACTGAACTTCGAGAAAGATGCACAGCACTCTCGCACAGACCGCTGGATAAAGAAAATTGCTTTCAACGGCTCGAGCGACGGCAACCAGAGCGTCACCATAAACACAGCCCTCAACAAGCACCTATACTACGACCTCACCGAGGAGGCAATCTTCACAGCAAAAGCCGGCGAGACAGTTACTCCCACATTTGAGGTTCAGGCCAATTGGATGAACGGCTACGTTTATCTTGACCGCGGCAACGATGGTCGCTTCCACGCAACACTGAACGACGACCTCACAATCCCCGAAGGCTCCGACATTATGGCATTCTCCTTCTGCAACGGCTCTACAAATGGCGATGCTGCAGGAAAGAACAGTGCAGGCCAAAATGTATCGGGCAACGCGCGCAACACGCTCAACCCGCCTGCATTCACAATACCTGCCAACCTTGAGAATGGTATATACCGTATGCGTTACAAGATAGACTGGAACAGCATAGACCCGGGTGGAAACACCGACCCCAACAACACCATCACCGCCAATGCCGGTGCCATTGTCGATGTACGCCTCAACGTACACGGCGCAACAACCACAATCTCGGCTCACCAGCGTAACTGCGAGCTCCTCTCTGCCGAGACTGGCGAGGGACTCGGTGGCACCATCGTGCCCTTCAACGAGGGATATAAGATTAAAGTTGTACCCTCTAACGGCTTTGCTTACCGTGGCGTAACCGTTGTTCACGGCTATAACATTGTTATCGATGCCAACCAGGATTACGCCATCACAAGCGACCAGTATGTACACGGCACAAAGCAGTATTCGATAGACTACATCTCGGCCGACCTTTTCGACGACAACGACGAGTATACCATTCCTGCCGAGTACATCGATGGCGAGGTACACGTAATTGCCGACGTTATTTCGGGAAAGAGTGTAAAATACAAGCACATTCTTAATGGCGAGGTGGCACACACCGAGGTGAAAATTACCACCGACGGCACATTCCCCGCCCCCACAGCACCCTGGGGAATCACCCTCTCAGGCTTGCCCACAGGCACAGTAACCGAGAACTGCACAAAGGAGATTACAGCCTCTTTCAACCCCGGCGCACTCCCCTTTGCTGCAAACGAGAGCTACGCTACAGCCGAAAACTGGTATTACCTCACACTCGACAACAAATACCTTTTCTACGATGCCAACGCGACATCAATACCCTTGAACAAGACCCAGATTGACCGCAACAACAAAGATGCCTATACCTTTGCTTTCATTGGTAACCCTTATACAGGATACCAGATTGTGAACTACGCTGCCGGAGAGAGCAAGATTCTCTCATCGTCATTGACAATGATGGGAACCACAGGTGGCAACACTTACCCCATAATGACAGCTACCCCCGTGCCCGATGGCAACAACACCCACTGGGTGCCCACAGCAAGCAGCAACGCCACAAACGGTTTCTACCTCGAGCAGAAAGGCTATAGCAGCAACAGAATGAACAACCGCGACGGCAAAGTAGCCTTCTGGACAGCCGGTTACGGAGCTGGCTCAACCTTCCTTGTAACAAAGAGAGAGATGGGCGAGCTGGGTGCTCTTTTCGACGCAATGGACAACATCGCAAACGAGAACATTCTCCCCGGAACCGACCCCGGCTATTACAGCGAGGCTAATGTAGCACCCCTCTACAACGCAATCTACGAAGCAAGCAAGCTCGACGGGGAAAGCAGCACAGAAGATATAAGCGCAGCCGAGGAGGCTATACAGGCAGCTTACACCACAGCTATAGCCACAAAAGCAGCTCCCGTTGCCGGGAACTATTACATAATAAAGAGCTCTTTCCCAAAATGGACTACCGGCGAAAAGGCAATGTACAGCGATGGCGGTACTGCAAAATGGAAGGATGTGGACTACAACAACGCTGCTTTTTACTGGAAGCTCGAAAAAATAGAGAACGGCAAATATTTTTTTAAGAATGCCGGTGACTCAAAATATATGAACGGAAAAACCGGTTCGGCATCCGTTCCAAGCACCGGCGCGACACTTACCTGGCTCGCAACAGGACAATACAACATTGTATCCAACGGCATTACTATGCACACCGAAGGACACAGCGAGGGTGCTGGCGAGAACGGCAACATTGTAAGTTGGGGAGGCACAGCAAACTCTTGTTCATCGTGGTATCTTCTCACAGCCGAGGCTCCCGGAACAACAGGAACTGTTACCACAAACTACAACTACAAGAACAACGAAACCTTGTGGGAGAGCGAGACAAAGAACCAGCAGATAAACACCCCCTATGCTGCACCTACCGACGCACTTGGTGCCGATGCGGCATCGTTGCAGGGTTATGGCCTTGTACGCGCATCGCAGAACAATATTAACGTGCTGTGTACACCAAACAACGAGCTTCCCTTTAACCTTGAAGAGGAGTGGAACGAGGATGGTGCGTGGTACAACGTAACACTAAAAGGCTCATATCTCTTCTACGACGAGAACGCGACATACATAGCCTTAAACAAAAGTTCTGTTGATGAAAACGACAAGAACGCCTTTGCCTTTGCTTTTATCGGCAACCCATACAAAGGCTATAAGATAGTAAACTACGCCGCTGGAGAGAGCAAGATTCTCTCTTCATCGACAACTATGAGTGGTACTGAGGGTGGCAGCACCTTCCCTATGCTTAAAAACGAAGCCACACTGCCCGGCGACCACAATGTTTACTGGATTGCGACAAAAAGCCCCAATGCCACAAACGGTTTCTACCTCCACCAGAAGGGATACGCCAACAACCGTATGAACAGCCGCGATAACAAATTGGCATACTGGACCGGCGGTGCCGACAATGGTTCAACCTTCCTTGTAACCGAAGGCAGCATTGAGAAAGCCGGAGACACCACAGCCATTGAAGAGATTGCCGACGGATACAACGAACAGGAGCAGACAATTTACGACCTGCAGGGCCGCAAGATTGAGCGAATTGCCGCAAAAGGCATATACATAATAAATGGCAAGAAGACTGTTGTGGAATAATCCCTGCCAACAATAAACAACCATAAAGTAGCAGCCCCGTAGTGATCTTCGGGGCTGTTTTATATTCGGTTCGCAGCTTTTTTATAATCTAAAATGCTACAAACCATAGAAAATTGAAAAAAAAATGCGAAATTTGTCCCATTATAGCCTATGTGTGCCGGAAAACACACAACCGGAGCAATAAACCGGAAGAGACTGCGTTTTAAAGGAGATGAAAAAAGCACTTATATTCCTTATTGTATGCCTGTGCGCGTGCGCCGAAATGCGTGCGCAATACGACGTACACTTCTCACACTACTGGAATATGCTCAACTTCTACAACCCAGCCGGCGCCGGTGCTACCGGCAAGCTATGGGGTTATGTGGCATACAGTAACCAGTTGACCGGGTTTGAGAACAACCCCAAAAGTATGCTCCTTAACGTGGACAGCCCAGTTCCTTTTGTGCGCGGCGACCATAATTTGGGTGTGGGAGCGCTCAGCGACGAAATAGGACTTTTTGTAAACCAGCACGTCTATTTCAACTATGCCTATGGCTTTAACTGCTTCGGCGGAAGGCTGAAGACCGGTTTCCAGATAGGTATACTGAATTGTAAATTCGACAGCAACGGGCTCGACCTTGAAGACACCAGCGACCAGGCTTTCCCCTCGGGCACAGCCAACGGCAACAAGATGGATTTCGGTTTCGGCTTGCTCTACCGGCACAAACATTTTTATGCCGGAATTTCTGCTCTGCACATAAACGCACCGCTTATTGAGCTCGGTGAGAAGAACGAAATGCAGATAGACCCTTTATATAATTTTACTGCAGGAGGCAATATTCCAATAAAAAACACGTTTATATCGATACAGCCCTATATCCAGGTGATGACAGACTTCGTTTCCTGGAGAACAGACATAACGGCAAAAGGAACATACAGCTACGATGATAAAGAGTATTTTGCCGGCGTTACATACAGCTACGACACATCCGTTGCTGCATTTTTGGGTATAGAATTTATGAATGTAACCTTGAGCTACGCTTATGAAATATTCACATCGGGGGTGGGTGCAAAGAACGGAAACCACGATGTAATGATTGGTTACAGAATGGACTTGAGCAAGTTTAAGAAAAGTAAAAATAAACATAATAGTATAAGAATGTTGAAATGATGAAAAAGATAATTTTTCTGCCAATTATTCTTCTGGCACTCGTTGTAGCGTCGTGCCTGAGTCCTCAAAGCTTTGGCAATGCCAACGGAGGAGAAGTTACAGGAGTTGGTCGTACAGCCATTAACGAACCTGCTCCCTTTGGAATGGTACTTATTGAGCGCGGCTCAATAAAAGTGGGTGAGGAGAACGCCGATTCTCTTTGGGGAACATCGGCTCCCGTAAAAGACATCTCGGTAGATGCATTCTGGATGGACGAGACAGAGGTCTCAAATGCCAAGTATCGCCAGTTTGTCTTCTGGGTGCGCGACTCTATCATCCGTGAGCGCCTTGCCGACCCCGCATATGGTGGCGACGAGAGCTACAAGATTACCGAGGACGAATACGGCGAACCCATTGAGCCTTACCTCGACTGGAAAAAGCCTATTCCCTGGAGCAGACCCACAGAGGATGAGCAGCGTGCCATTGAGAGCGTTTACATAAAGAACCCAATCACAGGAGAGAA
>JAZRMX010000042.1:0-3020 GCA_045647885.1 Bacteroidaceae bacterium
CGGATTAAATGAAGAGGAACTACTCAGAAGAAAGATAGAACGAGCGCAAAGAACTTTGAATATCCTAAATGAAAAACTTTATGGCACAGCGGTTTAGGATTTTGTTATATAGAAGGAGTGCGACAAAGTCGCCTCAAAGCCGGGGGTCAATCACACGAAGTGGGATTAAAGGTTAAAGCGTAGCCGAAGTCTCTTTTAGATGTCTCCACTGCGGTCGACATGACAACCACACGGCTAAGCGGGAGTAGGTTCAAATACACGAAGTGTGGTTAAAAGTACCCCCTCCGAAATTACTCGCGTAATAGTAGGAACTCCTTTGGGAACATAAATGTTCCGCCGTCGCAAGCAGTGGGACAATAACATTGCCGACAGCTTACTCCTCCCCTGTTTTAGGGGAGGTGCCGCAGGCGGAGGGGTTGCAGACAGTGGGGAAATTTAAACCTTCTCACCAAAGGAGTGAGTTTTTACATTACACAGGAATAAACAGCTCCTCTGTCCGAGAGAGGAAATTGCGAATGAGTAATGTTTGCGACGACAGAAGCTTAAAGGTTAAAGCGAGTAGATGCTGTTTTGGTGCTATCCCAGTTCGGCCTCCAGTTCTTTATACAAATCAACCGGGCCTAGATGCCACTTTTTTGTGCTTTCAACTTTAAGTTGCTTGTATAACTTTGAACGATAAATTGTTTTTATGGCCTCTGTTATGTTCATGCCCTTGTAGTCTACAAGCATACTTGCCAACCAACTTATTTTGGATGGTAATAGCAGGTGTAGATTGACTTGGTTAATTTCTCCTATCATAATGTAACCTCCTTAGCTTCGATGAACTTTAAGGCCTTTACAGCCTTGTCTGTATGAAATAGATATTGGTCAACCAGTTTGTATGCTTTTAATTCAGAGATGAGATTCTGCTTGTCAATAATACCTCCTTCATAGAGTGCAAATGCGGCATATACCTTGTCATTGGCTACCGGGCCATATACAACATCGAAATTGTGATTGAAATCTTTGTTTGTGCGATTATTCATCACAAAGTCGAGCCATTCTTCTGTTGGGGATTCAAAAAGCAATGCGTTAAGACTCTTAATCAAGGTCTCGTCAAATTCGTAAACATTGACATAACCAACCGAGGTGCTTGTATTCAACTTTCGTTTAACCCAATCTTCGGCTTGCTTGAAAGAGGTGGTTGTATAAAACCCTGAACCATAATCCAAAGTTCTGCTTGGGATGCGAATCTCGGGATTATCAACAATTTCTATACTTCCGTGATAAAGAATCATATGCTTAATTTTTTCTGTCGTTTATAAATTCCTCAATGTCTGCAATAAGCCATTGTCTGCTTTGAGTGTGGAGGACATCGAAATAATCTTTCAGATAGTCGATAACACCATACTTTGAGAATATTGAGATAACTTCATCCTCGTTTATACCTTTTGCATTCATGTATTGTTCGATACAGAATGAAATGAAATATGTTATATCTTTCAGATTCTTATCCATAAACTATATGGCTTTTTTGTTGTACAAACAAAAGTTCTCTTACGCTGACTGACGATATTTCGGATATTTTATAGAGCAGTTCCCCCAATGGCTGTTGCCTATTACAACAATAGGCGTTGATGGTGCTGAAGCTTATCCTCAATTCATTTGCCAATTTGGTTTGGGCTCTCTCTTTTTATACTAAAACCGTCTTGATTATATTAAGTTTCATACAAAGCTATCTACTTTCAATGCAAAGATATTGATTATTTCTATAAATATAGCAGTTTCTCGCATGTTTATATTACAAGGATGAGTAACATGTCTTGTGTAAGGTTTATAGACTTGTCCGTGTTTATGCAACTTTTTATCCACGATTGTTTTCTATAATTGGATTTATACCCATATATTTGTGCTGTAACAATAGATACTCTTATGAAAAGTTTTGGACAGAAGGCGTGGATGCTGCCACAGCCGGTACTGGTGATTGGTACATATAACAGTGACGGTACTCCCAATGCCATGAATGCTGCATGGGGCGGTCAATGGGACAGTAAAGAGATAATGATTAGCATGGGCTCGCATGCCACCACGGAGAACCTTGCGCGTTGCGGGGATTTTACAGTTGCATTTGCCACTAAGGATACAATGGTGGCTGCGGACTATGTGGGTATTGTAAGTGCCAGGAAAGACCCTGCGAAGATGCAGAAGACAGGGTGGACTGCCATGAAGGCCGGGAATGTGAATGCACCTGTCTTTACCGATTTTCCCATGACCATGGAGTGCCGCATTTTGCGCAAGATTGACGAGAGCGAGGAGGGGTATTATATTGTTGCCGAGATTGTCAACATCCTTGTCGATGAGGCTTACATAGGCGAGGACGGAAAGCCCGATGTGGAGAAGATGCAGCTTATCACTTATGAGCCTATTCATCATGGTTATGTGGAACTGGGTAAACGTGTGGGCAATGCTTTTGCCGATGGAAAAACTCTGAAGTAATTTTTAAGATTATGAAAGTACTGCTTATAAACGGAAGCCCCCGAAAGGAGGGAAATACAGCCACAGCACTGGCCGAGGTGGCTAAACAATTGGAGAAAGAGGGCATTGAAAGCGAAATCGTATGGATTGGGAACAAACCCGTACGTGGTTGCGCGGCCTGTGGCCAGTGTGCGGCCAAGGGGTTGGGACGCTGTGTGTTTAGCGATGATGTGTGCAACAGTATATCGGAGAAATTTGCCGATGCAAATGCTCTCATTGTCGGTTCGCCGGTCTATTACGGTCAGCCCAACGGCGCGTTGCTCTCTGTAATACAACGCGCGTTCTATTCAAACGGTGCAAATATCGCAGGTAAACCGGCTGCGGCCATTGCCGTGTGTCGCCGTGGAGGTGCAACTGCAGCATTTGAAAGCCTGAACATGCCTTTTCAAATGATGAACATGCCGGTGGTGACATCGCAATACTGGAACATCGTTTACGGCAGGACACCCGGCGAAGCCGCCTTGGACAGGGAGGGCATGCAAACCATGCAGACGCTTGCCCGCAAC
>JAZRMX010000043.1:0-18847 GCA_045647885.1 Bacteroidaceae bacterium
TTAAATTTAAAAATTAATAATACCGCAAAATTATTGTATGGTACTCCAATTGAGGTTGCTGGTTTGCCACTTTGTTCTGCCAAGTCTATTGCGAATATACAACTTCAAAAAGCGGTTGTCAATAGTTTGCCGGGGTAAATGTGTTTTTATTTTGTTTACTTTAACAAATAAAAAAGGGAAACAAGTTTATTTTTACTTGCTTCCCTGTTGAAAATCTGTGATTTGCTAATTCGTTTTAAATCAATATTCCTCCTCGTCAAAGAAAATAAAATCCTGTTTATGTCGTTGATATATAGGACGGATGGTCTATGTTTGTTAATCAAAATTGATTGCAATGTAGTAATAGTTGCAGTCGGAGTCTATTCCTGCACCCCATTCGTCACAAACTTCACTTAGTGCGTTCCAAATTTCGTCAGGATCCTCACCCCACTCATCCATATCGTCAATCTTAATGTCTATGCAGAAACTTCCATCCTCATGGTAATGTTCATAAGAAAAATCCCATTCGTCAAGGGCATCCTTTATGTCATTTAAAAATTCTCTTTCGTCTCTAGTCATAAATTTATAATGTTTAGGTTATTAGTACTCTTCCTCGTCAAAGAAAAAGTCTTCTTTGCTGGGGTAATCGGGCCAAATGTCTTCGATGCTCTCGTAAACATCGCCTTCGTCTTCAATCTCCTGAAGGTTTTCAATTACCTCCAATGGCGCGCCCGAGCGTACTGCATAGTCGATAAGTTCGTCTTTTGTTGCGGGCCAGGGTGCATCCTCCAATTTTGATGCCAATTCTAAAGTCCAGTACATAGTATTAATGGTTTTTTATTGTTTTTTATTATAGTGGGTGCAAAAATAGTCTAAAAATGTTTATTTACAAGATTTTTCCCACTTTTTTTCCTCGCCTTTGCAAAGGTGTCTTTGGAGCAGGAACAGGTAGTCTGAAAGGCGGTTTATGTATTGTAGTATACCTGGCGCTACGGGGTGTTCTCTTTGCAGGGTTACGATGCGTCGTTCGGCGCGTCGGCAGATGGTACGGCAAAGATTGGCTCGTGCGGCAGCTTCGCCACGGCAGGGGAGTATGAAGTCGTGCATTGGTGGCAGTTCTTCTTCGAGCGTGTCTATGGCTTGCTCAAGTGCTTGTATGCTTGTTGTGCTTACTGCGGTATCGCGGCTCTCTTCGCGGGCGAGGTCGCAACCAATGTCGAGCAGGGTGTTTTCTGCTTTTTCTATTAAGGATTGCTCGCGTGGTTCCAGGTGGGTTGCAAGCAGTCCGAGGCTTGCGTTAAGTTCGTCGATTGTGCCGTATGCTTCCACGCGGGGGTGGTCTTTGGGAACGCGTGTGCCTCCTATGAGGGAGGTTTCTCCGCTGTCGCCTCCTCGGGTGTATATTGTCGCTTTTTTCATACTCTACATTTTTAGGGTGTAGTGCTGTTTCTGTTTTTCGGTGTCGAAGAACAGTATGCCGGCGCTGTACAGGTCGTATGTTACTATGGTGCGCGAGTTCTTTATGTTCCCCTCCCACCACTGGGCTTTATGGGGTGTGGCGTGTATGCTCTCCACTATTATTGTGGTGCTGTTTTTGGCGTGGGCTATGGCTGTTTCGCAGGCGTGGGCATAGCTCTCGCACTCTCCTATGTATATGAGTGTCTCCTCGCTTTGTTCTTGCAATGCTTGTTGCAGCCTTGCTGTGTCGCCGTCCTTAATTGTGGTTATTATGGCACTGCGGCGTGCTGCGGAAAGTGTGGTGAGTGCTGTTTCGCTCTTGCTTATTATAATAATGTTTTTTGGGCGCAAAAAGTTCGCTATTCTAAAGAGACGGCGGTAATATTCCTTGCCTTGCGGGCTGTTTTTTGCTGCTTTGTCTATTTCGCTGTATGCGTAGTAGGGAAGTTTTTCCTTGAGTACCTGCGTGACAAAATAAAAGGCAGAGGGGGATTGTACGCCAAACCCCCTGTTGTGCCTTATTCTGTTTATCAGGTCTGTGATTTTCAGCATTTTATAGTGCGAAAGCCTCTTTTACCTTCTCTGTATAGTCGAGTTTCTCCCAAGTGAAGAGTTCAACGGTAATCTCTTTCTTGTCGAGGTAACGCGACTCGAATGTCTTTGTTACGGTTTGTGGTTCGCGGCCGACGTGTCCGTAGGCTGCTGTTTCGCTGTATATGGGGTTGCGCAGTTTCAAGCGTTCCTCGATGGCTTTGGGGCGCAAGTCGAAGAGTTGCTGAACTTTCTGTGCTATCTCGCCGTCGGTCATATTTACCTTTGCTGTGCCGTATGTGTTTACGAATACGCTCACGGGCTGTGCCACACCGATAGCGTAAGAGAGCTGTATGAGGGCTTCGTCGGCAACTCCGGCTGCTACAAGGTTCTTGGCAATGTGGCGTGCTGCGTAGGCTGCGCTACGGTCTACCTTGCTGGGGTCTTTACCGCTGAAGGCTCCACCGCCGTGTGCTCCCTTGCCGCCGTATGTGTCTACGATAATCTTGCGGCCGGTGAGTCCTGTGTCGCCGTGGGGGCCGCCGATTACGAATTTACCGGTGGGGTTTACGTGGTATTTTATGTTGTCGCCGAAGAGGTCGAGCACCTTCTGTGATGTTATCTTGGCTTTTACGCGGGGGATGAGGATGTTGATTACATCTTCGTGTATTTTTGCAACCTGTGCTTTGTCGGCAGCGAGCTGTGCTTCGGTGGTGTTATCGGCGGGGGCGATAAAATCGTCGTGCTGTGTAGATACCACGATGGTGTCTATGCGTACGGGTTTGTTGTCGTCGTTATACTCGATGGTTACCTGGCTTTTTGAGTCGGGGCGCAGGTAGGGCATCTCTTTGCCTTCGCGGCGTATGTCGGCGAGCTCGCGGAGTATGAGGTGCGAGAGGTCGAGCGATACGGGCATATAGCTCTCGGTTTCGTTTGTTGCGTAGCCGAACATCATTCCCTGGTCGCCGGCTCCCTGGTCCATAGGCTCTTCGCGCTCAACGCCGCGGTTGATATCGGCACTCTGCTCATGTATTGCCGAGAAGATGCCGCAAGAGTTGCCGTCGAACATATATTCGCTTTTTGTGTAACCGATGCGGTTGATTACACGGCGTGCAATATCTTGCAGGTCTACATAGGCCGATGATTTTACCTCTCCGGCGATTACTACCTGTCCTGTGGTTACGAGTGTTTCGCAAGCAACCTTTGATTGGGGGTCAAATGCGATGAGTTCGTCGAGTACTACGTCTGAAATTTGATCGGCAACTTTGTCGGGGTGTCCCTCAGAAACCGACTCCGATGTGAATAAGTATCCCATAATTGTAGTTTTTGTGCCTGTGTGTGCAGGCGTGGTTAATAATTCTTGCTAAAACTGTGGAAGATGGGATTTTGCGTGTGGCAGAGTGCCTTGTATTGCTCGCGTGAACGAGTATTTTTAGCATTTTTTACCGTGGTTGCAAGCAGCCAAATCTTTCCACATATATGCTGCGAGGCAGCGTTTTTGTCGTTTGCGAGGGGTTTCCCTCTCTTTCGACTTTGCAAAGGTACGCTTTTTTGTGTAATGGAGCGTGCTTTTTGTCGAAAAAATATTTAGAAACTGTTTAAATTTCTAAAAAAAATATTTGCCGCCGGCGGGGGTTGTCGCTTTTATCCTTTTAAGAGTTGTTTGTGCAGTTCCTCTATGGTGGCGTTTAATTGTGGGTGTACGAGTTCCGGCGCAATCTCCTTCATTGGGGAGAGTACAAAATCGCGCTTGTGGAGCAGGGGGTGGGGTATTGTAAGGCGTGGGGTTGTTATAATTTCATCGCCATAGAAAAGAATGTCAATGTCTATGGTGCGGTCGCTGTATACGCCGTTTATGCTTTTTTGTGTGCGTCCCAGCTGTTTCTCGATTGCCTCTGTGGTGTCGAGCAGTTGTGTGGGTGTTAGTGCGGTGTCGAATGCTGCCACGCAGTTCGCGTAGCTGTTGTCCGATTCGTAGCCCCACGGCTCGCTCTCTATAATGGAGGAGAGGGTTGGTTGTGAACCGAGAGCGAGCGACAGAAGGTCTATCGCTCGCATCAGGGTTTGTTCTTTATCTCCGGTGTTGCTTCCCAACCCCAGATAGATTCTTTTTTTGTTGTTATTCATTAGTCGATAATGAGCATTGCATCGCCGTAGAGACCAAAGCGGTAGTCCTCTTTAAGTGCCACGTTGTATGCGTTCATCACGTTGTCGTAGCCACCAAAGGCAGTGGTGAGCATAAGCATTGTTGAGTAGGGCGCGTAGAAGTTGGCTATCATACAGTTGGCAACCTGGAAGTCGTACTCGGGGAAGATGAACTTGCTTGTCCAGCCTTCGTACTCTTTGAGCATACCTCCGGTGAGGGTTGCTGTCTCAAGCACTCTCTGTACCGATGTACCCACGGCGCATATTCTGCGGCCTTCGGCTTTTGCCTTGTTTATGAGTCTTACAGCCTCGGTATCAACGTTTATAAGGTCGCTGTCCATCTTGTGCTTTGTGAGGTCTTCCACGTCAATCTCGCGGAAACAGCCAAGACCGGTGTGCATTGTTACGTATGCTGTGTCTATGCCTTTTATCTCCATACGCTTCATAAGCTCGCGTGTGAAGTGGAGGCCGGCGAATGATGCTGTAACCGAGCCCTCTTTCTTTGCGAAGTAGGTCTGGAAGTTCTCGAGGTCCTCGGGCTCCTCTTTGCGCAGGCGTTTGAAGTCGTCGGGCAGGGGTGCTACGCCGAGTGAGAAGAGTGCTTTCTTGAACTCGTCGTGGGGGCCGTCGTAGAGGAAACGCAGTGTGCGGCCGCGTGAGGTTGTGTTGTCAATAACCTCGGCTACCATAGAGTTGTCTTCGCCGAAGTAGAGCTTGTTGCCGATACGTATTTTACGTGCAGGGTCTACAAGAACATCCCACAAACGGAACTCTTCGTTGAGCTCGCGCAGGAGGAATACCTCTATCTGTGCGTTTGTTTTTTCTTTGTTACCGTACAAGCGTGCGGGGAATACTTTGCTGTCGTTTAGTACAAAAAGGTCCTTTTCATCGAAATAGTGTATTACATCCTTGAAGATGCGGTGCTCTATTTCGCCGGTCTTCTTGTGGAGAACCATAAGGCGCGACTCGTCGCGACAGGGTGCGGGGTAGAGCGCGATTTTGTCGTCTGTAAGTTTGTACTTGAACTGCGACAGCTTCATATGCTGCGAATTAATGAAATAGGTGTCGTCAATAATACTCATATTGTTATCTGTTTTTCTAGCCAGTCCTGGAAGTCGTCGGGGTTGATACACTCTTCAACCTTGTACTCTCCCACTCTGGTACGGGTTAAACTTGTTAGGTAGGCTCCGCTGCCGAGTGCTTCGCCTAGGTCGCGGGCAAGAGAACGTATGTATGTACCTTTTCCACATACGACTCTAATTTTTATTTTAGGTAGGCTGTAGTCGAGCAGCTCTATCTCGTCTATTCTTATCTGTTTGGGTGCCAGCTCCATATCGCTGCCTTTGCGGGCGAGGTCGTAGGCGCGTTTGCCGTCTACCTTGCAGGCCGAAAAGAGTGGTGGACGCTGGTCTATATCTCCAATAAAGTTCTTTAAAACCTCTTTTACGCTCTCCTCGGTTATGTGCTCGTAAGGGTATGTGGCATTAACCGGGTGTTCCATATCGAACGAGGGGGTTGTGGCTCCCAGCATAAGCTCGGCTACATACTCTTTTGTGTGGGCTTGCAGCTCCTCAATCTTTTTTGTGGCTTTGCCGGTGCACACGAGCAATACGCCGGTTGCAAGGGGGTCGAGGGTGCCTGCGTGCCCCACCTTGAATCTTTTTACCTTGTATTTGCGGCTCAAGTGGTAGCGTATCTTGTTTACAATCTGGAAAGAGGTCCAGGTGTAAGGCTTATATATTGCTAATATTTCTCCTGCTACGAAGTCCATTATCCGATAGTTAGGTTATGTCCGGTAAATACCATAGCAAGGATTATTGCTCCGATGATTATTCTGTACCATCCGAAGGCCTTGAATCCGTACTTTGTTACAAAGCTGATGAAGAATTTTATGGCAAGCAAAGCTACTATAAAGGCTACGGCGTTGCCCAGAAGCAGGGTGCCGAGGTTTGCTTTTAGAATCTCAATGCCATTGGGCTCCATAAATATCTTCAGCAATTTAAAGATTGTTGCCGCAAACATTGTGGGCACGGCGAGGAAGAATGAGAATTCTGCGGCAGCTTTACGGGTTAGTTTCTGCGACATACCTCCCACGATGGTTGCCATGGAGCGTGAAACGCCGGGTATCATTGAGATACACTGGAACATTCCCACCCAAAAAGCGCGTTTTTCGGTAAGTTTGGTGTTCTCGCTTCCCTTGTTGAATATTTTGTCGCAGAAGAGCATAAATATACCGCCGAGGATAAGTGTTGTGGCTACCACGGTTACGCTCTCGAGCATTTCATCTATGAGGTCGTTGAACAGCAGGCCAAGCACGGCTGCGGGTATGAATGCCACGAACAGTTTCCAATAGAAATCGTACTTGTGCAGGAATTTCTTGAGCGGTGTAGCTCCTTCGGGCGCGGGTGTGTGGTTTAGTTTGAAGAAGCGTTTCCAGTAGAGCACCACCACAGAAAGTATGGCACCGAACTGTATGATAAAGGTGAATGCCTTTACAAATTCTGTGCTTTCAACGCCCAGCAGGTTTTGGGTGATAATCATATGCCCTGTTGAGGAGACGGGGAGAAATTCTGTAAGTCCCTCAACAATAGCAATCATTATGGTATCGAATGTTGTCATGCGGGTTTTGTGTTTTTATGTTTATTTATTGTTCTTTCCTCTGTATAGTATGGCATATATTACAAACAGGAAGCCGAAAAAGCAGAATGTGGGTGCTACCTTTATTCTTCTTACACTGAAAATATCGGGCTCGAAGAGGGTCTCTGTGGAGCCGGGGCCGCACATCAGTATAAAGCCGGCAATTATTATGGCCACTCCTATAAGGAGCAGTATGTAGTTGGTTTTTCCGAATGCAAATTTTCTTTTATCCATTGTTGTTCTTTGTGATTTATATGAAATAGAGGTCGTTGCTGCCCATACGCAGGAATTTGTTTACCGACAGGTAGGCGCACAACACGCAGATGATTATTCCGAAGAGGGTGATGCCGGCTCCCACAGCCACAAGGTGTTCCACGGGCATAATTGTTGCTACTGCGGGCTCTTGCTGCCACAACAGGTAGATGCCACCGGCAAGAAATGCGTTTGCCAATATGCCCGAAAACAGGCCTATCTTGAAATTGTGCCAAAGGAACGGGCGGCGTATGAATCCCCAAGTGGCTCCCACGAGTTTCATTGTGTGTAAAAGGAAACGTTTGGAGTAGATTGACAAGCGCACAAGGTTGCCTATGAGCGACCACGATATTATGGTGAGCATGGCAAGGAGTATCACAAGTGCGATGCTTATCTTTCTTATATTATTGTTTATGGTGTCGATGAGCTCGCGTTGGTATGTTACCTCGCTTACATTTTTATTCTTCAGCAGTCCCTTTTCTATTTTGGCAATGCTGGCGTTGTTGGAGTATTCGTGCTTGAGGGTTATCTCAACCGATGCTTCGTAGGGGTTGTAGCCGAGGAATTCCACGGGGTCGGTGCCAAGCTCCTTTTTCTGCTCCTCGAGTACTTGCTCGCGAGATATGTAGCGGCATTTTTCTACATAGCTGTTTTTTTCAATCTCTTTCTTGAATTTTAGGATATCGGTTTCGTTTACTTCGTTCTTTATGATGACCGAGAGAACGAGATTCTGCTTTACGTGGCGCGACAATGACTCGGCGGTGACGAACATAAGCCCCATTACTCCAAGGAGCAACAGAACCATTGTGGTGCTTATGTAGACACTTATAGTCTGTACTTTAAAAATGGATTTACTCATCTTTTCTTTCTAAAAACATATATTATGGAGCTGCTTGCGCTGCACTTGTCCATAGTGGCGCAGAACCCTAAAAATCCGTTCCACACTCCTCTTGGCATCTTGAGACGCGAACCTTTGTAACCCTCGCTCAACATTGAAATGTAGAAACCGTCAAAGGGCATAGGGTATTGGCGCTCAAGTATAAAGCCGTGCTTCTCGCCCATTTTCATAATGGTGCTTGGGGTGAAGTGCCACAGGTGGCGGGGCACGTCGTATGCTGCCCAGTTTTCCTGGTAGTTGCCGGCATCGTACGACGAGCAGTTGGGGCAGGCTATGACGGCAATGCCGGTCTCGTCGAGTATGCGGTGCATTTCGTCCCATAGGGCATCGGCCTGTTGTATGTGTTCGAGAACGTGCCACATGGTTACAATATCCACGCTGCTGCTCTCTATCTTCTTTATTGCCTCTTCGGGCTGTAGCTCTATGCCGTGTTTCTCCTTGGCAAAGGCGCGTGCCTGTTCGCTTTTCTCTATTGCTGTAACATTCCACCCTTTGCGTTGCATCTCGTAAGCAAAGGAGCCTGTTCCTGCGCCGTAGTCCACTATTCTGCCGTTTCGCAGCAGGGTGAGCTTTTTCATAAGCGACACCTTGCGGCGCATCATTATGCTGCGTACAATGTGGTATAGCCTGTTTACGATGCCTTTTTTGGTATCGCTGTGCGATATGTATGTGGGAGAGTCGTAATATCTGGCTATCTCTTTCTCATCGGGGATGTTTTGCGTGAATACGAACCCACACTCCTTGCACTCGAATATGTCAAACATCTCACCTGTGGCAAAGTGGTCTTTGCAGGTGAAACGTTTCCCTATGGCTTTGCTTTGGCACAAGGGGCATTCTTTGTGGGTAATTATATTCATTGTGCGTGGTCGTTGGGGTGCAATTTTCCCAACCTCGCTACAAAAATACACTATTTAGGGCGAAAATGTTCTTTTTTTTGGAAGTTTTACAAAAATATTTGCGAAAAACACATTTTTTTACTCGTTAGATAGCCGATAATTTGTATTTTTGCATCGAAAATTGTGTGGGGGTTGTCTCTGCATTGCTAAAATTTATAAATACATAATATTACTATGGGAAAATTGTATCGTTCAAGCGACAAGGTTATCGCTGGTGTTTGCGCCGGTTTGGCAAAAGAGTTTGGTATCGATGTTAAGTTGGCTCGCATTCTTTATGCAGTAGTGGCTTTCTTTACCGGTGGTCTTCTTCTCGCTGTTGTTTACGCTATCCTTGCGTTTATGCTTCCTGAGGAGGGTAAATGAAGAGGTTATGCCGAGCGTATGAATGAAAGGCTCGGGAAGAAATAACAAAAAGCCCGGTTTGACCGGGCTTTTTGTTGTATGTATAGTAAAAAAATGTCCTTTTAATCGACGATTTCTCCCAACAGGGTGGCTGCGGTGGAGTCGTAAATCTTTACCTTTACAAAGTCGCCTATTTTGTATCCTTTTCGGTCGAATACAGCAGTGCGGTTCTGTTCGGTGCGGCCGAAGAATTGCTCTCTTGAGCGTTTCGACACTCCCTCGATAAGTACTTCGTATGTTTCTCCGATACATTTTTTGTTGTTCGCAGCCGAGCATTCTTGTTGTAGGTTAATAATCTCGGTGAGGCGGCGCACTTTTTCTTTGTCGTCGATGTCGTCCTTGAAGTGTCTGCTTGCAAATGTGCCCGGGCGCTCGGAGTATTTGAACATAAAGGCGGCGTCGTAAGAGCAGTATTGCATCAGCGAGAGGGTTTGCTGGTGGTCCTCCTCGGTTTCGCCGCAGTAGCCGGCAATAATGTCGGTTGAGAGGCCGCAGTCGGGCACTATGGTGCGTATTGCTTCTATGCGGTCGAGATACCACTCGCGTGTGTATTTTCGGTTCATTGCTTTGAGCATGGCGTTGCTTCCGCTCTGCACGGGGAGATGTATGCTGCGGCATACGTTGGGCTCCTCGGCTATTACGCGCAGGGTTTCGTCGCTCATATCTTTGGGGTGCGATGTGGTGAAACGTATGCGTGTCGAGGGTGCGCGCTGTGCCACGCGGCGAAGAAGCTCGGGGAAGGTTATGTGGCTTCCGTCGCTCTCCTCGAAGTTGTATGAGTTTACATTCTGTCCCAAGAGGATAATCTCTTTATATCCTTTTGCCACAAGGTCGTCTACCTCATTGAGTATGCTTTGTATGTCGCGGCTGCGTTCGCGTCCACGGGTGTAGGGCACTACACAGTAGTGGCAGAAATTGTTGCAACCGCGCATAATGGATATGTATCCCGACACTCCTTTGCTGCAGATGCGTGTGGGTATCACGTCGCGGTAGGTTTCGGTTGTGGAGAGCTCTATGTTCATTGCTGCGTGTCCCATTTCGGCCTCGGCAATCAGTTGGGGGAGTGAGAGATAGGCGTCGGGGCCGGCAACGATGTTTACGTTGTATTTCTCAATAAGTTCCTCTTTTACGCGCTCTGCCATGCAGCCTACCACGCCCACTAAGGTGTTCTTTCCGCGACGCATAGCGTTGAGCTGGTCCAGGCGGCCGTATATCTTCTGTTCTGCGTTGTCGCGTATTGAACAGGTGTTCAGCAGTATAAGGTCGGCCTCTTTAATATCGTCGGTAGCCTCGTATTCGGCAACCTTGAGTATGGAGCCTATTACTTCGCTGTCGGCCACGTTCATTTGGCAGCCGTATGTCTCTATGAACAGTTTCTTGTTTTCTTCCACGTTGCGTAATTTGAAATTCTTGGCGAAGATAGTGAGAAAAAATGAAAATAATGGCAAAAATGGGGCGGCACTTCGTTAAATAACTTTTTCGCCAGCTTTTTATATAATATTATAGAGTTTAATTTGAATCTTTTTAAGATTTGCTCTATCTTTGTGTGTTGAGTATGTGCGCGCATTGTGGCGCGCAACAATTAAGAACGGTTATGAAAAGTGATAGCGTTATAATTATACCCACATACAACGAGAAAGAGAATATCGAAAAGATGATTCGTGCGCTTATGGCGCTTGAGCACTCTTTTGATGTTCTTGTGGTTGATGACGGCTCTCCCGACGGCACGGCTGCTATAGTGAAGGCTCTTCAGCAGGAACTTGCAGGGCGTGTGCATCTTATAGAGCGTGCAGGCAAGCTTGGTCTTGGAACGGCTTATATCGCTGGCTTTAAATGGGCTTTGCAGCAGGGGTATGAATATATCTTTGAGATGGATGCCGACTTCTCGCATAACCCCGCCGATGTTCCCCTGCTTTATGAGGCTTGTGCCAAGGATGGTTACGATCTCTCCATCGGTAGCCGTTACGTTACCGGTGTGAATGTGGTGAACTGGCCAATGGGTCGTGTGCTTATGTCTTATTTCGCCTCAAAGTATGTGCGCTTTATCACGCGTCTGCCGGTGTACGACACAACTGCCGGCTTCAACTGCTACCGCCGCAAGGTGCTTGAAACAATAGACCTCGACTCCATACGCTTTAAGGGATATGCCTTCCAGATAGAGATGAAGTTCACTACTTACCAGTGTGGGTTCAAGATAAAGGAGGTGCCCGTGATTTTTGTAAACCGTGTGCTGGGTACGTCGAAGATGAGTGGCGGAATATTCAGTGAGGCGCTTTTCGGGGTTATAAAGTTGAAGATAGGCAGTTGGTTCAAGAAATATCCTAAAGCATAAATTATTCAGAGATGGCAAACGATACAAATAAGGAATTTGAGAAGGTGCTGGCGGTGTGCCGCGAGCTTTTCGGCAAGAAATTGTATGATTACGGTGCGTCGTGGCGTATAATGCGTCCCGAGTCGCTCACCGACCAGATATTTATAAAGGCAAAGCGTATACGCACTCTTGAAACGGGGGCCGAGAATCTTGTGGGCGAGGATATCAATTCCGAACTTATAGGTATTGTCAATTATGGTCTTATTGCTCTTGTGCAGCTTGAACTGGGCTATGCCGACCACTGTGACATTACTCCCGATGAGGCTATGGCGCTTTACGACAAGCAGGCGCAGATTACTTTGGAGCTTATGAAAAAGAAGAACCACGACTATAACGAGGCGTGGCGTGGTATGCGCACCACTTCGTACACCGACCTTATCCTAACAAAAATATGGCGCACAAAGCAGATTGAAGAGCTTGGCGGTGCTACAAAGGTGTCGGAGGGTGTTGATGCCAACTATATGGATATGATAAACTACGCAGTGTTCGGGTTGATAAAAAATGGTATCGCCGACTAAAAAAATATTGCTCGCGACACTGCTTGTGAACGCATCGCGCGCTTTGCTGGCAGTTGTCTTTATGGTGTCGGGCTTTGTGAAGGCTGTCGACCCTGTGGGCTTTATGTATAAAATAAAAGAGTATTTCGCTGCATTCGGTTTCGTTGACGTGCCCGATTTTGGAATGCTCTGTCTGGCTCTCCTTTTTTGCGGAATTGAGTTTATTGCCGGTTTCTTTCTGCTCACAGGTGTGTATCGCAGGTTGGTGGCGTTGCTCTCTTTCCTAATGTTGCTTGTATATACTCCTTTGACTCTTTATGTGGCTTTGGAGAATCCAGTGCCCGACTGCGGATGCTTTGGCGAGGCTTTCAGGCTGACAAATTGGGAGACTTTCGCGAAGAATATGCTGTTGTTGCTTTTTGCGGCGGTGGTATGCTTCAGGAATAATATGTATAAACGCAGGGTGAGCTGCAAGAACCGCTGGATGGTGGTGCTTTTTGCCTTCGCATATTTGCTTTTGCTCGAGGCTGTCAGCGTGTGGCATTTGCCGGTGATTGATTTCCGCCCTTATGCAATAGGTATTGACTTGCGTGAGGCTGTGAAGGATGTCCCCTCGGTATATGAAATGCGTTATGTTTACGAAAAAGGCGGTGAACAGCAGGTATTTACCTCTGATGCCTTGCCCGACAGCACCTGGAACTATATGGGCAGCCGTAACGAACTTGTGGTAAAAGGACATGCCGCCACAGCGAAGGATTTCTCCTTTATCGACAGGGAAACGGGTGACGATGTGGTTGATGCTATCCTTGCCGACACGGGTTATGTGGCGCTTGTGGTGATGGAGTCGCTGGAGAAGGCCGACGAAAGCCGCGTTGATAAGATAAATGATCTCTATGACTACTGCAAGAGTGGCAGGGTGGCTTTCTTTGCCGCCACATCCTCGGGCGATGATGCTGTGGAGTCGTGGTGCAAGCGTACGGGTGCCGAGTATCCGCTCTTTTGGGCCGACGATGTGATGTTGAAGACTGTTGTCCGTGCCAACCCGGGGTTGCTGTTGCTGAAAGATGGAGTGGTGGTCGGTAAGTGGAATATTAACGATGTTCCCGAAATTGACAATATCTCGCCTGCCGAGTTGTTTGTCAATGCGCGCAGTTATGTCGACATTATGCGTGGGTGGAGTTTTTGGTTGCTGCTGTTTGCGGTACCGGTGGCGATAATCCTCTTTATGGATATGTTTGCCGGCTCGGCCAGTAAAAGAGAAAATAGTAAAGAATAAGTGATAATTAATTTAATACAAACCTTTTAAAACGAAACAAAAATGAGAAAGAACATTGTTGCCGGAAACTGGAAGATGAATATGAATCTCCAGGAGGGCATTGCTCTTGCAAAAGAGCTCAACGAGGCTTTGACAGCCGACAAACCCAACTGTGATGTGGTAATCTGCACTCCCTTCATCCACCTTGCATCGGTTACTCCTCTTGTAGACGAGTCTATCATCGGTGTTGGTGCCGAGAACTGCGCCGACAAAGTATCAGGTGCTTACACTGGTGAGGTTTCTGCCTCTATGGTTGCATCTACAGGTGCAAAATATGTTATCCTCGGTCACTCTGAGCGTCGTGCTTACTATGGTGAGACTGCAGAGATTCTTAAAGAGAAAGTACAGCTTGCTCTTGCAAACGGTCTTACTCCTATCTTCTGCATCGGTGAGGTAAAAGAGGAGCGTGAGCAGGGTATTCAGAACCAGGTTGTTTGCAGCCAGTTGGCAGGTTCTCTTTACGACCTTTCTGCTGAGGATTTCTCTAAGATTATCCTTGCTTACGAGCCTGTATGGGCTATCGGTACTGGTCTTACAGCAACTCCCGAGCAGGCTGAGGAGATTCACGCTTACATTCGTTCTACCATTGCTGAGAAGTATGGTAACGAGATTGCTGACAACACTTCAATCCTCTACGGTGGTAGCTGCAAACCCAGCAACGCAAAAGAGCTCTTCGCAAACCCCAACGTAGACGGTGGTCTTATCGGTGGTGCAGCTCTCAAGGTTGCCGATTTCAAAGGTATCATCGACGCATTCAAGTAATTTGATGAAACGAGGTATCGTACTCTTGACAATAATGTTCTGCGCCCTTTATGCTGCGGCGCAGAGCACTATTGTGCAGGAATTGCAGCGCGACGAACCTGGTAAAGGAACGGTGCGCATCTGTCAGCCTGAAAAACTTGACAGCCTTATGGGTAAGATGGCTGCAAAGACGACTCAGGTTGAGGGCTATCGCGTAATGGTGTATTCGGGTAATAACTCCCGTACTGCACGCGAGGAGGCTAATAAGTGGGCGCAATATATGCGCGACAATTTCCCCGGAGCCGAGGTGTATGTGGTGTTCGAGTCGCCAATCCGCTCTTGCCAGTATGGCGACTATCGCACTCGCGAGGAGGCCGAGGCTGTTATGTATAAGCTGAAGGCTACACGCAAGTTTAAAGAGATTTCTGTGCGAAAGACGCTTATAAATTTACCTTATTAAAATACAAAACAGTTAGAACTTATGTCACACCCTGATACAGAGAAGGCTAAAGAGATGCTTATGCAGAGCTGTAGTCAAATGCTCGAAGCAATAGGCGAGGATACTGCACGCGAAGGGCTTGTAAAAACCCCCGACAGGGTTGCGCGTGCTGTGCTTGAAGCGACAGCCGGTTATCACGAGGATCCCGAGGCAATATTGCGTGGAGCAATGTTCAAGGAGGATTATAGCCAAATGGTTATTGTAAAGGATATAGATTTCTATTCTCTTTGCGAGCATCATATGCTTCCCTTCTTTGGTAAGGTGCACGTTGCTTATATTCCCAACGGATATATTACGGGGCTCAGCAAGGTTGCTCGTGTAGTGGATGCTTTTGCCCGCCGTTTGCAGGTTCAGGAACGTCTTACTTTGCAGATAAAGGAGTGTATACAGAAGACTTTGAATCCGCTTGGTGTGATGGTGGTTGTTGAGGCACAGCACCTCTGTATGCAGATGCGTGGTATAAAGAAACAGAATTCAATAACCACTACATCGGATTTTTGTGGTGCATTCAACCAGGCGAAGACGCGCGAGGAGTTTATGAATCTTTTGCGTAATAAGTAGTGGTTTTGTGCTTAATTGCGCTTAATGTTTTCCAGATTGCCTTTGCCGGGCAATCTTTTTTTATCTATCCTCTGGATTTGTCGAATGTGAAAAGGTGATACAAATAGTTAAAAATTTAATATAAATGAATTAAGAAATATTTGTTCATTTCCAAGTATTACTTTATATTTGCGATACATATTAACCATAATAATCTAAAAAAACTATGAAAAAGTTAGTTAAATCTATTTTTGCAGTTGCTATTGCTATGACTTTGGCAAGCTGCGGTAGTGTTGGTACAGTAGCCGGTACAGGTCTTCTTTACACAGATATGGCACAGGGTGAGATGGTAACAGGTAACACATTGGGTTCTAAAGTTGGTACATCTGTAGCTAACAGCTATTGCGGTCTTATCGCAGTTGGTGATGCTTCTGTTCAGACAGCTGCTCGTTCTGCAGGTATCAAGAAGATTAGCCACGTTGATAGCAAGAAGTCTTCTATCCTTGGTATCCTCGTTACTCACACAACAGTTGTTTACGGCGAATAATACCGTAGGATAACCTATAAAGCTTGCGTCTGATTTGTTTCGGGCGCAAGTTTTTTATATATTCGCAGCATTATGAAGAGAATTTTGTTTTTTGCATTGCTGTGTTGTGCGCTGGGCGTGTCGGCACAGAATTATGGCAACTCCTACTTTATGAATGTTCACAAAGAGGGTAAGTTGTATTTTGTAAAGGAGATGAAGATGGCGCATCATGGTGGTGCGAAGGCGAGAAAACTGCGTTACGATTTTACTCATATCGATGCGCGCGACAATGTGAGCATTACGGCAACTTGCTACACAAAAGGGATGATAAATATCGATTCTCTGTTTGTGCTTCTGCCCGATGGTCGAAAATTCGGTTATCCTATAGAGAAGATATATAACGAGAAGAAACGTTTTACCTGGAAGAATCGCTTTCGTGCTTATATAGACAGTGCTTTGTGGTTCGAAATGTATAAAAATGAGGAGCCTTTCGTAATTGTAGTGGGTTCTAAAAACCAGGAGGATGTGTTCTTTAAGGATTCGGCTTACTCTTGGAAGAAAAGGAAAAAGAAAATGATCTTTATACAGGATCTTGTGGAGCTTAACAGACAGTAGTGCCTGATAAACAAACCACCCTCCTTATATAATATAATAGGGAGGGTGGTTTGTTTTTGGATTTTATACATTCAGTGCTGCTGAGCCGAACCCGTAGTGCTGTAGTAGGTTGTTCAGTGCCTGTTGTGTCTCTTTCAGGTATTTGAAATTTTCCATCACCTCCATTGCTTTCTCGGCATCGCCGGCTATGGCGGGGTCCTTGAGTTGTGCCATTGTTTCTTTGAGCATCTCGTCTATCAGGCAGTGCTTGTAGGCTATGGAGAGGCGTGTGGTCTGCTCAAAGAGTATTGCCATTTCATTGCGTTCTTCGTTGCTGGCCTGCTCGGCAAAGAACTTGCTCAGCATATAGCGTTCGCCACAAAGGTCGGCGGCAAGGCGCGAGATTTCACTGTCGGGGTGGGCGATGAAGTGTCTTTCGGGGTTGAAATTGATGTCGCCTGCGTGCTCCGATGCTTCGTTGAATATGCGTTTGTATAATGGGTGGCTCAGTTCTATTCCGTCGTCGTGGAACGAATAGTAGAGGTGTGAGATTATGGTCTCGGTAAACGAGGGGGTGTTGGCGATTGTGTCGGCCGGTACTTGCAACAATTTGCCGCCATTGCGCAACAGGAATTGTATTATTGCTTTCTCTTTGTTGTGCAAGGGATTTGCCGCGTAGCTTTCCATTATGTTCTTCTGGAATTCTGTTGCTGTGGGTGTGGTTGTAACGGTTTCTTCGCTGCTGCTCGCATTTCCGTTTATGTTTTTTTGCATCTCCTCGTTACGCTTTATGCGCAGCTTGGCTGTCTCCTTTACCAGCAGGGCTTCGCCCACGTTGAGCATTTCGCTGCACTTCTTTATGTATTCGCTGCGTAGAATGTCGTTTGGTATTACGGCGATGCTTTTCACTATGTCGCCCACGAGATTGGCTCGTGCAACAGGGTCTTCACCCACTTCGTTGAGTAGCAGGTTGGTCTTGAAGCGTATGAAGTCTACTTTATTGCGGTTTATGAAGTCTTCCACCTCTTCTGTGCTGTGGTTTTGTGCATAGCTGTCGGGGTCTTCGCCGTCGGGCAGCAATACCACATTAATGTTCATTCCCTCTTCGAGGAGCATGTCGGTTCCGCGTAGCGATGCTTTTATTCCGGCTTTGTCACCGTCGTAGAGCAGGGTTACGTTGTTGGTGAAACGGTGTATGAGTCTTATTTGTCCGGTGGTGAGCGAGGTGCCCGATGAGGCTACTACGTTCTTTATTCCTGCCTGATACATTGATATTACATCGAGATAACCCTCGACGAGTATACAACGGTCTTTCTGCATTATTGCCTGCTTTGCAAAATAGAGGCCGTAGAGGTGGTCGCTCTTGTGGTATATGTCCGACTCGGGCGAGTTTACATACTTTGCTGCTTTGGGGTTATTCTGCAGTATGCGCCCGCCGAAAGCTACTACTTTTCCCGAAACGGTGTGTACGGGGAATATGCATCGTCCCCAGAAGCGGTCTTTCAGTTTTCCTTCGTCGTTCTTATAGCATACACCTGTCTGTGCCACAAGGTCGGGGTTGTATCCGGCGGTTGTGGCTGCGGTTGCAAGCGCGTCGCGTCGTTCGGGTGCGTAGCCCAGTCCGAATTTTTCTATTGTTTCATCGCGCAGTCCGCGGTGGCGGAAATAGTTCAATCCTATTGATTTTCCCTCCTCGCTGTTGAAAAGGGTGTTCACAAAGAATTGTTGTGCGTATTGGTTTATCACGAAAAGGCTCTCACGAATGCTTTCGCGTTCCTTCTCTTCGTTCGACAACTCGCGCTCCTTTACCTCAATATTGTATTTCTTTGCAAGCCAGCGCAGGGCGTCGTAATAGCTCAACTGCTCATGCTCCATAATGAAGTGTACGGGCTTTCCGCCTTTTCCACAACCAAAGCACTTCCATAGGTTTTTAGCCGGGGATACGGTGAACGAGGGGGTTTTCTCGTTGTGGAACGGACAAAGACCTATCATATTGACGCCTCTTTTGCGCAAGGCAACGAAGTCGCCAACGACCTCTTCCACTTTGGCAGTGTCCATTATCTGCTCTATGGTGTTTCTGTCTAGCATATATATAATAAGGTATAGGGGTTGGGTGTTATTCTTTTGCGAAGATACATCAACTTGGGTTTAGAAAAAAGTTGTAACAATAAAAAGTGCAATTGTTCATGTTTTTTTATTTCCGGCAATAAAAATGTTTTAAAACCTAAATTTTATTTTTCTCCGGTTGTGTGCCAAAAAACCTCTAAAATGTTTCAAAACTGCGCAAAAGTTATAAAAAATAACCGCAAAAAAAGTTGTTTTTTAAAAATCTTAAAAATTTTGTGATTTTTTCTTTCAAAAAGTTTTGTAGTTCAAAAAAAAGCTATACCTTTGCACTCGCTTTCGACAAGGAACGCAGTTCACTAGTCGGAACGCAAGATGATCCTTGAAAACATTCCATACAGACAAGCAGTACAACAAAGCTCATTATTTAATGAGTCGTGTATAAGTAAGGAACAATAAAACGAACCGTCAAAATAATTTGATGTACTTTAATTCCGGCCAG
>JAZRMX010000044.1:0-88087 GCA_045647885.1 Bacteroidaceae bacterium
AGAGCCTTACCGATTGTGAATTGACACTTGATTTGGTTAATATGGAGTTGACAGCAGCGGATGATGATCTTACAGCTATCAAACCTGCTGACCGCCAGATTAAGATTGTTGTAGGTGAGGGTAACACCACCGGTATCAATGCTATTGCAAGCGAGGGTGCTGCAAATAACGAGGCTATCTACGACCTCACAGGCCGCAAGGTAACAGAGATGGTTAAGGGTGGCATCTACATCAAAGGTGGTAAGAAAATCTTTGTTAAGTAAGATAATATTATCGACATTATTGTAATTAAAGAGGGTTGCTGTTTCACACACAGCGACCCTCTTTAATTGTACTCTTTTTTATTTGATACATTTTCTCTCGTTTACGTTTTTTTTCTATCTTCGCGCTTGAATAAAGAAGAGAAATAATGAAAAAAGCACCTATAATAAAATCGGCTCGCTTTGTTATAAGCAATAGCGACGTGAAAAAATGCCCCCAGGACGGTAAGCCCGAATATGCTTTTATCGGCCGCTCCAATGTGGGGAAATCGAGCCTCATAAATATGCTCACCCGTCACAATAAACTGGCGATGACATCGGCTATGCCCGGAAAAACCCTGCTCATCAACCATTTCCTTGTGAATGATGAGTGGTACTTGGTCGACCTCCCCGGTTATGGCTATGCAAAGCGCAGTAAGTCGCAGAACGAACAGCTCGAACACATAATTTCTTCTTATGTGCTCGACCGTGAGCAGATGACTAACCTTTTTGTGCTTGTCGACAGCCGTCATGCTCCGCAAAAGATTGATATTGAATTTCTGGAGTGGCTTGGCGAGAACGGCGTTCCATTTGCCATAGTCTTTACCAAGGCCGACAAACTTACAAAGACAGCGCTTGCAAGCAATGTGCAGGCCTATAAGAAGTCTCTGCTTGAGCAGTGGGAGGAACTGCCTCCGGTTTTCGTTACATCGTCGGAAACGGCTGCAGGCCGCGACGAACTGCTTGCATATATTGATGATATAAATTCTTCGTTGAATTCTTGATTTTTTTGTTATGAAGAGATCCCTTTTTGCAATTCTTGCGGTGTTGGTTCTGGCATCGTGTGAGAACGATGGTTACAAAATAGAAGGTACTTTCCTTGCAGCCGAAGATGGTTCTGTTGTATATATGACAGCCGACGACGAGCTTTATACTACTATCGATTCGGCTGTGGTGACAAATGGAGAATTCTGTTTTACCGGTGGGTATCACGACCGCGCCCTGCGTATGCTGCTTGTTCCAAGCAAGGCTATTGGTGGTCCTGTGGTTGTTGAAAAGGGTGTGATTGAAGTGGAATTCGCCAAAGGTTATATGAAACGCGGCGGAACAGACGGCAATCATATACTGCAACGCTTTATTGAGGCGAACGATAGATTGAATAGGCTTGAGGAGGTAACCTCGCCTGCTTTCCTCAAGGCTATGCCTGTGGACAAGAACGTGTACGACAGTCTTGTGGTTGTGCGCGACACCGAGCGCAGGGCACTCACGGCATATGCTTACCTTGCCATAGAAAAGAATATAGACAACGGGTTGGGTCTTTACCTCATTACCAAGTCCTATAAGATGCTTGCTCCCAACCTGCTTGCTCCGTTGATGGAGCGCGTGCCCCAATATTTGCGCAACGGGCGTTACGGCGTGGTGAACGACTATGTCACCGTTGCTCTGGAGTGCGACAAGCAGAAGGTTGCAACAGCTGTGGGCAAGGAGTTCCTTGATTTTGAATTACCCGATTATAACGGTAAAAACGTGCTTTTCTCATCGGTGGTGAACAGTAAACGTTATACCTTGCTGCAATTCTGGGCAAGTTGGTGTGCGCCTTGCCGTATGGAGCTTCCCGAACTGAACCGGGTGTATGAGAAATATGCCAAGAAGGGCTTTGCTGCGGTGGGAATCTCGCTCGACTCAAACCCCGACGAGTGGAAAACTGCTGTCTCTTCCTTGAAGCTTTCGTGGTTGCAGCTTAACAAGCCGGCTAACGGCAGCTCCGAGGTTGCAGCAGCCTATGGGGTAAGCTCCGTGCCCTCAAATGTTCTTATAAATAATAAAGGTGTTATAATCGCCCGCGACATTACACCTGCGGAACTAGCCTCTCTTTTGGGCGAATCCTTCAAGTAAAAAGCATTTTTTTGCTTTTGTTCTCTTGTGCTTGTGTTTTTATGCAAAAAGGCTGTTTTTTTATAAATTTGCATAGAACGCGCGGTTGTTTGTGTTAAATTTTCATCATTTTATCAAGTTTTTTATAAAATCAACAGTAAATAGGGATAATTTTCATAAATTTGCACCGATTTATGAAAATGAATGAATATTGTTTGCATAGATATTCAAAATGAAATGCAGCATTTCTCTAACTTTTAAAGAGTTGGCAGGGGTGCTGAATAGTTGTTTTGTCTTACTTGAAGTAACTAATTAATATTATAAAACACAAAATGAGAAAAAGAGGAATTCTTTTGTTCGTGTTTCTTAGCCTGATGCTTGTGCAGGGTGCTTTCGCGCAATATTTTGTTGTGAAAGGAACCGTGACAACAAGCGAGGACGGCTCTCCGCTTATACAGACCGGAGTTATGCAGAAGGGCACGACAAATGGTGTAGTTACCGATTTTGATGGTAACTATATGATTGAAATCAGAGACGCCAAGGAGGCAACATTGGTGTTTACCTATGTTGGTCACAAAACACAGGAGTTTGTGGTAAATGCCAACACCAAGGTATTGAACGTGGAGCTTGTCTGTGAAAGCCAGTATATCGACGATGTTGTCGTTGTGGCCTATGGTGTGCGTAAAAAGGGTACCATTGCCGGTTCTGTTTCTACAGTAAAGGCCGAAAAAATTGAAAATGTTCCCACTGCCGGTTTTGACCAGGCTTTGCAGGGTTTGACTCCCGGTATGACCGTGCTTTCAAATTCTGGTGAGCCCAGCAAGGCTGCAACATTCCAGATTCGTGGTACAAACTCAATTAACTCGGGTACAGCCCCCTTGTTTATCCTCGATGGTGTGCCCATCACCAGTTCCGACTTCAATGCCATAAGCCCCAGCGATATAGAATCGATAAACATCCTCAAGGATGCCTCTTCTACCTCTATATATGGTGCGCGTGCGGCCAACGGTGTGGTTGTTATCACCACCAAGCGTGGTACAAGTACCGACAGGGTGAACGTTACATTCCGTTCACAGCTCGGTTACTCTAATCTTGCCCACGACAACTGGAATCTTATGAACACTGCCGAGCGCATTCAGTTCGAGAAAGAGCTTGGTCTTGACGAGGGACAGGATTATGATAAACTCTCATTGGTCGATGTAAACTGGATGGATGCCGTGTTCAACGACAAGGCAAATTTGCAGAGCTACGACCTCTCGCTTAACCACGCTACCGACAAGATGAACTATTTTGTATCGGCAAGCTTCTTTGATCAGGAGGGTATTGCTCAGGGTTCTGAATTCGCGCGTTACAATATGCGTGCAAATGTCGACGTGAAGACCAATGACTGGTTGAAGGTAGGTACAAACTCAATGTTGGCCTATGAGGAGGTTCAGCAGGCCGATGATGGCGAATATGCTCTTTACACACCCATCTCGGCATCAAGATTCATGTTGCCCTACTGGAGCCCCTATGTAGCCGGTGGCAAAGTTGCTTCTTCAAAGGATGGCAGCTGGACCGGTCGCGGATACAACCCCGTAGAGTGGATGGAGTACAACCCTATGAAACACAAGAAGTATAAGGCTATCAGCGTGCTTTATGCCGAGTTATCACCTATCAAGAACCTTACATTGCGTTCGCAGTTCGGTGTAGATTTCACACACTCCACAACCGATATGAAGTCGTTCCCCAGCTTTGTTGGAAACGACAATCAGGGTACAGCCGGTCGTGCATCGAGCACCGCTGCCAACCTCACAATTACCAACACTGCCAACTATATCTTCGACATAAACAAGAAGCACAACTTCAACCTTATGTTGGGTCAGGAGGGTGTTGATTACCGTTCAGAGGGCTTCCAGGTGGTAACCCGTGGTCAGAGCAACGACTCGTTCACTCTGCTTTCTTCGGGTACACGCGCTACATCTTGGAGCAACAGTTCATCGAGCCACTCGTTCCTTTCATTCTTCGGCCGTGCCGAGTATAACTACAACGACCGTTTCTACACCGACTTCTCTTTGCGTACCGATGCCTCTTCACGCTTCGGCGAGAATGGCCGTTGGGCAACATTCTGGTCAGTCGGTTTTATGTGGAATATGAAGAAGGAGAAATTTATGCAGAACCTCAAGTGGATTTCAAATGCACAGATTGCTGTCAGCACCGGTACATCGGGTAACTCATCAATCCCCGATTACGACCACCTTGCACTTGTAACCAGCGGACATAACTATATGGACGGTTCAGGTATTGCTCCTGCATCACAGGGTAACGAGGATTTGAGCTGGGAGAAACTGTGGACTTCGAACATCGCTTTCCACTTCGGTTTCTTCAACCGTGTGAACATCGACGCCGAGTTCTACCACAAGAAGACAACAGATATGCTTATGGCTGTTCCTCAGTCTTATGTAAACAATGGTTTCGGTTCGCGTTGGGACAACGTGGGTACTATGCTTAACAAGGGTGCCGAGTTGTCAATCAATGTCGATGTTATCCGCACCGAGGATTTTGTGTGGAACGTAAGCGCCAATGCTTCGTACAACAAGAACAAGATTACAGAGCTTTACAACGGTGTTCAGGAGTATACAGTCGGCACAACAGCTACCAAATTGGTTGTAGGCCACTCTGTGGGTGAGTTCTATATGAACAGATATGCAGGTGTGAACCCTGCAAACGGTGATGCTTTGTGGTACGACAAGGATGGCAACATCACAAACGAGTGCAACGAAAGCGACAAAGTTATGGTGGGCAAGAACTATATTGCTCCCTGGCAGGGTGGTTTCGGTACCTCAATCAGCTACAAGGGCCTGACACTTACCGCAAACTTCAGCTGGGTTAAGGACCGTTGGATGTTCAATAATGACCGTTTCTTTGAGGAGAGCAATGGTCTCTACACAACCTACAACCAGTCTAAACGTCTGCTCTACAACCGTTGGAGAAACCCCGGTGATATTGCCGACATTCCCCGTTATGGCGTTACTCCCCAAATGGACTCACGCTTCCTGGAGGATGCTTCGTTCTTGCGTCTCAAGAATGTAATGTTGAGCTATGAGTTGCCCGCAGAAATGCTCAAGAAAACCCGCACATTTAGCAGAGTTCGTATGTTTGTGCAGGCACAGAACCTCTTTACAATAACAAAGTTCAGCGGTATCGACCCCGAGTCTTCCAGCAATATCTATGCTGCGCAGTACCCCATGTCGCGTCAGTATACCTGCGGTGTAGAAATTTCGTTCTAAAATAAAGAAAGATGAAAAACATAAAGATATATATAATTGTATTGCTTACCATCTTCGGGGCAACATCGTGCCTCGACAAGCATCCTGATGATGCGGTACTTGCAGACAAGGCGATTCTAGATATAAATCAGGCCGATGAGGCTGTGATGGGTATATATTCGTCGCTGATGAGTGGTGCTTTGTATAGTGGCTATTTGACATTGTTGCCCGACCTTCAGACCGACTTCGTTTATGCTGTAAATGGTTATTCAAACACTTATGGCAATATATGGCGTTGGGACATATTGCCCACCAATACCGAAATTGAGGCTGTGTACGGCTCTTTGTACGAGGTTATCGGTAACTGTAACTTCTTCCTCGAGAATGCAAAGACACTGCAGACTACTATGACCAACGACGACGAACTTGAGTATCTTGAGCGTCTAAGCGGTGAGGCTTATTTCGCGCGTGCGCTTGCCTATTCAGAGCTTATCAAACTCTTCTGTGTCGATTACAAATCGGACGAGGATGCCAAGAAACAGTTGGGTGTTGTTCTTGTTGACTCATATTATGGTGAAAAGGATATAACCCGTGCCTCTCTTTACGACTCATACCGTTTTGTACTGAACGATCTTGACTTCGCTCTGAAATATCTTGCTTTGGACGAAGACTATGATAGTTCTGTAGACGGAGCGCTTTATAATTCATCGCAGTATTTCAATGAATACACCGCTTATGCTCTCCTTGCACGTATATCGTTGTATATGCGCAAGTGGGACGATGCCATCAAGTATTCTTCTAAAATTATCGACAGCGAATACTACGAATTGTCAAGTGCATTGACAGAGTATTCTTCGGGATTGAGCTACTACGAGTATATGTGGCAGTACGACATGGCTACCGAGATTATCTTCAAGGTGGGCTTTACTACCAGCAACTATGGTGGTTCTTTGGGTACAATCTTCTGGAACTACGACTATTCAAACTTCTACCCCGACTACGTACCTGCAACCTGGGTGCTCAATCTTTACGAAAGTGACGATTTGCGTCCCGAAAGTTTCTTCTACACAGCAACAACAGGTCACAGCCACGGTCTTACCTGGCCCTTGCTTTACAAGTATTTCGGAAACCAGGAGTTCTACTCATATCAGTTGCTACATAAATCAATGCCCAAGGTATTCCGTTTGTCGGAGCAGTACCTCATCCGTGCCGAGGCTTATTGCCAGAAGGCAACCCCCGATTACAGCAAGGCAGGCAAGGACATTGCAACATTGCGCAGAGCACGTTATATGTCATACGGAAACTCGGTTTCTATGACCGAGTCCAATGCAATGGAGGTGATAGAAGAGGAGCGCGTGAAGGAACTTTATATGGAGGGTTTCCGTCTGCAGGATCTCAAGCGTTGGGGCAAAGGCTTTGAGCGTGAGCCTCAGGACCAGTCATTGTCTCACGGCAGCAGTCTTAAGATTAAGGCCGACAATCCCTTGTTCGTATGGCCCATACCCCAGCACGAACTCGATGCTCCCGGTTCAAATATTCAACCTAATGAAAGTAACAAATAACAAGGAGGCAGTGTAATATGAAAAAGATAGTTAAGAATATATTTTTGTTCCTCGCTGTGGCAGCATCGTTCTCGTCTTGCGACACCGATGCCGAATACATCACATACGAAGGTCCTAACTTCATAATGTTCTCCGATACTTTGTATCAATTGCCCGTACAGAACAACGAGGATTATTTCTCACTCCCTGTGGTGGCAACAAGAGCGTGCGATTACGACCGTGTGCTTGCAGTGGAGGTTGTCGACAGCATAAGCAACGCTACCGAGGGCCGTCACTACTCACTGGAGTCCAACACTGTGACAATTCCTGCCGGTCAGTTGGTGGGTAACGTAAAAGTACGCGGTTACCACGACAATATTGCGGTTACAGACTCGCTTGGCTTCTCATTGCGTCTTATCTCTCAGAAAGAGACACAGAGCGAGCTCTATGGTATAGAATCTAAAGTGTTCTTGCAGAAGGCCTGCAAGTTCGACATAAACGCCTTCACAGGCTACTGTTACATTGTGTCTACATTCTTGCAGAACTATGCGACAGTTGAAGGTCGTATAGCATACTCTGTTGTAGATCCCGAAGAAGAGAACACCATAATCATCAAGGATTATTTCTACGATGGTTACGACATTAAGGTGAAGTTTACCACAAACGACATATTGAACCCTCTCATCAAGTGCAGCGAGCAGAAGCTCGGTCCCACAACCGAAGCTTTCGGTACAAAATATGGCGAGGATGGTATAATAAACGTTTATCAGCCCACAATGTATGTTTCGTACTACAGCAGCTGCGAGCACTTCATCTGGCAGTATATGTCGCTCTACATCCCCAGTATGACAGGTTATAACACCGTGGGAACCTTTGTAAATGCTGTAGAGTGGATAAGCAAGGACGAGGCCAAGAAGAGAAGAGACGAGGGCTATCCCGGTTATAAAGAGTATAACGACTAAAAAGAAGATTATATGAAAAATACATTCCTTATATATATATTGGTTGTTGCTTGCGCCTTTACAGGCTGTGCAGGTGACGATAGTTATACCTTCCCTTCAACCGTTTTGAACGAATCGGCTAAACTTATAAATATCGGCTCATACGATATTACAGAGCTTGATACTGAAGATTATATCATTGTGCCCATGGAGTTCACAGCTTCTTTGCCCTGGACACTTTCGGCCGACAAGATGTGGGTTCTCTTTTCTGACAGCGAGGATGGCATCTATAGTAACGACATTATTGGTGTTGCCGGTACTCACAAGGTATATTTGAAGATTACAAACGACGCTCGTGCTTTTGAGTCGGCCGAAGCAAACATTACTTTGCAGAGTGGCGATATCAAGCAGGTGCTGACAACAATTTCCCGCCACGCAAAGTCGCTCAACTGCGAAATTGTTGACAGTGAGGGTAATGTTATTGATGCTCTTGAGGTGAACCAGGAGAGTGCATCTCTTGAGTTCAAGTTGAATGCTAACTACACCTGTGGTATAGGAACATATCCCGAGTGGTTGGGTGAACCTTCAGTTGTTGACGGAGCTTATGTGTTCAGCGTGAAGGAGTATTACAGACCCTACGAGTTGGCTGGCGAGATTGAGGTTGTGAGCAAAGATGGTGCAGCCTCTAAAACCATTGCCGTTACTTATGGCGGTATGGCTCCTGATATGATGACCATTACAGGCGCTTACAGCACTTACGGCTGGTTGCTTTCTCTCGATGGTAAGACATTCCTTTACGAAAGTTCTTCTTCAATGAGCGATACTCCCTCGGAAGAGATACAGGTGGATGGTGCTTTGACCTACAACATTGTATGCTTCAATTACGACTGCAAGTTTGTGCTTGTTGAGGAGAATGACGGCACTATATCAATCCCCACTGAAAACTGGCTTGTTGCTGTGCAGGACGAGAACGACAAATCTTTGGTGTCGCTCACTGCAACTCCTTTCAACGCAACAACAGATGTACGTTCTCGCAAAGGAAACCTCTTTGCAGTACCTTCTGGCCTGTACGACAGCTTTGTTGAAGAGGTTAAGAATGTTGCCGACCTTGACGAGTTCTATGTGAAGTATGAGTATTGTCTGCTCATTTCGGTAGAGCAGAAGGATATCTTTGCTCCCGAGGGCTTTGCTGTGAAGGTGCTTTCAAGCGGTGCTGTTGTTGAGTGTACTGCCGAGCCTGCCGGTGATTTGTATGAATTCATCAGCTCGGAATTCTCTACAACTGATGTATACACCGTCAGCGTTGATAACCGTGTTAAATATGAAATCAACACCCTTTATACAAAATCAGACTGGGGTGGCCGATTCAAAATCTTCGACGTGGTGCTTCCCAACAGCGGTGGAACAACCAACGATACCAGCGACTTTACATGGCCCATTCAGGTGAAACTTGTTGATGGCTATTATGTAATGACAGTGCCTGTTCCCAATGCGACTATATTCAATATGCCGGTGATTATAGTTCTTTATGAAAACAATGCACTTGTTCCCAAGAAGATATTGATTGTTAAGCCTAATAAATAATTGAATATAAGACTCAAAATAATGAATAAGAAGAATTTATACTTATTGACTCTGCTCTTTGCCTTTATGGCAATGGGCATAGTCGGCTGTTCCGACGATGACGCGGCACAGCAACAGTATGATGTGTATGGCTATGTGCAGTTCAAGCTATACAAGAGTGCATCTGCCCAGGGTGGTGCTGTGGCAACACGTGCAGCAGATCAATTGGAGTATTTGTCCGATGCCTATAAGATCAAGGTTCTTATGCAGAACGATGGTCAGACTGTGTCGCACACCTTGCTCCTGAACTCTTATGACAAGGAGAATGCCGAGTATGGCTTGCGTAGCGACAAGCTGAAAATGCTTGCCGGAACCTATAGCGTTATAGGTTATGAGCTGTATGACGAGCTTGACAACAAGTTGCTTGCTTCCGATGTGAATGGCGTTACATTTACCGTTGTGGGTGGTGGTCTGGCAGTCTGCAACCTCACGGCCAACGTGGCTCCCCGCGGAAGAGTATCATTCAAGATTGTAAAGGAGATTGCTCCCCTCACACGTGCTGCCGAAGATGAGGATAACTCTTTCCCCATGAGCAATATCCAGAGTGTGGATATTATTGTGCAGAATACCTTTACACTAGAGAAAACCACAATTGAGGCTGTGGTTGCAAAGTATAACGAGGATTTCAACGACGATGGTCGCCCCGGTGACAACAGTGCAACCTCTTATCTCAAGTGCGATACCGTTGTATGGTTGCCCGCAGGTAACTACAAGGTGTACAGCTTTAGAGCGTACTCGGACAAGAAGGCTTCTTCTTCTAAATACCTCGACGAGATATTTAACGTATCATCCAAGACTTTCGATGTTGTCGACAATGAATTGACCAAGGAAGTAGAGGTTCCCTTCAACCTCAAAGGAACCGAGGCTTATATAAAGGATTATATCGCTCTCAAGGAGATTTGGGAGGCAATGGATGGTCCCAACTGGAAATATGCCGGTATTGTGGAAACTGTTGGCTGCAACTGGAACTTTAACAAGGATATAGACTTGTGGGGTGAGCAGCCCGGTGTACAGCTCTTCTCTGACGGCCGCGTAGCTACAATTTCGCTCGAGGGATTTGGTGCAAAGGGCGTGGTTCCTGCGGCTATCGGACAGATGACCGAGCTCAGCATATTGTATCTTGGCAGTCACTCCGAGCAGTTGGGTGGTCACATCTTCCCCAATATGACCGAGGAACAAAAGATGGCTGTACGTTACGATTATGAGGAGAGATACCTCAAGAAGGACTTTCGTTTGGCTCTTTCCGAGGAGTGGCAGAAGACTTTGGCTCTCGACGAACACGAGAAACCGTTGAAGGGCGTAGAGCTTAAGGCTATTATGTTCGGCGACCTCACAAACCAGATTACCGGTATCTCTAAGGCTATTATGCGCTGTACAAAGTTGCAGCAGTTGTATATTGCGAACTCTCCTGTTACTAGCGAGAACTTCTTTATCGATGATATCGATGAAAACCACTCTTTTGCTGCCGAGGAGAGCGAGTGGAGTTGGGAGAACTTTACCGACTTGACAGATATTGAGATTTATAACTGTCCCAATATGACTTCGTTGCCTATGGATATGTTGGGCAATATCCCCGAGTTGCAGATGTTGAACATCGCTTCTATGAGGGGTATTTCGGGCGAGCAGTTGCGCAACGACTGGATTGCTATGATTAATGGTAAGAGCGGTGCTAAGATTCAGGGTATATATATGGGTTACAACAACCTTGTAGAGTTGCCCGAGCACGAGGATCTTGTAAAGATGGTAAAACTCGGCTTGCTCGACCTTACCACCAACAAGATAGAGGTTCTTCACCCCTTCGGTAAGAGTATTAACCTTGCAAAGGTATATCTCGACTATAACAAAATTGAGGAAATCCCCAGCATCGATGGTTATTTCTGTGGTTACAGCCAGCTCGAGAGCTTTACCGTAAGCCACAACGAGATTGTGGAATTCCCCGACATCTTCAACGCAAAAGCAATTTATATATGTCCTTCCATCGACTTCTCTCACAACAAGATAAGTTCGTTCGAGAATGGCGATGACTTCCGTGGTGTGAATGTTGCACAGGTTAACTTGTCGGGAAACAGATTGGAGACTTTCCCCGGAATTTTGTTCGAGAAGGAATCACCGCTTACTTATCTTATCCTCTCGGGTAATGGTATGACAGAGATTCCCGAGGGCGCGCTTGTGGGCAAGAATTCGGCTATGCTCGAGGCTATTGACTTGAGCTACAACAAACTTACCGATCTTCCCGAAGACCTCTCTGCAGTAAACTTCCCTTATCTCACAGCAATCGATTTGAGCTACAACAGCTTCTCAGAGTTCCCTCTGGAGCCTTTGAGCATCTCTGGTCTTTCGCGTTACTTTATCCGCTACCAGAGCGACGAGGAGGGTAACCGTTGTCTGCGCAAGTGGCCTACAGGTATCTTCCAGCATCTTGGCTTGAGATACTTGTTGATGGGTGGTAACGACTTGAGAAAGATTGAGGACGATACTATGAGAAACTGCAGTCTTTTCTACTTTGAGATTGCCGACAACCCCAATATTACAATCAACGTTTCGGCTATCTGTGATTACATATATAGCCTTATGTATTATTATGCTATGCCTATGTTGGTGTACGACAAGACGCAGGATATCCGCGGGTGTGATTATTTGGATTTGGAAAACTAAATACATTAAGATAATGAAATATTTTTTGAAAATAGCTTTAAGTTTTGTTATCGGTATACTTGTGTTTGCTGCTTGTAGCGACAGTGACAATAATTCAGCGACTGTTGCTTTTTCGGTAAGCAAGGACAATATTACAATGGGAGCAGAGGGTGGCAAAGAGGCCTTTGTTGTGCAGACAATGAACAAGTGGTCTGTGGTGTCTGCTCCCGACTGGGTGACTGTTTCTCCCGCCAATGGCTTTGGAACTGTAACCTGCGAGGTTAATGTGCAGTCATCGTCACAGAACGATTTGCGTAGTGGTAGCATCAAAGTGAGATCGGGCGCCGAGGAGCGTATGATTGCCATTGAGCAGACCGGTTTCAGCAAGGCTGTAACTCCCAAAAAGTCCGAGGTGGAGATTGAAAGCTTCGGAAAGGAGGGCGAGCGTTACTTCGATGTGGAGATTGTTACAAATATCGAGTTTAAAGAGGTTATAACCAGTCCCACCGGTGAGTCTGTAGACTGGTTGACAAGAAATACCGAAGATGATATAGAATTTGGTAATGGTGCCCGCCCCCGTACAATAAAATTGCGTTTCGATTACAAGTTGAACGCACAGCCCGAGGAGCGAATCGCCGAAATTCATTTTGTTCCCGTAAACGAGGAGGATGAATTGAATGTTCCCAGTGTTATCACCGTTCGCCAGGAGGCTGCAGTGAAGATTGAGGACAATCGTGCCGGTGACTCAATTGCTGTAATCACCATCTACCACCTGCTTAATGGTATGACAGAGCTTTGGGATACCAGCGAGCGTATGGATAACTGGGAAGGTGTAACCCTTTGGGAGGCAACCGACAAGGATAAACCTTGTGACGAGGCTGTGGGCCGTGTACGTTCGGTAAGCTACTCTTTCTTTAAGACCGAGGCCTCTTTGCCCGAGCAGATCAAGCACTTGAAATATCTTGAGTCACTCTTTGTACTCTCTAACGTAAATACTATGTTGAAGAGCATTGAGTTGGGGCCTGAAATCTGCGAGTTGAAATATTTGAAAGAGCTGCAGTTGTTCTCTTATGGTATTGTTTCATTGCCCGACGAGTTTGTGAAGCTTGGAGAGACTCTTGAGGTTCTCGACTTGAGCGCAAACAACCTGGAGGAAATTCCTGCTATGCTTACAAAGGAGAACTTTCCCAAACTTAAATCGTTGTGCCTCACCGGTCAGCGCCGTTGGACTATGAGCGACCTCACTAAAAAGGAGGATTATGAAGATGGTATCGGTTTGAACATTCAGAGTACAAAGGAGGGTGATTGCTCTTTGCGTCGCCTTCTCTTGTGGGATACTTTGGAGGAGTTGCTTTTGCAGAACTGCTACATAGAGGGTGAGTTGCCCGATTTTGAGGTGGGCAAGGATGGTGTTGTGGCATATACTCAGGACGATGTCGATGCTTTCGGCGGCGACACAATCCAGTGGTTGGCCGACAATAATATGCCCAAGATTCTTCCCAATATGAAGAAGCTTGCAATCAACCTTAACTTCTTTACAGGAGAATTGCCACAATGGTTGCTTTATCACCCCCATTTGATTGCCTGGATACCCGAGTTACTCATATTCAACCAGCAGGAGCAGGGACGTAACTCAAACGGCGACAAGGTTGGCTTTGATAATGTACCCACAAACTTCGAGTACTTCTACGAGGTATTTCCTCAAATGCGTGCCAAGTATGAAATGAAAGATGTTCTTGATGACGAAGAGTAATCCACACTAAATATAGATTAGGAAAGGTATGAAAAATAAATTTCAGTATATATTGCTTTTGGCGGTTCTGTTCGCGGCTTCTTGCTCGGACAGCGATGTTGCCAACAACGCGCCTGTTATTGATAATAAGAATATTGTAGAGGCTTATGACAATTATGTGGATGGTGAGCTTCTTATAAAATTTGCCCCCGAGATGACCGAAATCCTTGACCAGGCATTGGTTACCCGTGCAGGCAATGGAATGAAGAGCCGTTCGGGCATTCCTTCTACCGACGAGGTTCTGGATATTCTCAAGGCCTATAAATTTGAGCGCGTATTCCCCGTTGACAAGAGAAACGAGGAGCGCACACGCAAGGCGCAGTTGCATTTGTGGTACAAGGTCTCTTTCGACGAGAATGTAGATATGAAAGAGGCTGTGGAGCGCATCTCACAGCTCGGCGAGATTTCAAAGGTGCAGTGCAACAGAAAAATATACCGTTTGGATCCCCACCGTTCGGCAACTGTTGCAACAGATCTCGTGAATGCTGTTACACGCGCAAGCAACGGTTTGAAGTTCAACGACCCTGCACTTCCCTTGCAGTGGAGCTATATAAACAAAGGTATTCTCTATGATTACAATAGAACCGGTGACGTGACTGTTAATCTCGACCACGCAGAAAAGGTATTCGATGTAGTCGATACCGATAAAATCATCGCCGGTTGCGATGTTGGTTGCGAGGAGGCTTGGGAGAAATGTACCGGTGACCCCTCTATTATCGTAGCTGTTCTCGACGAGGGTGTTATGTTCGACCACGAGGACTTGAGAGACAATATGTGGGTGAACGAGAGCGAGACCTACGCCTCTGAGGAGGATGCCGACGGTAACGGTTACAAAGGCGACCGTTACGGCTATAACTTTGCTACTGACCGTCCCTATATCTCTGTGTCAGGTTCTTACGGCACCGGTCACGGTACTCACGTTGCCGGTACAATCGCTGCTGTGAACAACAACGGAAAGGGAGGTTGCGGTATTGCCGGTGGTGACGCTGCCGCGGGCAAGCCCGGTGTTAGAATTATGACCTGCCAGTTGTTCGACGACGAGTATCAGTCATCACTCGTGAACGAGGCAAGAGCTATGAAATATGCTGCCGACAACGGCGCTGTGGTAATGCAGTGCAGTTGGGGTTATCTCTCTTCCGAGGTGAACCCTGTGGACTATCCTCCCGGCCCCGCAACAGAAGAAGAGTGGGAACTTATGTACCCCTTGGAGAAAGAGGCGTTGGATTACTTTATTGTGAATGCTGGTTCGCCTAACGGTGTTATTGATGGTGGTATTGTCGTTTATGCTTCGGGTAACGAGTCGGCTGCTGCTGCATCTTTCCCCGGCGCCTATTCAAAATGTATCTCTGTAACAGCTACTGCTGCCGATTATACCCCTGCTTCATACACTAACTATGGTCCCGGTAATGATATTGCGGCTCCCGGTGGCGACGGCGATTATTATGCCTCTCCTGGTTCGGCTTACGACAACGGCGGTATGATTTACTCTACTGTTGTTACAGAGGGTCGTGGTACATATGCTCTCTTTGAAGGAACCTCTATGGCTTGTCCTCACGTCTCGGGTGTCGTGGCATTGGGTCTCTCTTACGCAGCACAGTTGCGCCGTCACTTCACACAGGAGGAGTTTGTGAACCTTGTGAAGGAGACTTCCGATAATGTCGATTCTTACTTCACCGGTACAAAGGTTTATTACCGCAACCACACAGTGGCTTCACAGCCTGTGTCGGTTAACTTGAGCAAGTATCGCGGTAAAATGGGTAAATTCATAAATGCTGCAGCATTGCTCAATGCAATTGAGGGTGCCGGACACGATATGAAACTCCCCGACTTCTATGTTGCTCCTGCGAAGAAACAGACTATAGACCTTGCACGTTATTTCGTTGATGGCGAGAGCAAAGTTTACTCTTGCTCTGTAGCCGATGGAAATATTGCTGTGGCTTCAATCAATGGCACCAGCCTCACTGTTACAGGTGTTGCTGTGGGTGTCACCACAATAAAAGTTTTTGTTGACGGTGTTGAGCATACACTCTCAATCACAGTACGCAATAATGCCAATGGTAATGGTTGGATGTAATGGTGTAAAGCAATGAAAAAGGGCTGTCCGTTATATTTTTATGCATTGCTGCTGCTTCTACTGCTTTCTTGCGGGGCTGGGGCACAGACTACTGCCAGACGTTTGCCTCAACGTGCGGCTGTGGACTCTCTTATGAACCCTTCGTTGCACCGTGGTGCCGACAAGATATTCCTCTTCGAGAAGAAGACCATGAATATGGGTACTCTCCACGAGAGCGACACGGTGCGAGTGGTGGAGTTTGTATTCAGCAATGTAAGCGACACGGTTGTTACAATAACAGATGTTACTACACATTGCGGTTGCACAGCTGCCGAATTCGACAAGAAACCTATTGCTGCCGGCGAAAAATCGAAAATAGTGGTACGCTACAACCCCAAGGGTCGTGAAGGTACTGTAGATACCGGTGCTTTTGTGTACACCGATATTACCGGTCGCAGGCCTGTTGCAAAACTCACTCTGCGCGGTATTGTGGTTGACGATGACGAGTGGAGCCACCTGCCTTATGCTATGGGCAATTTAAAGCTTAAACGCAAGCAGGTTGTGTTCAAGAACGGGCGTGTCGCAGCGCGTATACCTTGTGCAAATGTGGGTGCAAAGCCTATGTCCCTGAGCTCCTCTTTTGTACCGGCATATGCCACCTTTACCACTGAGCCGAAAGTGTTGCAGCCTGGCGATGAGGGTGATATTGTAATCTCAATAAACCCCGACAGCTTGCAGAAATATGCTCCCTCCACAAACAGCTTCTCAATAATAGTTGAAGGTGTGGAAGGGGGAATATCTTCACGCACAATTAGAGCCATATTAGAATAATAATGAATAAAATAACAGATATGAAAAACTTTTTTAAATTGATGTTGCTCGCTTTGTTGGTACTTCCTTTCCAGGCTTGTTCCAATGATGATGAAGCGTCTGTTTCTGTAGTTTTCGTTCCGGGTGTAGGCCTTGAAATACCTATGGAAATTACTCCCAATAACATTGCAGGAGTATGGGAACTTAAGAGCTGGAGTAATTCGGCCGAGCCTCCTGTCGTTTATCTGGAGTTTATAAGAAAGGATAGAAAATACAGAATGTATCAGCATTTCGAGAGCATGTATCCCCGTCTTATTACCGGTACATACAAAATAGACGAGAATAAACTTACCGGAAAATATGACTATATAAACGAGTACTGGAGCAACGAGTATACCATAGAACTGTATCAGAATGCTATGGTGTTGACTGTAAAGGACGATGCTGCCGACCGCCAGATATATGTGCGCGTTAGCGAGGTGCCTGCCGAAATAAAGGACAACGCCTTGTCGCCCATTGCTCCCGAAGAGTAATATTTAATATCTTTCTATAACTACGAACAGCCCCTCCAAAGAAAGGCTGTTCGTAGTTGTTTTGTCTGCCTGCGTGGCGGAAATGCGCCGAATTGCAAAAAAAATAAAAAATAGGGCTTTTCTACACCTTTTTTTGAACAAAAAACCTTATATTTGCATTATAAAAGTGGAGCACGTGGTTTTTGTGACGTGTTTCTTTCATAAAAGAAGAATCTTAAACCTTATTTCATATAATGGATTAGCCCTTTTCTCGTATGGGTTAAGTTTCATTCGTATAATTTATGTATCATATTGAACATTTAAGAAGTAAAGAGATTGCAGACCTGCAGTCTATTGCTCAGGAGTTGGGTATCAAGGGTGTAAAGTCTTTGGACCGCGATTCTCTAATTTATCGTATCCTTGATGGCCAGGCTTTGCAGAACAGCCAGACCGGCGCGCCTGCGGTGGTAAAGGAGGAGACAAGAATGCACCGTCGCGAGCACAGAAGAAACAGAATACAGGCCGATGGTGCCAAGGTATATACAGCTACCGGTGACAAGGCCGTAAAGCTCGATACCAAAGAACCAAAAAAGGAGAAAATAGAAGAACCTAAAATAAAAATAGAGGAGGTGAAACCCGAACCTGCTCCCGTGGTTGAAGAGGCTGCTCCCCAGACCGAGCCGGCGCCCAAGAAACGTGGTCGCAAGGCAAAGAAACAGGAGGCAGCACAGCCCGTAGCAGAGCCTGTAGAGGCTGCTGTAGTGGCTGAAACTCCGGTGGTGGAAGAGGCTGCAACCCAAGCCGAGCCAGCGCCTAAAAAACGCGGTCGTAAGGCGAAGAAACAAGAGACAGCCCAGTCTGTTGCTGAAGCGGAAACTGTTGCAGAGAGCGTTGTTGAAGCAGCAGAGGAGGGTGAGGCATTCGTCGCAATAGAGAACCTTCCCGTGGAGAACAAAGAGGTTCCCGTGGAGCTTGTGGAGAAATTTGATAAAAGCCGTCAGGGGCAGCAGGGCGCAAAGAACGATAACCGTTTCCAGCAGCGTAACGAGAACAAGAAACGCCAGGAGAGTGCCGAGCAGCTGCAGTACGATTTTGCCGATGTGTTGCGTGTTGAGGGTGTTCTTGAGACTATGCCCGACAATTATGGTTTCCTTCGTTCTTCCGATTACAACTACCTCTCATCACCCGACGATGTCTATGTTTCACAGTCGCAGATAAAGCTCTATGGCCTGAAGACCGGTGATGTGGTAGAGGGTATCATACGCCCCGCAAGTGCCGGCGAGAAATATTTCCCCCTTGTAAAGGTGAACAAGATAAACGGCCTTGCTCCCGAACTGGTGCGCGACCGTGTATCGTTCGACAATCTTGTGCCCCTTTTCCCCGAAGATAAATTCACACTTTGCTCGGGTAATTACGACAATATGTCGGCTCGCGTGGTCGACCTCTTCTCACCCATAGGTAAGGGACAGCGTGCGCTTATCGTTGCGCAGCCCAAGACTGGTAAGACAATGTTGCTCAAGGATATAGCCAATGCTATTGCTGCCAACCATCCCGAGGCATATATGATTATGTTGCTCATCGATGAGCGCCCCGAGGAGGTTACCGATATGGCACGCAGCGTAAATGCCGAGGTTATTGCCTCAACCTTTGACGAGCCTGCAGAGCGCCACGTGAAGATTGCAGGAATTGTGCTTGAACGCGCAAAACGTATGGTTGAGTGCGGTCACGATGTGGTTATCTTCCTCGATTCAATAACACGCCTTGCACGCGCCTATAACACCGTTTCTCCCGCATCGGGTAAAGTGCTTTCGGGTGGTGTCGATGCCAACGCCCTGCACAAGCCCAAACGCTTCTTCGGTGCTGCGCGTAACATAGAAAACGGCGGTTCTCTCACCATTATTGCAACAGCTCTTATCGATACCGGTTCAAAGATGGATGAGGTTATCTTTGAGGAGTTTAAGGGTACTGGTAATATGGAGCTTCAGCTCGACCGTACATTGAGCAACAAGCGCATTTTCCCTGCTGTGAATATTATTGCTTCGAGCACTCGTCGCGACGATCTCCTGCTCGACAAGCATACACTCGACCGTATGTGGATTCTGCGCAAATACCTTGCCGATATGACACCTATGGAGGCTATGGAGTTTGTTAAGGACCGCCTTGAGAAGACAAAGGACAATGGCGAGTTTCTTATGAGTATGAATTCGTGATACACGACAACTATAGAACAAAAAAGAGATACATCAACGATGTATCTCTTTTTTGTTTCTTCTTTACGATGCTTTTTTAGAAGGGGAGGTCGTCGGGGTTGTTTTCAGTTCCGAAGTCCTCGATTTTTGCCTTGGGTGCCTCAAAAGGAGGAATGTCGCCGGGTGTGCCTTCGGGTGCAGCGCCACGCTCTACACGCCAAGCGCGTATATCGTTGTACCAGCGGCCGTTATACTCACGTGCGTTAACGTCGAAAGAGACTGTGAGCTCGTCGCCTGCCTTTATGTTGAACTGTGCTATTTTGTCGGCACCGAATACGTTGAAACAAACCTTCTTGGGGTACTGCTCGTGTGTCTCAATCACGTATTCCTGCATTTTCCACTCGTTACCGGTTTTCGATGTACCGCCTCTCTCGGGCAGTACTGCAATGATTTTTCCTGTTATTTCCATAATTCTTTTCAAATACTTTGCGAAAATAGCTCTTTTCTTCTCGAAAAGCAATTTTTTTTCTCATATTTTGCAAGCTATATGATATTTAGTTTTATCTTTGTAGCTATGCGATGCGCACGCGCGCACGCGAAGTTTTGCTAATAAATTTAATCGCACATATTATGAATTTTACAGTATCAAGTTCTCTGCTAACATCGCGCCTGCAGGCTATCAGCAGAGTGTTAAATTCCAAAAACCCCATTTCCATTCTGGATTGTATTCTTTTCGAACTTCAGGGTAATGTACTTACTTTGACAGCTTCGGATCCCGATAATACATTCAACACCTCTTTCGAGGTTGTTGAGTGCTCCGAAGATTTTACTTTTGCAATCTCTGCAAAGATTCTTATCGACTCTTTGAAGGAGATTTCGGAGCAGCCTGTTCGCTTTGAGGTGAACAAGGATTCACTTGAGGTGACAATTTTCTACCAGAACGGTAAATACAGCCTTGTTGCTCACGATGGTAACGAATATCCTGCAGCTGCTGTTCTTGGCGAGAATGCAGTAAGCATCTCTGCAACAGCCTCTGTGCTTGCCGGCGGTATATCACGTTCAATATTCGCTTCTGCTGCCGACGACGATGTACGTCGTATGATGAGCGGTGTGTACTTCGACTTTACTCCCGAATGTATTACTCTTGTGGCTTCTGATGGTCATAAGCTGGTGCGTTTCCGCGATTACTCTGTTACAGGTGCCGAAAAATCGGCTTTCATTCTTCCCAAGAAACCTGCAAACTTGTTGAAGAACATCCTTGGCAAGGACGAGCAGGAGGAGATTGGCATTGAGTTTGATGGTCGCTTTGTTATCTTCACTCTCGGTGAGTACAAACTTGTATCACGTCTTTACGATGGCCGTTACCCCAACTACAACTCGGTGATTCCGCAGAACAACCCCCACAAGCTTACAGTGGACCGTGCCGCTTTCATCAGCGCATTGCGTCGTGTGGCCATCTTCTCGTCACAGGCAAGTCTTATTAAGCTCCATCTCGAGAACAACAAGATTGTTATTTCGGCTCAGGATACGGACTTCTCAACCTCTGCCGAGGAGAACATTACTTGCAGCTACGACGGAGCATCAATGAATATCGGTTTCCGCGCATCGTTCCTCATTGACATCCTTAACAACCTTCCCGGTCAGGATGTAATTATGGAGCTTGCCGATCCTTCACGTGCCGGCGTTATTGTTCCTGCCGACCAGGACGACAAACAGGAACTCCTGATGTTGCTTATGCCCATGATGCTTACTGAATAATAGAGCCAATGAAACTGAATCTTAAAAATCCATTGATATTCTTTGACCTTGAAACCACCGGAGTGGATGTTTCAAAGGACAGAATTGTGGAAATATGCTATATTAAAGTTTTCCCCGACGGTAGCGACAAGGAGTATACCCGCCGTATAAACCCCGGAATGCACATTCCCGAAGAGGCCTCGGCTGTACACGGAATATACGACGAGGATGTAAAGGATTGTCCCCGTTTCAAGGATGTGGCAAAGGAGATCGCTTCCGATTTTGAGGGCTGTGACCTTGCCGGTTTCAACTCCAACCGTTTCGACCTTCCGTTGCTTGCCGAGGAGTTCCTACGCGCACAGGTGGATATAGACCTCACTCGTCATCACGCGATAGATGTGCAGGTTCTTTATCACAAACGCGAGCCACGTACATTGTCGGCTGCCCATAAATTCTATTGTGGTACAGAGTTCGACAACGCTCACAGTGCTCTTGCCGACACGCGTGCTACATACGAGGTGCTTAAAGCGCAGCTCGACCATTACGACGATATGGAGAACGATGTGGCTGCTCTTGCAAAGGAGTCCTCATTTACACGCAATGTTGACTTTGCCGGCCGCTTTGTTTACGACGACAATGGCCGCGAGGTCTTTAACTTCGGCAAATACAAAGGGGAGAGCGTGGCTACTGTATTGCAGCGCGACCCGGGTTATTATGGCTGGATGATGAACGGGGATTTCCCCTTGAACACCAAGCAGGCGTTGACCCGTATAAAGCTGCGTGAATTTAATAGATAGAAGATGCTCAAAGGAAAAAAGATAGTTTTGGGAATTACGGGAAGTATTGCTGCTTACAAGGCGGCAATACTTGTTCGTCTATTGGTGAAGGAAGGTGCCGAGGTGCAGGTTGTTATGACCCCTTCGGCAAGGGAGTTCATAACTCCGCTTACCCTTTCAACCCTTTCGGGGCGCCCCGTGCTGTGTGAGTTCTTCAATAACAACAGCGGTGAGTGGCACAGCCACGTGGAGCTTGGCTTGTGGGCCGATGCGATGATTGTTGCACCTGCCACAGCAGCAACGCTTGGTAAGATGGCTTGTGGCATTGCCGACAACCTGCTTGTTACCACCTATTTGTCAATGAAGGCTCCTGTCTTCATAGCTCCTGCTATGGACCTTGATATGTTCGCTCACCCTTCAACTCAGAATAACCTGAAGGTATTGAGCAGCTATGGCAATCACATAATAGAGCCTGCTGCCGGCGAGCTTGCCAGCCATCTCTGCGGCAAGGGGCGAATGGAAGAACCTGAAAACATTGTAAAGGCGCTGAAGGATTTTTTTTTGTGTAGCTCCTCGTTAGAGGGGCGCAAAATCCTCATTACAGCCGGTCCGACATACGAAAAGATAGACCCGGTACGCTTTATCGGCAACTATTCGTCGGGCAAGATGGGCTTTGCGCTTGCTGCGGAGTGTGCAGCACGTGGAGCCGAAGTTACACTTGTGTCGGGCCCCGTGTCGCTTGCAACCCCCCACGCTGCCATAAAGCGTGTGAATGTGGAGTCGGCCGAAGAGATGTATCAGGCAGCAATCGAGGCTTTCCCCGGGTGCGATGCAGCCATCCTTTGTGCTGCCGTAGCCGACTATCGCCCCTCTGTCTGTGCCGACAAGAAGATAAAGCGCACCTCCGATGCTATGACCATAGAACTTGAACCCAACAAGGATATTGCGGCAGCGCTTGGCAAGGAGAAGAAGCAGGGGCAGCGTCTTGTTGGCTTTGCGCTTGAAACAAACGACGGTGAGACCAATGCTCGCGAGAAATTGGCAAAGAAAAACCTCGATTTCATTGTGCTGAATTCCCTTGCCGACAAAGGTGCCGGTTTTGCACACGACACAAACAAGGTTACTATAATTGACGCCGAGGCTGCTACAGAGTTTCCCTTGAAAAGCAAGCTCGAAGTGGCACGCGATATAATCTCACACCTTTCAAAACTGTTGCTTGTTGCAGTGATGCTTCTATTGCCAGCCGGTGTCTCGGCTATGGGCGAGGAGATGAATGCAAAGGTAACCCTTAATTCAACGAAGGTGCAGGGTGTCGACACCGAGGTATTCAAGGTGCTTGAGGAGGCGATAGCACAGTTTATAAACGACCGTAAGTGGACAAACAATACCTACGAGGATTATGAGCGCATAGATTGCAATTTCACCTTTGTCGTGGAGCAATACAGCCCCGATGGTTCCTTTAACTGCTCTCTTATGGTGCAGGGTACTCGTCCGGTATATGGTACAAACTATACCACCACAACCTTCAAGTACGAGGATAAGTCCATTGTCTTTACCTATCAGCCTTATGACCGTCTGGATTTCAACGAGGACAACATTGATAATAACCTCACAGCGGTTATTGCCTTTTATGTCTATATGATAATAGGTCTTGATATGGACTCTATGGGCGAGCTTGGCGGTAGCGAGTGGCTTACCAAGGCACAGAATATTGCGGGAAATGCTCAGACACTGGGCGATTCGGGTTGGCGTGCCATGAGCAGCAGCAACAACCGCAGTTCAATAATAAACGACTATTTGAACGGCGCTCTCGAGCCCATCCGCAAGCTCATGTATAAGTATCACCGTCTGGGGTTGGATACTATGTATAAGAGTGCTACAGCCGGTCGCAAGGTTATCAACGAATGCCTGACCCTGTTGAGCGAGGCCTACGAAGCCCGCTCCATGGCATACTTCCCCCGTTTGCTTACAGAGTATAAGAACGACGAGCTTTTGAATATATATTCTAATGCCACTTTGAAGGAGAGAAAGGATGCCGAAAAGATAATTACAAGAATAGACCCGTCGCTTTCGGCAAAGTGGGATGAACTCTTGTCGAAGCCCGAAGAACAACAGTTGTAAATGCTCAAGTCAATAATAATACGTAATTTTGCTCTTGTAGAGAGCGTGGAGGTCGATTTCTCCTCGGGTTTCTCGGTGATAACCGGTGAGACCGGTGCTGGAAAATCGGTCTTCCTGGGTGCCATTGCCATGATGCTCGGGCAGCGTTCCGATGTAAAATCAATACGCGATGGTGCCGAGCGCTGCACCATTGAGGGGCATTTCGACATATCCTCATTCTCTCTGCAACCCTTTTTTGAGGAGAACGACCTCGACTATTGTGCCGAAGAGTGCATAATACGTCGCGAGCTGTCGGCCTCGGGTCGCAGCAGAGCCTTTATAAACGATACTCCCGTGTCGGTATCTCTGCTTAAAGAGCTTGGAACCCGTTTGATAGATATACACTCGCAACACCAGAATCTTCTGCTCGGTAACAAGAATTTCCAGCTGAATGTGCTCGATATTCTTGCGCATAATAACGGGTTGCTGGCGCAGTATCAGCAGCAGTATGCAGGGTATGTAGTAGCGCAGAAGGAGGTAGAGATATTACGTGCCGAGATTGAAAAAAGCCGTCGCGACGAGGAGTGGTTGCGCTTTCAGTTTGAAGAACTCGACCGTGCCGCATTAAACGAAAATGAGCTTGAAGAACTGGAGCTCGAGCAACAGGAACTTTCTCACGCCGAGGATATACAGGCCGCTCTTTATACGGCATCTTCGGCAATAGATGATGGGGAGAATACAAGCCTTCTGCGCTCTTTGCGCGAAGGTGCGGCGGCGTTGTCGCGTATAGCATCGCACTATCCGTCGGCAGGAGAGCTTGCCGAGCGTCTTGAGAGCAATTTTATAGAATTGAAGGATTGCTACGATGAACTTTGCCTGCGTGCCGAGCGTGTGCAGTTTGCTCCTGACCGTTTGGAGTTTGTCGATAAACGTCTGGCACTTATATATGACCTGCAGAAGAAACACCGTGCCTCTTCGGTGTCCGAGCTTATAGCCTTGCGCGAAGCTTATCGCGAGAAACTGGAGCATATTGATAATGGCGACTGGGAGTTGCAGCAGGCCGAGAAACGTTGTGCGGCCTTGCGAGGGGAACTTGCATCCCTTGCGTCGCAGCTTACCGCTCTTCGCGGTGATGCAGCCGAGGGACTCCGTAGCAGTATAACAGAGATTCTTGTGAATCTTGGTATGCCTATGATTCGTTTTGAGGTGGAGATAAAGCCTCTTGCCGACTACTCGTCTACGGGTGGCGACGAGGTTACTTTCCTCTTCTCGGCCAACAGCATAAGTGCGCCGCAGCCTCTTGCCGATGTTGCTTCGGGTGGTGAGATGGCGCGTGTGATGCTTGCACTAAAGTCGCTCATTGCCACAAATCTTAACCAGCCCACCCTTATATTCGACGAGATTGATACGGGAATATCGGGCGTTCTTGCCGAGCGTATGGGGCGTCTTATGCAACAGATGGGCGGCGCTAACCGTCAGGTGTTGAGCATTACCCATTTGCCGCAGGTGGCTGCGTTGGGCTCGGAACATTATAAGGTTTATAAGGAGGAGACAGAGAAAGGTACACTGACACATATTGTGAAACTAAAGCAGGAAGAACGTGTGCGTGAGATTGCACAGATGATGAGCGGTGAGGTTCTCACCGATGCGGCTCTCGACAACGCGGCTCTCTTGCTGTCGAAAAAATAAGATTATGGTAAATACAAACGAAATGATATTCGGCGTTCGCGCCGTGTTGGAGGCTCTTGAGGCCGGTAAGGAGGTTGATAAGATTCTTGTCAAACGTGATATTCAGAGCGAATTGTCGCGCGAGTTGTTCGGTGCGCTTAAGGGTCGTACAATACCGGTGGTGCGTGTGCCGGTGGAAAAGCTCAACCGTATAACCCGTAAAAATCATCAGGGTGTAATAGCCTTTATTTCGGCAGTGGAGTATGCTCACGTGGATACTCTTGTGCCCACGCTCTACGAGGAGGGCAAGACTCCCTTCCTTGTTCTGCTCGACGGTATTACTGATGTTCGTAACTTTGGTTCTATTGCCCGCACTTGTGATTGTGCAGGTGTCGATGCTATTATAATTCCCGCGCACAATAGCGTTACCGTGAATGCCGACGCTGTAAAGACCTCTGCCGGTGCTTTGCACACATTGCCCGTGTGTCGTGAGAAGAATATTACCGAAACACTGAAGTATCTTAAAGCATCAGGCGTGCGTGTGGTGTGCGCTACCGAAAAGGGCGAGATTAACTATACCCAGACAAATTATACCGAGCCTGTGTGCGTGGTTATGGGTGCCGAGGATACCGGTATCCCTCGCGAGCATCTTGCTTTGTGCGACGATTGGGTCTCTATTCCTCAGTTCGGAAATATTGAGTCGCTTAATGTTTCAGTGGCAACGGGCGTAATTCTTTATGAGGCTGTGCGTCAGCGTCACTTGACAGAATAAGGCTTTTTATCAGAGAATAACTACATCCTCCGCCACTCTATGCGGAGGATTTTTTTTGTCAGCCCGTCTACCGCGCATATTGCCGACAGGCGTTCGCCCACCACCCACACTATGCGTTCTGTGGCGTCGGTGACAACCAACTGTCTTTTCTTCTCTACAAGGCTCATCTTGCGGTCGGTGAGGTAGTCACTCACAAGCTTGCTTCCGCGCATTCCAAAGGGTGTGAAGCGGTCGCCCTCTCTCCACTCTCTCACGGTAAGCGGGAACTGTACCTTTGCAATGTCGATGGTTGCAACCTCTCTCTTGCGCTCTATTGTGCCGTCGAACTCTTTTGTCTGACAAGCGAGCGTGCCGTGGGGTGTTTTTACAGTGCCTTCTTCGGGCAGAGTGGCGGCAGTGCGTTGCTCCTCTTTAGGGGCTATTATAAATGCCGTACGGTCTTTTACAACCACCCATCCGTTGCTCTCGAATGTGCGTCCGCTTTCTGCGTCTGCTGTTTGGAATATGTCATTCGTTTGTGCGCCATTAAAGCCTAAGGGTTGCAGTATCTCGTGGAGCAGTGCCTGTGGCGAGGGCTCTTTTTTTAGTAGGTCAATGTCTATAATATCCCCTTTCTTTATTCGTGCTTCGCCTTCGGAAATGGCTTTTGTGTAGATATTTTCGGCTTGTGAGAGGCGTTCTGCCGTCTCGGCAAGGGTTTCGCTTATCGAGGGATTAATCTCCTTTAAAAGCGGCATTATTTGCAGGCGTACCTTGTTGCGTGTGAAGTCTGTCCCGAGGTTGGTGCTGTCGGTAACATACTCTTCTCCTCTCCACGCGAGATATTCAATAATATCCTCTCGTCCCAAGCATAGCAGGGGGCGCACAATATTGCCGTTTTTAGGCTGTATGCCGTGGAGGCCACGTATTCCTGTGCCACGCACGAGGTTCAGGAGCATTGTCTCGGCACTGTCGTCGCGGTGGTGTGCCACGGCGATATATTTTGCTCCTCTCTTTTTGCGGTGCTGTTCAAAGGCGTTGTAGCGTAATTCTCGCGCTGCCATTTCAATTGATATACCTTTTTCCTCGGCATATTTTTGGGTGTCAAAGTCCACAACAAACAGCTCTGTGTCTTTTCTCTCGCACAAGGAACGTACAAACTCTTCGTCGCGCATACTTTCCTCACCACGCAGGTGAAAATTGCAGTGGATGGCTTCGCATTCGTAGCCGAGTTTCTGCAAAATCATAAGCAGAGCAACGGAATCGGCCCCGCCACTCAGTGCAACGAGAACTTTTTCGCCCTCTTGCATAAGCTGCTTTTGTTGTATGAATTTTGCGACTTTGTGTATCATTCCTTCTTACTTTTCTGCGAAGATAGGGCATAAACTTCATAAAATCACTCTTTTTGGGCAAAAAGGTGCGCCTTCTGCATAAAAAAGCACTCTCTTTATTTGTCGTTTATGAAAAATAGTTTTACCTTTGTGCCTGCAAATGGGGCGTATGCTCTTGAGTATATGGTACCTTGGATGAGTGGCTTAGTCAGTGGTCTGCAAAACCATGTACGGCGGTTCGAATCCGCCAGGTACCTCGAAGCACCGCAGAAGCGGTGCTTTTTCATTTTATACTACTCTCGTAAACTAAAATCCTATGGCCGACAATTATCTGGAGAAGAAAATGGAGATGCACGCGGCGCGTGCTAAAGCCGGTAAGGTTACCGGTGTTAAGGGAAATCTTCTCTCTCTGCTCGAAAAGAGTTCTCCTTGTGCGGCTTTTAGTGATTATGCTGTGCGCGACGACCAATTGCGCCGCCTTGTAGCTGCTGCGGCCAAAGTAACATCTGCCTTCTCTTATAGGTTGCTTGTTGGGGCTGATGCTGTGGCTTTCCGTGCCGCGTCTGGTGCGTTTCCAGCAACTGCTTATATGGTTGTTTGTGCCTCTTCTTCGGCTTATGACGAGTTTCTTCTGGGCAGGGTAGCGCAGACTGTTCTTCTTCAGGCTGCCGAGATTGGTCTTTCTGCGGTGGTGGTCGATGGGGTTAATCCTTCGCTTGTTGCCGAAAAGCTCTCTTTGCAGGCTCTTCCTTTGCTTGTTGTTGCTGTGGGGCGTAATGCCGAACCGGCATTGCCGCTTGACGCAGTTTCTCTTGTGGATAATCTTATAATTTGATATTATGGATAGTGTGAAAAAAGATAATCGCCTTCTCTCGCTCGACACTTTGCGCGGCTTTGATATGTTTTTTATTATGGGTGGCGATGCTTTGTTTTTAACTATCTGTTCGCTTTTTCCTGGTACTTTATTAGGCGGTTGGGGCAAGCAGATGTATCACGTAGCTTGGGATGGTTTCACTTTCTACGACCTTATTTTCCCGCTCTTCCTTTTCCTTGCTGGCGTGTCGTTCCCTTTTTCTCTTGCAAAGCAGCGCACAATGGGCAAGAGTAATATTGCTATATCAAAGAAGGTTGTTTGGCGAGGTTTGATGCTTATTCTGCTTGGTGTGGTTTATAATGGCCTTTTACAGTTTGACTTTGCGGAGCTGCGTTATGCGAGCGTGCTTGGTCGCATAGGTTCGGCGTGGATGTTTGCAGCCTTGCTTTACTTGTGGCTGGGGCGTAAAGTGGTAGCTTTGCTTTCTGTGGCTTTACTGCTTGGTTATTGGGCCTTGCTTGCGTGCGTTCCTGTTCCTGGTGCCGAAGGGCTCTCTCCCTTCTCTATAGATGGATCTCTTGTCTCTTATGTAGACCGGTTGCTCTTGCCCGGGCGTCTGCACGATGAGGTACACGACCCTGAGGGGCTGTTATCGACTATTCCTGCAGTGGTGACGGCGCTGTTGGGTATCTTTGCCGGTGAGTTTGTACGTCTGCGCTCGCTTGGTGGCTATAAGAAGGTGGCTTGTTTATTTGCCGCAGCTTTGGTTCTGTTGTTAATCGGCTGGCTGTGGTCTTCGGTTTTCCCCATAAACAAGAATTTGTGGAGCAGCTCTTTTGTTTGCTTTGCGGGTGGCTGGTCGCTTGTTCTTTTCGCGCTTTTTTATCTTGTTGTCGATGTCTTGCAGTGGCGCGGGTGGACTTTATTTTTCCGTGTAATAGGTCTTAACTCAATTACGATATATCTTGCGCAGCAGTTTGTCGATTTTCACAAGCTTAATACATCGCTCTTCGGGGGTGTCATAAATCTTGTGCCCTCTTCTTTGCATTCTGTTGCTTATTGGGTTTGTTATGTGGCGGTGTGTTGGTGCCTGCTCTATTTCCTTTATCGTAAAAAGATTTTTCTGAAGGTGTAGTATTGATATATAAAAAACCGTTCCTTGAAAAAGGAACGGTTTTTTATGTTGGGTATTTATTGCATTATGCGTCGATGTCGGCGTATCGTGCGTTCTTCTCAATGAATTCGCGGCGGGGGCCTACATCGTCACCCATAAGCATTGAGAATATGTGGTCGGCCTCTTGTGCGTCGCGTATTGTTACCTGTTTCAAGATACGTGTCTCGGGGTTCATTGTTGTTTCCCACAACTGTTCGGGGTTCATCTCACCAAGACCTTTGTATCGCTGTATCTTAACCTCTTTTTCGTTGCCGTTGGCATACTTCTCGGTGAATGCTCTGAGCGCGTCGTCGTCGTAGCAATACTCCTTGATGTTGCCTTTTGAACATTGGTAGAGGGGTGGTGTCGCAATGTATAGGAAGCCTCCCTCGATAATCTCGGGCATATAACGATAGAAGAGTGTCATTATAAGTGTGTCGATGTGAGAACCATCGACGTCGGCGTCGGTCATCATAATTATCTTGTGGTAGCGCAGCTTGTCGATATTTGCTTTCTTGCTATCCTCGGGGTCGAGGCCGAAGCGTACGCCTATAGCCTGGATAATATTGTTGATTTCGTCGCTCTCAAAGGCTTTGTGCCACATAACCTTCTCCACGTTGAGGATTTTACCGCGCAAGGGAAGGATGGCCTGGAAACTGTTTTTACGACCCTGCTTTGCTGAACCACCCGCAGAATCACCCTCCACAAGGAACAACTCGCATTTTGCGGGGTCTTTGTCCGAGCAGTCGGCAAGTTTGCCGGGCATACCGCAACCACCCATAGGACTCTTGCGCTGTACGCTCTCGCGTGCCTTGCGTGCGGCAATACGTGCTGTTGCTGCAAGGATAACCTTGTCTACAACCATTTTTGCCTCTTTGGGGTGCTCCTCGAGGTAGTATGCGAGAGCCTCGCCTACAGCCTGGTCTACAGCACCTGTTACCTCGTTGTTACCGAGTTTGGTTTTGGTCTGTCCCTCGAACTGGGGCTCTGCAACCTTCACCGATACAATAGCTGTGAGGCCTTCGCGGAAGTCCTCACCCGAGATTTCAACCTTTGCCTTCTCGAGAGCCTTTGTGTCGTCGGCATATTTCTTGAGGGTACGGGTAAGCGCACGGCGGAAACCGGCAAGGTGTGTACCACCCTCTATGGTGTTGATGTTGTTTACATAAGAGTGTACATTCTCGCTGTAGCCGTTGTTGTAAATGATGGCTGCCTCGATGGGTATTCCGTTCTTTTCGGTGTTCAAGTAGATTACATCACCGATAAGGGGAGTGCGTGAAGCATCGATGTAGCGAACAAACTCCTTCAAACCTTCGGTTGAGTAGAATGTTTCGCTCTTGAATTCGCCATTCTCGTCGGCCTTACGTCTGTCGGTGAGTGTGATTGTGATTCCGGCGTTCAGGAAAGCGAGCTCGCGCAAACGGGTTGCGAGAATCTCGTACTGGTATTCTGTTACCACGAAAATGTTGCCGTCGGGCTGGAATGTCTGGCGTGTACCTCGCAAGTCGGAGTCGCCGATGCATTTTACCTGGTCGAGGGGCTTACCGCAAGAGTAGTTCTGCTCGTAGTGCTTGCCATCGCGGAACACCTCGGTCTTCATGTGTGTTGAAAGGGCGTTTACGCAAGATACACCCACGCCGTGCAAACCTCCCGACACTTTGTATGAATCCTTGTTGAATTTACCTCCGGCGTGGAGCACGGTCATAACAACCTCCAAAGCCGAACGGTTCTCTTTTTCGTGCCAATCAACGGGGATACCACGACCGTTGTCCTGAACGGTTATTGAGTTTCCGGGGTTGATGGTTACGTTTATATGTGTACAATATCCGGCCATAGCCTCGTCGATAGAGTTGTCTACCACCTCGTAGACAAGGTGATGAAGACCTTTTTCGCTGATGTCGCCGATGTACATCGCAGGGCGCTTGCGCACTGCCTCCAAGCCTTCGAGGACCTGAATACTGTCGGCCGAATAATTCTGTTTGATCTCTTCGCTCATGTTGTGTTTGTAAATAGCTTGTATAACTCAACAAAGATACAAAAAACAGGGCTGTCTTGCAAGGGTTAGCGGCTTTTTCTTTGGCTTTAAAAACAGAGTTTTTATTCTGCGTGTGCGTATGCTTGGTCCGGTTGTTGGTGCGGCTTTGTGACGGGTGCTGTTTGTGTAATTTTTGCCTTTGTTTACTTCTGGCTGTTGGGTACAACGCGAAAAGGCTGGATTTTAAAATCCAGCCTCTCGTAGGTAAATATATGTCTTAAAAAATTAGGCTAATTTAGCGATTTTAGCGCAAAGACCTGATTTGAGGTTTGCAGCCTTGTTCTTGTGGATGAGACCACGTTTAGCCATTCTGTCAAGCATTTTCTGAACTTCGGGGAATTTTGCCAAAGCTTCGTTCTTGTCGGTCATAGCGCGAAGACCACGAACTGCTGAACGCATATTTTTACCGAAATAACGGTTCTGAAGATTTCTCTTCTCGGTTTGTCTGATTCTTTTAAGTGATGATTTGTGATTTGCCATCTCTTTATAATTTTTTTAGTTTTACTTGTAGCCCATAGGGGAATCGAACCCCTCTTTCAAGAATGAAAATCTTGCGTCCTAGCCGATAGACGAATGGGCCTTAATGGTTTGTGTGCTCTTTTGAAGCTGCTTAAGGGCTGTTTGATGCCTAAAGCGACTGCAAAGGTAGAACCTTTTTTTGAATTTGCAAAGAAATTGTTGTTTTTTTTGTATTTTTGTGTTGTAATTATATGCGAAATGGTTGAAAAATACAGCGGAATAGTGTTACGCACCCTCAAATATAATGATTCTTTGATGGTTGCCGACGTTTTTACCTTGCAGCAGGGGCGCAAATCCTTTTTGTTGCCTGTGACGCATAGCAAGAAGTCGCGTGTGCGTAACGTACTCTTTCAGCCGTTGTCTATGGTTGCCTTCACCGCATCGGGGCGTGCATCTTCGTCACTTGCCCGTATATCGGAGGCGCAGCCCTACATTCTGTACTCATCTATTCCCTGCGATGTGGTAAAGTCCTCTATCGCGTTGTATCTTGCCGAGGTACTTACTTATGCGCTTCAAGAAAACGGTGAGGATGAGTCGCTCTTTTTGTTTCTCGACCGTGCCTTCACCTGGTTCGATGCTGCCGAAGAGGGTTATGCCGACTTTCATCTGGTCTTTATGTCGCGCCTTTTGGGCTTTCTTGGAATTGCTCCCAATACCGATGGTCTTGCAGTGAATTCCTATTTCGACCTGCAGGCTGGATGTCTTGTGCGTGAACATCCTCTGCATCCTCATTTTCTTTTGCCGGCACAGGCAGCGCGTTTTGTCTCGCTCCTGCGTTCCGATTTCCTGTCGGTTCGCCTGCTGGCATTAAACAGAGAACAGCGAGGTGAGTTTCTCGCTGTTCTCGAAGAGTATTATCGTCTGCATATCCCCGGTTTCCCCCGCCTGCGTTCGGGCGAGGTGCTGCGTGAGATATTTGCCGGTTAGGCAAGCAGTTGCTTTACTATCGCAGAGATTATTTTTCCGTCGGCCTTGCCGGCAAGCTGTTTGGTGGCAACACCCATAACTTTTCCCATATCCTGGGGCTTGTTGGCACCAACTTGTGCAATAATTTCCTTTAGGGCTGCAGTAATCTCCTCCTCGCTCATCTGTTTGGGCAGGTATTTCTCCATAATTGCCACCTGTGCAAGTTCTTCGGCTGCAAGCTCACTGCGGTTCTGGCTCTGGAAGAGTTCTGCCGACTCCTTGCCCTGCTTCACCAGTTTCTGAATAAGCTTTATGGCAGTCTCGTCGCTCACGGTATCTCCGGCGCCGGGAGCTGTCTTGGCCTCGAGGAGTACTTTCTTTATGTTTCTCAAGGTGTCGAGGGCAACTTTGTCTTTTGCCTTCATCGCCTCTTTTATGTCGTTACTGATAATATCGAAAAGTTCCATAATAATTATTTTTTTTATGTTAGAATGTTTCGTTTGTTTCTTCGGGTCCGTTCTCTACGCTCTCTGCGGGTGCTGCTACGGCAGGAATCTCTGCAGATGCTTTTTTTCTCGATTCCACAATGTTCTTTAATGTATCGAGTTCCTGAACGGTTCGTTTGTATGCAGGCGAGTTGTCGACAGCCGATATAAGTTCCTCGTTGTACATCCCCTCTTCGTCGAAGATGAAAATCTTGTACTCGTCTTTATAGAAACTCTTTTCCATAGCCGAAAGTTTTTTATCTTCGGCCTCGAGCTTCATTTTTTCCTCCAGGGAGAGTCTCACCTCTTCGGCTTTCTGCTGTTCGAGCAGGGGTTCCATGCCGGGAATGTTGCTCATTCCGAATCCTGTTGCAAGCACGGTTACCTTTACTTCGCCCTCTTTGAGTTCAAAATCTTTGCTCAAACCCCAGATTACCTCAATGTTCTCGTCCTCGAACTGCTCCATAAAGTCGTTTACTGCGTTTATCTCCTCCACAAGCATCGGCTCGTTGGGGTTGTAATAGATGTTGAAAAGCAGTTTCTTTGACTTGTAGATGTCGTTGTTGTTGAGCAGGGGCGAGTGCATTGCCTTTCTGAAAGCGCGGTCGAGGCGGTTCTCGCCACTCTCTATGCCGTAGCTCATTATGGCAACACCACCGTTTTTGAGTACTTTCTTGACATCGCGGAAGTCGAGGTTGATTTTGCCTCGTGCAGTGATAATCTCGGCTATACTCTTGGTTGCAGTGGTAAGCACTTCATCGACCTTGCGGAAGCCCTCTTCAATATCGAGCTTGGGGTAAATATCCAACAGGCGTTCGTTGTTTATCACAAGCAATGCATCGACGTGCTGTGCTATTTCGGCAACACCGCGCAGAGCCTGTTTAATCTTCTTGCCCATCTCGAAACGGAAGGGTATGGTAACGATACCGATGGTAAGTATGTCCATACTCTTGGCGATCTTCGCTACCACGGGTGCGGCTCCGGTTCCGGTACCGCCACCCATACCTGCGGTGATGAACACCATTTTTGTTCCGTCCTGGAAGAGTCGTTCAATTTGTGGTGTGCTCTCCTCGGCAGCCTTGCGTGCTACGTTGGGGTCGTTTCCGGCACCCAAACCTTCGGTTGTGGTTTCTCCCAACTGCACCTTTACGGGTATGTTGGAATGGTAGAGCGCCTGACGGTCGGTGTTGCAGATGGCAAACGACACGTTGTGTATGCCTTTCTCGTACATATTCTCGACAGCGTTGCTGCCGCCACCGCCCACGCCGATAACTTTAATTATTCTGGGAGCATCTGTAGGTATGTCGAAGGGAAGTCCTTGTCTTGTATCTTCGTTCATTGCTGTACTGTTTTTCAAAATTTGTAATTACTCGTCGTCGCTTTCGCCCTCGGTTTCTGTTATGTTTGTCTTGAAATCCTCAAGGGCTTCTTTGCCTTTATTGATAAATTGTCCGAAGAAATTACCGAACAATCCTCCTCCTGTCGACTTTGGATTCTTTGGAGTTTTAGATTCCTTCTTGGGCTCTTTTTTCTCGGGTTCAGCAACCTTTCCAGGCTCTTCTTGGGGCTCTTCTGCGGGAAAGAGTTCGATCTGTACAGGTTTAACGGGATCTTTGGGCATTGTCTCGCGGCAGCAGTTTTCTTTTCCTGTGCTCAAAAGGCCGAAGAGGGTGGGGGTTATTGCGCCCTCGGCGAGGTACAAGCTCCTGTCGCTGAAACTGTTGAGCGACGGCTCCACTATTATGCGTGTGCTGAATGTGGGGAGCTGCTCTTTAATGAGTTGTGCAAGGTTCTTTAGTCTTGCGGCTCCGCCGGTAAAGAGTATCTGTGTTACCTTCTCTCCCGATGTTATTATCTGATGTTTAATATTCTGCAGAATCTCCTCAACGCGTGCCGCGATAATCTTGTTGAGCATTTCGTTGCTTATGGTAGAATTATCGGGAATTGTAGAGTTGTATCCCTTGAATATCTTTAGTTGCTCAGCCTCCTCGCGCGATACCTGTTCGGCACAAATATCCTTGGTAATGTTTTCGCCACCCAGGGGAATTACCACAAGTTTGCGCAAGAGCTCGTCGCGATAAATAGATATTGTGGTGGTCTCGGCACCCATATTAACAAGTGCGCAGTTTCTTTTATCATCCTTATTGAGCAGGTTGTCGGCGTCAATCTTGGCTGCGCAGAAGCTGTCGGCAATCACTATTTTTGCCATTTCAAAGCTTTCGCACAATTGCTTCATAAACTGCTCCTTTATTACAATATTAAGGTAGCTGCACTCTATGCAACGTGTGTGGAACCCGGTGGGTGCGGTGTTGATAGCCCCGTCGAGCTTGTATTCTTGCACAATTACCTGCACCTTCTGGTAACCCTCGGGAACAACGAATTGGTTTTCGTTGTCGAGAGCCAGTTCGTCTATAATCTCGGGAGTAATCTTTTTGTACTCGTCGAACTCTCTCTTTACGGTTGATTTTATGGAGTGCACAGAAAGACCTGCAATGTTTATGTACGCCTTCTCAATGTTTATCTTGTTATCGAGCTGTGTCTCGAGTCGGTTTATGATGTTTGTGAGGCACGCGCTTGTTGCATCTACATTGCGTACCACTCCTTTGGAGATGAAACCTTCAACGGGTTCGCAGGCGTATGCGATGATTTTGATGCCCTCGTAGGTTTCAAGGCCAATTACGCCCGCCACCTTTGACGAGCCAATCTCAATAGCTGTTATGTAATTCTTTGTTCCCATAAATAATTTCTTTATTTGGTACAAATAACCTGTTTCTCAAATTCAATGTTTATCTTCCTGTATTTGTTCCACCCCACGGTGTTGAGTCCTTTCTCATAGAATTTTCTCAACTTCTCGAGCTTTTTGTCGAGGTTGTCGGGTTTTCCTAATTCTATAGTGTGGTTACCTATGCGTGGCACAAGAACCACATTGCCTTTTGCGGTGAAAAATATCTGTTCTATCTGTTCGTTCCAGAAGCGGTTCTCCTGCAGAAACTCTGCGAAAACCAGCAACTCCTTCTTTGCCATCTCCCTGGTGATGAAACCGCTTGCCACGGGCAGGTATACCGCACTGTTTATCCCTTCTATTATGTCGCCGTGCTTGTCTATATGGAATTCCCTTCCGGAAATGTCATAGGCGTGCAGTACAGGTATTTTGCCGGTAACCCTTATGCCTATGTGTCCTTTGTGTGTCTTGTAGCATTGGCACTCCTCTACCACCGACAGGCTGTTTATAATCTGCTCCACGCTGCCGCAGTCAATATCATCCATAGCTGCGCCTTTCAATTTGAAACCTTTGCGTTTGAGCAGCTCCTCTATGTCGTCGCCCGATATAGTACCGCAACCTTCGTCGTTAATGCTTATGTCCACCCCTTGGCACACCTCTCCTTCCCCTTTCCTTGTGAGAAAGAGCAGGGCGAATATTATATAGCCAACAGCTATTGCAGCAGCCGTGTATGTGAGTATTCTTTTAAGCATTATCTTTCGGTCAATATTTTTTTCATTCCGGGAATGTCATTTTCAATGTCACCGGCGCCCAGCGATACCAAAACCTCTATATCCTGTTTTCTCTCTTCCACGGCATTGAGTACGTTGCTACGGCTGCAGAGGCTTTTCTTTACATTCTCGCCCAGGTGGTCGAAAATAAGCTTGCTTGTTACGCCGGGGATGGGTAGCTCGCGTGCAGGGTATATATCTACCAGAATAACCTCGTCAAAGAGTGAAAGGCTCTCGGCAAACTCCTTGTAGAAGTCTTTTGTGCGGCTGAAAAGGTGCGGCTGAAAGAGTGCTGTAACCTTCTTGTCGGCATAAAGCTCTTTGATTGACTTTGCACAGGCCTTTACCTCGTCGGGGTGGTGTGCATAGTCGCTGAGCAGTACTATGTTCTCCTCTTTTATATGAAAATCGAAACGGCGGTCGGCACCGGCAAAGCTTTTCATACCCTCTTTAAGCTCTTCGGCTGTTGCACCGCATAGTTCCGCCATCGCCATAGAGGCAATTCCGTTCTCAATGTTTATGCTCACTGGTACTCCAAGCTCCACGTCCTTGATGGTTTGCCAGGGAGAGACGTAATCTATTATTATTCTGCCGTTTCCTATGCGTATATTCTCGGCGTGGAAATCTCCCTTCTCTCTTCCATATATATATGTGGTTACGCTTGGCTTTGTGCGTGGTGTAACCTCGAGCCCCTCGTGAATAATGAGGTAACCGTTCTCCTTAATACGCTCGGTGAACTGGGCAAAAGCTTCAAGATAGTTCTCCTTGTTGCCATAGATGTCGAGGTGGTCGGGGTCGGCCGATGTTATAGTGGCTATGTAGGGTTTGAGGTGCAGGAACGAGCGGTCGTACTCGTCGGCCTCAATTACCACAAAGTCGCTCTTGTCGGTGAGTACAAGGTTGCTTTTATAGTTCTTTGATATACCACCGAGGAAGGCTGCGCAGTCTACGTGCGACTGGTGCAGCAGGTGTGCAGTCATTGTGGAAGTCGTAGTCTTGCCGTGTGTTCCGGCTGCGCATACGCCCATCTTGTCACCGGTTATGATGCCGAGAACCTCGGCGCGTTTTTTTACGCAGAAACTGCCGTTGCCGAACAGCTCCCACTCCTTGTGGTCGGCGGGTATGGCAGGGGTGTATACAACAAGTGTTCCTTCGGGGTTCTTGCAACATTCCGGCACCAGGTCGATGTTCTCCTCAAAATGCAGTTGTGCACCCTCTTCAATAAGCTTTTCGGTGAGGGGGCTGGGTGTACGGTCGTAGCCGGCAACAAATTTGCCCTCGCTCAGGAAGTAGCGCACGAGGGCACTCATTCCAATGCCTCCTGCTCCCAGAAAATATACCTGTTTAATATCCTTAAGTTCCATTATCTCTGTTTCTCTTTTATACGACGGGTTTCCTTCTCCAAATATGCGTCGGCAAGTATCAGTACCTCCTCGGCAATCTCCTGTGCGGCGTTGGGTTTTGCCATAGTAACAATATTCTCCTCGAGCGATGCAAGCTTTGCTTCGTCCTGCACCGTTGCTACTGCGGTGGCAAGCAACTCTTCGCCGGCTTTGGCATCGGCAACATAGATTGCTGCTCCTTTGTTTACGAGTGCCATAGCATTCTTTGTCTGGTGGTCTTCCGAGACATTGGGCGAGGGTACAAGAATAACAGCTTTGCCCAAAAGTGCAAATTCCGAAATGGAACCGGCTCCTGCGCGCGATACCACAAGGTTGGCTGCGCTCAAGGCATTTGCCATATTGCTCACAAAATCGGTGATGGTGAGGTTGTCGGGTTTGCCGGCCTCTTTGGCACGGGCAATCATCTCTTCGTAGTAAAGCTTGCCTGTTTGCCAAATAAACTGTATGTCGGGGTTTGCCTTTATAATGTCGAGGTTGGTTATTATGCTTTCGTTTATACTGCGTGCTCCCAGGCTGCCACCCACTATGAGTACGCACTTCTTCTCGGGGTCGAGCCCCATCTCTTGCATTGCTGCAAGGCGGTTTGTGCGCATATCGAGCAGGCTCTTGCGTACGGGGTTACCTGTGAGCTTGAGCTTTTCGTGGGGGAAGAAACGCTCCATACCCTCGTATGCAACACATATCATCTTTGCCTTTTTGGCAAGTAGCTTGTTTGTTACTCCGGCGTAGGAGTTTTGCTCCTGTATGAGCGTGGGTATCTTCATACTTGCAGCCATCTTGTGTGTGGGGCCGCTGGCATATCCACCCACTCCCACAGCTACCTGCGGTGCAAATTCCTTAATAACCTTTTTTGCCATCCATTGGCTTTTGAGTATGAGCCACAGTACCTTGATGTTCTTCCACAGGTGTTTGCGGTCGAATCCGGCTATGGGCAGTCCCACAATGTCGTATCCGGCATCGGGTACACGCTGCATCTCCATACGATTGTTGGCTCCCACGAACAGAATCTTTGCATTTGGATGCTTGCTGCGTATTGCATCGGCTATAGAGAGGGCGGGGAATATGTGTCCGCCTGTACCTCCTCCGCTTATTATTATTCTATACTCCTTCTTCATAGTTTATTCGGTTTATCATTTCAAGATTATCACCAGTTGTGTTCAAGTTGTTTGTGTCGTTGGCGTTGTTTGTTGTGTTTTCTTTGTTAAGGCGTTTTACATAGCGGCTTATACTCAATATAATGCCTATGTATATGCAGTTTATAAGAATGGATGTTCCGCCTTGGCTTACAAGCGGCAGGGGTTGTCCGGTCACCAGTCCGCCCACGGAAATTGTCATATGCAGTAGGGCCTGCACTGTTATTATCATTCCTATACCCATAATGAGAAAGGCCGGGTAGGGGTCTTCGCATTTGGCGGCTATTGATCCGCAGCGGTACAGAATTGTCAGGTACAGCATTATTACAATAAAACCGCCAATCAAGCCCAGCTCCTCTATAATTATCGCATATATGAAATCGGAGTATGCGTGGGGTATAAAGTCGCGTTGTACCGAGTTGCCCGGCCCTTTGCCGATGAGGCCGCTCGAGGCAATGGCTATGCTGGCGTATGTGCGTTGCTCGTTGCCGCTTATCTTGTAGTCTTTGGGTTTAACCTGCTCGCTCGTAGAGAATACATCGAGTATGCGGTTCCTCCAAGTGAGTGCTTTGCTGTGTAGCTTTTTTACCTGCGCTGGCGCTCCGCTGCTTATATTGTCCGGTGTGAGCATAATGGCCGATGTGAATGTTATTCCTATGAGTGCGCCTATTCCTATGAGGCTCAGGAGGTGTTTCCAGTAGACGCGTCCGATGAACATCATAAAGAAGACGGTGAAAAGGACTATAGCCACAGTAGAAAGGTTCTCGAGCAGAATGAAGAAGCAGGGTATTGCGCATAGCCATAGAATCTTTTTCATAGCTTTGAGGTCGGTACCCTCCTCGGTCTGTGCTTTCGCCAGTACGAGAGCGGTTGTCATAACCACACCCATTTTTGCAATCTCCAGCGGCTGGAAACGTACTCCCAGAATGGTTACCCAGCGCGCACTGTTGTTCACTTCATCGCCATTAACAAGAGCCCATATGAGCAATACCACACCTGCACCGTATGTGAGGTATGAGAATCTCTTTATCCACGATATCTTCATATTGTGAATAAACCACACTACTGCTATTCCTGCAAAGAGGAACATTGCGTGTTTGGTTATGGGTTGCCAGTAGTTGTGTGTCTCGTAGGTCTGTCGGCTCAGTGCGCTGAACACCTCAATGAGCGACAGCGAGCAGAGCAGAAAGAATATCACCCAGATAATCTTGTCTCCCTTGAAAATTCTTCGTGTTATGCCTTTTCCCATATGTGGGCTATATGTTTATTATAGTTTACAAACAAGTTCTTTGAATTGCTTGCCGCGGTCTTCGTAACTCTTGAAGAGGTCGAAGCTGGCGCAACAGGGGCTCAATAGTACGGTCTCTCCGCTTTTTGCCATTTTGTATGCACTTTCCACGCACTCCTGTATAGAGTGTGTGTCGGCTATGGGCAGGCCGAATCCACCGAAGAAATCGTGCAGTTTAGTATTGTCGGCACCAAGGAATATGAGGCCGCTGCACTTCTCTTTTACAAGGTCGGCAATCTCGCTGTAGTCGTTGCCTTTGTCCTTTCCGCCGAGTATGAGTATTGTTTTTGTCTTCATACTCTGCAGGGCATACCAGCAGCTGTTTACGTTTGTGGCTTTAGAGTCGTTTATATACTCCACACCATTAACTTTTGCCACCTTTTCAAGGCGGTGTTCCACGCCGGTGAAACTGCTGAGTGCCTCTCTGATGGTCTCTTTGCGTATACCTGCCACGTTTGCCGAGATTCCGGCAGCCATAGAGTTGTAGAGGTTGTGTTTGCCTGTGAGAGCAAGTTCCTCGAGTTCCATATTAAAAGGTGTAGGTTCGGTAAATATAAGTTTGTGCTCCTCGGTGTACGCGCCCAGCCCCTCCTTCTTCTCCTCGGCAAAGGGGTATAGTTTTCCGTGCTTGTACTTGGGGATTTCGTTCTGTATTATGGGGTCGTCGTTCCAGTATACAAAAGCATCGTCCTGCTGCTGGTTCTGCAGAATGCGCAGTTTAGCATCCACGTATTTCTGCATGTCGTGTTCGTAGCGGTCGAGGTGGTCGGGGGTAATGTTCATAAGCACCGCAACGTTTGCGCGGAACTCATACATATTGTCGAGCTGGAAACTGCTCAGTTCCACTATGTAGTAATCCTTGTCGTCCTCGGCAACCTGCAAGGCGAGGCTGTTGCCAATGTTGCCGGCAAGTCCCACATTGAGCCCGGCCTCGCGGAAGATGTGATAGATGAGCGAGGTGGTGGTGGTCTTTCCGTTGCTGCCGGTGATACATATCATCTTGGCGTTGGTGTATCGCCCTGCAAACTCAATCTCCGAGATTATGGGTATGCCGGCGTTCTTTATTTTCACGATGATGGGTGCTTCGTGGGGTATACCGGGGCTTTTAATAACCTCGGCTGCAGAGAGAATAATGTCTTCGCTGTGCTTCTTCTCCTCCCAACGTATTCCATAGCTGTCGAGCATCTGCTTGTATTTGTCGGAAATGGCACCAAAGTCCGAAACAAATACATCGAATCCCAATTTATTGGCGAGAACAGCTGCTCCGCATCCGCTCTCTCCAGCTCCTAATATTACTATTCTTTTATCCATTTTCTCTCTGTTTTATCTAACTTTCAGTGTCATAAGGGTTATTGCTGCCATAATTATGGTTACAATCCAGAAGCGCACGGTTACCTTAGCCTCGTGCATAGGTCTCTGGGGGCCTTTGAATACATACTTGCACTCCTTGTCGAGTTTGTCGTCGCTTATGGTGTAGTGGTGGTGCAAGGGGGTGCAGCGGAAAAGTCTCTGTTTAACCCCTCTCTTTTTGCCTTGTTTGAAGTAGGCGACTTGTGCCATTACCGATAGATTTTCCACTACAAAAATTCCGCAAAGAAGCACCAGTAATATCTCTTTGTGTATGAGTATGGCCACCACGGCAATTATACCACCGATAGTGAGGCTGCCAGTGTCGCCCATAAATACTTGTGCTGGGAAGGAGTTGTACCACAGGAAACCAATCAATGCTCCTATGAATGCAAAGGCGAATATTGCCACCTCCTCGCTACCCGGCAGGTACATGATGTTAAGGTATTCTGCCCAGTTCACGTGGCTCGACACGTAGGCAAGTATGGCAAGAGCCACTCCTATTATTGCTGCGTTGCCGGCAAGCATACCATCCATGCCGTCGTTGAGGTTTGCTCCGTTGGATACAGCTGTAACAATAAAGATTGTTACAACGACAAACAGTATCCAGCCTGCGGCATTGGCATAGTCCCCACAGAAGGACATTATGTCGTTATACCCCAGGTTGTGGTCCTTTATAAAAGGTATGGTAGTTTTGTTCAGTTTTTCGGGTTTGCTGCGGTGCTGTACCTCTATGGTGTTGTTCACCTGCACGCTGATGTTTTCTCTCATCACTGCCTGCGGGCTCAAATAGAGTGTCAGGCCTATGAGCAGTCCGAGCCCCACCTGTGATATTACTTTTATTTTTCCGGGTATTCCGTCCTTGTTCTTCTTGAAGGTCTTTATATAGTCGTCGGCAAAGCCCACAGCCCCCAGCCACAGGGTGGTGATGAGCAATAACAACATATAAACGTTGGTCAGCTTGCCTAGGAGCAGGCAAGGAATAACCACAGAGACTATTATTATAAGGCCGCCCATAGTGGGAACACCCACTTTAAGGTTGTTCTTGTCCAGGTCGCGCAATGTTTCGGAAATCTGTTTTTTCTTGAAGAAGCGAATGAAATACTCTCCAAAAATAGTGGATATTAGCAGCGCGAGCACTATGGCAGCAAGTGCTCTGAATGATGTGTATCCAAACAGGCGTGCGCCCGGGAAATTGATTCTTTGCAGTAGTTCGAAAAGATAGTACAGCATTTCTCCTTATTTATATATTATATACCGAAAATTTCTTTTATCACCTCTTTGTCATCGAAATGGTGCTTTACACCTTTTATCTCCTGGTAGTTCTCGTGTCCCTTGCCTGCAACAACAACAACATCTCCTTTTTGCGCAAGGGCGCAAGCGGTTTTTATAGCCTCTTTTCTGTCGGCAATAGCAAGCACGCCCCTCTTTTGCTCATCGGTAAGCCCGGCAAGCATATCGTTGATAATATCCTGCGGCTCCTCGAAACGTGGGTTGTCCGATGTTATTATCACACGATTGCTTCCTCTTACGGCTTCCTGCGCCATAATGGGTCGTTTGCCTTTGTCGCGGTTACCGCCGGCTCCCACCACGGTTATAATCTGTCCGCGGCCGCGCAGCACCTCGTTTACTGTGCCGAGCACGTTCTTAATGGCGTCGGGTGTGTGGGCGTAATCCACTATTGCCGAAATACCCTCGCGTGAGTGAATTGCCTCAAAGCGCCCAGAAACAGGTTTAAGTGTACTCAATACGCGCAGCACCTCTTCGGGCTCTTTGCCTAATTCCACTGCTGCGCCGAAGATGGCAAGCAGGTTGCTTACATTGAAACGACCTGTGAGCGGTGTTGCGAATTCGCGGTTGTTGAATTCGAGAATCATACCATCCAGGTGTGTCTCCACAATGCGTCCTTTATAGTCGCTCAGTGTGCGTGTGGAGTATTTCTTTATGTCGGCACGGGTGTTCTGTACCATTACAGGGCCGTTCTTGTCGTCAATGTTGGTGATGGCAAATGCGTCGCGCGGCAACATATCGAAGAAACTCTTCTTGCATTTGAGATAGTTTTCCATTGTCTCGTGGAAATCTATGTGGTCGCGTGTAAGGTTGGTGAATATTCCTCCGGCAAAGGTGAGTCCGCCCACGCGTTCCTGTGCGAGTGAGTGTGAGCTTACCTCCATAAATACATACTCACAACACTCGTCGGCCATCTGCCCGAGCAGTCGGTTGAGGTTTATGGCGTCGGGGGTGGTGTGTGTCGAGGGATAGGGTGTGCCGTCTATGTAGTTGCATACGGTTGAGAGCAGGCCACACTTGTGCCCCATCTCACGGAAAAGTTCGTAGAGCAGAGTGGCGATGGTGGTTTTGCCGTTTGTGCCTGTAACACCCACCAGTTTAAGTTTCTGTGTGGGGTTGCCATAGAATGTTGTGGCAAGCTGTCCGCACACGCTTTGTGCGTCGGCAATCTGAATGTAGGCAACCTCGGGGTTGAGCTGTTCGGGCATTTTCTCGCACACGATAGCTACGGCTCCGTTCTCCTCGGAAGCCTTTATGTATTGGTGCCCGTCGACCTGTGTGCCGCGTACGGCAATGAACATATCTCCTTTCTTCACCTGGCGGGAATCAATATTCACACCTGTGATGTCAACCTCCTCCTTAGGGAGAACTATTCTTGTGTATCGTATGTCTCTTAAAAGTTTGCTCAGTCTCATAATTGTCTTATGGTTTAAGGGTGAGTGTTATGTGGGTGCCTTTCGCAGCCTTTGTACCGGGTCTTATGCTTTGGCCTGTTACACGGCCATAACCGTTGAGGCTTGTCTTGAGCCCGGCCTTTTTCATAAGGAATATGGCATCTTTTGCTCCCATACCTTCTACGTTGGGTACAAATCCGTTGCTTGTTTCTATTTCGCTGAAGGTTACTTTGTTGCTGTCGTTTTTTGCTCTTCCCCACTCGGGCTCCCTGTACGACGTGCGGTAGTTGTTGTCTATGTCAATGTCCATCTCGTCGAGCAGGTAGCTCATTGCGTTCATATTACCGTTCTTTATAATGGGCAACAGGCTGTTTATTGTGTCCTTGCCCTCTTTCAGTGAGAGCCTTTCGTTTTTTGCCATAATGTTTTCGGCAATCTCTTTGAACACTCTTCCCGATGTCATACCACCCGAACGTGGTGCCTTGTTGTTGACCATCTGTACAATACAGGTGTATTGTGGGTTCTCGGCAGGGAAGAAACCGCAGAAACTCAGCAGGTAATCTATGGGGCTGTAATTGTAGCTGCCGTTTTTTGCAATGCGTGCCGTGCCTGTTTTTCCTGCCGATATGAAGTTTGTGGTTTTTGCATAACCGCCGGTTCCATCCTCGGCATTTACCACCTCAATTAGCATTTTGGTAAGCGCCTCTGTGGTTGTGGAGGACAATACATCTCTCTTTATAATCTCTCTGGGAAATTCTTCTACAACCTCGCCATCCTTCAGCAGGGCTTTTACAAGGCGAGGCTTAATGAAATCTCCTCCGTTGGCCACAGTGTTATAGAAGGCTACCATATTTATGGATGTCATCATCGAAGCATAGCCGTAAGAGAGTGATATAAGGTCGCTGTGTGACCAGCTTTTCTGTGCCGGGTTGGCATAGTATGGTGTGGCTTCGTTGTTTATGAGACGGAAGTTCGTGCGCATTCCCAACTCCTTTAACTTGTCGGTAAAGGCTTGCGGGTTCTTTTTGAACCCTTGGCTTATAATCTCGCCCATACCAATATTTGAGGAGTATTTGAGTACCTCTGTAATGGTGTAATGTGTGCCGCTGCCGGGTGCCGGCTTGTGGCTGTCCTCTATGGCGTGTTTCTTTACGAATGCGTAACGGCCACCGTGGTGGGGTACGGAATCCTCGGGTTTTACCACATTCTCCTCAAGGGCTGCAGCAAGTGCAACTGTCTTGAATATGGAGCCTGGCTCCATAAGGTTACAAAGTGCGAGGTTGGGTGTGTTGCTGTACTCGGTCTGTTCGTTGGTCTCTATGTAAACTCCATCGCCCACCTTTGTCAGGTTCACAATGGCTTTTATATCACCGGTCTTTGTCTCCAGAAGTATTGCCCAGCCCGACTTTGCATCGTATTCAACAACTCTGCGTCGCAGTGCTTTCTCGCAAATGTCCTGCATTTCAATGTTGAGTGTTGTCTGCACGTCCACTCCGTTCTTTGCCGGGACATCAATCTTCAGGTTCGATTTCTCTTTTCTTCCCACTCCGTCTTTTCCGCGCAGGAGTGAGTCGTACTTGCTTTCGATACCGAAGTTTACGTTAAACTTTTTTCCGCTCTTGCTCTCGGTGGCCATAACATCGCCGAGTGTGCTTTTTGCCAGTGAACCGAAAATCTTCTTTCGGTCGATGAACTCTGTCGCAATCAGTCCCGAATAAGCAATGGAGAGGTTCATTATGGGCAGTTTCTTTATCTCCTTGTACTGCGAGTAATTTATGTATGTAGGCCCGGGGCACAATGGGTATTTGCGGCGTCCTTTGCCCTGTTCCCGGTTAAGTTGCAGTCCTTTTCTCAAGTGTGTCTCAAAGGTCGCAGCATTCCAGCTGGGCAATATCTGTGCGAGTCCTTTTGCAAGCTCTTTTACATCGGCATCCCATATCGAGTCTTTTTTTGCCCTTACTCTTTCCTCTGTTCTTTTGCTGTTGGGGTCGGTGTAGCCGAAGTCTATGAAGAGCCTGTATTTCACAAGGCTGCTTACCATAATCTCCCCGTTGTCGCTGAGTATGTTGCCGCGCTTTGCAGGAACTTTCTGGTTGTACTTGAGTCCACGTTCCCTTATTTCGTTCCAGAAGTCGCGCTCCTTGAACATTACAAAGCCTGCCTTTGTAATGATTACGCCTCCCCAGATGCCGAAAACTATCAGCACAAGGAGGTTGAAACGGAATATTATATCTTTCTTGAAATAGAACATAGCTCTTTATAGGTTGTTAGTCAATGGCAAATGGTGCTTGTGTGGCGGCCTTAAGTTCGCTGTTGTTTTCCTGTATGTATTTTTCAATGTGCGATTGTCTACTCTTTTCCGAGAACTCGCTTTGCATGGTGAGCAGGTCGTAACGGAGGTCTACTCTTGCTTTCTTTAATTGTTCAATCTCTCTCTCTTCTTGCAGGAAAGCGTATCTGTTGCTCACATAGATGAAGGCGTAAATAACAATCATTCCAAGCAGGGGAGCGTTGTCGAAAAACAACTTGCTGTCGAGGAAACGCCCGCCAAAGAGCATTCCCATCCAACCCTTTTTCCTCTTTTTCTTGTTTTTTATATCGTTCATCCCTGTGTCTCCTTCTTAATTGCAATTCTCAATTTTGCGCTGCGCGAACGTGGGTTGCGCTCCTGCTCCTCGTTGGTGGGTATTATAACCTTCTGCATATCAAATGGAGATGTTACCCTGCCGAAGAAATCTTTTTCTACCACGCCTTCTATGTTTCCGCTCTTCATAAAGTTCTTTACAAGGCGGTCTTCGAGCGAGTGGTATGTAATTACCACAAGGCGGCCACCGGGTTTCAGCACCTCGCCAGCCTGTTGCAGCATCTCCTTAAGAGCCTCCATTTCGTGATTGATTTCTATGCGCAGTGCCTGGAAAATCTTTGCAAGCTCTTTTTTCTCGCGTTGGGGCGGGCAGAAGGGCTTTGCAGCCTCTATCAGGTCGCTAACCATACGGAATGGACTTGTAGCTCTTCTCTTCACAATGCTGGCTGCAAGCTTGCGTGCGCAGTTGAGTTCACCGTATAGCTTGAAGATACGTGCAAGTTCCTCCTCGGTTGCGTTGTTAAGCAGGTCGGCAGCTGTGTTGCCTCCGCGCTTGTTCATACGCATATCAAGCGCAGCGTCGAAGCGGAAGGAGAAACCGCGTGTCTCATCGTCGAAATGGTGTCCCGACACTCCGAGGTCGGCAAGCAGGGCATCAATCTCTGTTGCGTTGTGGTAGCGCAGGAAATTGTATAGGAAGCGGAAGTTGCCGCGTACGAATGTAAAGCGTTTGTCGTCGGGAGCATTTTTTTCTGCATCCTCGTCCTGGTCGAAACTGTAAAGGTGTCCCTTTTTGCCCAGGCGCGACAATATCTCGCGCGAGTGTCCGCCTCCGCCGAAGGTAACATCGACGCATATATCGTTCTTCTCAATCTGCATCCCATCAACGCTCTCTTTGAGCATCACCGGGGTGTGGTAAACAAGTTCCTCACTCATTGTTGCCTCCTTTCTCTGCGGTCATAATTTTTTCAAGCTCGCTGCTGAACTCCTCGGGGCTCATAAACGGCTTGTCGAGCTTTTCTTTTGCCCAAATCTCTATGGTGTCGTCCATTCCAATGAACCTTACCTCCTGCTCTATTGCCACCATCTTCATATAGCGTTTGGGGAGCAAAATGCGGCCGTTGCTGTCTATGTGCAATTCCTCCACGTCGGCCACAAATTGGCGGAAAATCATTTGGTGCTTTGCGTTCCACTTGTCGAGACGGCTGCGCAACAAGTTTAGTTGCTCGTTCCAGCTGTCGAGGGGGTAGAGGACAAGGCAATCCTGGTAAACATCCTTGCGTAACATAACTATGTCGCAGGCTCCGGCCTGTAACGTGCGACGGAAGCAAGCGGGCAGGAATACCCTTCCCTTGCTGTCTGTCTTTGCCTCTATGTTACCAATGAAACGCATATTTTCTTGCCAATATATATAATCTGGTTCAAAAATACACAATTCCCCACAATTCCCCACCATAAAACAAAGATTATTTTTTGTAAAGTTTTCAACAGGTTGTTAATAGTTCTATTGCTTTGAAAATAAATCTTTTGTTCGTGGTGGTTGGTGGTGGGGCGTGTGGGTGTTTTTTATGGATATTTTTTGTGTTGGTGAATGCCTTTTGTAATGTTTTTTGGTTAGGATTTTGTTTGTAGGGGCGCACCGGTGTGTGCGCCCGATAACACCCACTGAGGTAATGTTTTAAATAAACCGGCACCGTTAAAGAATATAGATAGAAACAAAGAATAGCCGATAATAACACTGCGAACTAAAAACAAGAATAAAACATAGGAGTGCACTAATGTTGGCCCTTTTGCCACACTTGTATTTTGGGTGGGCACGCTACTACGATAAAATCCCTTAATTTGTTGCATAAAAAAGCCACCCTTTTTGTGGGTGGCTTCTCTTGTAATTTATCGGTATTGTTTATTCTTCGGTAGTAAACATAGGGTCCCAAGCGGGGAGCATAGTGGGTTTCTCCTCAAGAACCTTCAGCACCTTTTCGGGAGCATATTTCTTGTTCACCACAAGGCGGAACATATACTCGTCGAACCATTTGTCGGTTATTATGAGTGTGCCTTTGTAGCCGCTTGCTGCGCCCCAGCTGTTCTCTACCTGCCATTTTACTGTTTTGCCGTTCTCGTCAATATCAACGGCTTTAAGAGTCATAGCGTGTGAAGAACCGCTGTCGAACGACATTACTCTTTCTCTCTTGTCCATTGTGAACTCTATGCCGAACAACTCGCCATAGTTGTAGTTGTTGAGGTCGAGTGTTCCGCGCTTGCTGTCGAGGTACTTGCCTACGTCACAAGAAAAATACATCATTGTGCTGTCCTTTATTGATGCAATCGCCATCTGCTTGATATCCTCAAGAGGGAGGTTTACATAAAGCCAGTTGTGGCCGTCGTATGTGTGGCGGTCACACTCAATTTCATAGCTTTTCCAGTAGGGGCGTGTGGGGTCGTTCATAAGCATCACGAAGTCGTTCTGCAGGTCAATGCCAATAAACTTGTCGTAGAAGCTTTTGGGGGTATATTTTTGCGGTGCTTCGCGGTACTTGCCGTTTGCATCCTTGGGTGCCCACTCAAACTCGGTAGGGGGCACGCCGTACACCTGTGCAAGCATTTTGTAAACAACCTTTAGCTGCTCTTTTTTCATAGCAAGCAACTCCTTCTCCTTTGCGCCATCGGCTGCTGCAGCACGCAGGCGTATACCGAATTCACGCAATTTTCTTATAAGCAGGGCGTTGAAGGCGTCGGTGTGGTTGCTGGTGTATGTCTCGCGCATTGCATCTTTGGGTACAATACCATATTTTGCAACGAGGTCGGCAACGCCGGTGAAGGTACCTCCGTCGCTCAATGGGTTCTTGAAGAGCCACTCAACCATACGGTCGTCCTGTGCCTTTTTACGTGTGTCGATAATTCCCTGCAGGAACATATTGGACTTCTCCAACTGGTCGAAGAAGAAGTTGTATATTTGTGAGAATTCAAAGCCTTCGAGTTTCTGCTCGGCAATCATTTTTGCGCGCATAACGTTCATACCGGTGAAGAGCCAGCAGCGTCCCGACGATTCCTGGTTGGTGATGCCCTTCGACTCCACGCTGTTGCTGAAGTATGTGTTCAGCTCGCTAAGGTTTTCCTGGTTTACCGAAAGGGTTTTTACAGAGTTTGCAAGCATTATGTTCTGTAATGCTTTCTCTGTTGTTGTGGGTTTGTAGCTTGCGCTAATCTCTTTGAGCATCGCGTCGTCGATGCTGCCGTTTGCGTTTTGTGCGGTTGCTCCGCCGGCAATAAGTGCCGCAACGAGGAGCGTTGCCGTTTTAAGGTGTTTCATAATTTCTTGTGTTTTTATTTTTTGCGAATATAGTACAATTTTTTCTAAATGCATAGTTTTACGGCTCTTTGCATCTCATTCATAAAGGTGAGTGCCGTCTCCACATTCTTCACGTTGTTTATGGTTATTATGCAACGGCCGTCGGCCTCTTTTAGCTGGCACTTGAAGGGGCTTGTGTGTACGTAGGTGAGTATGTGCCCGAACTGCTCTCCCTCGTAGAATTTCTTGTTTTTTCCGTCTACAAAGAAGATGTTCATACGCCCGCCCTTCAGGTACATTTTCTCTATGTTCAGCTCTTGTGCCTTGTGGCGCAGGCTCACCATCTTCATAAGCTCCTCGGCAGCCTCTGGTATTTCGCCGAAACGGTCCTTCAGCCTTGTGCGGAATGCCTGTATTTCGTTTTCGTCGTTAAGTGAGTCGAGCTCCCGGTATAAGAGTATTCTCTCGTTGCTGTCGGGAACATATATTGCGGGCAGGAGCAGTTCTAGGTCGCTTTCGACGAAACACTCTTTCACGAGTAGCTCGTTGCTGTTCTCCTCTTCGGCAAGTATGTCGGCAAACTCATCCTCTTTTAGTTCGAGCACTGCCTCGGCGAGAATTTTTTGGTATGTCTCGTAGCCAAGGTCGGCAATAAAACCACTCTGTTCCGCGCCCAGCAGGTTGCCCGCACCGCGTATGTCGAGGTCCTGCATTGCAATGTGCATTCCGCTGCCAAGGTCGCTGAAACTCTCTATAGCCTCGAGGCGGCGGCGCGCGTCGGTGGTGAGGTTTTCTCGTGGTGGGGTGAGCAGGTAGCAGAATCCCTTGCGCTTTCCTCGTCCCACACGGCCACGCATCTGGTGCAGGTCGCTAAGTCCAAAATGCTGTGCTTGGTTTATTATTATTGTATTCACGTTGGGTATGTCTATACCATTCTCCACAATAGAGGTTGCAATGAGTACGTCGTAGTCGTGATTTATGAAGGCGTACAGAATTTTTTCGAGCTCGGCAGGCTCCATCTGTCCGTGTCCTATGCAGACACGTGCGTCGGGCACGGCGCGTTTTATCATATTCTCGAGCTCACGCATATTTGATATGCGGTTGTTTATGAAGAATACCTGTCCGTTGCGGCTCAATTCAAAACTTATGGCCTCTTTTATTACCTCGGCATCGAAGGTCTGAATCTCGGTGTGTATGGGGTAGCGGTTAGGTGGCGGTGTCTGTATCATAGAGAGGTCGCGCGCTCCCATTATGGAGAATTGCAGGGTACGGGGTATGGGGGTGGCTGTCAAAGTAAGGGTATCAACACTCACTTTGAACTGTCGCAGCTTCTCCTTCACTGCAACGCCGAATTTCTGCTCCTCGTCAATGATGAGCAATCCCAAGTCCTTGAACTTTACATCCTTGCCTGTGAGGCGGTGAGTGCCTATCACAATGTCCACTTTACCCTCCTTTATGTCGTCGAGAACTTTTTTGGTGGTTGCCGTGTTGCGTGCGCGGCTCAGGTACTGTACGTTACAGGGGAACTCTTTCAGGCGCTCTTTGAATGTGAGGTAATGCTGGTATGCAAGTACTGTTGTGGGTACAAGCACGGCAACCTGCTTGCCGTCTGTGGCTGCCTTGAAGGCGGCTCTTATGGCAACCTCGGTTTTGCCGAATCCTACATCGCCACAGATGAGGCGGTCCATAGGACGGCTGCGCTCCATGTCCTTCTTCACCTCGTTGGTGGTTTTTCTCTGGTCGGGGGTGTCTTCGTATTTGAAGCTTGCCTCAAGCTCGGTCTGCAGGTAGCTGTCGGGTGAGAAGGCAAAGCCCTTCTCCTTGTAACGTTGCGAGTAGAGCTTTATGAGGTCGCGCGCAATGTCCTTTATCTTTTTCTTTGTGCGCTCCTTTATGCGTTCCCACGCACCAGTGCCCAGTTTGTTTACGGTGGGGGCATCGCCCTCCTTTCCGCGGTATTTCGATATCTTGTGCAGATTGTGTATGGAGACGAATACAATATCGTCGTTCTTGTATATAAGCTTTATGGCCTCTTGCACACCATTGGCTGTGGGTATGCGCACAAGCCCGCCGAATTTTCCTATTCCGTGGTCAATGTGTACTATATAGTCGCCCGTCACAAATTCCTTTAACTCCTTAAGGGTGAGCGCGACCTTGCCGCTACGTGCGCGTTCGCTGCGCAGGCGGAAATTGTGGAAGCGGCCGAACAACTGGTGGTCGGTGAACATTGCCACCCGTAGAGTGTTGTCGCAAAATCCCTCGTGTATGGTCTTTTCTACCGGGGTGAACGGGATATTGTCGCCCCTCTCCTCGAAGATTGTCTTCAGGCGTTGTGCCTGGTTACCATTGTCGGTGAGCAGAATGAGCTTGTATCCTCTCTTTATATAGTCGCCAAGTGTGCTGCTCACAAGGTCGAAATCCTTGTGGAACAATGGCTGGGGCTGTGTCTCGAACTTTACTTTTGTGCCTGTGGCATTTGCTGCGGTGCGCATCTCCCAGTGCTTTACACTGCGTGCGTAGCTTTCAAGTTCGGCAGCGGTCATAAGGTCGGGCATCTGCGGCAGTTCGCTCTCCGACAGTTTTGCCTGCATGGAGAACCCTTCGGTGCGTAGTTTCTCTATACTGCCTTTTACAAATTCAATATCCTTTGTTATGAAAATGGCATTCTTGGGCAGGAAATCTGTTATTGGCACGCTCTCGTGCCCGGTAACTTTGGGCACAATCGTAGCCTCACCGCATTTCTCGCGTGAGAGCTGTGTTTCAACCTCAAATGTTCTTATGCTTTCAACCTCGTTACCGAAAAAGTCAATGCGGTAAGGGTACTCCGAAGAGAAGGAGAAGATATCAACAATGCTGCCTCGCACGGCAAATTCTCCCGGCTCGTAAACGTATGTAACCTCCTTGAACTTAAGAGCAGTTAGTCTTTTCTCAATCTCTGTACGTTCAACAACATCGCCCACCGCAATATTCAGTGTCTTTTCCTCAAGGTCGCTCTGCGATGCAACCTTTTCGGCAAGTGCTTCGGGGTGCGTGATTATGGTGAGCCCCTCTTTGCGTCGTCGGCCTGTGAGGCGGCTCATTACCTCGGTGCGCAGTATGCGGTTCGCGTCGTCGGCGTGTCCGTATTTCATTGCCCGGCGGAACGACGAGGGAAAGAACAGGGTGTTCTCTTCGCCGCACACCTGTACAATGTCGTGGTAGAAGTATCCGGCTTCGTCGGCATCGTTCATCACCACAAAGAAGGTCTGCTCGGGTGCGCGTTGCTTAAGACCGCACATTACCACCGCTGCGGCGCTTCCTGTGAGCCCTTCAATATATGCACGCTTCTTACTGCCTTCCTCGCGCAGTTGCATAAGGGCATCCACACCGGGGTGTGTCGCATATAGCTGTTGAATATCTTTTGTTGTCATAACTTCTTATTGTTCCATAGCAAGACTGCGGAAAACGGGTTCCCCCCGAATTCCGCTCTTTCTTTGCAAAAATATGAAACTTGTTTCGATATTTTTTACCGCGAGTACAGTTTATTTTCAATTTTCGTCTCGAAAACAGTCAAATTATTGTATTAAAAGTGTATAACGATGCAGAAAATAATGTAAAACAGCTGTTTGGTTGTATAAAAAAATATGAACAATAATTTTTTATTGTATATTTGCACCACTGCACGGCACTACAGCTTTTTGTGCAGGCAGTAAACAAAATTGTTGTTATGGAAGAATATGCCTATAAACACAAGATGAGTGTACGCGACTATGAGCTCGATTTTCAAGGTGTTGTCAATAACTCCAACTACCAGCACTATCTCGAGCATGCGCGTCATGAATTCTTGAAGACACGCGGTGGCAGTATGTCGGCCCTTCACGATGCAGGTGTAGACCCAATGGTGTCGAAGATTACCATTGAATACAAAAGTCCGTTGCGCGGTGGCGATGAGTTTGTGGTGGGCGTGAATATGGTGCGCGAGGGTGCCAAACTTGTATTCTTGCAGGATATCCACAACCTTGCCAATGACAGGCTTGTTGTAAAGGCGCGTGTCGAAGTGATTTGTCTTAAAGACGGGCGTTTGACTCGTGGCGAGATGTTCGATGAGGTATTTAAGGATTTCTTTAAATAATACAATTGCTTTATGGAGATTATAATCACGTTGGTCATATTGGCTGTCGTATATATAATAAAGGTGATGCTGGGCTTTGAAAAGAGAGAGCCTGCCGGCAAGCAACAGCCTCCACGCAAGGCGATGGGCGAGGTCTTCCCAGTGGTGGAAATACTTGAGCCCACAGTAAAGCCACGGCCTGCAAAGAAACGTGTACAGCCTGCCGAAAAGGTGCGTAAGCCTGCGGTGTCAACAGCTGCTTCCGCCCCCAATGCTACAGGGCAAGCCCCCGAACTGTGCAAAAAGAGCGGCAGATTCAAAGAGAAGTCAGAGATAAAGAAAGCGATAATATATTCCGAGATATTCAATAGAAAATATAATTGATAAACTAAGAAAACACACAAATACAATGAGCTACAGAATAATGACAGCCCAAGAGGCTGCTTGCTACATAAATGATGGCGACGGTGTCGGCATCAGTGGTTTTACCCTTTCGGGAACTCCTAAAACAGTGCTTCCCGAGGTTGCTAAACGTGCCGAGGAGGCTCACGCAGCAGGTAAACCTTTTAAAATAGACCTTTATTCAGGAGCATCTACAGGCGATGCTATCGACGGTGCGCTCGCGCGTGCCAACGCGATACGTTTCCGCGCCCCCTTCCTCTCGAATCCCACAGTGCGTACAGCGGTAAACAACAAGGAGCTTACATACACCGACCTTCACCTCTCGCTTATGGCGCAGGATCTTCGTTACGGCTATATGGGCAAGGTGAACGTGGCTATTCTTGAGGCTATCGACATTACTCCCGACGGAAAAGTATACCTCACCACAGCCGGTGGTATCGGACAGACTGTTGCCAACCTTGCCGACAAAATCATCATCGAGCGCAACACCTATCACCACACAATAGGTTTCCACGATGTATACGAGCCTGCCGACCCCCCTTATCGTCGCGAGATTCCTATCTACAAGGCCGACGACCGCATAGGTAAGCCCTATGTTCAGGTAGACCCCAAGAAGGTTGTAGGTATCGTAGAGGTTAATATGCCCAACGAGGTGGTTGTGTTCAAAGAACTCGACGAGGTAACACGCAAGATTGGTGAGAATGTTGTCGATTTTATCATCAGCGATATGAAACGCGGCACAATCCCTGCTACCGGCCTCCCCATTCAGAGTGGTATCGGTAACGTGGCAAATGCTGTGCTCAAGGCGCTTGAGAATGCAACAGAGATTCCTCCCCTTTATCTTTACTCCGAGGTGTTGCAGGACTCTGTGATAGACCTTATGGAGCACGGTAAGGTTATTGCCGGCAGTACCTGTTCGCTCTCGCTCTCGCAGGAGTGCTTGTCACACGTTTACGATAACCTCGATTTCTTCCGCGACAAACTTATTCTCCGTCCTTCGGAGATATCGAACCACCCCGAGATTATCCGCCGTTTGGGCTTGATAGCTATGAACACAGCCATTGAGGTCGATTTATATGGCTGCGTGAACTCTTCGCACATCTGCGGTACACGTCTTATGAACGGTATCGGCGGTTCGGGCGACTTTGCACGCAACGCATACATTTCAATATTCACCTGTCCTTCGACACAGAAGGGTGGCCAGATAAGCTCTATTGTACCTATGGTTACACACGCCGACCACACCGAGCACGACGTGCGCGTGGTGGTTACCGAGTGGGGTGTTGCCGACTTGCGCGGCAAGGGTCCCGATGAGCGTGCGAAACTGCTCATTGAGAATTGTGCTCACCCTGCCTACAAGCAGATGTTGTGGGATTACCTTAAGATTGCCAAGAAGGGCCACGTCAGCCACAATGTAGCTGCGGCTCTTGGTATGCACGCAACCTTTGAGCGCGAGGGTGATATGCGTCTTACCGACTGGAATAAATTTGTATAAATACCCGCCCTGTGAAGAAGAAACTTGTAACGGAAATGGGGCGCATTGGGCGCGAGGAGTTTAAAAGCTCCGAAAAGCTCCCTTTGACGGTTGTGCTCGACAATGTGCGCAGCCTGCATAATGTGGGCTCGGTTTTTCGCACAAGCGATGCCTTCCGCGTGGAGCGCATACTGCTTTGTGGCATTACCGCCACCCCTCCTTCGGCCGAAATCCATAAAACCGCCCTCGGCGCCGAGGATGTTGTGCCTTGGGAGCACTTTGCCGACACGCTTGAGGCTGTAAATTGTTTGAAGAACGAGGGGTACAAAATTTGCTCAATCGAGCAGTGCGAGGGTAGTATCGCCTTGCAGAATTTTGAGGTTGTGCCCGGTGCCCGTTATGCTGTAATTCTCGGTAACGAGGTTAAGGGGGTTCAGCAACAGGTGGTCGATGCGAGCGACGCGGCGATAGAGATTCCGCAGTTCGGAACCAAACACTCGCTTAACGTTTCGGTTACGGCGGGTATGGTTATCTGGGAGTTTGCGAAGAAATTCGGTTGGGTTTAATGATACTAACAAAAGAAGAACGGCACTGCCGTTCTTCTTTTGTTATAGTTGCCCGTTTACAACCAGCACCACCACGCGCTCTATTAGAAAATCCTCGCCGGTGGGGTCGTATCTCTTTTTCAGGCTTGCACCGAATAGTTTTGCGAAAGATTGGTAAAATACCGCCTTGAACGAGCCCATAAAGAGCTTTATAAGCTGGTAGGCATTTTGGTCACACTCGCGGTCTATGAGCTTTATGAGCAGTTTGCCCTGTCGCAGTGTGAGTCTTTTCATTTTAGGGGTGTAAATCTCCTTCAGTTCCTCCTCCTTGTTGTCGAGATATGTTTTTTGCGCTCTCTTGTCGGGGAGAGTTTTAAGGTGCGCTTCTGTTTCGTAGATAATGTCGCGTATCTCCATTGCAAGGGGAATGGTCTTCTTAACATCCCTCACAAGGCGGTCGTAATATGTCTGTTGTCTGTTGTTCTTGAAGATAAGCGGCGCGTAAGCGTAGTAGGTGGGGAGAGTTATGTGCGGTATCTTTTCGCCCTTGTAGTCGCTCACCCCCACAACGTATTTTTCACCATCGTCGGTGGTTACCTTTCTTTGTGCATCCACGGTGGTGTGCAGGGCAAAGAGCAGAAATATTATGGAGCAAGCGGTTCTTATCATTGTGGCAAAAATAAATCAAATAAATATTACTTTATGCTGTTTGCTCCTTAAAAAAGAAAAAATAGCTATATTAGCCACATATTATATATAATGATTCTTATGAAGAATATTGCAGTTTTCTGTGCAGCTTCAGATTCGGTTGCGCCAGTGTTTGTGCAGGCGGCGCGTGAGGTGGGTGCGCTCATAGGTTCTTTGGGTTGTGCGCTTGTTTATGGTGGTGCCCGTGCAGGGCTTATGGAGGTGACGGCTGCAGCGGCAAAGGAAGCTGGTGCCCACATTGTGGGTGTGGTGCCTCTTATCCTCGAGGAACGTAACCGCGTGAGCGGGCTTATTGACGAGAAAATCCACACCCGCGACTTGAGCGAGCGCAAGGATATTATGGTGCAGCGCAGCGATGCGCTTGTGGCTCTGCCCGGCGGCATCGGCACGCTCGACGAGGTTTTTCACACTATGGCTGCGGCAACCATCGGTTTTCATAAAAAACGCGTGGTGCTTTATAATGTCTGCGGTTTCTGGAACGGGCTTTTAGAGGTTCTGCAACAGATGTCACAGACGGCTTTTGTACGTGGCAATCTCAACGATTTTCTTGTTGTGGCAGAAAACTTGGATGAATTGAAAAAAATAATAGAGGAGGCTTGATTATGGCAAAGGTTTTTGGCATTGGAGAAACGGTGTACGACATACTTTTCAAGAATAATGCTCCTGTGGGTGCTGTTCCCGGCGGCTCGGTCTATAACAGCATCGTGTCGCTCGGCCGTGCCGGAGTGCCTGCGGCTTTTATAAGCGAGGTGGGGAACGACCGTGTGGGAGAGATAATTTTGGAACATCTGCGCGACAGTGGGGTGGACACTTCGGCTGTCTGCTGTTTCAGCGACGGAAAATCGCCCCTCTCGCTTGCTTTTCTCAACGAGCGCGGCGATGCCGACTATGTTTTCTACAAGGATTATCCAGCCAACCGTCTTTCGGTGGAATTTCCCACGCTCGGGAGGGGCGATATTCTTCTCTGTGGCTCATACTTTGTGCTCAACCCCGTGTTGCGCAGCAAGGTAAAGCCTTTTTTGCAGTATGCCCGTGAGCAGGGTGCAACAATCTATTACGATATAAATTTCCGTCGCAACCACATACACGAGCGCGATGCTCTGCTCCCTGCAATAATTGAAAATATGGAACTTGCCACGGTGGTACGCGGCTCGGCCGACGATTTTCGTTACCTCTTCGGCTCTACCGACGGTGCCGATATTTACACTTCACACATAGCACCCCACTGCAAGAATTTCATATTCACAAGCGGCGACGGTCCTGTGACACTTTTCACCCCCTCGTTCACCGCGCAATATCCCGTGGCGCAGGTTGAGGTACGCAGCACTGTGGGCGCGGGTGATAATTTCAATGCCGGCACAGTGTTTGGTTTTTGGCGCGAGGGGCTTGCGCACGATGCTATTAACACTCTCCCGCGTGAGCAGTGGAATAAAATTATTGCTTGCGGTCTTGCCTTTAGCGCGCACGCTTGCACCCTCTTGGAAAATTATGTCGATAAGGAGTGGGCTGCAAGCTTTGTTCGTGGGTGAAGTGGCTCTTTCTTTGGATTTTAATAATACACAAAATAATAATTTAAAATAGATACTATGAAAAAGATTTACTTTCTTTTCGTAGCCTTGTTGCTCACATTGAACGCAGGCGCGCAAACTTTGAGAGGCGATGTCAATAACGACGGCGTTGTGAATATTGGCGATGTAACCTCGCTTGTAGATGTAATCCTCTATGGCGACGAAGAAGAACCCGACACCCCCGTCGTTCCCGAAGAACCAGCAGTAGCTACCGGCGAAGCCATCGACCTCGGTTTGCCCAGTGGTATTAAATGGGCTTCTTGCAACGTTGGTGCCTCAAACCCTGAAGAGTACGGCGGTTACTACGCTTGGGGCGAAACCGAAGAGAAAAACGATTACTCTTTGAGCACCTATAAATATTGCAACGGCGACGAATATTCAATGACCAAATACTGCACAGATAGTTATTATGGTACCGTAGATAACAAAACCACCCTTGAACCCGGTGACGATGTCGCTCACGTTCAGTGGGGCGGTTCTTGGCGTATGCCCACAGAAGCCGAGCAAAAAGAACTCATAAATAACTGCACTTGGTCCTGGACCACGCTTAACGGCGTTAGGGGTCACCGCGTAACCGGCCCCAACGGCAACAGCATCTTCCTGCCTGCTGCGGGCTTCCGCAGCGGTGAGGAAGTCATCAATCAGGGGTTTTACGGCTACTATTGGTCGTCATCGTTGAGCAGCTTCCGCAGCTACAGCGCCTACTACTTGGACTTCGGTAGTAGCCGCTACGGCTGGGACGACGGCAGCCGCTCCTACGGTCGCACGGTGCGCCCTGTGTGTGAGTAGTGTAAGTGAATAAAAACCCATCACCCCGCCCACCGAAAACGGTGAGCGGGGTGTGTTTTTATGTTTTCCTGCTCCCCTCCGTCGGCAAGCCGCCACCTCCGCCTCGCAAAGCAAGGGGGGGAGTTTAATACGTTGCTCTATTCTTGCTTTTTGCTTCTCGGTGTCGCTAACCGCCACTCTTTGTTTCTATGTAAATCCTTTAATTGCCCTTTTGTGGCGCAAAAGGGCGCAAAACGCTCGGCACACGGGGCGTAACAGTCGCTCGCGCCTCTGCTCACGCTGTTTCAAATAATTGAAACATCTCTCGTTCGTTCCTCGCTTGTCATTAAAGGCTGTTCGTTGCAGTTTAGGGGCTCCGGAAGCGTGCGGTATTGCGTTGGGAGTAAAATAACGGCATACCGAACTATGTCCTCGCCTGTTTCCTAAACAGCAACGGCCTTTAATTGTGTTACTTACGGTGCCGGTTTTATTTTAGGACATTACTTCTGCGGATGCTATCAAGGGCGCACACATCGGTGCGCCCCTACAGTAGAAACAACCATAGCAAGAGTTATTTTAAAAAGAACAAGCTTATTGAGAGAAAAACTCACGGGTTATCGAGAACTTAAAAGCAAGTGTGTATTTTGGGCAGACACATCGGTCTGCCCCTACGCTAATATATAATGACCTTTAAAAACCAATTCGCCTTTACATAGCAACACCTTGCAACCCGTTTGCAGAAAAAAAATGTTACTTTTGCAGAACAAATTGCGAAAGTTATACATAAATATGAAAAACATACTTCTTGCGGCAATCATAGCCGTTGCCATCTGCGGTTGTGGGCACAGCCATAAAAACGAAAATGCTCACTCGCACGAGCATCCGGTACTCGATGCAACCGTTTACAGCAATTCTGTGGAACTTTTTGTGCAGTACGACGAACTAAAGGCAGGGCATAAAGCCTCGGTTACAGCGTATGTAACCTCTCTCCCTTCGTTCAAGCCTTATGAAGGAGGCGCAATAAAAGTTGCTCTTAATACAGGCGAAGGGAACCAATCCTTCACCGTGGAGCCGTCGCACAAGGGTGTGTATAATTTTACTCTTACTCCTCACAAGGCTGCGGTGGGTTTTCTGCTCTTTACCGTGGGCAGAGAGGTGCTTCCTGTGCACGTTCACATAGAGGGTGGCGAGCATCACTCTCACGATGGGCACAACCACCACGCAGAGCACGAGGGTGAGCGCTCTCACGGGCATAGCCACGCCGAGGAGCACGCCCACTCTCACGAGGCTCATAATCATTCCCACGAGGGCCATTCTCACGAAAATAATATCTCCTTCTCCAAGGAGCAGAGCTGGAAAATTGATTTTGCCACAGCTGTTGCCACTAAAAGTTCGTTCAACGGTGCGGTGAAGGTGGCTGCGCAGGTTACGGCAACCCCTGATAATTTCACAACTCTTGTGGCAACCACCGCAGGCAAGGTGCAGTATGCCGGTAATGTGGTCGCCGGCAAGGATGTCCGCGCAGGGGAGGCGATTTTTATGCTCGATGGTGGCAATGTTACCGAAAATGATGCTGCGGTGAAGTTTGCCGAGGCCGAGAGTGCCTACAACGTGACAAAGAGCGACTTTGAGCGCAAGAGCGAACTTTACAAGGAGAATATTGTGTCGAAACGCGAGTACGAGGCTGCCGAGGCTGCTTTTGTGCAGGCCGGGGCACGTTACGAGAGTATGAAACGCTCCTTCTCTTCGGGAAAATCGGCAGTAAAGTCCTCTATTAACGGTTATGTGGCAAGCCTGCTCGTGGGTAACGGCGATTATGTTCAGGCAGGTACTCCGCTTGCGGTTATTCAGCGCGACGGCGCTATGAATATTTCGGCTGAACTGCCCGTGCGTTATGCGCAGATGCTTAAAAATATATCATCGGTAAATATTGAATTGCCCGGTGGCAAGGTCTACACTATGGAGGAACTCGACGCCCGTTTAACCGCCGGTGCATCGGTGAACGCTTGTTCTATGCTGCCCGTGACGGTTACAGCAAAGCACATTGGCGATGTGGTTGCCGGTAGTGTGGTGACTCTTTATCTTGCTTCGCAGACACAAGGTGTGGAGCTGGTTGTTATCCCTCGCACGGCACTTGTCGAGGAGATGGGTAATTTCTTTGTTTTTGTGCAGCACACTCCCGTATCGTTCGAGAAACGTGAGGTGTTGCTTGGTGCTACCGACGGTGTGCAGGTGCAGGTGTTGAAAGGCTTGCACGCCGGTGAGAGAGTGGTAACAAAGGGCGCAGTGTCGCTTAAATTGTCGCAGGGTGCTGCTGCACTCGACCCCCACGCAGGGCACGTTCACTAAGAAACTGTTTACTATTATGCTTAACTCTATTATAAAATTCTCGCTGAACAATAAATTGCTGGTGATGCTTGCTGTGGTGCTTGTTGTCATCGGTGGTCTCTATTCGGCGCGAAACATTGAGGTTGATGTATTCCCCGACCTCACTATGCCCACTGTGGTTATCCTTACCGATGCCGAGGATATGGCTCCCGAGGAGATTGAGAGGCTTGTTACCTTTCCCATAGAAACAGCGGTGAATGGTGCAACAAATGTGCGTCGTGTGCGCTCCTCCTCGTCGCAGGGTTTCTCCTTTGTGTGGGTGGAATTCGATTGGGGTATGGATATTTACAAGGCGCGACAGATTATCAGCGAGAAGATGAGTCTTCTCTCGGGGCAGTTGCCCGACGGCATTGTGCCGGTGCTTGCTCCGCAGTCGAGTGTGATGGGCGAGATAATGTTCATTGGTATGCAGGCCGACAGCACCTCGATGATGGAGCTTCGCACTCTTGCCGAGTGGGTGGTGAAGCCTGCGATTTTAGCCACAGGTGGCGTGTCACAGGTTACAATCATCGGTGGCGATTATAAACAGTATCAGGTGCTTGCCGACCCTGTAAAGATGGGTATGTATGGCGTGACTATGGAAGAACTGGAGGCTGCTGTGGCATCGATGAGCGTGAATGTGGGCGCGGGCGTTGTGCGCGATTATGGTAACGAATATAATCTGCGTGCGATGGGGCGCACAAACAATATAGAGGAGCTTGGCAATACTCTCGTGGCAATGAAGGGTGACGCCCCTGTGCGCGTTGCCGATGTTGCCGATGTTGTGGTGGCTCCCTCGGTGCGTAAGGGTTATGCTGCGCAGAATGGCGAACCCTCAATAATTCTTTCAATATCTAAACAGCCGGGAATAAACACTCTGAGTGTTACCGAAAATATTGAGCGTAACCTTGAGAGTATAGCAAAATCTCTGCCTGCCGATGTGGTGATGGATACAAAAATCTTCCGTCAGGCCGACTATATCCAATCGTCGGTGAATAATGTGGGGCAGTCGCTCATTGAGGGTGCGGTGTGTGTGGTGTTGGTGCTTTTCCTTTTCCTTACCAGCTTCCGCACCACGGTTATTTCTGTTCTGGCAATTCCCTTGTCGTTGCTCGGAACGGTGATTGTGCTCTATCTGCTCGGGATGGATATAAACACTATGACTCTTGGCGGTATGTGTATCGCCATTGGTTCGCTTGTCGATGATGCCATAATTGATGTTGAGAATGTATATAAACGCTTGCGACAGAATAATATGCTGCCGGTGGAGGAGCGTCGCTCGGCATTCAGGGTGGTGTTCGAGGCTTCGTCGGAGATTCGTGCATCCATCATTCACGCCACGCTTATAATTATGGTTACTTTTATGCCGCTTTTCTTCTTGAGCGGTCTTGAGGGGCGTATGCTTAAACCTCTTGGTGTGGCATATCTTGTGGCTCTCGTGATGTCGCTTCTTGTGGCTATGACGGTTACTCCGCTGCTCTGCAAGATGATGCTTTCGGGCGAGGGGTATCTGCGTCGTGCCGAGAAGAAAAATTGGGTAGACGGCTGGTTGCTTGTGCGCTACGAACAGTCGCTTGCGTGGGCTATGAGGCACGCAAAGGGTATTGTGGTGTCGCTTGCGCTGCTTTTTGCGGTGTGCGTGGTGCTTTTTGCGGTGATGGGGCGCAGTTTCCTTCCCGAATTCAACGAGAAGGCTTTGACAATATCTGCAGTGTCGCGCCCGGGTGTGTCACTCGAGGAGTCGAATCGTATAGGCTCGCTCATTGAGGAGGAACTTTTGCAGATTCCCGAGGTTGTGAGCACGGCGCGCCGTACCGGTCGTGGAGAGCTCGACGAGCACTCGCAGACTTCGAATGGTGCCGAGATTGATGTTAATTTTGAGCTTGCCGGGCGCAGTAAGGCTGAATTCCTGCACGAGGTGCGCAGCCGTCTTGCAGCAGTGCCGGGGGTGGTGACCTCGGTGGGTCAGCCTCTGGAGCATCGTATAGACCATATGGTGTCGGGTACTCAGGCCGACCTTGCAATAAAAATTTTTGGCCCCGACCTGAGCCGCTTGTTTAAGACGGGAACAAACATAAAATCCCTGCTTGCAGCCTTCCCCGAGGTGGTGGATGTGAACGTGGAGCAGCAGGTGGAGACTCCGCAGTTGCAGGTGCGTGCGCGTCGCGACCGCCTGGCTTATTACGGCATAACTATGGAGCAGTTCAACGCCTTTGTTGCGGCGGCCTTCCCCGGTAAAAAGGTTGGTGCCGTGTATGAGCAGGAACGTTCCTTCGACTTGATAATACGCTTGAATAAAGAGTACACCGAGAGTATTGATGGTGTGAAGAATGCTCTTATAGATACGCCTAAAGGTAAGGTTGCGATTACCGAGGTTGCCGATGTGGTGTCGGTGGGCGGCCCGGGCAGTATAAGCCGCGAGAATGTGCAGCGCAAGGTTGTGGTGTCGGCAAATATTGCAAGCGGCGATGTTGCGGGCACTGTGGAGCGCGTGGCTGCTTATCTTGAAAAGGAACTGCCGCTCGACGAGGGTTACCGCCTTGAATACGGCGGTCAGTTCGAGAGCGCGGCATCGGCTTCGCGCACTCTTTGGCTCACAACGGCGGTGGCGGTGCTTGTGGTCTTTGTGTTGCTTTACGGCGAGTTCAAGAGTGCTTCTCTGTCGCTTATAGTGCTCATAAACCTTCCGTTAGCACTCATAGGCGGAATTATTGCAACGTATATATCTTCGGGGGTTATGAGTATCCCTGCCATCATTGGTCTTATAACGCTTTTTGGTATTGCCACACGTAACGGAATATTGCTTGTGTCGCGTTACGGGCATCTGCGTGCCGAGGGTGTGTCACTCGACGAGGCTGTGCGTGCCGGCTCGGGCGACAGGCTCACACCTATCCTTATGACGGCGTTTACCTCTGCGCTTGCGCTTATCCCTATGATTATTGCGGGTGGCAAGAGTGGTAATGAGATTCAGAGCCCTATGGCTGTTGTGGTGCTTGGTGGTTTGTTATCCTCGACATTCTTGAATATTTATATAATTCCTATAGTCTATCGATGGGCGGTACGCCGAGGATGGGGGATTGACTAAGAAGGCTCTTTTGTTGTTATACTCGCCCTTAAAAAGCTTATTTACGTTCAGTAAACGGCGCTTTTTCGGGTTTCGCAAGCCTAAAAATAGCTCTTTTTATTCACCCCCCCTGCAAAGAGGGTGTTCTAAAAATCACTATCTTGTGTGGAGTTATTCTCTGCTATCGGCTCCCCACATAAGTTTCTCGCGCAGGTTGAGAATGAAGGAGTGCTCGCGACGGCGTACTATAAGCTGTTTGTAGTCGGCTTTACGCACTGTTATTGTGGTGCTCTCGTCGCAGCTCTCGTTGCGGCCGTCAATGGCTATCAAGTAGTTGCGGCTACGGCTGTTTACCTTAATTTCTATGGTTGTGCTGTCGCTCAACACTATGGGGCGTGCGCTGAGGCTGTGTGGCGCGATGGGGGTGAGCACTATTACATCGGCGTTAGGGGCAATGATGGGGCCGCCTACGCTCAAAGAGTAGCCTGTGGAGCCCGAGGGGGCAGCAACAATCAAACCGTCGGCTTGGTATATGATTTTCTCTTTTCCGTTGAGAGTGGCTTCGAGTGTCATCATAGACGATGATGCGTGCTTCATTATGGCTATCTCGTTGAGTGCCACGGGGTAAGTTCCTATCTCTCCGTTTATGGCTGTTGCCTCAATAAGACTGCGTTCCTCCACGGTATATTCGCCTGCGTGTACACGCTGAATTATGTGCTCAATATCGTTGTTCGATGTGCTTGTGAGGAAGCCAAGTCGGCCGGCATTTATGCCAAGAATGGGTATTCTTTTTCGTCCTATGCGTGAGGCTGTGCGCAGCAGTGTGCCGTCGCCACCGAAACTTATTGCAAGGTCGGCTGTAAAGTCGTCGCCATCAATTATTTCGGCATCGCCCAGCTTAATTTTACGGTTCTTGCGCAAAAAGTCGTAGAACGGGTGGTCAATGGCATAGCTGTCGCCATACTTTTTAATGGTATCGAAGAGCTGGTCTATACTTTCCGATTTCTTCGATTGGTGTATGTTTCCGAAAATTGCAAATTTCATATTACCTCGTTTTTTTTTACAGAAAAACAATATCCTTTACCGGCTTACTTTTGTTATTCTATGCAAAATTAAGATAATTTATTATTTAAATTTTATTATTTGTAGTAATTTTGCCTTTTTAAAAGGAAATTAGTGTAATTATAAGCAAAAAGCGTTTGCTTGCAACCAAGAAATTATGAAAACAAAATTAAGTGTAAACATAAACAAGATTGCCACAATAAGAAATGCGCGTGGTGGTAATAACCCAGACATACTGAAAGTGGCAAAGGATTGTGAACTGTTTGGTGCCGACGGTATTACGGTTCATCCCCGCCCCGACGAGCGTCACATACGCCGTGCCGATGTTCCTGCTCTTCAGGCTATTTTGCGCACAGAGTTCAACATTGAGGGTTATCCTTCAAAGGAATTTATGGACCTTGTTTTGCGTGTGCGTCCCTCACAGGTTACTCTCGTGCCCGACAAACCCGACCAGATAACCTCGAACAGTGGATGGGACATAGAAAAGGAGCAGGAGTTCCTGCGTGACATTCTCAACGACCTTCGTGGTGCAGGCATAAGAAGCTCAATATTTATCGATGCCTCTCCCCGTATGGCGGAATTTGCAGCAAAGGCCGGTGCCGACCGCGTGGAGCTTTATACAGGCCCTTATGCTCACGAGTATACCCGTAACCCCGAGAAGGCGATTGCTCCTTTCCTTGAGACTGCGAAGCGCGTGAAGCAGTTGGGTATCGGTCTTAATGCAGGCCACGACTTGAGCCTTGAGAATCTTAAATATTTTACCGATGTAATTTCTTGGGTCGATGAGGTTTCCATCGGTCACGCCCTTGTGTGCGATGCGCTCTATTTGGGACTGGAAAATACAATTAAGGCATACCAGGATTGTTTGATTAAAAAATAAAAACAGATACAGCTATGAATTTACTTACAACTGTGGCAGCGACTGCTGCTGTGGCACAGGATTCGCTTATGGTGCTCACCGAGCCCGTGCAGGAGAGTATAAACGTGTTGGATATGGCCGTGAAGGGCGGCTGGATTATGGTGGTGCTTGCACTGCTTTCCATTGTGGGAGTATATGTGTTCTTTGAGCGTCTTGCAGTAATACGCGGTGCTATGAAGAAGAACCCTTATATGATGGACCGTCTGCACGACAACCTCAAGGATAAGGATGTTAAGTCGGCGTTGAACTATTGCCACAAGCAGGGTACTCCTCTTTCGCGTGTACTTGAGAAGGGTATCAAGGCGTATGAGTTCTCTACTGCTTATATCCGCAAGGCTATGGACAACTGTGCTAGCTTTGAGATTGCAAAGCTCGAGAAAGGTTTCCCCGTGCTTTCTACTATTGCCGCTGTGGGTCCTATGATTGGTTTCTTGGGTACTGTTACAGGTATGGTGCAGGCTTTCTGGGAGATGTCGAACGCCGGTAACAATATAGATGTGTCGCTTCTTGCCGGTGGTATCTATGAGGCTATGGTTACAACCGTTGGTGGTCTCATTGTTGGTATCGTGTCGATCTTTGCTTACAACTATCTTGTTTCTCTTGTCGACAAGGTGCAGAACGATATCGAGGGCGAGATTATTGCCTTTATAGAGATTGCCAGTGAGCTTAAAGAGAAAAATAACCCTTCATCTGCTGAAAAATGATTAAAAGAAAGACAAAGACAATAGATATGTTCTCGATGTCCTCTATGACGGACATCATATTTCTGTTGTTGATTTTCTTTATGATAACCTCTACGATGGTAACTCCCAATGCCATAAAGGTGCTCTTGCCACAGGGTAAGCAACAGACCTCGGCAAAGCCTTTGGCGCGTATCATCATCGATAAGGACTTGAACTATTATTCGGCATTCGGCAACGACGACGAGATGCCCATTCTGCCTGAAAACATAGCAGCCTTTTTGCTAGACTGTGCAGCAAAGCAGCCCGAAATGTATGTTGCTCTCTATGCCGACGAGAACATTCCTTATCGCGAGATTGTAAAGGTGCTTAACATAGCCAACGAAAATCAATTCAAGATGGTGCTTGCAACGCGCCGTCCCGACCGTAAATAATTATGCGAACAACAAAAGAACAACAATATGGAGCCGCAGCAACTGCCATTGTGCATTTGTTGCTATTCCTGCTTTTGTGGTTCTTGGTGATAAACAAACCCCTGCCACAAGAGGAGGAGGGTGTTCCCGTGATTATGGGTGATACAGAACTTGCATCGGGCGATGCTTATCGTTTTACCGAGGTGAGCGCGGCTCCCAAGCCATCGCCTGTAACAGCAGTGCCGCCTAAACCCTCTGTCGCTCCCGACGAGCCTATGATTACCCAGCCCGACGAGCCTACTGTGGCAATAAAGAGTGCCGACAAGAAGAAACGCGAGAAGAAGGCTGAAAAGCCGAAGAAGACTGCCGAGCAGATAGAGGCAGAGCGTCAGGCTCAGGAGGCGGAGCGTAAACGCAAAGAGGCCGAGGAACTTGCCCGCGTTGCAAACTCGCGTATAGCCGGTGCGTTCGGTAAAGGAACCACGATGAACAACCGTGGCGACGCAGCCGAGGGTACAGGTAACCAGGGCTCACCGCAAGGAAACTCACAGACAGGTGTGGTATCCGGCACGGGTGGTTATGGTACATTCGACCTTAACGGCCGTTCATTATCTGGTGCGTTGCCCCGTCCCTCGTACAATGTGCAGGACGAAGGCCGTGTGGTTGTGAATATCACCGTGAATCCCGAAGGAAAGGTTATACAGACAACAGTGAACCCCAGAACAAATACTGCCAACGCTGCTCTGCGCAAAGCTGCGCTTGATGCTGCACGCAAGGCTGTATTCAACGGTGTCTCCACTATGAATAACCAGACAGGAACAATTACATATTATTTTAAATTGAGATAACTATGAGCAAGGTATATGTTTTCTTTGCCGACGGCTTTGAGACCGTTGAGGCTCTTGCCCCCGTCGATGTTATGCGTCGTGCTGGGCTTGAAGTTATAACTGCTTCCATAATGGGGCGCAAGGAGGTTGTTTCGGCACAGGGTGTGACTGTTGTTGCCGATGCTCTTTTTGAGGAGTGCGATTTCTCGCAGGGCGATGCTTTTGTGCTCCCCGGCGGTGGTGTAGGAACCGACAACCTTTCGGCTCATGAGCCTTTGCGTGCTCTCCTGAAGGAGGTCTTTGCGCAGGGCAAGCTGGTTGCCGCCATTTGCGCAGCACCTATGGTCTTTGGTCGCGTAGGCTTGCTCGACGGTAAAAAAGCTACCTGTTATCCCGGTTGCGAGGGCGACCTCTTTGGTGCTGAATATACAGCATCGGCCGTGGAGATTTGCGAGAATATTATCACCGCTTGTGGCCCGGGAGCCTCTTTCGCTTTCGGTTTTGCAATTGTTGAACGTTTCTGTGGTGCTGAGGTTGTGAATACCCTGCGTTCGCAGATGCAATTTTAATAGATAGGATGAAAAGATACATAATAGTGGTTGCGGGCGGTAAAGGTACCCGTATGGGTGGTGAGATGCCCAAGCAGTTCCAGTTGCTGGGAGGTCGTCCCATTGTGATGGCTACCATTGAGCATTTGCACGCACTCGACCCTTCGTTGAATATAATCCTTGTTCTTCCGCAGGAGCATATTGAGCTGTGGAACAGCTTGAGCAAGGAGTACTCTTTTGCTGTGCCTTTGCAGCTTACAGCCGGTGGTACTACACGTTTCCACTCGGTGCAGAATGGTCTTGCGCTTGTCGATGATATAGACGATGCACTTGTGGGTGTGCACGACGGTGTGCGTCCCTTTGTTTCGCAGAAGGTTTACGACGATACCTATCGCGAGGCTCTCATCAGCGGTGCGGCGATACCTATGATTGATATTCACGACAGCCTTCGTCACATAATAGGCTGCAATGGCGCAAGCGAAGTTGTTCCACGCGACCGTTACCGCCTTGTGCAGACACCTCAGGTGTTCAAACTATCGGTTCTTCGTGCGGCTTACGAGCAGCGTTTTGTGGAGAGCTTTACCGACGATGCTTCGGTGGTGGAGGCTCTCGGGCACGCTGTTGTGGGTGTGGAGGGTAATCGCGAGAATATAAAGCTGACAACTCCTTATGATATGATGATTGCGAAGACCATAATGGAATGTTGGACACCGCAACAAGAAATATAAAATTCCTTCCAGGGGTGGGCGAGCAACGCGCCACCCTGCTCAACAGGGAACTTAAGATATTTTCCCTGCACGACCTGCTGTACTATTTCCCTTATAAATATGTCGACCGTAGCCGCCTCTTCAAGGTGTCGGAACTTACGGGCAATATGCCTTTTGTGCAGCTTTGTGGGGAGATACGCAGTTTCGAGGAGATGGGCGAGGGTGTGGGTCACAGGCTTGTTGCGCACTTTTTCGACGGTTCGGGGTTTATTGACCTTGTATGGTTTCGTGGTATAAAATATGTAAAGGGGCGTTACAAGACGGGCGAGAAATATCTTGTCTTCGGCAAGCCCACAATGTTCAACGGGAGAGTTAATATTGCTCATCCCGACATAGACATTGCAGCCTCGGTGCAGTTGAATGAGATGGGGCTACAGCCCTATTATAACACCACCGAGAAGATGAAACGTAGCGGCTTGAACTCATCGGCTGTGGCAAAGCTTGTGCAGAATCTCTTCTCTCTTGTCGGTGGGCAGGTTGGGGAAACCCTCACACCCGAAATTATACGCAAGCATAATCTTATGCCTCTCTCCGAGGCGTTGAGGGCGATACATTTTCCCAAAGATAATCTGGAGCTTCAGGCGGCACAGCATCGTCTTAAATTTGAAGAACTTTTCTATATACAATTGAATATACTGCATTATGCCAAAGACAGGCAGATGCGTTATGTGGGGCACCGCTTTGCCAAGGTGGGCGATGCTTTCAACCGTTTCTATAACGAGAAACTTCCCTTTGAACTCACCGGGGCACAGAAGAGGGTGGTGAAGGAGATACGCCGCGATGTGAATACCTCGCGACAGATGAACCGCCTTGTGCAGGGTGATGTTGGTAGCGGAAAAACCCTTGTCGCGCTTCTATCGATGCTCCTTGCCAAGGACAACGGCTACCAGGCTTGTCTTATGGCGCCTACAGAGATTCTTGCCGAGCAGCATTTTGCGACTCTTTCTCGTATGCTCTCGGGGCTTCCTGTGCGTGTGGAACTGCTCACGGGTAGCACAAAACAGAAGGATAGGCCTGCAATTCTTCAGGGGCTTGCCGACGGTTCGGTGGATATTCTTGTGGGTACGCACGCTGTGCTCGAGGATAATGTGCAGTTCTCCAATGTGGGGCTTGTGGTGATAGACGAGCAGCACCGTTTCGGTGTGGTGCAGAGAGCAAAGATGTGGGCAAAGAACAATATTCCGCCACACATACTTGTGATGACAGCAACCCCCATTCCCCGTACTCTTGCGATGACTCTCTACGGCGACCTCGATGTCTCGGTAATAGATGAACTGCCGCCAGGCCGCAAACCTATAAGCACGCAGCACATATTCCGCAACCGTGCCGACCAGATGTACTCTTTCATTCGCCGTCAGTTGCAGGAGGGCAGGCAGGTTTATGTGGTCTATCCGCTAATAAGCGAGAGTGAGAAACTCGACCTCAAGAACCTTGAGGAGGGCTATAAACAGCTATGTAACATATTCTGCGATTATCGTTTGAGCAAGCTCCACGGCAAGATGAAACCCAAGGAAAAGGACGAGGAGATGCGTCGTTTTGCGCAGGGCGAAACACAGTTGCTTGTCTCTACCACGGTAATTGAGGTGGGTGTGGACGTGCCTAATGCCACGGTGATGGTAATTGAGAATGCCGAGCGTTTCGGCCTTTCGCAGTTGCATCAGTTGCGCGGTCGTGTGGGGCGTGGTGGTTCGCAGTCCTATTGCATTCTTGTGACCGACTATAAATTGTCCGAGGATACCCGTAAACGTATGGAGATTATGGTGGGCAGTAACGACGGCTTTGAAATTGCCGAGGCCGACCTGAAATTGCGTGGCCCGGGTGATATTGAGGGTACGCAGCAGAGTGGTATTGCGCTCGACTTGAAGATTGCCAGCCTCTCACGCGACGAGCAGTTGCTGCAATATGTGCGCGAGGTTGCCCGTGAGATTGTGGAGGCCGACCCGCAATGCGAAAACCCTCTCTATCGTGTGTTGTGGGAGCAGTTGCGTATTATTAAAAAGCGTAATAATTGGAATTGGGGCGCAATATCGTAGCATAGGTTGTGTGTGCCGGTTGCGGCAACGGATAGTTAAAAGACTGTTTTTTAAAAACATAAATATTTAATAATGGCGTTTTTATCAATTATTTTTGCTATCTTCGCCAAGTAAAGTTTTATTGGTCGCCGTTCCTTGCGGCAATTTATACGTATAAATTAAAACACTTCGACGATGGAAAAAACACTCATCCTTATTAAACCCAACGCTATTCAGCGTGGTTTGACAGGCGACATCATCACACGTTTCGAGCGTAAAGGCCTGCGTATCGTGGGTATGAAAATGTTGTTTATGACCGACGAGATTGTGAACGAGCATTATGCTCACCTCAAAGAACGTCCCTTCTTCCCCTATCTGAAGGCATCAATGCAGGCTGCTCCTCTTATCGCTTGCTGTCTCGAGGGTGCCGAGGCTGTGGAGACTGTGCGTCTGCTCGTAGGTGCAACAAATTCGCGTAAGGCTCTTCCCGGAACCATACGTGGCGACTTCTCAATGAGTGGTGAGCAGAACGTGGTTCACGCGTCGGATTCTGTGGAGAATGCGCAGATAGAGATTGCACGTTTCTTCAAAGAGGGCGAATTGTTCGATTATAAATCGGCAGTAACCGAGTTTGAGTACGGTGGTGAAGAGAGTCTTAAGTTCAAATAAAAAGGAACAATAGTGATAAGAGTGCAAAAATATATAACCGCAACTCTGTTGGCGGTATCATCGTTCTGTGCTCAAGCACAGGATGTTTTGCCTGCTCCCACTCCTGTAGATATGCCTATGGAGGTGAGTGAGCCGGTAGAGGTGCGTTCTTCTCTGCTCAACGAGGCGTTTATGATACCCTCGAGCGAGCTCTATCCTACTTGGGAGAACAGCGGTGTGCACTATACGGCAAAACTCCCCGATTCTTTGCGCATTGACTTGCGTAATTTTGTTATGCCCACTACCAATACAAAGGTAACCGACGTGTTCGGCTATCGTCCTCGCCGCCGCAGAGCGCATAACGGGCTCGATATAAAGGTGCAGCGTGGCGATACCATACGTGCGGCGTTCGATGGTAAGGTGCGCATTACAGCCTATCAGCGTCGTGGTTATGGCCACTATGTGGTTATACGCCACAATAACGGCCTTGAGACTGTTTATGCTCACTTGCAGAGAAAGCTCGTGGTGCAGGACCAGAAGGTTAAGGCCGGCGACCCCATCGGCTTGGGCGGTAATTCAGGTCGCAGCACAGGCCCCCACTTGCATTTTGAGACTTTGTTGATGGGCAAATCATTGAACCCTGCGCTCTTTTTCGACTTCAAGAACCAGACAACCACGGGCGAGCAATATACATATTACAAGCCCGGCACACGCCGTTACGATGCAAAGAGTGGCAAAATGATTGTTGAAGGTCCCGAGCCCAAGTATCACAAGGTGCGTAGCGGTGAGTCTGTTTCTACCATTGCTCGCAAGCGCGGTGTTTCGCAGAGCACAATTTATAAATTGAATGGTATAAATTCTAAAACAGTTCTGCGTATAGGTCAGAGCTTGCGTTATCAATAAAGCTTAAAGAATATATAAAAATCCGAGTCAAAAATATTTTTGACTCGGATTTTTGCATTAGTTACACCGCGTAATTCATTTGTATCCTGCGATTCTCTTTATCATCTTGGGAATGTCGGTATTGTCTATAATGCCGTGGAATTCGTCGGCCTCCTCGCCTATAGCGAAAAGCGGCACGAAGGTTCCCGAGTGGTTGGGGCCTGCCCAGCTTACAAGGGCAATGCGGTTTACGGCATTCTTGGCAACGGTGGCTATTGCTTCAAATTTATCCACGCGTTTATTGGGGTTACCCTCTCCCTCTTCGAAGAGTCTTTTCATTGTCTGCTCCTCGTGCTGGTTGGGGGTGAGAGCGCTCCACAAACCTGTGTTCTGGCTTATAACCTCTTTGATATCTTCCCAACGCAGGGGCATACGCTGCATTGCTTTTGTGCGCATAATGCTCTTCAGCTTGTCCTCGCTTGCTTTTTGGTGATCGAGGGCTTTGAGGTTAAGGGCGTATGCACCGCTGTAGCCAAGTACAAGGCCGCCGGTTTCGTGGTCGGCGGTAACGATAATGAGAGTCTCCTCCTTGTGCTTCTTGTAGAACTCCACGGCTTCGGCTATGGCTGCGTTAAAGTCGAGCATCTCCTGGAATACGGTTGCTGCGTCGTCGCTGTGTGAGGCGTAGTCAATCTTGCCTCCCTCCACCATAAGGAAGAAGCCTTTCTTGCTCTTGTCGGAAAGGAAATCTATGGCGGCATCGGTTATCTGTGCCAGGGTAAGGTCATCCTCGGTGCGGTCTATAGTATAAGGTATGCCTTCGTTTACCTCCTGTTGGTAAAGCATCATCTTTTTAGCCTCGTCGGCTTTGGCGAGGTAGTCGGTATATCCGCGTGCAATGGTGTAGCCTTGTTTCTCGGCTGCGGAGTATAGCTCCTCGCGTTGCGCGTCGCTGCATTTTGCGTCGCCACCGGCATAGAAGTCGTAGCCGGCGGTGAGCATATCCCAGGCTATCTCGTGGTAGTTGTTACGGCTCTTGTTGTGGGCATAGAATGCTCCGGGTGTTGCGTGGTTTATACATACGGTGGTTGCTATTCCCACTGCGTATCCGGCTTTTTTTGCCGCGTGAGCTACGCTATAAACGGGTGTGCCGTCGGGGGCTGCGCCCAAGAATCCGTTGGTGGTCTTGTGGCCTGTGGCAAGGGCTGTGCCCGATGCTGCCGAGTCTGTGACACCGTTGCTTGCCGAGAAGGTTGTCACGAATGCGCTGTGGGGGAATTGTGTGAAGCACAAGGGGGCGGGGCGTCCAATCTTACCCTCTTTCTCTCCGAGGAACAGTTCGGTGCCGAGAACGTGCGAGGGGCCCATTCCGTCGCCGATAAAGTAGAATACATACTTGGGATTCTTGCCCATTGCGCTTGTGGCGAGAGCAATTATCACAATGAGTGTCAGCAGTTTTTTCATATAATCTGTTTTTTAATATTTGGGGTTACCTACTTTGCCGATGAATAATATTTCGCCGGTGTGGTTGTTTGTTATCGCATAAATGAAGGGGCGGTTGAGGATAATCTCTTTCTTTTCCATAGGTCGAGCAGTCATTCCTAACATCATTACGGCGGTTGTGGCGGCTGCCTCGGCGCCCGATTCATCCACTGTGATGTAGTTCTTTTGTATTACATCGTCAATGAGAAGGGGTGTTTTTGATATTCCGCTAAAATCGGCTGTTTCGCCGAATGCGTCGGTTACACCCATCTTTTTGAGCATCGGTTTCAGGCTTGTGCCAAACTCGCACCTGAACTTGGGCATAGAGAGCTGCACGCTGTAGGTCTTGTTGCCGGGAAACCTGCCCTTGTAAATCTCAGCGAAGCGGTCGAGGGCTTTTTCTATGCTGCTCCATTTGTGTGGCAGTATGAGTATCATTGAATACTCGCCGCCCTCGAAGGTGCGTGCGGTGGCTTTTAGAATGGTGTCCTGGTAGAAGGGTGCAATGCGTTTTTGGTACATCATCTGCACGGTGGTCTTCTCCCCGTCGGCCTTGGTAAAGGTGCCATCATAGGTGGCTTCTTCGTAAAAGGGGTGCATCCATTTTGCCTTGAAGTGTAGGGCATTAATGAGTATGAGCTGTGTGGAGGGGGCTGCTTCGTCGATAATTGAGGTAATCTTGCCCTCGGTCTTGTCGCTGCACCAGCTGTTTATCTCTTTTATGGCCTTGGCGTCGAAGTTTGTGTTTTTTACGGTAGCGTCGTAGAAACTGGCATTATCCTCAATGAAACTCTTTTTGAGGTTTATATCTTTGCTCGCCCAAATGGAGTTTGCTACCGAAATCTTGGCATCTTCGCTACAGGTGAGTGCTTCAATGTTTTTTTGTTGCAGGCAATTGAACCCTTGGCTGTTGTCTGCGGCGTTGGGGTAGCCGAGTGCTTCGTACATCTGCTTGGCTGTGTTGCCGCGAGCGCCGTTTGCTGTCATTGCAAGTGCCCACTGTGCGCTTGCGGGTGAGATGCAGAAATTCTCTTTCTCCGTCATTGTGTTTACGGCTGCAAAAAGCTTTGTTGCAAACGTTTGTGTGCTGTCGGTGCTCATGGCCTCTCCAGTGGCACAGGAGGGTTTGCCTGTAGCGCAGGCTGCCATAACCACACCTAATAGGGTATAAAGGATTCCTTTCATAAATAGTGGTAATTAGAATATGAAACGCATCGCGTCGTTATAGGTCGCGAGTACGAAAAGTCCTAAAAGTATTATCATACCTGCCATCTGTGCATACTCAAGAGCCTTGTCACTAGGCTTGCGGCCGGTAATCACCTCTATGAGAAGGAATACAACGTGTCCGCCGTCGAGGGCAGGAATGGGCAGAATGTTCATTACCGCGAGTATGAGTGAGAGCATTGCGGTCATCAACCAGAACTGGTGCCAATCCCAAGTTGCAGGGAAGAGGCTTCCAATGGTTCCGAACATACCCACAGACTGTGCACCCTCTTTTGAGAAGAGGTATTTGAAGTCGCTTACATAGCCTTTGAGTACGTTCCAGCCGTATGCGATGCCTGCGGGGAATGATTCGGCAAAGTTGTATGTGATTTTCTCTACGGGGTAGTCGGGGGTACGGGGGGTAATGCCAAGCTTGTATGTGCTGTCGAGAGCGGCGGTTAGGTTAACAACGCTGTCGCGCATAACTGTAATCCCTATGCTCTGTGTGTTGTTTTCCTTGGTTTGCTGCATAACTGCCATCAGCCCGTTCCACGAAGCGATACTTTTCCCTCCGATGCTTATGATGCTGTCGCCTTTCTGTATGCCGGCAATCTGTGCAGCCGAGGTGGGCAGAATGCTGTCCACCACAGCGGGTATGCGGTACTGCATAAAGGGTGTGCCTTTGCCCATATCGAGCAGGCCGAAGTCCTCGGGAATCTCCACCTTTGCTTCGTTGCCGGCACGCAGTACGGTAACTTCTTTGCTGTCGGCAATTGCGCGCAACAGGTCCACGTTGTAACGGTCAACCTCGGTATCATCAACTCTTAGAATGATATCGCCATCGACAAAACCAAGTGATTTTGCGTTCTCGTTGAATTCCATTCCGTATGTTGCCTTGCGTATGTCGGTGTAGCTCTCGCCCCAGGTGAACATAATCATGGCGTATATGAACATGGCAAGTATGAAGTTGAACATTACACCACCAATCATTATAAGCAGGCGCTGCCACGCCGGTTTTGCGCGGAATTCCCACGGTTGCATAGGTTGTTTCATCTGCTCGGTATCCATAGACTCGTCTATCATACCCGATATTTTGCAATAACCGCCAAGGGGAATCCAGCCCACGCCATACTCGGTGTCGCTGTTTTTGGGTTTCCATTTAAAAAGTGAAAAGCCCCAGTCGAAGAAGAGGTAGAATTTTTCCACTCTCACCTTGAATATTCTTGAGAAAAGAAAGTGTCCGAATTCGTGTATCAGCACCAAAAGGCTCAGTGCCATAATCAACTGCAACGCTCGTATAAAGAATACTTCCATTTTGTATCTATAAAATTTTATTCGTTAAAAATTAAATCCAGCTTTCAACCATCTTGCGTACCTCGCGGTCGGTAGCAAGGTAGTCGTCGAGGGTGGGTTTAAGTATGTAATCGGTCTCCTGCATAGCGCGAGCTATAAGGCGGGGCATATCGTTGAAACGTATGCGGTCGGCAAGGAAGGCTGCCACGCACACCTCATTTGCGGCGTTTACCACACAGGGGATGTTACCGCCCATTGAGAGAGCGTCGTAGGCGTGGCGCAGGTTAGGGAATTTCTCCATATCGGGCTTCTCAAAGGTCAGTTCTCCCAGTGTGCCGAAATCGAGGCGCGAGAATGAAGAAGTGAGGCGCTCGGGGTAAGAGAGTGCGTACATAATGGGAAGGCGCATATCGGGTGTGCCGAGCTGTGCTTTTACGGCGCCGTCGGCAAACTGTACCATTGAGTGTATTACCGACTGTGGGTGTACCACAACCTCAATATCTTTGGCACCTACGCCAAAGAGCCACTTTGCCTCCATAACCTCGAAGCCTTTGTTCATCATAGAGGCCGAGTCAATGGTTATCTTTGCTCCCATACTCCAGTTGGGGTGCTTCAGTGCCTGCTCTTTTGTAACGTTCTCAAGCTGTGCTATATCCCAGGTGCGGAAGGGGCCTCCCGATGCGGTGAGTATTAGTTTTTCCACCTTGTTCTCCATCTCACCGGCAAGGCACTGGAATATTGCCGAGTGCTCTGAATCCACGGGGAGAATGGGCACGTTGTGCTCTGTGGCGAGAGCGTTTACAAGCTCACCGGCAACCACCATTGTCTCTTTGTTGGCGAGGGCAATCTCTTTGCCGGCCTTGATGGCTTCTATAGTGGGGCGCAATCCCGAAAATCCTACCATTGCGGTTACCACAACATCAACCTCGGGCTCTTTAACCACCTCGCATATTGCCTCGTAACCACCGCATACACGTATGGGTAGGTCGCCGAGTGCCTCTTTCAGTTGTGTGTATTTGCTCTCGTCGGCTATAACGGCTACGCGAGGAATGAACTTGCGTGCTTGTTCAATGAGTTCGTTTACACGGGTGTTTGCGGTTATTGCATATACCTCGAAACGTTCGGGGTGCTCCTCAACTACTTGCAGTGTCTGTGTGCCTATAGAGCCTGTGGAGCCTAATATTGCTATTTGTCTTTTTTTTGCGCTTTCCATATTGTTTCTTGAACTAAAATGCTATGTAGATATTGGGGTCGAGGGCTTTTCCTCTGTGCCATAATTCAAAGTGCAGGTATGGTTTCAGTACGTTATCGTTGCTTTCGCCGCCTTTGCCAAGCGAAGCAATGACCTCTCCTGCATACACCTTGTCGCCCACCTCTTTGAGCAGGCGTGAGCAGTTCCTGTAGACCGAAATGAGGTTCTCCTTGTGTTGTACTGCTATTGTGTAACCGTCGTTGGCGGTGTAGTCGCTCATAATCACGGTGCCTTCGTGTATGGCAAGAACGCTTTCGCCGGGGTTCTCGGCTATGTCGATTCCGTAATGTTTATCCAGTGGGTTGAATCCTTTGATTATTATACCTCGCGACGGGCGGTAGAAATTGAGTTCCTGCAACGCTCCAACGCTTGTGGCGAGAGAGGTGAGGTTATATTTCTCGCGCTCTTCGAATTCTGCTGCAAACTTCTCCTCCAGCGCTGTGGTTGCAATGGAGATGTTGTCGGTCGAAGGCAGTTCGGGTGCGTTCATGGTGCTGTCGCCGGGCATATTGCCCTCGAGCAGGTTTTTTATGTTGCCAAGGTAGCGGTCCTGTTTGTCAACAGCCTCTTTGAGTGAGTCTATTTTAATGTTGTAGCTCACAAGCATCTCCCGTGTCTTGTCGTTGATGTGTCCCGGGAGGTATTCGCCCACGGGGGTGAAGGCAAGAATAAGATAAATTACTCCTGCGACAAGAAGGAACGAGAAGAACAGCGACAGTATCACCCACAGGGGCGATACATAGAAACCAAGCACGTTCTCGAGCTTGTTCTCGTTGTGTATTGTGAGCCTGTATTTGCGCATCAGGCGACTGCGGAACCCTTTTTTCTTCATCATCGTCGTGGTTTATAATGATATGAGCCCTTCGGGCAGGTCGAAAGTAATTTCCCTTTTATTGTGGTTTATATCGGCAATAAACTCCTCTTGTGCAGGGATAAGAATCTCATCTCCTCCCTTTTCTATCACGAACAGGGTGTTTATGGTACTGTCGTCCACATCGGTAATCTCACCTATGGGGCCGGCTTTCTTGTCGGTAGCCTTGAATCCTTTAAAGTAGCTCCACGAGAGGTTGTCGCTCTCTTCCACCCATTCGCGGGGTATATATACTTCGCGGTTGGTGAGATAGCGCACCTCTTCGGCGCTGTTCATTCTCTCCATTTTGAGAATCATAGCGTCGTTGTTCTTTGTGCGGCAATATTCAAAAAAGAATGGTACCAATATTCCGTCTATGTCTACAGCTACAAAGTCGCACTCGTCGCCGAGGGAGTAATCGTCGCCTTGCAACCCAATCTCTCCTTTTGTGCCGTGGGGTTTAAGGAATTTTCCGAAATGTATGAAATCTTCTTTTTTAAGCATTTTTATGAGCGTGTTATTTTTGCACCAATCTGGTTGAGACGGCCTTCAAGGTCTTGGTAACCTCGGTCAATCTGTTCTATGTTGTCTATGCGGCTTACTCCGTCGGCACTCATTGCGGCGATGAGCAAGGCAATTCCGGCGCGTATATCGGGTGAACTCATTGAGCGGGGTTTGAGCGTGAAGCGGCGGTTGTGTCCTATGACTACTGCGCGGTGGGGGTCGCAGAGGATAATCTGTGCGCCCATATCTATGAGCTTGTCGACAAAGAAGAGGCGGCTCTCGAACATCTTCTGGTGTATGAGAACGCTGCCTTTTGCCTGTATGGCTGTCACAAGCATAACGCTCAAAAGGTCGGGGGTGAGGCCGGGCCACGGTGCGTCGCTTATTGTCATAATGGAACCGTCGATAAAGGAGTCAATCTGGTACTCTTTCTGTTCGGGAATGAAAATGTCATCTCCTATCTGTTCAAAGTGTATGCCCAGGCGGCGGAAGCTGTCGGGAATTATTCCCAGGTTCTCGAACGAAACATTTTTTATTGTTATCTCGCTCTGTGTCATAGCTGCCATACCTATAAAGCTTCCCACTTCAATCATATCGGGCAGAGCACGGTGGGTACATCCGCCAAGCTCTTTTACACCTTCTATGGTGAGCAGGTTGCTGGCTATGCCCGAGATTTTTGCGCCCATCTTGTTTAGCATACGGCACAACTGCTGTATGTATGGCTCGCAGGCTGCGTTGTAGATGGTTGTTTTGCCTTCGGCAAGAACGGCACCCATAATTATGTTGGCAGTACCGGTTACCGATGCTTCGTCGAGCAGCATTGTGCAGCCTTTCAGCTTTTGGGCATTCATATGGTAGATTCTCTTCTCCTGGTCGAAACTGAACGATGCTCCCAGTTTCTGAAGACCTATAATGTGTGTGTCGAGTCTGCGTCGGCCTATCTTGTCGCCACCGGGTTCCGACATTGTTGCCTTGCCGAAACGGGCAAGCAACGGGCCGATGAACATTACTGAACCGCGCAGGCGGGCGCAACCGTTTATGTACTCCTCGCTGTCGATATAATCGAGGTTTACATTGTTTGCCTGAAAAGTGAAACAGCCCACGCCGTTACGGGTAACGCTCACACCCATATTTATCAACTGGTTTATGAGGTTATTTACATCGGCAATGTCGGGTATGTTCTCTATAGTAACTTTTTCTGCTGTGAGCAGAGTGGCGCATATCTCCTGCAGAACCTCGTTCTTTGCTCCTTGAGGTGTGATGCTGCCTTTGAGTTTGTGTCCGCCTTCAATTATGAAAGATGCCATATCGGTTCTCTTTTTAATATTGTTTCTTCTTGAATATCTTTTTGCCGCCCTGGCGTTGTTTGTTGTTGGGACGGTTGTTGTTGGGCGCCTGCCCGTTTATCTTTATTTCGCCCTCGGTAATATCAATCTCTCCTTTTGAGTAGTTCTTGAGGTCCTCGAATATCTTCTTGTCCTCAACAACATCCTTGTTCCACGCAAGGTAGTTCTTCTTCATCTGTATGGTGATGAGTTCTATCAACTTGTTGCGCTCTTCTCCCTCCTCGAGTGTGCGGGCGTGAGCAATCATCTCCTCCACAATGCGGCCGTAGTGGCGGTGCTGCACCTCTCCTGTCTGGTAAGGTATTCTCTGCGGGGGCTCGTTGAAAGTCTCCTTCTTTATTACCTCTACGGGGTAGTCAATGTCGAGTTTGAAGTCGGACATAATGGCGAGGTGGTCCCACAGCTTACGCTCGTAGTCGGGCAGGTTGCGTTGGTTGGGGAACATGCTTGCCATAATGTTTATAATGGTAACTGCGCATTTCTGGCGCTCCTCACGGTTCTCAATGGTGAGGGCGTGGTCGACCATCTTTTGTACCGAGCGACCATACTCGGGCAGGGGCAGTCTTTTCTGCTTGGTATTGTATTCCATCATAATGGGCTGTTTTTTAATAGTTCTTCAAAAGTTCCTTGGGCTTTGTTGCAATAAAGTTCTTAAGGTAGAAGGGCTCGAAGTATGCAATATCCTCGAAACGCTCTTCCCACGCGGCACGTTCGGCAAGGGGCATCATATTTTTTGCCAGTGGGTTGCGGAACTTGTCGATGAAATGTGCGTTGGTGTGTGTGATTATGGTGCTGCACTTGCCGGCTCCGTTACCGAAGAAGTATACGGGGTGGTTGGCAAGTATGTCGGTAAAGCTCTCCTCTGTAACAATCTCGGCTGCGGTGGGTTTTATCACGTTTAGTGCTCTGTCGTACACGGTTGCGTATACCTCATTGCGGCGTGCGTCAATCATAGGGCACAGAAGGGCATCTTCGGGAAGTTCCTCACCAAGAAGCAACGGCACGCACATTATGGCTGTGGTGGGTATGGCTATGAGTGGAATGCCTCGCCCGTAGCACACGCCTTTTGCTGTTGACGATGCTATGCGCAGGCTTGTATAGGAGCCCGGGCCACAACTCAATGCCACGGCTGTAAGGGGCATACTGCGGCTGTCGGCGATGTTTATTGCCTCTTCCACAAAAGGTGCTATGACTTTTGCGTGTGAGCGCTCTTCCTCGTTCACTCTCTCGAAAAATACCTGTCCGTCCTCGCTTAATGCTACCGAGCATATTTCTGTCGAGGCTTCTATGTGTAATATTACTGCCATCTGTCTCTTGAATTTCGCGGTTTCTCCGTATTAAAATGCAAAAATAAGAATTTAATATTATTATTGCCAATAAATAATATTTTTTAATATAAGAAGTGGTGAAGGTTGTAAAAAAAATGCCACATATTGCCTGTTTTTGGAATAAATGGTTACTTTTGTAAAATAAATATAAATTTAGGAGTTTTATAGCCGAGGCAGTGCGTGTTCCTGCCGTGAACAAAATATGATATTGTCAATGACCGGCTACGGCAAGGCTGTAGCGCTTTTTCAGGATAGGAAAATTTGTATAGAGATTCGTTCGCTCAATGGTAAGGCGATGGATTTGTCCACCCGCATAGCACCCCAGTTCAAAGGGCACGAAATGGAGATCCGCACTCTTGTGACAAGTGTCCTTGAGCGCGGAAAAGTCGATTTCTCTCTTTGGGTTGAGCAAAACGAGAAGGCCGATACCCCTTCGATAAACGCCGAGGTTATGCAGGCCTATGCGGAGCAGATGAAGGCGGTTTCCGAGTCTACCTCTATACCTCTGCCCTCGAACCTCTTTGAGGTGCTTCTTCGTATGCCCGACGTTATTGCCCGTAAGGAAATCTATGAGGTGGGCGACGAGGAGTGGAATCTTGCTCTTTCTGCAGTGAAAGAGGCACTCAACGATATTATGGCTTTCCGCAAACAGGAGGGTGAGGCTTTGCGTGCAAAATTCCTCGATAAAATCGGGAATATTTCTTCGTTGCTCGCAAGTGTTGAGCCTTATGAAAAGGAGCGTGTGGAGAAAATCCGTGCGCGCATAAAAGATACTCTAGAGAAACAGGTGGGCGTGGATTACGACAAGAACCGTTTCGAGCAGGAGTTGATTTTCTATATAGAAAAACTTGATATTAACGAGGAGAAGCAGCGCCTCTCGAACCACTTGAACTATTTTGTGGAGACAATCGACGGAGCTCACGGGCAGGGTAAAAAACTCGGCTTTATAGCTCAGGAGATGGGGCGCGAGATAAACACTCTCGGCAGCAAGAGCAACCACGCCGAGATGCAGAATATTGTAGTTAAAATGAAAGACGAACTTGAGCAGATAAAAGAGCAGGTTCTTAATGTAATGTAATATATGAGCAATGGAAAGGTTGTGATTTTTTCAGCCCCATCGGGTTCGGGAAAATCGACATTGGTGCATTATCTTATGGATGAGAATCCTACATTCGGGTTCTCGGTGTCGGCAACAAGCCGTCCTCCGCGTGGCGAGGAACAGCACGGGGTTGATTATTTCTTTTTTACCCCCGACGAATTCCGTGCAAAAATCTATGCCAACGAGTTTGTGGAGTACGAGGAGGTTTATCCCGGTCGTTTCTACGGAACATTAAAATCGCAGGTCGAGGAACAGCTCAAGCAGCAGAATATCCTTTTCGATGTGGATGTAAAAGGCGGTTGCAGCCTTAAAAAGTATTACGGTAACCGTGCGCTTTTCATCTTTGTGCAGGCTCCCTCAATCGATGTTCTCCGTGAGCGTCTTATAGGGCGTGGTGATACAGCACCCGAGGAGATTGAAAAACGCATAGGAAAGGCTGAATATGAGATGACCTTCTCGAAATATGCCGACCGTGTTATTGTGAACGACAACCTCGACAAGGCAAAAGAGGAACTTCTTGCCGTTGTCAATAAGTTCCTGAATGAATAATAAGATACCTACAGTAATATTTGGCGGCAGTTTCGACCCTATACACAACGGGCATATGTCGCTTGCTGCCGAAGTGTGTCGCCGTGGGCTTGCTGCCGAGGTGTGGTTTATGGTCTCTCCGTTGAATCCCCATAAGGAGGGTTGCAGAATTACCCCCGAAGAGATCCGTCTGAAAATGGTGCAGCTTGCGGTTGAGGGAAATGCCTCTTTCGTGGCGTGCGATTTTGAATTCTCATTGCCGCGTCCATCTTACACGGTGAACACCCTTGCCGCCCTTGAAGAGGCCTTCCCGGAAAGGGAGTTTAAGCTCTTGATAGGTGCCGATAATTGGGAAAAGTTCCACAAATGGTATAAGTGGGAAACAATTCTTTCGCGTTACGGGATAATTGTCTATCCACGTGGCGACGAAAAACAGCCGTCCTTGCCGTGTGGCGTGGAGTGGCTCTCGGCCAAACTTTGCGATGTCAGTTCCACAATGGTGCGCGAGTGTGTGGCAAGGAATGAAAGCATATCCTCCTATGTGCCACAAGCTGTGGAGGTTTTTATAAAAGAGAATAATTTGTATGGGAAATAATATGAGAAAGATGTTTTTTGCAACATTTCTTGCGTTTTCATCGTTGCTTTTTGCGCAGGAAGAAATAAAGTTTTACCCCGAAATGTGCGACGCTCTTCAGGCCGTCTTCTGTGACTATGCGGAGCGCGAGGGTGAGGTAAAATACATATCGAGCCGCGACGGCCAGTATATAGGTAATTTGATAAATAATAACATATACGGGTGGGGCTATTTCCTCTCAAATAACGGGGCGCAGACCTTTGGTCAGTATTGCAATGGAAAACACCTGTTCGGTATAACCCTTACCGGCGAAATGGCTCGCGTGGGCACTGAAGAACATTTTGTTGAGTATGATGTGGTTACGGGAAATATCCTGCGCGTACACACCACTGAGGGCGACCTACGCCTTGCAGCACCTTATGTGCCCACAGCTACCGAGCCTGCAGCCTACACCTTCAAGCAGGTGAAATATGATAATGGCGATGCCTATTACGGCGAAATGTACAACGGCCGCCGTCACGGTTATGGCGTCTATTATTGGGCAAACGGCGATTTCTGGTATGGCAAGTACGAAAACGGCTATCGTCAAGGGTATGGCGTTCTTTTTAAACCCGACCGCCGCATTTACTTTGGCAAATGGGTGGGCGACAGCAAGGTCCGATAAAAAAAATACAAATTATTATTAATAATATCATTATTATTATTATATTTGCCTTCGCATAGATTGGGCTTAAAGGAATTTAAGTAAACTTAATATAAACTTTTAAAAACCACATTATGAATTTTAAGAAACTTTTCGGTTATGCTTTTGCAGCTGTTATGGCTCTCTCAGCTACCACTGCACAGGCACAATCCCTTTCTCCTTCTACAAAATGGAACTGGAACAAGGGTACAATCGTTGTTGAAACTCCCGCTCGTGCCGAGGGTCAGCAACACGTTCTTAATTTGACCGCAGCTCCTATTCAGACAGTGCGCGTTGCTTTTGTCGGCTTGGGTATGCGTGGTCCCGGTGCAGTGGTACGTTTTTGCCGTATTCCCGGTGTTGAAATTGTTGCTCTCTGCGACTATGAGTATGCACGTGCCGAGGCTTGTCAGAAACACCTCCGCGAGCAGGGTTTGATGCCTGCCGACATCTATTGCGGTGAGAAAGGTTATGAGGAACTTTGCAAACGTCCCGATATTGACCTTGTTTACATCGCTGCCGACTGGAATCACCACTATCCTATAGCTAAATTTGCTATGGAGAATGGCAAGCACGCAGCTATTGAGGTTCCTTCTGCAATGAACCTTGAGCAGTGCTGGAGCCTTATCGACCTTTCAGAGAAGACACGCCTTCACTGTTTCATCCTTGAGAACTGCTGCTACGACGACTATGAAATGAACGCTCTTGCAATGGCTCAGGATGGTGTCTTTGGTGAAATTATCCGTGCAGAGGGTGCCTACATCCACAGCCTCGAGTGGTTCTGGGATGCATATTGGAAAGATCCCGCCGACAATGATGTTGAGAATCTTCACTGGCGTCTAAAATATAATAAGGAGAACCGTGGTGACCTTTATGCTACTCACGGCCTTGGCCCCGTTGCGCAGTGTTTGGACATTCACCGCGGCGACCGCTTTGCAACACTTGTAGCAATGGATACAGAGCCTTTCTTTGGTAAGGAACTTGTAAAGGAGAAGACCGGTAAGGAGTGTACTGAATTCCGTAACGGTGACCACACTACAACACTTATGCGTACAGCACAGGGTAAGGTTGTTGAAATCCAGCACAACGTAATGACTCCCCAGCCTTATAACCGTTTGTTCAAGCTCACAGGTACAAAGGGTTATGCAACAAAGTATCCGGAGCCTAAGCTTGCTCTTTCAGGCGAGGCACTTAAGGGTACAGGCGCTCCTCAGGTTGACAACTTGAACGCTCACGGTTTCATGAGCGAC
>JAZRMX010000045.1:0-36251 GCA_045647885.1 Bacteroidaceae bacterium
TATATGTAACTTTGTTATAAAGTGAAAGTATGGGCCCATTCTTTGACAAAAGGGGCCCATACCGAATGTTTGTTAAATGATTACTTGAGGTCGTTTCTCCACTCCGATGGGTTTGCTCTCCACTCCTGGAGTGTAGGCATGTCATCCTCGGTGATGTAGTTTGTCTCCTTGGCAGCCTCTACTACAGCCTCGTAGTTTGTGAGGGTGATGAGCTTCACGCCGGCATTCTCGAAGGCCTCTGGGGCTACGCCGAAACCGTATGTGAATGATGCTACCATACCTACAACCTCCACGCCTGCAGCGCGCAACGCATCAACTGCTTTAAGGCTGCTGAGGCCGGTAGATACAAGGTCTTCAACAACAACAACTTTTGCGCCGAGCTGAATGTCACCCTCAATCTGGTTGCCAAGACCGTGGTCTTTAGCTTTGGGACGTACATAAACGAAGGGCTTGCCCAGTTCCTCTGCCACAAGTGCACCCTGAGCGATGGCTCCTGTTGCAACACCTGCAACGGTATCAGCTTCGGGGAACTCCTCGAGAATGAGGTTTGAAAGGCCGAGTTTTACTCGTGTGCGCAAGCCGGGGAACGACAAAGTCTTGCGGTTGTCGCAGTAGAAGGGTGATTTCCAGCCTGATGCCCAAGTAAAAGGCTGTTCGGGCTGTAGTTTTACGGCTTTGATTTTTAGCAGCTCTGCTGCAAGAAGAAGTTTAGATTTCTGTGCCATAATATTTGTTTTTAGTGGTTTTATAATCTTGTTTTCTGTATGATTATGTTGCGAAGATAATGAAAATATGTCAAGTTGGTGCAGGGTGCTTTTATTTTGTTTGGGTGTACCCCTCTTTTTTTAGGAGCTCGATGATTTTTTCTTTGAAATCACCCTGTATGAGTATCTCCCCATCTTTTACACTGCCACCGACACCGCAACGGGTTTTCAGAAATTTTCCTAACTCTTTTATATCATCGTCGTGCCCGACGAAATTTTTCACCAGCGTTACGGTCTTGCCTCCGCGGTGGTTCTTCTCGATGCTCACTCTGAGCTTTTGTTGCTGCTTGGGGAGAGTGCCAATTTCCTCCTTTTCATCGGTGGAATATTGAAAGTCGGGGTTGGTGGAGTAGACAATATTCAGTCTCTCTTTCCAGTCGTTTTTCTTCATTCTTTTCTCTGGTTTTTGCGGTTAGCCCTGAACGGGGGCTTCTCTTTTGTGGCGCAAAGATATAATATTTTTAGCAACAAATTTTATCTCCTCACAAAATAACACTAATTTTGCTACGTTAATAATAAACACGCGCGTTAACAAAGATGTCTGCAGAACAATACTTGGAAAGAGTGCCCGAACCTACCTTGCGCCGTTTGCCTTGGTATCTGTCGGTGTGTCGCCTGCTCAAGTCGAGGGGCGAACTGTCTGTTTCGTCTACGCGCTTGTCGAAGGAGACCAATATTGTTGCGTCGCAGATAGCAAAGGACCTCTCCTGTGTCAATATTCTTGGCCGCACCCGCGTGGGCTATGATATTGACAACCTTATACAGGTTCTTGAGGATTTTCTGGGTTTTACCCGTATGCACAAGGCATTTCTCTTTGGTGCGGGGCGCTTGGGAACAGCCCTGCTCAATGACTCGGGTCTGAAACAGTTCGGCCTGGAGCTGGTTGCGGCGTTCGATGTGAATGAGAATGTTGTGGAACGCTGCGTTGCCGGTATTCCGGTTTATCATATGAGTGAGCTTGGGAGGATGATGGAGTGCGGTGGTGTTAAAATCGGCGTTCTCACAGTTCCCATCTATAACGCACAGGAGGTTGCCGACGAGATGGTGCGTTGCGGGATAAAGGCTATATGGAATTTTACCCCTTTGCGCATAAGGGTCCCCGATGATATTGTGGTGCAGAATACGTCGTTGTATGCGCATTTGTCGTTGATGTTCAACCGCCTCGATGGTTCGCCGTGCGAGCCGGGGCGCAAAGAGATATTAGAATGAAGATTATTGCTGTAGGAAAGAATTATGCCTGTCACGCTCTGGAGTTTGACGGAACTTGTGAAAAACCTGAGTTCCCGATGATCTTTATGAAGCCCGACTCGGCCATACTTAAGAACGGAAAACACTTTTATATGCCCGACTTTCTGGGCCAGATAGACTATGAAGCCGAGGTGGTTGTGCGCATAAACCAGCTGGGCAAGAGTATTCCGGCGCGTTTTGCCCGTCGTTATTACGATGCTATAACAATTGGTATTGATTTTACAGCAAGGCAGATGCAGCGCGATTTCATAGCTGCCGGCGCTCCGTGGGAACTGTCAAAGGGTTTCGATGGCTCTGCTGTTCTTGGCGAGTTCCGTCCCGTGGAGCAGTACGACATAAACAATACCGAGTTCTCGTTGACAATTGATGACGAGACCGTGCAGAGCGCAAACACCTCGCAGATGCTCTTTTCTGTCGATGAGGTTATTGCTTATGTGAGCCGTTTCTGTACGTTGAAAACAGGTGATTTAATATTTACCGGAACGCCAGCCGGTGCAGGTATTGCACGCATCGGTACTCACCTGAAAGGCTATTTGGCCGGGGAGAAGGTTCTGGATTTTCATATACGATAAAGGATGATTATGGATTTGAAGAGGCTTTTTATATCGCTGTTTCTGCTTGCGCCGCTTGCAGTGAATGCACAGTTTATAAATGTTGACTGGGAACGCGTAAAAGGCGATTCTGTTCTGCCGCAGTGTGCGGCTGTGTATCCTCTTGCCGAAGGGTATGAGGGGTGGAAATATACTGCACATCTCGAATATCCCGAATTGCAGGAAATGACACCGGATGAGGTGGCTCTCTACCGCCTTTCCGAGTATAGAGATGTGCTGCAGGCTGAACCTGTTGTGGAAGTAAATGTTACATTTGCAGCCAAGAAACCACTGCTTGATGTCGCTTTTCTGCCGGTCGCTTTCTCTTCCGGGAAGTATTATCGTGTAAATTCATATAAGATAGTTATTGACAGCATAGCTGTTGCAGCTCCAGCCCGTGCGGCGGCTCTCCCTGCCGCCCGTTATGCTGAAAATTCGGTTCTTGCATCGGGTCGTTGGGTTAAGGTGCGTGTGTCGGAGCGTGGTATTCACCAGATTACAACTGCGCAGCTCTCGGAAATGGGCTTTACCGATCCTTCAAAAGTGCGCCTGTTTGGTTATGGCGGTAATATCTTGCCGGAAACTGATATACATACCCTTGTCGATGATTTGTGCGAGGTTCCCCTGTGGCGTGAGAGCGACCGTCTGCTCTTCTATGCCAATGGTACTACTTCGTGGAGCTATAAGTCGGGCAAGTATACACATAAAGAGAATGTCTATTCGCTTTATGGCTATTACTTCCTCACCGAAGAGAACGCAGCTCCAGCCTCTTTCCCTGTGGCGGCAAAGGCTACATCCTATACATCGACCAATGTAACCTTCCCCGATTATGATCTCTACGAGAACGATGCCATTTCGCTGTGCAACTATGGAAATATAATGCTCGACAGCTATAATTATGCTACAGGACGCGAAAAGCAGTACTCCTTCTCCCTTCCCGGTATCACAGGTTCCACAATGTCTGTGGAGGTATCGTTCGGCAGCAGTGCCGAGGAGAGTAGCAAGGTTGCCGTGAATTTGAACGGAACGGACATCGGCAACGTTACTTTGTCGAAAAGGGGTACCGCCGATTTTGGAAAAATATCGAGCGGGCGCTATTCTGGCTCCACTCTCCGTGCAAACACCGTGGTTAAGCTTACTCACGTGGTAAACAATGCCAACCAGTCGGGTTATCTCGATTATATATCTTTGAACTTTACCCGTAGCTTGCAGATGTATGCCGCGCAGGTGAACTTCCGCGGAAGCAACTCGTCGGGCAATAATGCGAAATTTATAATTTCGGGTGCCACGGCCGATACACGTGTGTGGTGTGTCTCTTCGAGTGATGGCATTTATCAGGTTCCCGGTGAATTTTCGGGCAGCGAGTATTCTGTTGTGGCAAAAGGTTCTTACAACGACGAGTATGTGGCGTTCAACACCTCTTCGGCCGACTTCCCCAAGGTTACAATAGTGGGACAGGTGTCCAACCAGAATCTTCACGCTTTAGGGCAGACCGATATGGTTATAATAGTGCCCACCGACGGAAAGTTCTTTGCTGCCGCAGAGCGCTTGGCCGAAGCGCACCGCACCATCGATGGTATTACAGTAGCGGTGGTTACTGCAGGGCAGGTGTATAACGAATTCTCTTCGGGCACTCCCGATGCTACTGCGTACCGTCGCCTGATGAAGATGCTTTACGACCGTGCAGCCGATGCAGCAGCTGCGCCAAAATATCTGTTGCTGCTCGGTGACAGCTATGTCGACAACCGCCTTATATCATACGCAGGGCGTGATGCCGACAATTATCTGCTCTGTTATGAGTCGAACAATTCAGTGAATGCCATATATTCTTATGTGCTTGAGGATTATTATGGTTTCCTCGACGATGCCGAGGGCGATAATTTCCTGCGTAACAAGGTTGATATTGGTGTTGGCCGCATTCCGGCGCAGAGCCTCTCGCAGGTGAACACCGTGGTCGATAAGATTATTGCCTATATGAAAGGCAAGGAGGTTGGCGACTGGCTGAATGTCATTTCGCTTTGGGGCGATGATGGCGATGACGACCTTCCCAACCAGCATATGATTGATGCCGAGGGCGTAGCTACGGTTGTGGAACGTAATTTCCCCTCATATATAGTAGACCGAATTTATTGGGATAATTTTGAGCCTGTGGCAAATTCCATAGGAAATTCTTACCCCGATGTTACCGATGCCATATATGACCGTCTGAACAAGGGCGCTTTGGTTGTGAACTACTCCGGCCACGGCAGTTCTACCACACTCTCTCACGAAATGGTGTGGATGGCTACTGATATGCAGGCGTTGAACTCGTCGCGCTTGCCTTTCTGGGTAACAGCGTCTTGCGATATCGGTCCCTTCGACCTTGGTAACAATTCCATTGCCGAAATAGCTCTTTTCAACCCCCGGGGTGGTGCTGTGGGCTTGTTTACCACAACGCGTACCGTGCGCCAGGTGCATAATGCAATTATAAACAAGGCTTTTATGGGGGTGTTGTTGGAGCCTGTGGTCGATGGCCGCCGTCAGGCTGTGGGCGATGCGGTGCGTCGTGCAAAGAATAATGTGATTTCTTCGTCGAGCGACCTGAGCGAGAACAAACTCTCGTTTGTGCTTTTGGGCGACCCTGCTCTCCGCTTGAAACTGCCCGAATATAAAGTGGTGGTGGAGAAATTCAAGGGGAACGATGCCACAGTGCAGTCCAATGTGTCGGCGGGTGGAAACCTCGCCGTCGAGGGATACATTGCCGATGCAGAAGGGAATGTTGTTACTGATTATGCCGGAACCATCTCCTCAATGCTCTTCGACTGTGCCGAGGATGTGTACACAAGGGACAATCTCGGTTATGGTGCCTTCTCTTACACGGCGCGCGACAAGAAACTCTTCACCGGTAGCGATGCGGTGGTCGATGGCCGTTTCAATGTAACTATGCCCATACCTTTGGACTTGAGTTATAGCGGCGATACCGGTATGCTTAATTTCTTTGCTGTGAATTCGTCTACAGGTAGTCTGGCTCAAGGTCATTACGACAATTTTGTGATAGCCGGTACAGACCCCTCTTTTGTGAACGATGGCAATGGGCCCGAAATTACAATGTACCTCAACACGCCTTTCTTTGTTGATGGTGGCGAGGTGAATTCCACCCCCTGTCTCTATGTGACACTTTACGATGAGAATGGTATAAATACCGTGGGTACGAGTGTAGGACACGATATTATGCTTATCATTGACAACGATATTGAACATACATACAATTTGAACGAGGCGTATGTACCCGAAGTAGGCGACTATAAGCGCGGAACAATTGTTGTGCCGCTGAATGCGTTGTCGGCAGGCTACCACAAACTTATGTTGCGTGCCTGGGACTTGCATAATAACTCTACTGTTGCCGAACTGTCGTTTGTGGTGGTTCCAAATCTTACCCCCTCACTTGCCTCTATGACAATTTCGCCCAACCCGGCGCGCTATGGACAGACTTCCTATTTTGTACTGACACATAATTTCCCTTACAGCTCTATGGATGTAACTATAGAGGTATTCAATATGCAGGGCCAGTTGGTGTGGAAGAATGTGGAGAATGTTGTTTGTGAAGGCGATACCTATACCTGTGCCTGGGATGTTACGGCATCGGGTGGTCAGCCCATGCCCACAGGTGTCTATCTGTATCGTGCTACAGTATCGTCGTGTGGCAGCAGTGAGGCTACAAAATCGGGAAAATTTGTGGTCTTGAACAATAAATAAGGAGAAAATGAGTTAATTATAGTAATCGCAAACTAAAAAGATAAAATATGACAAGAAATAGTATTTTAATAATTATGCTTATGGCGGTGGTTTCTCTCTCCGCCTATTCGCAGGACGAGCAATATAACCCGGTGTATACAGGTGTGACCTCCTTGTCCATAGCCCCCGATGCCCGTGCAGGAGCTTTGGGAGATGTGGGTGCAGCCACCGAACCCGATGTCTTCTCGCAGTACTGGAACCCCGCAAAATATCCTTTTAATATAGCGCGTGCGGGTGTGGCAATGTCGTATACCCCCTGGTTGCGTCAGCTTGTAAACGATATCGACCTTGTAAACATTGCCGGTTTTTATCGTATAGGTGACTATTCTGCGGTAAGTAGCTCGCTCACATATTTCTCTTTGGGTGAGGTTACAATGCTCGACAATGATATGACCATAAAGCCCTATGAGTTCTCTTTCGATGTGGCATATTCACGTATGCTGTCGGAGAAACTCTCTGCGGCCATTGCCTTGCGTGTAATATATTCCGACCTTAAATACTCGCTCGACGAGGATGTGGAGCCGGGTAAGGCTTTTGCTGCCGACATTGCAATGTTCTATAATAACTATATTATGCTGGGCGACCGCGAGTGTTTGCTTGGTCTTGGATTGAACATCTCCAATATTGGTACAAAGATATCTTATGACGGCGGTAACCGTAATGAGTTCCTTCCCACGAACTTCCGTTTGGGTGCTTCTTTGACCTATCCCATTGACGAGTATAATACAATCTCTTTCAGTGCCGATATAAACAAGTTGCTTGTGCCCACCCGTCCCACCTATAACCAGTTCCTTGAGGAGAACGGTTATGACCCCAACGATGGCTTCGACCGTCATTCGGAGTACGATTTGTGGCTTAATGAAGAGGGTTACAACGATATTTCACCCATTTCCGGTATCTTCAAGTCCTTCAACGATGCTCCCGGAGGTTTCGGCGAGGAGTTGAAGGAGATTTACGGCGGTATCGGTGTTGAGTATTGCTATAACCAGCAATTCTCGGTGCGCGCCGGTTACCACTACGAGAACGAGTTCAAGGGTAACAGAAAATATTATACTGTGGGTGCCGGTTTCAGAATGAGTGTCTTCTCGCTCGATGGTGCTTATCTTATTTCGGCAGCGCAGAATAACCCCCTTGACCAGACATTGCGTTTCTCTCTCTCGTTCGATATGGACGGCTTGAGAGATCTTCTACGTCGTTAAAATATTCAGGTTATGATAAGAGTTGGTTTCGGTATGGATGTCCATCGCTTTGTCGAAGGACGCGATTTGTGGATTGGAGGAATAAAAATTCCTTATGAGTTTGGCCTTGCCGGGCATTCCGATGCAGATGTGCTGATTCACGCAATATGTGATGCTCTTTTGGGTGCTGCTAACTTGCGCGATATCGGTTTTCAGTTCCCCGACACTTCTGACGAGTTCCTGAATATCGACAGCAAGATACTTCTTCGTCGCACAGGCGAGTTGCTTGCTGCAAAGGGTTATAGAATAGGAAATATAGATGCAACGGTTGCAGCCCAGGCTCCAAAGTTAAATCCTTATATCCCCGAAATGCAGAAAGTTATGGCCGCTGTACTCGGTATAGATGACGATATGCTCTCAATAAAGGCTACAACAACCGAAAAATTGGGTTTTGAGGGTCGTAAAGAGGGTATTACAGCCTATGCTACGGTTCTCATAGAGAAGTAACCTCTTTTATGCGGAAATTCCATCTCCTCAAAATATTCTTATCAGCAGCCTTTGTGCTGCTGATTTCGTCTTGTGCCACCTTGTCGGGTAATGGTGTGGGGCGTGTCAAGCATTATACGGTGGAGAGTGAGCGCCTGCCCGAGTCGTTCGACGGGTTGCGCATCGCGTTTATGTCCGACCTGCATTTCCCAAGCAAGTTTACCCCGCGGCGTTTGAGGTGTTTGAGCCGTAAACTGAAAGATATAGGAGCCGATGTGGTGGCTTTTGGTGGTGACTATGTTACCGATGTGCGCTCTACGGCAGAGCTTTTTTCTTCCTTTTCATCGTTGGAAACTGTTTATGGCAAGTTCGCCGTGCCAGGTAATCACGATTTGCGTATTTTCGATGTGCTGCGTGCCGAAGCTGCAAAGGCAGGGGTGAGGATGCTTGCCGATGAGGCTGTATATCTTTCTAATGGTGTCGACTCAATATGCTTGGTCGGTGTCTATGATTCTTTCAAATATCAGCCGGCAACCGAGGCTGTGATTGCTGGGGTGGGGGATGAGGTGTTTACTTTACTGCTTGCCCATACTCCCGATTTTGCAGAGGATTTCCAGGCAGGTTGCGACCTTGCGCTCTCGGGGCACACCCACGGCGGTCAGGTATCTCTGTTCGGGCTTTATACCCCAGTGAAAAATACAAAATATGGTGCGCGCTTCCTTCGTGGGAAGAACTATACTACCGATGGTGTGTGCGTGATAACCACGAACGGGGTGGGAACATCGCGTCGCAAGGTGCGTTTCTGTGTGCCGAGCGAAATAGTTGTGGTTACTCTGAGGAGAAAGTGATTACGTAGTCCGCTCTCTTTTCTTGCATAGGGTGTTATGCATAAGAAAATGTTTTTGTATCTTCGCACAGAATTCATCGTAAAGTAATGCTTATGGACACATTCTCACATATTGATGAAATGTATATGCGCCGTTGTCTGCACCTTGCATCCTGTGGTGTGGGCAGCACTTCTCCCAACCCCGCAGTGGGTGCGGTTATAGTGTGTGACGGGCGCATCATAGGCGAGGGATATCATATACGTGCCGGTGAACCACACGCCGAGGTGAACGCCGTGAATTCGGTAAAAAAAGAAGACAAAGGCTTGCTTGTGCGTTCAACAATATATGTGAGTCTTGAGCCTTGCTCGCATTATGGTAAAACCCCACCTTGTGCCGACCTTATAATCTCCTGCAAGATACCAAGGGTGGTTGTTGCTGTGCGCGATGCAAATGCGCAGGTAAATGGTGGCGGCATAGCGCGTCTGCGTGCAGCCGGTGCCGAAGTTGTAGTGGGTGTGTTGCGTGACGAGGCTTTTGAAATCAATAAAAATTTCTTTACAAACCATACTCTGTGCCGCCCTCGTGTTATATTGAAGTGGGCCGAGAGTGCCGATGGGTTTATTGATGCCTTTCGCGACTCTTCGGCTGAACCGGCGGCTAAAATATCGAACGCTATGTCGCGCGTGCTTGTCCATAAGCTGCGCTCCCGCTGCGATGCAATACTTGTCGGCACACGCACTGCGCTGCTTGACAACCCCTCGCTCGATGTCCGTTATTGGGCAGGACGTTCGCCGTTGAGGCTGGTTATTGACAGGGAAGGAACGTTGCCACCTTCGCTCAAAATGTTCGACGGCTCTGTACCGGCAGTGGTATTCACACAAAGTGAAAAGGCTGGTAAGTTCGGGGAAAATGTGGAACAGGTCGTGCTTGATTTTTCTTCCGATGTGCTGTCGCAGATAATATCCTTCCTGCAGTCGCGCAAGGTGGCTTGTCTGCTTGTTGAGGGTGGTAGCGCACTCTTGCAGAGTTTTATTGATAACGGCCTTTGGGATGTTGCACGGGTAGAACGCAATCTTTCGCTCTGTCTGGGTAGCGGAGTCTCTTCGCCGCGCCTGCCCGATGGGGTTTCTGCTCAAAAAAGAGTGTTCGCCGGCAATGAAATAGTTCATTATCTTCACAAAAAAAGTGTGTAAATTATAAAATATTATAAATAACGCGCGAAAAGTGGGTGAAACCGAAAATTGTTGCTATTTTTGTAGATTGAATGAAAGTTTCAAATCTTATGAAGAAAAACATAGCAATATACACCTCGCTTTTTTTGATGGTTCTTGTGGGTGCTTCGTGTAATAACGACGAGGAAACATATACCTCGAATGCCTCCCCTTATGCCTATGCCGAATCCTTTGCTATCGACAATATAGCCTATCCTTTTCACGAGTTGAACGTGGACGGGGAGGATGTCATTGTGGAGAAGGTTGTGTCGGGCAGTGAGTTTAAATTTGTTGTCGACCAAAAGACAAAAGAGATTTATAATCTCGATTCCCTTGCTTATAAAACCCGTGTGAACAAGGTGGTGGCAACCCTGTCGTGTGTTGGAGCTCCCTATCGTTACGATGAAGCTGTTGGCGACTATGTCTATTTCTATTCGACCGATTCTGTCGATTACACCAACCCTGTAAAACTCTTGATAAAATCTACAGATGCTACATTCGACAACTACTACACGATAAAGATAAACGTACACAAGGTGGATCCCGAGCTGTTGGTGTGGGAACAGTTTGATGACGCTGCGCTGGAGAATGTATCGCCTGCAAAGATGGTTGAGAAGGATGGTTTTGCCTATATTTTTGGCGCAGATGCCTCGCAGGCTCCCGTGGTGGCTGTTTCATCGTTGGAAGGCGCTCCTTCGTGGAGTGTGGCTCCCTCTTTGGCCCCTTCGGCTGATTTTTCAACTCTTCAGGTTTTTGGCGGGAAATTCTATATACTTGCTTCCGGGGAACTTTATGCATCTGTCGACGCAATCAGCTGGGAAAAAGTATCTGCCGGTGAAGGTTTTGTATCGCTCTTCGCTGTAACAGAAAACGGAAGTAAAATGTGGGCTGCAACAGCCGGTGAAATCCTGTATACTTCCGATGGCGAGAATTTTATATCCACAGGTGCTGTTCCCGAGGGTTTCCCTCTGTACAATACCAGTTGTATGACCTCTTCCCTCACCACCAACGCTTCAATTTCCCGTGCGATGCTGGTGGGCTATGCTTCGGCCGATGCGCAGGATAAAGTGAAGGTGTGGAGCTGTCTTTCAAACAATGGTGAGTGGTACGAGTATGAACTGGGTGCCAACGACAATATTTGTCCGGCTTTTGAGGACTTACAGGTGCTTGGCTATGACAATGCAATGTTTGCTTTCGGCGGAAAGGCTACGGTAGGCGAAAGGGTGCTTGCTCCTTTTGAGAAGATGTACGTTTCGCGTGACAATGGTATTGTGTGGAAGCCTTGCAACGATTATACTTTGAGGTTGCCAAAGGCTCTTAAAGGTTACGATGCTGCTGTTGCTACAATGGTATCGCAAGGAGAGTATATGTGGATAGCGACTCCCTCAACAGTGTGGAGGGGTAGAATAAACCGTTTGGGCTTTAAATAATTGCTTGCAGAATGAAGAATCTCCTTTGTAAAATAGTTTTGTCGGCTCTGCTCCTCTGGGGTGCTGCCGGTGTGTCGCGCGCCAACGATCTTGAGTATCGTATGGAGGTGGGCGGTATGGCCGGTGTGTCTAGCTATTATGGAGACGCCAATTACAGTGGAATATTCAATAATATGAATTTTATGGGCGGTCTCTTCGGACGCTATAATATAAATCCCAGAATGGCTGTCAAGGCTGCATTCTCTGTTTGTGGCATTTCGGGAAACACTGCCGACGGGGAAATTTTCTTTCCTGGCGGAAATACGGAATTCAGCCGCTCCTTGTACGACCTCTCTGTGCAGTTTGAATGTAATTTCTTTGCTTATGGATATGGCGCAGCCTATAAAGGCACACGCCGCTTGACGCCTTATATTTCCGGCGGTTTGGGAATTGCCTTTGCGCCGGAGCCTGTGGAGAGTGTATTTGCGGTGAATATACCGCTTGGCGTTGGTGTAAAGTATAAGATTGCCCCCCGGTGGAATGTGGGCTGTGAATTGACATACCATTTCACTATGTCCGATAATCTTGATGTCGTGAATATAGACCAGCCGCTTCTCAGCGACCCTTACAATATAAAAAGTAGCGGTATGAAGAATAAGGATACTTTCTCAACCCTCTCGTTCTTCGTGAGTTACGACATATTTCCCAAGTATCGCAAGTGTAACAATTGATTAGGAATACAAAAAATACAGAATTATATGAACTACTCCGAACTAGTAAATACAGAGAATGTCCCCCAGCATATAGCAATAATAATGGATGGCAACGGCCGTTGGGCTCAGTTGCGTGGTCTCGACCGTTCACAGGGTCACCAGGCCGGTGCTGCCACAGTGCGTTCTCTTGTTGAGAATGCGTTGAATCTGGGTGTTAAATATCTTACACTTTACACCTTCTCCACCGAAAACTGGAACCGCCCCCAGGCCGAGGTTGCAGCGCTTATGGCTCTTTTGTTCGAGTCAATAGAGGAGGAGATTTTTGTGAAGAACAATGTTGCCTTCCGCATAATAGGAGATTTGGGCAAGTTGCCACAAAATGTGCGTGAACGCCTTGAGGCTTGTATGGCGCGTACTGCAAACAACGATAGTATGACTCTGGTACTTGCCTTGAGCTATTCGGCAAAATGGGAAATAACCGAGGCTGTACGCACAATAGCATCGCGTGCAAAGAGCGGTGAGCTGGCTGTTGAGGATATTGACAGTGAACTTATATCGTCAGCGCTTTCTACAGCCTTTATGCCCGACCCCGATCTCCTCATCCGCACCGGTAAGGAGCAGCGTCTCAGCAACTTCCTTTTGTGGCAGTGTGCCTACTCGGAGTTCTATTTCACCGAGGTACTATGGCCCGACTTTGATAACAATGAACTTTGCAAGGCTGTACACGAATATCAGAAACGTCAGCGCCGTTATGGCTTGACCGGTGAACAGGTAAGTAAATGAAAATAGGTACAAAATGAAATATTCTTCGTTTTTCAGATTATTCCTCATAATTATGCTGCCGCTGCTTGCTTTCTCGCAGGCGGCTGCGCAGAAGACTATTGTCAATCCCACGATACTATATACCGATAATCCTCACTCATACACCATTGGCGGTATAAATCTCTCGGGTGTCGACAACTATGAGCCGTATGTAATCATAGGTATATCGGGCTTGTCGGTGGGTGATGTCATAGACGTGCCGGGCGAGGCAATAACCACTGCTGTAAAGAACTTCTGGAAGCATGGTCTTTTTGCCGATGTGAGCATTGTTGCAGACAGTATTGTCGGCAACAAAATATATCTCGGCATTAACCTTGTCCAGCGTCCGCGTGTATCCCAGATAAACTACAACGGAATGAAGAAGGGTGAGCGCGAGGACTTGGAGTTGAAACTGAACTTGAGAGTAGGTAACCAGATAACACCCAATATGGTTGACCGTGCCACACAGGTTGCAAAGAGATATTTCGAGGACAAGGGCTACAGAAATGCCGATGTTCTCATAATGCAACGCCCCGATGTCACTGCCGACAACCAGGTGATTGTCGATGTAAACGTTGACAAGAAGGAGAAGGTGAAAATCAACCGCATATATATTGATGGAGTGCAGGAAGTGCCCTTGAAAAAGATAAAATATGCGATGAAGAGCCGCGAAAAGACACGTCTCGACAACTTCTTCAGAACCATATTCCGTAAAAAGAGATTCCTCCCCGAAAAATATGCCGAGGATAAGGAAAATATACTATCACGCTATGCCGAACTCGGTTATCGCGATGCCCGCATTGTTACCGACAGCGTTGTTCCGCACGATGATAAAAGTGTCGATGTCTACATAAATATTGAGGAGGGTAACAGATATCATCTACGCAGTATAAAGTGGGTGGGTAACAGCGTCTTCTCTACTGCCTATCTCGATTTCCTTCTCCGCTTGAAGCCTGGTGATGTATATAACCAGCTGGAACTCGACAAACGCCTCTTTACCGACGAGGATGGTGTGAAGAACGAATATTACAACCGCGGTTATGTATTCTTCGAGATACTGCCCATTGAGGTGAGTGTGGAGAACGACTCCGTCGACCTTGAGCTCCGTATGTCGGAGGGAGCGCAGGCTACCATAAACCGTGTGCGCATTTCGGGTAACGACCGCTTGTACGAGGATGTTGTGCGTCGCGAACTGCGTACTATCCCCGGCAACCTCTTCTCAATGACAGCACTTGAGCGTTCATATCGCGAGATTGCCAACCTCGGTCACTTCGATCCCGAAGCCATCAAGCCCGATGTTGTACCTAACAGAGAGTCGGGAACCGTGGATATCAATTGGGGTCTTGAATCGAAGAGCAGCGACCAAATAGAGCTCTCTGCCGGTTACGGACAGACCGGTGTCATAGGAAAGCTTTCGCTCAAGCTCACTAACTTCTCTATGCGCAATCTTTTCCGCAAGGATGCTGTGCGTCGAGGAATTCTCCCCCAGGGCGACGGACAGACAGTAACATTGAGCGCTCAGTCGAACGGTAAATATTATCAGGCATACAGTGTGTCATTCTTTGACCCCTGGTTCGGCCGCAAACGCCCCAACTCATTCTCTGTGTCGGCATTCATGTCAATACAGACCGATGTGGCCGATAGCTACTATAATTCGGCCTATTACAACAATTACAACAACTACCTCTATGGCTATGGCAACTATAACAACTATGGCTACGGGTATAACAATATGGCATCGTACTACGACCCCGATAAATACATAAAGATGTATGGATTCTCTATCGGTTGGGGTCGCCGTCTGCGTTGGCCCGACGACTACTTCTCATTGTCGGCCGAGCTGAACTACCAGCTCTATTCATTGAAGGACTGGCAGTACTTCCTCATTACCGACGGTAAGTGCAACAGCATAAACCTTGCTGTAACCTTGTCACGTAACTCAATAGATAACCCCCTCTTCCCGCGTCAGGGTTCAGAGTTCTCGCTACAGACCTCTGTGACACCGCCTTATTCGCTTTTCGATGGTAAGGACTATGCCTCTTTGGCCAACAACCCCAAGAGCTCTACCTACAAAGCCGAACTGCGCGAGAAACATAAATGGATAGAGTATTATAAGTTCAAGTTCCGCAGCAAGACATATACATCACTTACTTCGGGCAAGAAGAATCTTGTGCTTATGACACGTGCCGACTTTGGAATTCTTGGCAGTTTCGACAAGAACAAGAAGTCGCCCTTTGAGACATTCTATGTGGGTGGTGACGGTATGAGTGGCAGTTATTCCTATAACTATGCAACCGATATGGTGGCTCTTCGCGGTTACGAGAATGGTAGCCTCACCCCTTATGGCTACGAGGGTTACGCCTACACACGTATAGGTGTGGAGTTGCGTTTCCCCTTTATGTTGCAGCCATCTACCACAATATACGGCTTGGCCTTTGTTGAGGGTGGTAATGCCTGGAACGATGCCTCAAAATTCAACATCTTCGACCTTAAGCGCAGTGCCGGTGTAGGTATCCGCGTCTTCCTGCAGATGATTGGTCTTATCGGTCTCGACTGGGCTTATGGTTTCGACGACGTGTTCGGCTCTACACAATACAGCGGAAGCCACTTCCACTTTATTTTAGGACAGGAATTTTAATATAAAAGGTTATGAAAAGATTTTTTATGATTGCGCTTTTGGCCGTCATTGCTACAGCCGGTGTCCAGGCGCAGAAATTCGCTCTCATAGATATGGAGTATATTCTTAAGAATATCCCGGCTTATGAGCGTGCCAACGAGCAGATGTCGCAGCAGTCGAAAAGGTGGCAGGGCGAGGTTGACGAACTTGCTCTTGAAGCCGAAACTCTGTATAAGAAATATCAGAGCGAGTCGGCGTTCCTCTCCGACGAACAGCGTAAGGCACGCGAAGAGGAGATTCTTGAGAAAGAAAAGCAGGCCAGTGAGTTGAAACGTTTGTATTTCGGCCCTAACGGTGAACTTTTCAAGAAACGCGAGAGCCTTATGGCACCCATACAGGACGAAATCTACAATGCGGTGAAAGAGGTGTGCGAGGTAAAGAAATACACAGTGGTTGTTGACAGGGCGTCGGCAACAAGCATCATATATGCAACTCCCAAGGTGGATATAAGCAATGAGGTACTCTCCAAACTTGGTTATTCAAATTAAATGGCTACCTTTGTGGCTATGTGTAAAATTGTCAAACATTAAATTGAATATAAAATGAAAAAGATTCTTATTTTACTTTTGGTTATGGCTCCCTTGAGCCTTTTTGCGCAGAAATTCGGTTATGTTAATGCGCCTTCAATTGCACAGGTTATGCCCGAGTTTACAAAAGCGCAGAACGAGTTGCAGACTTTGCAGAAACAGTATTCGGATGAGTTCGACCGTTTGCGTACAGAACTTGAAAAGAAAGGTCTGGAGTTCGAGCAGTTGAAAGATTCACTTCCCACAAACATTCTTCAGCGTCGCGAGCGCGAGTTGCAGGATCTCTATACTCGTCTTCAGCAGTATGAGCAGGAGAGCTACCAGAACCTGCAGCAGGCGCAGAATACAAAATTTGCCGAGGTGAACAATATTCTGCAGAATGCTATTAAGGAAGTTGGTCGTGAGGGCGGTTACATTTGTGTATTCGATATTGCCAGTGGCATCCCCTACATCAGCGAAACACTGTGTGACAACCTCGATGCAAAGGTAAAGGCCAAGCTTGGTATTAGTACAACAGCGAAGTAATCTTCGGGAAATATATTAACGAAGGGGAATAAATTTATTCCCCTTTACCTTTTTAATAATAGTATAAAGCTATAGAGATGCGTAAATTATTATTTGTTTTAATTCTGTTGCCTTTTACCTTGTCTGCACAGACTGTGAAATTCGGGTTCTTCGGAATGAACGAGGTAATGGAGGCTCTCCCCGAATATACAGCAGCGCAGAACGATTATAACTCTCTGCTCGAACTCTGCGATAATGAAATTGCATACAATGAGGCTGAACTAACCCGCCTTTATGTGGCATTCCTCGACGGGCAGCAGAGCTTTCCCGAACCCATTCTGCGCAAGCGTCAGAAGGAACTGCAGGAGATGGTCGACCGCAGCGTAGTCTTCCGTGACCAACTGAAGGATTATTTGGCAGAGGCTCACGATTCGCTATTCTCGCCCATTGAACAGAAAATTGATGCAGCAGTGGAGAGAGTGTGTCTTCGCAACAATCTTGCTTACTCAATAGACACCGACAAGGCAGCCTATCGCTTCATAAACCCTGACTTTGGTGTAAATATAACCGACCTTGTAATTCAGGAGGTAATATCTCCCAAACCCATAAAACTTACTACAGCGGCAGTGGTTGAGGCCGAGGAGGTGGCGCCTGTTGCTGTTGAGGAGAGTGTAGATGCTGTTGTCGAAGAAACCGAAACCGCTGATGATGCAGAAAGTGAGACACCCATCGAAGACGAATCTGAAGTTGTTGACGAGGCTGTAAACGCAGTTGTTGATGGTGCCGTTACCGGTGAAGAGAATGAGAACGAGACTTCTGTTGAGGAGGAGAGTATAATAGTTGTTGAAGAGTAATATATGCCCGACAAAAACTTCTCTGCGTGTGCCGGCCCGATAGGAATCTTCGATTCAGGTTATGGCGGTCTCACCATATACAGGGAGATACAGGAGCTATTGCCCCAGTACGATTATCTCTATCTTGGCGATAACGCTCGAACGCCCTATGGTACACGCTCATTTGATGTAGTGTACGAGTTTACCCGCCAGTGCGTCAAGCACCTTTTTTTGCGCGGGTGTCACCTGGTTATTCTTGCTTGTAATACAGCCTCGGCAAAGGCCCTGCGCAGTATACAGCAGAAGGATCTGCCAGTGATAGCTCCGCAGCGTCGTGTACTTGGCATAATCCGTCCCACGGTAGAAACCATCGGCGATGTTACGCAGAGCCGTCACGTAGGAGTCCTTGCCACCCCCGGTACCATAAAATCAAACTCTTATCCTCTTGAAATACATAAGCTTTACCCCGATATAGTGGTTACTGGTGAGGCTTGCCCAATGTGGGTTCCGCTTGTAGAGACAAGTGAACACACCAGTCCGGGAGCCGACTATTTCATAAAACGTCACATTGATGAGCTTTTGGATCGCGACCCACAGATTGATACTATAATCCTGGGTTGTACTCATTACCCAATGCTTATAGAGAAGATTCGGAAATATGTTCCGCAGAATGTGAAGATACTTACGCAGGGAGCAGCAGTGGCAGCTTCGCTCAAGGATTACCTTGCACGTCACCCCGAAATGGATGCCTTGTGCTCAAAAGGCGGTGGCAGGGTTTTTGGAACCACCGAGTCGGGCGACCGTTTCCGCGAACAGGCCTCCCGTTTCCTTGAACAGCATATAGATGTTGAACATATTGCGTTAGAATAATAAACGCCGCTTTTTAGCGGCGTTTATTTATTGTTATTCTCGGGCAAGGAATCTTTTTGTGAGTTGTTTTACCGGGAACCACACGGCGGCAAAACCTACTGCTAAAACCGTGGCGAATATGGTTGCCAAATCCTCGTACTCCATTTTTACAGGGTAGCTGCTTACAATAAACCCTTCTCCTGCATTTCCTAACGAAATAAAGCCGAATTTTTGTTGCAGCAGGCATATAACAATTCCGATACCAATGCCGCCTACCGCTCCTATGGCCGATATGATGGAGCCTTCAAACACGAATATGTTTATAATAGTCTTGTCGCTTGCACCCAGCGAACGCAAGGTGTCCATATTCTGCTTTTTCTCTATTATGAGCATTGAGAGTGAACCAATGATGTTGAAGCAGGCAATAAGCAGTATGAAGGAGAGAAATATATAGGAGATGAATTTCTCTATTCTCATAACCTTAAAGATGTCCTTTTGCTGCTCGTAGCGGTCTTCAATCCTATAGTCTGCTCCAAGCAGTGCCGTTATTTGCTTTTTTGCGGCATCTGTGCTGTATCCGGGTGTTATCTTCACCTCAATGCCTGTGGCTTCATTCTTATCCCTGCCGAAGAGTTCCCTTGCGAAGTGGGCCGATGTTAGTATATACCCTTCGTCGTATTTCTGCTGGTTGGTTATAAAACTTGTTCCCGAAGAATGAAGCAACCCTTTCTTGAAATTTGCTGCAGGGTTCGCGAAACTCACTTTCCCGCCTCTCTTGGGTGCCACCACTTCCAAAGGCTCAACGTGGTATAACCCACTGTTGAGTGTACTTACAATTCCAATCCCGGGTACGGAATAGTTGTTTATGGTATCGTTTAACGTGAATTTTCCATTGCCGACAAGGCAACTGCTTATGTCGGTAAGCTGCCCATAGCTCTCTTCCACCCCCTTTATTGTTACCATTGCCTGTTTTCCGTGGTATTGTACCATAGCTTTGTCCTCCACAGAAGGGCTTGTGAGAGCAATCGCTGGCAGGTCTTTCAGTTTGTCATACACCTCCGGTGCCAATGTAAAGGCCTTGCCTTTTGCTGCAGTTATCTTTATATCGGGGTCGAATGTGGTGAACTGCCCGGCAACCATCTCTTTAAAGCCGTTGAATACCGAAAGGGTACACACCATAGCTGCTGTAGCAAGAGTTACTCCTGCAATAGCCACCCCGGAGATGATATTTATCACCTGGTGGCTTTTTCGCGAGAAGAGGTATCTCTTTGCTATGTAGAGCGAGAGGTTCATCGGTGGGGTGGCAATCAGTCTTTCAACAGTTTGTCGATGTTTTCTATGTAGTCGAGTGAGTCATCGAGATAGAAACGTACCTCGGGAATTATTCTCAATTGGTGGCGTACGCGGTTGCCAAGGTCGAAACGTATTGCCTTAATATTGTCATTGAGGTGTGTTACAACCTCGTTGCCTTTCTCCGAGGGGAAAACGCTCAGGTAGGCCTTTGCTATACCAAGGTCGGGGCTTACGCGTACCACGCTTACTGAAACCATAATGCCACGCGTCTCTTTTGCAAGCTTCAAAAGTATGTCGCTCAACTCCTTCTGTATGAGGCGCGAAATTTTGTTCTGTCTTGTACTGTCCATATATCTTTGTAATTTATTTCTTTCTTATTATTGTGAGGCCATCGCGCAAGGGGAGTATAACCTCTTCCACTCGGGGGTCGTTGCGCACGAGGTCGTTGAAGGCTCTCACTCCGTTGGTTTGTGCATCCTGGCGTTTCTCGTCAATCACCCATCCGTCCCACAATGTGTTGTCGGCGAGTATCCATCCGCCCTCATTGAGGTGCGCAAGTGCCATTTCGTAGTATGCAATGTATTCACGTTTGTTGCCGTCGATGAATACAAGGTCGAATTTCTCGTTCATCGTGGGCACCACCTCCAGTGCGCTGCCAATAGTGAATACAATCTTGTCGGCAACAGGCGAGTTCTCTATCCAGCGGCGTGTAAAATCCTCAAGTTCATCGTCTATCTCAAAGGTGTAAATTCTGCCGCCCTCGTCGAGTCCTTCGGCCATACATATAGCCGAGTAACCGGTGTATGTACCAATCTCCAGGATTCTTTTGGGGCGTATCATCTTTACAAGCAGTTTGAGGAGGCGTCCCTGTACCTGCCCCGATGCCATATGGGGGTTAAGTATCTCCACGTTTGTGGCGCGGTATAGCCTGTACAGATACTCCCCTTCGGGGCTGCTGTGTGCTGCTATGTAGTCGTCAAGCCTGCTGTCAATGCTCATAAAAAAATCCTGTTATTTTCTGCGAAGATACAATAATTATGTGAAAATGAGAAATCGGGGCTCTCCGGCAACCTCTCTTTTTTGCTTTTTTGTGGTTACTTGGTAATAAATTATGGTCAATTTTGCATTTTGCCCCGCTTTATTTGTATTTTCGCATTGATTTTTATGTGATTGTATGGCAGGAGTAAAAAGAGAGGTCAAGGGTGGTGGCGACAATTCGCCGGTGGCGCGTTACCGCATCTATTTGCGGCTCGAGAAATCTCTTTCGCCTAAAACCGTGGAGGCTTATTTGGGCGATGTCCTGTATTTCCTGCGTTTTCTCGAAGATGAGAAAAAAGATCCACTTGCAGCAGAACTTGGTGACTTCAGAGCTTTCTTGGCTACTCTTGACGAGGTGGGTATAACAGCCCGTACGCAAGCGCGTATAGTCTCCTCCCTGCGCTCTTTCTATAATTTCCTGCATTTTGACGGTTATGTAGAAACCGATGCTACCGAGCTTCTGCAGACACCCAAAATTGGTATGCGCCTGCCCACAGTGCTCACCCTGCAAGAGATTGACGACATAATAAATGCCATTGACCTTTCCAAAGCCGAAGGGCAGCGTAACCGTGCAATAATCGAGGTGCTTTACAGTTGCGGCCTGCGCGTCTCCGAGGTGTGCAACCTGAAGCTTTCGGAACTGTTTCTCCCCGAAGGTTTCATACGCGTTACCGGTAAGGGTGAAAAACAGCGCTTGGTGCCCATTTCGTCGCGTGCCGTCGCAGAACTTGAAGCTTATTTCGAAGACAGGAACAGAATAAACATAAAGCCCGGTTACGAAGATTTTGTTTTTGTGAGCGAGCGCCTAAAAAAGAGCCTGTCGCGCATTATGGTATTCCATATGATAAAAGAGTGTGCGGCTTTTGCCGGTGTAAAGAAAAGTGTGAGCCCCCATACATTCCGGCACTCCTTTGCAACGCACCTTCTCGAAGGTGGAGCCAACTTGAGAATAATCCAGGCTATGTTGGGGCACGAAAGCATATCAACAACCGAGATATATACCCACATAGACCGCACGCGTCTGCGCGAGGAGATAATAGAGCATCATCCCCGCAACAGGAAAAGAGTGTGAAAAAATAAAAAAATATGCCGGTGTCGTTGTTGTCCTATTTGTAAAGTGAATTATTAAACTTATCTTCGCGTAAATTTTCTTAAGAGACAATAATTGAATAAAATATAAAAACACGATGAAAAAATTATCTTTTCTGTTGTCACTCCTGGTGATTGTACTATGTTCGTGCAAATCTAAAATGGGTGAGCTCCCTGCGGAGTATTTTACAGTAACCCCACAGGTTCTTGAGGTTGTGGGCAGCGAAATTCCCGTAACTGTTGACGGTAAGTTCCCTGCAAAGTTCTTTAACAAGAAATCGATTCTCACCATCACTCCCGTACTTAAGTATGAGGGTGGCTCGGCTACTGCAGAATCAATGATTTTCCAGGGCGAGAAAGTGCGTGGCAACAACCGCACAATTATATACGACAAGGGTGGCAACTTTACTATGAAGATGAATTTCGACTATATTCCTGCTATGGAAAAGTCGTCACTTTATCTTAATTTCACTGTAAAGAAGGGCGACAAGACCTACACTCTGCCCGAAGTGAAGATTGCCGATGGCTGCATTGCCACTTCGCAGCTCTATCGTTCTACCGCAAAGAGCGCAAAGATAGCTTTGGGAGAGGATGCTTTCCAGCGTGTAATCAAGCAGGCGAAAGAGGCAAATATCATGTTCCTCATACAGCAGACAAATTTGCGTGCCACCGAGCTTAAGAGCAATGCAGTTGCTGAACTTACAGCTACAATGCGCGACATTGCAGCCGATGTTGAAAATAAAGTGGTGGACAATGTGGAGATTTCGGCATACGCTTCGCCCGATGGTGGTATGTTGCTTAATACCGATGTTGCTACCGGTCGCGAGACAAATACATCTAAATTCGTAAAGAAAGAGATGGACAAGGCAAAACTCGAGGGCTATCTCGATGCCGACTATACTGCCGAGGACTGGGACGGTTTCAGAGAGCTTGTTTCAAAATCGGAACTCCCCGACAAGGAGATTATCTTGCGTGTACTTTCAATGTACACCGAGCCCGAAGAGCGTGAGTTGCAGATTAAAAACATCTCATCGGTTTATAAAGACCTTGCCGACGAGATTCTCCCCCAACTCCGCCGTGCGCGCATCACTCTCAACTATCAGTTGATTGGCCGTTCCGACGACGAGATTATGGAGCAGTTTGCTGCCGACCCCAAAGTGCTCTCACTTGAAGAGATTCTCTATGCAGCCATTCTTACCGACGATGTAAATGAGCAGAAAAAGATATACTCTACAGCAATGACACTCTACCCCGACGATTATCGCGGTTACAACAATATTGGTGTTCTTGCCTACAATGCCGGTGACTATGCTACAGCAGAAGAGTATTTCTTGAAGGCTGCAAAGGTCGACAGAAATGCCCCCGAGGTAAATGTTAACCTTGGTTATCTCGAACTTCTCGAGGGTAACGTTGCCGCTGCCGAGTCATATATGGCAATAGGCGCAAGCGCAAAAGCCGGCGACGAGGCTCTCGGTAACCTTTATATAGCCCAGGGACTTTATGGCCGTGCAGCTTATCTGCTCGAGAAAGAGCCCTCAAACAGCACCGCTCTTGCACAATTGCTCGATGCCGACTACAGCACTGCGAAAAAGACAATAGCATCAATAAAGAACCCCGATGCAACCACACACTACATTAAGGCTGTTCTTGGTGCGCGCACAGGTAATGCTGCGCTTATATACGATGGTCTCAAGAGCGCAGTGAAGCTTGACCCCACAATGGCTAAAAAGGCTTTAGGCGACCTCGAATTTGCAAAATATGCCAACGACGAGGCATTCAAATCCATTTTGAAATAGTGGGTTATAACGCCGACATAAATGAGCAGGTTTCTATACTTGCGCTCTCACGGGTGCAGGCGCAGAATCCTGCTCTTCTTCGTCAAATAATGGATATTGCGGGCAGCGCAAAAGAGCTGTTCGACAATCTCGATTACATAAACGACATCCTTCCGGGGGTCTCTCCCACGCTTGTGGCTGCTCTTCGCGACAAGAGCATAGTGGAACGTGCCTTGCGCGAGATGGAGTTTGTGCAGAAAAACGGCATAAAACTTACCTGTCTTAATGACAGCGACTATCCGGCACGCCTTTTCGAGTGCAGTGACGCGCCCATAGCCCTTTACTCTTTGGGTGACGTGCCGTTCAATGCTCATCGCATAGTCTCAATAGTGGGTACACGACACGCAACGGAGTATGGAAAGGAACTTTGTACCGCTTTTGTGCGCGACCTTGCACGTATGTTGCCCGGTACTCTTGTGGTAAGCGGTCTTGCTTATGGAATAGACATCTGTGCCCATCGCGCCGCAGTGGAAGCAGGCTTGCCCACGGTGGGTGTGCTTGCCCACGGTCTCGACAGGATATATCCGCAGGCTCATCGTAGCGTGGCAAAGAAGATGATAGAGCAGGGTGGCGGTCTTCTCACCGAATTTATGAGTGAAAGCAATCCGTTACCGCCCTTTTTTGTGCAGCGCAACAGAATTGTTGCCGGAATGGCCGACGCTACAGTTGTTGTGGAGTCGGCATCAAAGGGTGGCTCTCTCATAACAGCCTCAATGGCACAGGGCTACTCGCGCGATGTCTTTGCCTTTCCGGGCAGGGTAAACGACCAATACTCCTGCGGCTGTAACGAACTCGTCTGCCGCAACCGTGCTGCGCTCATAACTTCGGCCTACGATTTTGTTGAGGCTATGAACTGGGGCGACGGCGTGTCGGCAAAGAAAAGTGTGCAGGCGGAACTCTTCCCCGAATTTACCCCCGACGAGGCAAGGCTTGTGGAACTGCTGAAATCCTCATCCGACGGCCTGCAGATAAACCAGCTTGTGGTTAAGACCGATATGCCCATAAACGTGCTTATGCCTCTGCTGTTCGATATGGAGATGAAGGGTTATGTAAAGGCTGTGGCGGGCGGTTGTTACCGTGCGCTTGTCTGAATAACTTTTGAAACTGCTCCAACAGCAATTTACAAATAAATGTTGTATCTTAGCAAAGATTTTGAATAACATCAATTGATGAAAGAATTTGTAATATCTACCACAAAGAAAGAGACAGCTATACTTGTGGGTCTTATAACCTCGACACAGAACGAGCGTAAGACAAACGAGTATCTCGACGAGCTTGAGTTTCTTGCCCAGACTGCAGGAGCCGAGGTCGTCAAGCGTTTCACACAAAGAATAGACCACCCGCACCCCGTTACATACGTGGGAAGCGGAAAACTTGCCGAGCTTGCCGAATATGTAGAGATGCGCAAGGATACCGATGATGAGATTGGTATGGTTATCTTCGACGACGAACTCTCGGCAAAGCAGTTGCGCAACATTGAGAAAGAACTAAAAATAAAGATTCTCGACCGTACTTCACTTATCCTTGATATTTTTGCGATGCGTGCACAGACTGCCCACGCAAAGGTTCAGGTGGAACTTGCACAGTACAAGTATATGCTCCCCCGTCTGCAACGCCTTTGGACTCACCTTGAGCGTCAGGGTGGTGGCTCGGGTAGTGGCAAGGGCGGTAGCGTGGGTCTTCGCGGTCCGGGTGAGACACAGCTCGAAATGGACCGCCGTATCATCCTTGGCCGTATGTCGTTGCTCAAAGAGCAGTTGTCGCAGATTGATCGTCAGAAATCAATACAGCGCAAGAATCGCGGGCGTCTTATCCGTGTGGCACTCGTGGGTTACACCAATGTGGGAAAATCCACTCTTATGAACCTGCTTGCAAAGAGCGAGGTTTTTGCCGAAAACAAACTTTTTGCCACTCTCGACACCACAGTGCGCAAGGTCATCATAGAGAATCTTCCCTTCCTGCTCTCCGACACAGTTGGTTTCATCCGTAAATTGCCCACCGACCTTGTAGAGTCGTTCAAATCTACTCTCGACGAGGTGCGCGAGGCCGACCTGCTACTGCACGTGGTGGATGTTTCGCACCCCGAATTTGAAGACCAGATAGCGGTGGTGAATAAAACCCTTGCCGACCTTAACTGCGGCGACAAGCCCCTTATGGTTGTCTTCAACAAGGTCGATGCCTTTACTTGTGTGGAAAAAGAGGAGGACGACCTCACTCCCCGCACCAAGGAGAATATCACCCTCGACGAGCTAAAGGCATCGTGGATGGCACAGCTATCCGACAACTGCATATTCATTTCGGCACGCGAGAAACAGAACATAGACACTCTTAAAGAGGTTATATACAAACGAGTATGTGAGCTGCACGTGCAGAAATATCCATACAACGACTTCCTCTATCAAACTTACGACGAGGAACTGTAATAAGAAACAAAAAACATTGTTAAACATAAAAAGTAAAGAAAATGGCAGCAATTCCCGAATTTAAGTTCGCCCATATGTTCCAGCAGGGCGCCGACACCACTGAGTATTATCTCTTGTCGAAAGAAGGAGTATCGGTAGGCGAGTTCGAAGGTAAACCTATGCTGAAAATTACTCCCGAGGCTTTGACTCTTATGTCGCGTACAGCCTTCCGTGATGTATCGTTTATGCTCCGCCGTGCCCACAACGAGCAGGTGGCAAAAATCCTTACCGACCCCGAAGCAAGCGAGAACGACAAGTATGTAGCTCTCACCTTCTTGCGTAACGCCGAGGTTGCTTGCAAAGGTCAGTTGCCCTTGTGTCAGGACACTGGTACAGCCATCATCCACGGCGAGAAAGGCCAGCAGGTATGGACCGGCTTCTGCGACGAGGAGGCTCTCTCACGCGGTGTTTACGACACATACACACAGGAGAATCTCCGTTACAGCCAGAACGCTCCTCTTAATATGTACGACGAGGTGAACACACGTTGCAACCTCCCTGCACAGATTGACATTGAGGCAACCGAGGGTATGGAGTATAAATTCCTTATGGTTACCAAGGGCGGTGGTTCTGCAAACAAAACATACCTCTATCAGGAGACAAAAGCACTCTTGAATCCCGCAACACTCGTTCCCTTCCTTGTCGAGAAGATGAAGAGCCTGGGTACAGCTGCTTGTCCTCCCTATCACATTGCATTCGTAATCGGTGGTACATCGGCCGAGAAGAACCTGCTTACCGTTAAGCTCGCTTCTACTCACTTCTACGACAACCTCCCCACAACCGGCGACGAGACAGGCCGTGCTTTCCGTGACATAGAACTTGAGAAACAGTTGCTTGACGAGGCACACCGCATTGGTCTTGGTGCCCAGTTTGGCGGTAAATACCTTGCTCACGATATCCGCGTAGTACGTCTTCCCCGTCACGGAGCAAGCTGCCCTGTAGGTATGGGTGTAAGCTGTAGTGCCGACCGTAACATCAAAGCAAAAATCAATAAAGACGGTATCTGGATTGAGAAACTCGACGACCAGCCTGCAACACTCATCCCCGAGGAGTTGCGTAATGCGGGCGAGGGCGACATTGTACGTGTAGACCTTAACCGTCCTATGAAAGAGGTATGCGCGCAGTTGTCACAGTATCCCATTGCAACACGTTTGTCGCTCAACGGAACAATCATCGTAGGTCGTGACATCGCTCACGCAAAACTTAAAGAGCGCATCGACCGCGGTGAGGGATTGCCCCAGTATATCAAAGACCACCCCATCTACTATGCAGGTCCCGCAAAGACTCCCGCAGGTATGCCTTGTGGCTCTATGGGTCCCACAACAGCAGGTCGTATGGACTCTTACGTAGACCTCTTCCAGGAGAACGGAGGTTCAATGATTATGCTTGCCAAGGGTAACCGTTCACAGCAGGTGACAGACGCTTGTAAGAAACACGGTGGTTTCTACCTCGGCTCAATCGGTGGTCCTGCAGCTATCCTTGCACAGAACAACATCAAGAGCATCGAGTGCGTAGAGTATCCCGAGCTCGGTATGGAGGCTATCTGGAAAATTGAAGTAGAGGACTTCCCCGCGTTCATCCTCGTCGATGACAAGGGTAACGACTTCTTCAAGCAGATAAAGCCCCGTTGCCCCGGCAGCTGCAAATAATATAGGATTTTATTAGAACAAAATATCGCTCTCCGTTGTTTTATGAAATATTAAGTAAACATCGGCGGGCGATATTTGCATATGTTAAAAAAAAAAGCGATAATTGCAAAAATAAACTTTAAACATTTACGACTATGGATAAATCATTGAAAGGAACAAAAACCGAGGCCAATTTGATGGCTGCGTTTTCTGGTGAGAGCCAGGCGCGTAACAAATATACTTATTACGCAAGCAAAGCAAAGAAAGAGGGTTTTGAGCAGATTGCAGCTATCTTCCAGGAGACAGCCGACCAAGAGAAAGAGCACGCAAAATTGTGGTTCAAACTCGCTCACGGTATTGGTGACACAGCCGAGAACCTTGTAGATGCAGCAGCCGGCGAGAACTACGAGTGGACCGATATGTACCCCACTATGGCACAGGAGGCTCGCGAAGAGGGCTTTATGGAGATTGCTGCTATGTTCGATGCAGTAGCAAAGGTTGAAGCTGTTCACGAGGAGCGTTACAAGAAACTTCTCCAGAACGTTCAGAACGGTCAGGTATTCAGCCGTGAGCAGGATTGTGTATGGCAGTGCCGTAACTGCGGTCACTTGCACTTTGGCAAGATGGCTCCCGAGATGTGCCCCGTTTGTGCTCATCCCAAGGCATACTTCCAGATCAAGCCCGAGAACTACTAATAAATTCTTTAGTATAAAGGTTATACAGGCCGTTGCGCGTTTTTGTGCAACGGCTTTTTAATTGCTATGAGTAATCAATTCTCCCTCGTTGAAGAGGTACGAGAAATTTGCGCAAGTAAATTTCGGGTGGGAGTTATGATTTTTTCTTATGTTGCATTTTAACTCCTCCCCTTGCTTTGCGAGGTGGAGGTGTCACAAACGTAGTGCAGTGACGGAGGGGACGGCGCGAAATTATAGCGCCGTTTGCTTTCTGCGAGAACCTACTACGCTCGTTGCGTGTACAAGCAAGCTTGCACCCACTCGCTTGCAAGGTTGTTGCGACGGCGGGAAAGCCGCGAGTAAGCGAGAACTAAGGAAGCTCGCTTGTTTAGTCGAGCGGGAGCGGGTTCGTAAAACAATATTTATATTCCCAAAGGAGTAATTCTGTTTTATTGCGCCACTTGTAAGGGTAGACCGGCGTGTCTGCCCTTAATACACACTTGCTTTTTGCTTCTCGGTGTCGCTAACCGTTGTTTTTTTGTTTCTGTGTAAATTCTTTATAGCCCTTTTGGGCGCAAAAGGGCGCAAAACGCCCGGCACGCGGGGCGTAACAGTCGCTCGCGCCTCTGCTCACGCTGTTTCAAATAATTGAAACATCCCTCGTTCGTTCCTCGCTTGTCATTAAAGGCTGTTCGTCGCAGTTTAGGGGCTCCGTAAGCGTGCGGTATTGCGTTGTAAGTAAAATAACGGCATACCGCACTATGTCCTCGCCTGTCTCCTAAACTGCAACGGCCTTTAATTGTGTTACTTACGGTGCCGGTTCTCTTTTTGTAAATTACTTTTGCTGGTGTAGGGGCTGACCGTCGTTGAAGTGACCCCCAAAGTTTGGACAAAAAACTTTGGGGGTCACTTCATGTGTCTGCCCAATATTACTTGCTGTTGTTCCCACCTAACTATTTATGCAATAACATTTATATAAAGAAGGTAGGCGGCTATGGAGACAGCTATTATTATAGCCGATTTTACTATTATGTGTAACAAAAGTTTCATAGTAACCTGGGGATTTTTGGGTTTTAAATTGAAAACGAGCCCGCCTTTTGAGAAGGCCGGGCTCGTTTTCTGTTTGCATTGTGCGTTTAATTAACCCTCGTGGATAGCCTCTGAAGGACATACACCAGCGCAAGAACCGCAATCGATGCACAACTCGGGGTTGATAGAATATTTCTCACCCTCTGAAATAGCACCCTGAGGACACTCGTCGATACATGTACCGCAAGCAACGCAGTCGTCTGAAATTACGTAAGCCATAGTTGTAAAATTTAAATTGTATTTATCCGAGTGCGAAGATAGTGCTTTTTGCTTTACCCTGTCTATCAAAAGTGAGTTTTAACATTTTTTTACAATTTGTATATATCCTCTCTTTTTTTTATCTTCGCAAAGCAATAAGCTGTTGGAAAAAACGTTATTTTAAGTGCTATGAAGAGAATTATATACATTTTTTTATTATCCCTGTTGCCTGTGGCTGCTTTTGCCCAGGAACGCAAGGTTCAGAACAAACCCTATATAGACTTTCGACGTCTGCACTATGGTTTCTTTGTTGGTGCGCATGTGCAGGATATGGAATTTTACAATAACGGTTTCGTTACCGAGAATGGTGAGCAATGGTTTGCCGACATACCCTCATATAACCCCGGTTTCACCGTGGGTGTGCTTGCTGACCTGCGCTTGAGCAACCATTTCTCCTTGCGTGCGTTGCCCACTCTGCACTTCGGGCAAAATACCATAAAGTTCCGTGATGCGAAGAGTGGTCTTAAAGAGAGCCAGCAGGTGAAGACAACCTATCTTTCGCTGCCCGTGCACGTGAAATTTGCTGCAGAGCGTTTCAATAACTATCGCCCATACATCACCGCCGGAATTGCGCCAATGATGAACCTCACCGTCAAGGAGCAACGTCCCATCCTTTTCAAGAAGTTTGATACAATGGTTGAGGTGGGCTTCGGCTGCGATTTCTATCTCCCCTTCTTTAAACTCATCCCGGAGCTTAAATTTGCCTTCAGCCTTGTCGATGTGCTTGAAAAGGACCGCAAGGATCTGCTCGACAAGAACTATCTGAAATTCACCGACTCGGTTGACAAAGTTGTATCTAAAATGGTAATATTATCCTTCTATTTCGAGTGAAAAGAAGTTTTTGAAGGCAATTATTTGCAAGTAAGAAAAATATATATATCTTCGCAACCACAAAGAAGAATAATTCTAATAAGAAATATGGCAAACAACGTGAACAGATATTGGTGGTGGCGCTTATCGGGAACAAACTCGTGAGCGGTTGCTGCATAGTCTTTTCGACGTGTTGCTTTCTAAAAAAAATAGTTAGACCGGTCTCACAAGGCCGGTCTGCTTTTATTATCGAATAAAAATAAAACAATATAAATATGAAACAGAAACGTTACTTTCTACAAGAAAACGAAATACCCACACAATGGTATAACATTCAGGCCGAGATGGTGAACAAGCCCGAGCCTATGCTCGACCCCAAGACCCGCCAGCCCATAACCGTGGAGGAACTTTCCAAACTGTTGTCAGCAGAATCGGCACGTCAGGAACTCAACTTCACCGACGCGTGGATAGATATCCCCGAGCCTGTGCAGGAGATGTATCGTTATTACCGTTCAACACCCCTCGTGCGTGCCTATGGCCTTGAAAAGGCTCTCGGCACTCCGGCACACATATATTTCAAGAATGAGAGTGTCAGCCCCATCGGTTCGCATAAACTGAACTCGGCGTTGCCACAGGCTTATTACTGCAAGATTGAGGGCACAACAAACGTAACCACAGAGACCGGTGCCGGTCAATGGGGTGCAGCACTCTCTTATGCTACAAAGGTCTTTGGTCTTGAGTGTGCAATTTATCAGGTTAAGTTGAGCTACGAGCAGAAACCTTACCGTCGCAGTGTAATGCAGACCTTCGGCGCGCAGGTAACTCCTTCGCCCTCAATGTCTACACGTGCCGGAAAGGATATCATCACTGTGAATCCCAACCACCAGGGCTCGTTGGGAACAGCAATCAGCGAGGCTGTGGAGCTTGCACGCACCACACCTAACTGCAAGTATGCCCTTGGCTCTGTTATGAGCCACGTGAGCCTTCACCAGACAATCATTGGTCTTGAGGCCGAAAAACAGATGGCTATGGCCGGTGAGTATCCCGATGTCGTAATTGGTTGCTTCGGCGGTGGCTCAAACTTCTCGGGTATAGCCTTCCCCTTTATGCGTCACAATATAAAAGGCGACAAGAAGACCCGTTTCGTGGCTGCAGAGCCCGAGTCGTGCCCCAAACTTTCACGCGGCCGCTTCTGCTACGACTATGGCGATGAAACAGGTTACACTCCTTTGATGCCAATGTTCTCTCTTGGCCACAATTTCAAGCCTGCCAATATTCACGCCGGTGGCTTGCGTTACCACGGTGCCGGTGTAATTGTGTCGCAGTTGCTTAAGGACGGTCTTATGGAAGCAGCCGATATCAGTCAGCTCGATTCTTTCAACGCAGGCTTGCTCTTTGCCAAAGCCGAAGGTATTGTGCCTGCTCCCGAGTCGTGTCACGCCATTGCTGCTACTATCGCTGAGGCCGAAAAGTGCAAGGAGACAGGCGAGGAGAAGGTGATACTCTTCTGTTTGTCGGGCCACGGTCTTATGGATATGACAGCATACGACCAATATATTTCGGGCAGCCTTAACAACTACTCGATTAGTGACGAGGAGATTGAAAAGAACCTTGAGAACTCAATAAAATAAATAATGAGGAGCCTGCTTGCAATGCAGGCTCTTTTCTTGAGCCTTATGGAAAGAAGAAAAATGATGTATGTCCACGGCTTTGCCTCCTCGGGCAGCTCGGGCACGGTTATGAGCTTGCGCCGCCATCTGCCCGACTGGCAGGTTATTGCCCCCGACCTTCCGGTGGATCCTTTCGAGGCGTTGGAACTGTTGCGCAGTATTGTGGAAAAGGAGCAACCCGAAATTGTTGTTGGAACCTCTATGGGCGGTATGTATGTGCAGCAGTTGTGGGGAGTTCCGCGTGTGGTGGTCAATCCCTCGTTCGAGATGTCCCGCTCTTTGCTGTTCGGTAAAATGGGGCGTAATAAATATATGTCCAAGCGCCAAGATGGGGCTACGGAGTTCCGCATTGACAAGGCTGTTGTGGAGCGCTTCAAACTTATGGAGAAAGAGCAGTTTGCCGGTGTCAATGAGCGTGAAAAGGAACTTGTTGTGGGGCTCTTTGGCGACAAGGATCCGGTGGCGCATTTCCAGCCGCTTATGGCAGAACTTTACGGCGAGGAGCGTTGTCGGTGGTTCTGTGGAGAGCATCGCCTGAACGACGATATTGTAAAGAAGGTTCTTATACCGCTGTTGCGCGAGTTGATTCCCGAAAAGAATAATGAATATTATAATTGGCAAGGGTTTTAACCCTTGCCTTTGTTGTATATGTGCAAATTTCATTTAATACTCATCAGGCAAGAAATGTCCGTTTTTTTAGCTATCTTTGCAGAAGATAATCAATTATTCCGTATTTGATTGATACACAAATAGCAAGTGCTATAGTAGAAAGTTGTTGGTAACGATTTGGCGACTTTGAAATTGCACCAATTTTCTGCGTTATGCTTTGTCAAACAACTCTGATACAAAAGTAGCCAAACTTCTTGATTGAACAAAAGAGTTTGGCTACTTTTACTAATTCTCCACTTTAACTAAAGTCTTTAAATAATCTTTATTATCCTTCCTTATTCGTTTTTTATAGCCAAGTTCGTCACAAATATGTTCTACTTTTTGGCAAAATATGTCCGCATTAAGAAGATTCATAGATAACACATTTTCCTCATTTCTATTTGTGCTATGCCATAAAGCTTCATCATTTAATGGATGTTGAGGTTTAAATGGTGGAATATTAAATATTTTATTATCAATTTGAGTTATCCATGAAGCTCCAATTTCTGTCATTGCCCCCCACGCTTTCGGAGTGTTATCGCTTGTTATAAATAACACAAATAACTTTTGTTTTGAATAACTTTCTACAAAAAAGTCTCGTAAGTAATTATATATGGATACTCCTTCAGGAATTCTACAAACTTCATCATCACAGCTTGTATATAAGACATCTTCAGATGGAACATTGTTAAATAACAACATGTTATAAACTACATCTGCAAGGTCTTTATCTTTGTATGTGTGACTAATCAAAATCTTCTTCTTTTGTGAATCAACAACAGTTTTAAGTCCGAGTTCAGGTATATTATCATTAATTGCATTTGAAATAATTCCCTTTAATTCTGACTGGTACGGAGAATATGTTGAATTATATCGTTCAATAGCTAAAGCAACACTTTCAGAGGCTTTGTCTTTAAACGTATCCACCATTTTACGAAGTTTTGCTTCATTATCCTTTTGTTCTTCTATCTTTTGAGTTTTCTTGGCAGCCTTAGTTAGGTCTGTGTACAAAACTCTCTTCTTTAATATATCAGGAAGTAGAATTTCTCTAACATATTTTATTACAGTCTCATAACGTATATCATCAGATTTATATCCTTGCCTGTTGCTTAAAGCCATATCAGGGAGTTCTGACAATTCAAATAAATCAACATATAATTGTCCTACAATATAAACCTCATTCAGCTTATTTTGTCCTACAATTGGTAGAATATTAAACTCTCCCATTTTTTTATTTGCATAAAGCGAAATGAAATTGTCTGGAAAATCTGTTACTTCGGATTTTCTGCCGCGTGTAGTTTTATATGCACCAATCCAACCTTTAATCTGTAAATTATATTCATGCTCATTACCGTTGTTGTCTTTTATGGTAAGAGGCACACTATACTCATCCCGTTTTTCAACTAAGTCACTACGATGTTTCGGAAAATAGTCTGGGACATAATTCAATAAGTCAGCGTGCTGTTCTCCCAATATAATTAACGAACATAATTCCTTTGCTACATTTTCATCGAATTTCTCTACAATTTCTTCCTCCTTACCACGAATAATATGAATTTTAAAATTGTCATCGACCAAAGGGAATATTTTCAAAAGATTTCTTTTGATTGCATCTAAAGATTTGTGCAAACGATATTGTGGATTACGCATAACAATAGCAGTACCACTATTTTGTATGTAGCAAAAATTTATATTTTCATCTTCTATTGGTGTCAGTTTATTACCATCATTTGGGCGACGCGCTAAAACAAAGCCAGACTTTTCTCCATTACAAATTGTCATTATATCAACAGATTCTGAAACAGAAAGTGCAGCCAACTTGCCCACGCCTTTGCGTCCCATCTTTCTGCGTTCTCCAGAACGCGAAAAAGATTCATCCTCATTCGTTCTTGATACACCTGCTACATTTAAGAACTTCTTTATATCTCCATTGTCATATGACATACCATGTCCATCATCTTCAATGCGGATATCGTCCTTATTGAAGATGATATAAACATTTTTCGCATCTGCATCATAAGCATTGGCTATAAGTTCTGCTAAAACATAGTATATATTGGTATACAAATTTGGACCTAATAATTCCAGAATTCTTGGGTCAACGTTTATATTATATTCTTTTGCCATAATCATTGGTGTTTAAAACATAATAAATGATTAGAAATGCTTTCAGCTATCACCTCTCCTAATTTTGGAGGAACAGCATTGCCAATATAGCGCGAAGCTTTTGTTATTGCAACACTTTCTTCATTTGGGAAAAATTTATACGACCTTGGGAAAGTTTGCAATAACGCTGCTTCTCTGATAGAGATAGCACGATTTTGCGTAGGGTGACCGAAACGTCCATTCCCAAGCCCTGTACATTGAGTGGTCATTGTTGGAGATGGTGCATCCCAAATCATTCTTCCATAAACACTCCCAAAAGACTTTCCTCCAGTTGTCTTATGGCATCTCAAAACAAGATGCTCCGGCCAATCTCTCCAACTTCCGCCATATGGGGTATGCTGTATTCGTTGTAAATTTAACGGAGTTAAATCTTTCGCTCTATGTAAAGGGTCGTTTATATCACATTCGCCTGAAGCAATGGCAGGTAAATGCTCTATTGTATCTCGTACTGTTACATAATTCTCCTTACTATGAGTTGGGGGAATCAATTTAATTTCTCCCAATCTGGATGCCAATAAAACTAAACGTTTTCGATTTTGAGGTATTCCATAATTAGGACAAAAGACTTTATTTACTTCCACATAATATCCACAATCACTTAAACAATCTATAAAATCTTGCAAAACAGGCTTTTCTTTGAAAGATAATATTTGAGTGACATTTTCCATTGTAACAATATCAGGAAGAACTTCTCTAACCAATCTGCCAAATTCATACAATAAATCATATTTGTCCGGGTCCTTCTTCTTGTTCTTAAAAGCATAAGAAGAAAATGGCTGGCATGGTGCACAACCTGCTAAAACACGAATACTGGTATTACTGAAATTAGCATTTATATCACCTGAACTTACCGTTTTAATATCCCTGTAATTGAATGTAGCTCCCGTATTTGCTTCGTATGCATATTTGCATGAGCCGTCAAGGTCGTAACCAGCCTTAATTTTAAACCCCTTACACTTCATACCATAACTAAGCCCTCCTATTCCACAAAACAGGTCTACGACTTCTATATTTGGTAAAATATTTAGTTGTTCTCCCATAACCAATTATTTTAATCTGACTTGAAAGTTCAACTTAAACGACAATGTTCCATCTATCTCCTTTACAATAGTAGCATACTCATGACGAGTTGTACTTGAACGCTCCAAATAAGCATTTGAGAACAAATAATCTTCAAATCTATTGCGGTCATAGAAGTGG
>JAZRMX010000046.1:0-48763 GCA_045647885.1 Bacteroidaceae bacterium
AGCGACTGATTTTACTCGCGTGCCGGGCGTTTGGTTCTTTGCGCGACAGAGAACGTCAAAGATATATTTTCAATGAGAGAATAACCGACAAATAACACCGAGAAGTCAAAAGCAAGAATGTTTGGTATCGTATATGGTGAGTGCCCACACATTTTTGCTACTGAGCGTAAATGAGCATCTTAAGAACGAGCAAAACAACAAAAGAGCCTTTTTAGTCAATCTCTTATTACATAAAAGGAGTCCATAATTCTATTAAGAAACCTCGCACACGCTGCCACAAAGAGCGCTGTTTGTAAATTTCTTTCGTAAGCAAAAAGCTCTCCTTCTTATCCTCATCTATTATATCCTGTAGCTCGCGAGTATCCTCTTCGCTAAAGACAAAAATATTTGTTTCATAGTCATAACGCATACTGCGGCTATTCAAGTTTGCCGACCCTACGGTCATATACTTACCATCGACACACATAACCTTTGAATGGTTGAAGCCGCCGTTGTACATATAGACATTTGCACCACGTTTCATCAACTTGTAGCCTATGCGCCACACACCGTCGGGCACCAAGGGGATATCACCTTTTGCTGTGAGCATAATATCAACCTTTACACCATCGTCTATGGCCTTTTTAATGGCTTTTTTCAACTTAGGCAAGGGTATAAAATAGGGGCTTACAAGCACCACGCTGTCTTTGGCGGAATTTACAGCATTGGTGTAAGCACGGCGCATTGCTTTAGGGTTTTTTCCAGGCCAACGATCCACTACTGCCACCTCGGCATCACCGGCAGGGAGTGGCGTGGGGTAATATTTTTCGCCGTCTATCTGCTGCCCCGTCTCACGGTTCCACATAGCAAGAAATATATCCTGAAGCTTTGCCACAGCCTCACCCTCTACACGGGCGTGAATGTCGCGCCACTTACCTATTCCCTCGAGCCCGGTGAGATAGTAATCGGCAACGTTTATACCGCCTATATATGCTATTTTTCCATCAATAACAACTATTTTGCGATGGTCGCGCGAAATAGTGTGATTAACCCAGGGGAAGACTATCGGGTCGAACTTTACGAGCTCAACTCCTGTAGCGCGAATCTCCTTAATATGTTCTTCCTTAAGGGGTTTATTATTTGAAAAATTACCGAAAGCATCGAACAGAGCACGCACCTCAACACCCTCTTTCGCCTTTTCGGCAAGCAGAGCAAGAAGCACCGCATTTATGGAGTCGTTACGGAAATTAAAATACTCAAGGTGTATGTGGTGTTCAGCTTTATTTATAGCATCGAACATATCTTCGAACTTCGCGTGAGCACCATTGAGCAGCTCCACCTTGTTATTCTCGGTTATTGCCACATTTTCTGCACGCAGATAGTTCTTGAAGGCCACGCCCGAATCGCTTATCAGCCCACGTTCAATAGCCACGAAACTGCTACACGAAGCGAGCAACAGCACTATTAAAAGCGACAAAAAGTATCTACATATTATTTTCATCACGGGCAATGCTTTAAAAACGAGTGCGAAGATACTAAAAAAACGGCTATGAATAAAACAAAGAAGAGGGCAATATTTTCCTTTTTTAAATCCATTTATACTTATATTCGGCTTTTTTACTTATCTTCGCAGAAGATTAAAACCACACGATTATGATTTACGACGAACGCGATATACGTCACCAGCACGTAATTGAGGCCGCAAAACAGATGATGACAGCGGCACGCACCGCCCCCAAGGCTAAAGGTGTTGATATTATAGAGATTGCACTTGTTACCGACGATGACATAGTAACATTGAGCAACGAGCTACGCCAGATAGGCGAAAACCTAGGCAGAGGTGGTCTTCTGCGCGATTCAGACAACATTCTGTCGGCCGAGGCTATTGTACTTATCGGTTCACGCGAAGAGGCTATGGGACTTAACTGTGCATACTGCGGTTGCCCCACTTGCGACAGCCGCCCTGCAGGAGTACCTTGCGCCATGAACACTATTGACGTGGGTATTGCAGTAGGCTCGGCGTGCGCAACAGCATCGGACCTTCGCCTCGACACACGTGTTATGTATTCAGCAGGATACGCAGCACTAAAACTAGGCTGGATGAAAGGCTGTAACTACATCATCGCAATACCCGTGAGCGCATCATCGAAAAATCCCTTCTTCGACAGAAAAAGAAAAGTATGAGCAATAAAGCCTATTTGCCCGCAGAGTGGCACGAACTGGAATTCGTGCAGCTGACCTGGCCCCACGAGAACAGCGATTGGGCCTATATGTTGCAAGAGGTAGAAGAGTGTTTCACCGAACTTGCCAAAGCCATCAGCTTGCGCTGTAAGCTCCTCATCGTTACCCCCAACAAGGAGAAAACCGCCGAGACGCTGCAAAAAGCCGGTGCCACAATGGAAAATATCACATTCTTCACTTGTGAGACCAACGACACTTGGGCACGCGACCACGCCTTCATAACACTCTTCGGCGAGGAACAGCCCTGTTACCTCGATTTTTGTTTCAATGGCTGGGGCAAGAAATTCGAAGCATCGCTGGACAATGCAATAAACAAAAAACTGTTCGATGCAGGTATTGTAAAGGGAGAATACCGCAATATGAACGATTTTGTACTCGAAGGCGGCTCCATTGAGAGTGACGGCGAAGGAACCGTGCTCACAACAACCTGTTGCCTCACCGCCCCCAACCGCAACCTCACCGACAGAGAATACCTCGACAAAGAGCTCTGCGAACGATTGGGCTGCGAGCGCGTTCTGTGGCTCGACTACGGAGAACTTGTGGGCGACGACACCGACGGACACGTAGACACCCTTGCACGCCTCACTCCCGACAACACCATCGTATATATGCAATACGACACCGAGGATAAGGAGCAGTATGACTGCCTTAAAAAGATGGAAGAACAGCTTGCCACATTCCGTACAAAAGAGGGCAACCCTTACCGTCTGCTACCACTTCCCTCGCCCTCGCCCATATACGACGAGGATGGAGAGCGCCTGCCGGCAACATATGCAAACTTCCTTATAATGAACAACGCCGTGCTCTACCCCACATACGCACAACCGGCTAACGACGCTCTTGCAGCCGAAGTATTGCAAAAAGCCTTCCCCACTTATGAGATTGTGGGCATAGACTGCCGCGCACTCATAAAACAGCACGGCTCGCTGCACTGCGTCACAATGCAATACCCCCTTTTCAAAAAGTAAACAAAACAATTATGGAAAAGATAAAAGTTGGAGTAATCCAGTTGTCAATTGGTAACGACATAGAGAAAAACAGAAAAAAACTTGCTGCAGCCATACGCCGCACCGCCGAGCAGGGCGCACAACTTGTAATTCTGCAAGAACTTCACAACTCGCCCTACTTCTGCCAGGTGGAATCCACAGCAAACTTCTCATACGCCGAGCCCATTCCCGGCCCCTCTACCGAGTTTTACGGCAAGGTGGCAGCCGAGTGCAAAGTGGTGCTAGTAACATCGCTCTTTGAGGCGCGCGCAAAAGGACTTTACCACAACACTGCCGTGGTATTTGAGAGCGACGGTACAATCGCCGGCAAATATCGCAAGATGCACATACCCGACGACCCCGCATACTACGAGAAATTTTACTTTACACCGGGCGACATAGGTTTCCGCCCCATAAAGACCAGTGTCGGCACACTTGGTGTGCAGGTATGCTGGGACCAATGGTACCCCGAAGGAGCACGCCTTATGGCTCTGCGTGGTGCCGACCTGCTCATCTACCCCACAGCCATCGGCTGGGAGAGCAGCGACACACAAGAGGAAAAATCGCGACAGCTTGGTGCTTGGCAGACAGTGCAACGTGGACACGCGGTGGCAAACGGCCTTCCCGTAATTGCCGTGAACCGTTGCGGACACGAGCCCGACCCCTCGGGTATGACCAACGGCATACAATTCTGGGGACACAGCTTTGTTGCCGGCCCTCAAGGAGAGTTCATCGCTCACTTCGGCGAGGAGGAACAGATTGAGGTAATTGAGGTAAGCCTTAAACGCAGCGAAGAGGTGCGCCAGTGGTGGCCATTCCTGCGCGACCGTCGCATAGAGGAGTACCACCCTATCACAAAACGTTTCTTGGACGAGGAGAAATTCTAATTGACAGGCGCGGTTAATCAAATATTAACCAACAATATTAAGGACAGGACAACGGGGGTTCTCGTTGTCCTGTCCTTAATTATATTTCAATCTATCTTCACGTGAATTAGGATACCATAATGATAATTGATTATTCACTATATTAAAGTCTACGACATCGCATATAAATAAAAAAAAGCGAGTCAGTTAAGAACCTTCCCGCTTTAAATGTTTTCACAACGGAATAATCCTTATTGTGATTCGCTTTTAAATTTGTTCGACAAATATATACTACAATTCGTAATATTCCAAATATATTATTAGATTTGTAATATTCTTTTAAATTTGTAAGTATATGAAACGAATACTTGGTTTGGATTTAGGCTCATCAAGCATAGGATGGGCTATTATAGAAGAACACAGCAAAGAAGTGCTTTCCGAAGGGGCAATACCCGAGAAAGATAAAATCATCGCTATAGGCAGTCGCATAATACCATTAAGTACCGATGAAAGTTCTCAATTTTCAAAAGGACAAGCCTTAACAAAGAATGCCGACAGAACAAAAAACAGAACCCAACGCAAAGGTTATGACCGATACCAATTGCGCAGAGGGTTGCTTGTCGAGAAACTAAAACAATTGGGAATGCACAACGGCACCACTCTAAAACTTACCAAGTTTGAGTTATGGAGCAAGCGCGCGCAAGCAACCACCGAGCAAATATCTTTACTTGAACTTGGGCGAGTTCTGTGTCATATAAACCAAAAACGAGGATACCGCACCGTAAAGGCCGACTATGGAGACAAGAAACAAGGTGCATACGTTTCCCAAGTATTGGAACGTCACAAAGAAATTAACGAACAAGGACTTACCATTGGAGAGTTTCTATACAAAGGTTTAATATCCGACTCTGCATTCCGATGCAAAGATCGCATATTCCCTCGCATTGCATATATGGAGGAATATGATGCAATAATGAATTGCCAACAAAAGTTCTACCCCGAGGTTTTGACCAATGAAGTTATTGCACACATACGCAATTACATAATATTTCATCAACGACCACTGAAATCGTGCAAACACTTAGTTGCACGATGTGAATTAGAGCGTTACGAAATAAGCAAAGATGAACGTTTTATAAACATCGCTCCCAAAGTAGCACCACGCACTTCTCCGCTTTTCCAAGTATGTAAGATTTGGGAAAGCATAAACAATATCAATATCCAAAACAAAGTAAACGACACTTTACACATCACACTAGAACAAAAACAAGCAATCTTCAACTTTATGAACACTCACGAAAAGTTGAAGGCAAACGACTTAAAGACTTTGCTTGGCATCAAATCCAAGGAGTGGCAAATGGGCAAAGCACTTGGTGGCTCCGGGTTGCAAGGAAACACCACCTATTGTGCTATAAGCAAAGCTTTTGGAAATCATAAAGAGTACAACACCCTACTTAATTTCAATTTAGCTATTGAAAATAAAGAACTTGTTGACAAAGAAACCGGAGAAATTTCTGAAGCAAAAGTAATTAAGCACTCTTTTGAAAAGCAACCACTTTACGAATTGTGGCACGCACTCTATTCTATATCAAATATAGATGAACTCAAGCAAACACTTCGTACAAAGTTCAACATCGACAATGAAGATGTTATTGAAAATCTTTGTCAAATAGATTTTGTTAAAGCTGGATACAGCAATAAATCTTCGCGTGCTATACGCAAAATTTTGCCATACCTGCAAGACGGTTTGCAATACCACGATGCCAAGTTAATGGCCGGATATATCGACACAACACTCACAAAAGAGCAAAACGAAGCACGTGAACTTGCCAAAAGGTTGCTACCCATTCAAAAAGGAGAGTTACGCCAACCTGTGGTTGAAAAGATTTTAAATCAGTTAGTAAACCTGGTCAATGCGCTGATGAAAGAACACGGTCGTTTTGACGAAATTAGAATAGAACTCGCTCGAGAACTTAAACAGAATAAAGAAGAGCGCGAGTCGGCAACACGCTCAATTGCTAAAAAACAGAAAGAGAATGAGGATATTGCCAAACGCATACAGGAGGAATATGGCCTGACACCGACACGTTCACGCATTCAAAAGTACAAAATGTGGGAAGAAACCGAACACGTATGCATCTATTGCGGTAAAACAGTAGATGTAAAAGAGTTCTTGTTAGGTTTCGGTGTAGAGGTCGAGCACATTATCCCCCGCTCTGTTTTATTCGACGATAGCCTATCAAACAAAGTTTGTTCTTGCAGAAAATGTAATAAGGACAAAGGAAATCGCACAGCCTACGACTATATGAAAACAAAGGACGAAGGCGAATTCACAGCTTACATTGAACGCATAAACAAATTGGCAGAAAAATACAACCCCAAACTACCTATACCACTTGGTATTTCTCAACCCAAACGCAAAAAGCTGCTTATGCCCATAAGCGAGCTACCGACCGACTTCATTGAGCGTCAATTACGAGAAAGCCAATATATTGCAAAAAAGGCAAAAGAAATACTGCAAACCATTTGCTATAATGTATATTCCACAAGCGGTAGCATTACCGACTTTATACGCCACATCTGGGGATGGGACGAAATATTACACACACTCAACTTCAACCGCTATAAAGATGCCGGACTAACAGAAAAAGTGGAGCGCGAAGTAAACGGAAAGAAGATTGAAGTTGAACGTATTGCCGGCTGGTCTAAACGTATGGACCACCGCCACCACGCTATAGACGCGTTGACTATTGCCTGCACCAAGCAGGGATATATACAACGTATAAACAACCTCAATTCTTTGAAAGATATTTCGTTCAGTTCTTTCAACAATGAGAACCAAGACTCAGCAACACAACAACGCCTGACACGACTCGAAAGATACTTAAAAATTCAGCCACACTTTTCGACCAACGAAGTAGAAAAAGCCGTGGAAGAAATCGCAATATCATTCAAGAGCGGAAAGCGCACAGCCAGTATAGGCAAACGTTACATACACAAGGGTGGCAAACGTATTTGTGCCCAAAAAGGAATAATAATACCCCGCGGTGCATTGAGCGAGGAAAGTGTTTATGGATGTATAACCGATAGCGCAACCGGAAAAAACGAATTTGTTATAAAATACAATATTGGAAACATCACACTAAAAGATGTTGAATTTGTTATCGATAAACGTATTCGCGAGATACTGCGCAAGAGGCTTGAGCAGTTTGGTGGCAAACCCGAAAAAGCATTTGCAGAGCCTGTTCGAGACCACCAAGGAAGACCAATACATAGTGTTAGATGCAAAACCGGCTTAAACGCAGTTGTTCCTTTGCGTTATAACGAAAAAGGAGAACCTATCGCTTTTGTAAAACCAGGCAACAACCACCACGTTGCTATATACGAAGACGAGAAAGGCAAGTTGCAAGAACACGTTGTTACATTTTGGCACGCTGTAGAACGCAAGAAATATGGTATTCCCACAATTATCACTAACCTCGCAGATGCTTGGGATAATGTAACCGATAGAATGCCCGAAGCATTTAAGCAGCAACTACCACCGTCGGCAACCTGGAATTTCAAATTCTCTATGCAACAGAACGAAATGTTCATTCTTGGTATGGAGGATGATTTATACCAAGATGCTATGCGAAATAATGATTATACAGCCCTAAGTAAATACTTATACCGAGTACAGAAGATTGCACAAAGTTATTATGTATTTAGACATCATTTGGAAACAACCGTTGATGATAAATATAATGGAGTGAAAAATGAGACAATATCTATTAAGATGGGTAAAATGATTAGAATTCAAAGTTTAAAATCTTTATTTGAAAACAACCCGCATAAAGTCCACATAAGTATAACCGGAAAAATAACAGAAATATGATAAAACGCACATTATATTTCGGCAACCCTGCTTACTTGAGTGTTAAGCTTGAACAATTGGAAATTCGCTTGCCCGAGGTGGAGAAGAACAATACCCTACCCGATAGTTTTAAGTTATCGGCAACAAAACAGGTTCCCATTGAGGATATAGGTGTTGTGGTGCTCGACAACAAGCAAATAACCATAACACAAGGAGCAATAAGCGCGTTGCTGAAGAATAATGTCGCTGTTATTTCCTGCGATGAACACCGTATGCCCACGGGGCTTATGTTGCCACTTACAGGGAACACAACCCAGAGTGAGCGTTTCAGGCACCAAATAGAAGCATCTTTACCATTAAAGAAGCAACTGTGGCAACAAACAATACAAGCCAAAATTACAAACCAGGCAAGCGTACTCCGTCAACAATGCGGGCTTGAATGTGGCAATATGGCGGCTTGGACAAAGCAAGTAAAGAGCGGAGATAGCGAAAACCTCGAAGGGCGTGCCGCTGCATTCTATTGGCAGAACCTTTTTGGGCACATACCGGGATTTAATCGCGACCGCGAAGGCGTGCCACCAAATAACCTGTTAAACTATGGATATGCAGTACTGCGTGCAGTGGTAGCACGTTCATTAGTTGCCAGCGGTTTGTTACCCACATTCGGAATTCACCACCACAATAGATACAACGCATATTGCTTGGCCGATGATATTATGGAACCATACCGCCCTTATGTAGACAAAGTGGTTGCGGATATTGTAGATAGCGGTATTGATTATTCAACACTGACAACCGAAATAAAGAACAAGCTGCTGTCAATTCCTGTTATAGATGTTGTTATCAACGGCAGGCGTAGCCCATTGATGGTGGGTGTTAGCACAACAAGTGCGTCGTTGTATAAATGTTATAGTGGTGAAATACGCAAAATTGCATACCCAACGATGGAATGATTGAACGATTCAGTGAATACCAAATAATGTGGATTTTTGTCTTTTTCGATTTGCCCACCGAGACAAAGCGTGAGCGCAAAATATATGCCGATTTTAGAAAGCAACTTTTGCGCGATGGTTTCACTATGTTTCAATTTTCGATATACCTTCGGCATTGCCCAAGCAGAGAAAATGCCGATGTTCATATAAAACGAGTAAAAAAATGGCTTCCCAAGGAGGGTTATGTGGGAATATTAACCATAACGGACAAGCAATTTAGCCAAATGGAGTTATTCCGTGGTTGCCAGCATATTAAAAAAGAACTGGAACCTCAACAATTAGAGTTGTTTTAAAAAAACAGAAAACGGATTTGCACCACAACGATGCAAATCCGTTTCTATTACACCTCATTTTTTAATTTCTAAAATTCTTTTTAACAATCTAACAACCAACAACTTACAGACATTGTGGTGTGTTTGATATTTCAAAGATACAAATTCAAAAGCAAATCACAACCCAAATGAATATGAAACAACAGTGACTGTGGTGTGTTTGATATTTCAAAGATACAAATTCAAAAGCAAATCACAACATTATTTGATAATGAATTGTTTAACGACCTGGTGTGTTTGATATTTCAAAGATACAAATTCAAAAGCAAATCACAACTAGCATTGTAGTATGTATTAAGTTAAACAAGGTGTGTTTGATATTTCAAAGATACAAATTCAAAAGCAAATCACAACAGACACATAGTTAGTAACTTTTAGATAATGGTGTGTTTGATATTTCAAAGATACAAATTCAAAAGCAAATCACAACTATAATGTTGAGAATACCGCTGACCATTTGGTGTGTTTGATATTTCAAAGATACAAATTTAAAAGCAAATCACAACAAATAATTCCCCAAAAAGCATTTGTTTCAAATAATAATAGATTTGGAATTCGTAAACGCAATAATTGTAAATATAAATATCACTAGCCTTCTAACAAAGAAGAAGCGAGAGAGGCTTGCAGTTCCTCTCTCGCTATATTTATAATATTATAAAGCGACGTTAATTCAGCACTTAACCGCCACAGCTTGCATAATCCACTCGACATCGCGCAAACAATCCTGCAAATCCTGTTCGTGCTCCTCTTCCTCGGCCATAATGCGCTTGGCAATATCGCAAGTGGTATAATCTATATTATTTGTGAGGGTTGCAATCTCCTCGTAACGTATGATAGCACAACGTTCGGCTGCAATATTCTCTTTCAAGAGGGTTATAACGTCGTTTTTAATGGGTGGTGAATATTTGCAGCGCGCAAGGGCAATCCACTGCGCGGGGTCGAGCACTGGCACTCCCTCGAGCTGAATAATTCTGTCGGCAAGCATCTTTGCGTGGGCATACTCCTCTTTTGCGTGTTCCTCGAACTCACGTTGCACGTCGGAGCGCATAGCACCCTCCACAACAAAACTACCCACCCAGTACTGGTAATAAGCAAGCCACTCTTCACTGAGTGCTGCATTCAGTTGATTCAATAACTCGGGAACATCAATACGCTGACGCAATATCAAAACACTCTCTTTTGCCATAAGTTCAAAATTTCGGTTAATACAATAGGGAAAACGGAGCCGCCTGTTTTTTGTTCATCAACAAAAGAGCCTTAAACTGCAAAAAACGAGCTTCTTGTTTTCAAAAAACTGTAGAAAAAATAGTCGATAAGAAGAAAAAAAGTAACTATTATTTAAAATAGTAGAATTTAAGTTATTTTTATTCGTGCTCTTTATAATAAAAATTGTATTTTTGCAAAAGAAACATAAAATTCACCATACGAGATATGAAACTGGCTGTAGCCACCAAACCGACATTTTTTGTCGAGGAAGATAAAATAATCACTCGTCTGTTCGATGAGGGAATGGATTACCTTTTTCTATACAAAGAATACCCCCACCCCCAATTCATCGAAAGATTATTGAGCCTTATCCCCAAGAAGTATCACAAGCGCATTTTCTCGTGCAACGGCCGCCTGATGCAGGAATATAACTTGGCCGGTACACTTTTTTCCCTAACCTCGAGCCCTCCTATGGGCACAGAGAAGGGCAAATTGGTGGGCTATGCACACAACCTTAAGGAACTGAAGGACTTGCGTAACACTTACGATATTGTTTGCTTCGGCCCTCTTGGCCGTACATTCCACCAGAGTACGGAGCTTAACGAGATTGGCAAGAAGATGATAAACAAGAAGACCTGGGCTTACGGCAATATAGACGAGGCCAACTTGAAACGTCTGCCGGCATACGGTTTTGGCGGTGTGATACTCGACGAGCAGCTATGGGCAAACTTCGACCCCTGCCGCTCTACCGATTACACCGACCTTGTGAGCCGTTTCCAGAGATTGAAAAAAGCTGTGGACAAGCTTTAAAACCACAATACGAGAAATTGAAAAAACAAAATAAATATCAAAACATTTAATTAGCTGTATTATGAACAATACTCCCTACATGGTGTTTGCAGGTACAAAATCGCGTTACCTTGCTGAAGAGATTTGCAAAGAACTTGGTTGTGAACTCGGCCAGATGAACACCACTTATTTTGCCGACGGCGAATTTGCGGTATCGTACGAAGAGTCAATCCGTGGTAAGAATGTATTCCTTGTACAATCTACATTCCCCAACTCGGACAACCTTATGGAGCTTCTCCTTATGGTGGATGCTGCTAAACGTGCATCGGCAAAAAGCATCGTAGCTGTAATGCCTTACTTTGGTTGGGCTCGTCAGGACCGCAAGGACAAACCCCGTGTTTCTATCGGCGCAAAACTCGTTGCCGACCTTTTGAGCGTTGCCGGTGTAAGCCGTATCATCACTATGGACTTGCACGCAGACCAGATTCAGGGATTCTTTGACATACCCGTAGACCACCTCTACGCATCTATGGTATTCGTTCCCTACATCCAATCACTCAAGCTCGACGACCTTGTAATCGCAACTCCCGACGTTGGTGGTTCAAAACGTGCAAGCGCATACTCTAAATGCCTTGGTGTACCCCTCGTACTCTGCCACAAGACACGTGCAAAAGCAAATGTTGTGGACACAATGCAGATTATCGGTGATGTAAAAGACAAGAACGTTGTACTTGTTGACGATATCGTAGACACTGCCGGTACCATTTCAAAGGCAGCCAACTTGATGATGGAAAACGGTGCAAAATCGGTTCGCGCCATTGCATCACACTGCATTATGTCGGGTAACGCTTCGGAGCGTGTACGCGAGTCTTCAATGGAGGAGATTGTATTTACAAACAGTATACCCTACGACCGTGGTTGCCCCAAAGTAAAACAGCTCTCAATCGCAGGCATCTTTGCCGAGGCTATCGAGTGCGTGCTCAATAACGAATCAATCAGCAAACAATACATCTGCTAATTCGTTAATAGCATATGAAGAAGTTACTGATATTATTCATTTCGGCAATTACTCTTTTTGCCTGCAACACACCCGAGTACCGAATAACCGGTACCATTGACGGCGCAGCCGATGGCGACAGCGTTTCGCTCGGTTACTCCACCAATGGAATAGATTTTGTAACCACCGCAAAAACCACCATTGAGAACGGAGAATTCCGTTTCAAGGGTAAACAGGATGGATGCAAAATATATTATATAGGTTACGAAGGTGGCGAGGCACCTGTATATGCACTCTTCTTCCTTGAAGGCGGCGATATAAACGCAGAGATAGCTCCCGACTACAGCTACATTACCGGAACACCAATGAACGACCTGAACATACAGATTGAGGATTCGTTGGAGGGTTTTGTAATGGAGATGTTGAGCTACCAGGATGTTCTGTACCGCGACAGCACTATAAGCGAGGAGTTGCAAGCCGAAATAAACAACAAGAATTATCTTGTACAGCGCGAAGCTATGACATACATACAGAATGTCATTAGAGAGAACATCAATAATATGGTGGGACTCTTCCTGCTTGCGCAGTACAATGAGCTATTCGACAACGAGGAACTTGCATCATTGCTCGCTGCAGTGCCCGACGAGTGCAAAGACAGCGACAACAACCCGTTGTACAACATTCTGATGGAGATACAGCACCAGCGCAACACTCCCGGTACCATGGATGAGCTGATGAACTCTCTCAACGAGGAGGATGCCAACCCCGAGGTTGTGGAATAATACAGGACAAATAGATACCAAAAAAAATGCCGCATAGAAATGCGGCATTTTTTTTGGTATACCATATTATATAATAAGTATCAATACTGCTCTTTTTCGTTGGGGAAGTCGCAGGCTTTAACATCGCTCACATAGTTGCCTACCGCGTCGGTGATAACGCTGTGAAGGTCGGCATAACGGCGAAGGAAGCGGGGTGTAAAATCGGCTGTCATACCAAGCATATCGGCATATACAAGCACTTGTCCATCGACATTACCACCGGCACCGATACCAATAACAGGAATCTCAAGTTCTTTGGCCACAGACTCGCCGAGCGCTGCCGGTATCTTCTCAAGAACAAGGGCAAAACAACCGGCCTCCTGCAACAGCTTTGCATCGCGACGCAGTTTTGCTGCTTCCTCTTCGCTCTTTGCGCGCACCGAATATGTTCCAAACTTGTTTATGCTCTGCGGTGTAAGACCCAGGTGACCCATAATGGGAATTCCGGCATCGAGTATCTTGCGCACGGAGGGAAGAATCTCCTCACCACCCTCGAGCTTTAAAGCATCGGCGTGGCTCTCCTTCATTATACGTATTGCGTTCTTCACAGCCTCGTCGGCATTTACCTGATAGGTACCGAAGGGCATATCCACTACCACAAGCGCACGCTTCACACCACGTACCACCGATTTTGCGTGATAAATCATCTGGTCGAGTGTTATGGGGAGGGTTGTTACATTTCCTGCCATTACATTAGAGGCTGAATCGCCCACGAGTATAGCATCGACACCGGCACCATCAATAAGCATTGCTGTGGTGTAGTCATATGCGGTGAGCATTGCAATCTTCTCACCCTTGCGTTTCATCTCTATAAAACGGTGAGTGGTAACTTTTCTTGGATCTTCAACAATATACTTTGACATAAGTTCAATATTGGTTAAGCATTTTTGCTACAAATTTCTGCAAAGTTAGGGGAAATTTATTTAATAATGGAATTTATGGTAAAAATTCATTATTGTGGATAAATAATCAAGAAAAAAGAGCACTTTGTTTGAGCTTTTTGAGTAAATTAGCGAGGATAAACAAGCACGGAATAATGAAAATTATACATACATCGGACTGGCATTTGGGGCAGACTTTTTTCGGCTATGACCGCGCCAAAGAACACCATTGTTTTCTGGAATGGTTGAAAGGTGTTATAAAAGAGAACGGCACAGACCTGCTACTCATTGCCGGGGATGTGTTCGACACTCCTAACCCTTCGGCCGAAGCACAGAAAATTTATTACAGGTTCATAAAGCAGATTACTACGGAGAACCCCGGATTGCAGATTATAATAACATCGGGCAACCACGACTCGGCAGCACGTCTTGAAGCTCCGAATCCACTGCTCGAAGAGCTGAATATTGCGGTGCGAGGAGTTGTACACCGCACTGCCGATGGAGAAATAGATTACGAACGACATATAATACCTATTAAGGTGGGCTGTTGCCTTGCCGTTCCATATTTGCGACAGGGTGACTACCCTGCTGCCGACACCCATGGTGAAGGGGTAAAGAATTTTTATACCAAATTATACTCCATTGCGTCTGAAAAGTACAAAAAGATAATTGCAATGGGGCACTTGCAGGCTACAGGTTCCGAGATTTCAAACGACGACCGTTCGGAACGTACAACCATTGGTGGGCTCGATGCTGTGAACCCCGATTTTTCAGACAGAGGTATCATATACACTGCTCTCGGACACCTTCATAAAGCACAGCGTGTGTCGGGGAGAGAAAATATGCGATACTCCGGTTCACCACTCCCTATGTCGTTTGCCGAACGCAGGAACAAGCAAAGTGTTACCTTGATAACTACCGACGGAGAGAACACCAAAATTGAAAAGATAAATTTTGAGCCACCGGTAAAGTTGCTCACAATACCGGCTTCGGGTGCTAAGCTCATTGAGGAAGTTGTGGAAGAACTGAAGGAACTGAAGAAGACTGAGGAAGGAGATAACATCGACTATGCTCCATACCTTGAGGTTCAGGTGCTTGTGGACGGGCCCGACCCCACACGAAGGACTTTGGTGGAGAAAGCCATTGAGGGAAAATATGTGAGACTTGCAAGGATTGTTGCCGTATCGCCACAAAGCGAAAGCAATGAGAACACCTTGCTCTCGTATGACGATTTAAAGAAGATTGAGCCTATAGAACTTGCAAAAATCGTATACAAGCAGAGATACGACAATGCAGAGATGACTGAAAATCTTGTAAAAAAACTCAACGAAATAATTAAGGAGGTGGAAAATGAAAATATTAGCAATAAGGGGTAGAAATCTCGCCTCGTTAGCCGGCGATTTTGAGGTCGATTTTACAAAAGAGCCATTGGCTTCGGCCGGTATCTTTGCTATAACAGGAAGCACCGGTGCAGGAAAGTCCACATTGCTCGATGCTATTAGCCTGGCATTGTATGCCACATCTCCGCGCATAAACAAAGGAAATAACAACGAAGAGATTGAGAAAACGAAAAGCAGGTCATTATTGGAGCGTGACTGCCGCAACATTTTGCGAAGAGGCACCGGAAATGCATATGCCGAGGTGGACTTCAAGGCTCTTGACGGCAAGCTATATCGTGCAAATTGGAGCGTGAACAGGGCTGGAAACAACAGCAACGGCAATATGCAGGACTATAAGATCACTCTTTACAACCTCACCGACAACTATATGATAAGCGAGGGTAAGAGTGAAACAAAATCCCGCATAGTGGAGCTTGTCGGCCTTACATTTGATCAGTTTACACGCGCCGTACTTCTGGCTCAAGGAGAGTTTGCAACTTTCCTTAAAGCATCGCCCAAAGACAAGGCGGAGATTCTTGAAAAGCTCACAGGAACAGATGTATACTCCAGAATTTCAAAAAAGGTATATGAGCGGTGGAAAAAGGCAGCAGAGGATGTAAAGGAGTTGAATAGTAAGATAGGAGATATAATACTGCTCCCCGAAGAGAAGAAAATGCAATTTGCAGAAGAATTGAAGGAGTTTGAGCAGAAACTGCAGAATTGCGAAAGAGAGATCAGGCTCCTCGACAGCAAGCAGGAGTGGATTGAACGCCACAAAGTGCTTGCCGAGAATCACAGGAAATCGGGCGAGGAATACAGAGTTGCCCAGGAAAACCAAGTTGCTGCAAAAGAGGAATTTGAACGCCTTGCACTCATAGACAGCGTGCAGGAGATACGCGACACATATATGTCGGCCATTGAAATAAACAACAATAAAACCAAATGCAGCACTGTCATAGCAGAAGGAAATATAAGAATGTCCGAACTTGACAGGAAGTATGCCGATGCGCAGAAAGAGGTCGACGTGTGCATTGAAAAACAGGAAAAGATAAATGCCGAATGGCTCAAAATTCAGCCGAAGCTCAAAGAAGCACTAACTGTGGAGGCCGACTGCCGAAATAGGGGCAATAAAATAAAAGAGCTTGAGAAAGATGCCGAAACCATTGAAACTGAACTGCGCAAAAGAGTTACAGAGCTGGAAAAACTAAAAAACAAGGTTGCAGCCGAAGAGAAAGAGATTGAGGCTATAGACAAGTGGTTCGAGGAGCATAAAGCCTACACCAGCATTATACCCCAGGCCGAAGTGGTGGTAAGAGATATTACAGATATTGCAACATCGCGCAAGCAAATTGTGGAACGCGAGAAGTTACTTGCACAAGCTATTACCTTGCTCGAAAATGACGAGAGATTGTTGAAGGAGAAAGAGAAGGAAGCCGAGCTGCTTGAAAAGATATTGCCGGCAGAAATTGCTGCGCTACGCAGCCGTCTCGTCGACGGCGAGCCCTGCCCTGTGTGCGGCAGCCGACACCACGACATAACCACTACAACAGAAGAGACACTTGAAGAAGAGCAGCTCATAAAAGCGAAAAAGAATATTTGCGAGAGCATAGAACTTACACATAAAAGCATAGATGCAAACAAGAACTCAATAAGCAGCCACAAGGCATACATTGAGAGCCTCAAGGATAGCATTACCGGCCGTGAGGAAAGGGTTGGCAGCATTCTTACACCCATAAAAGATATTGCAACCACTCTCAACGAGAATTTTGCCAGAGAGCTTGGGCAGTTAGCTTCTTTATGGAATAGCAATAACAGCCGTAAGAACGATGTATCTTCATCTCTTGTACTCGACAAGACAAACCTTACAACGCTTGTGCAACGTATAGAGGAAAAAGAGGAGGAAAAGAAGAAGAACCAGGCCACAACTGCAACCACCCGCAAGGAATTGGAGTTGCTCAAGAAAAAAATCACAGAACTTATAGGCGAAGAGGACTCGCCCGAAAATATTGAGCTGAGATACAACAATGCTGTAACAAAAGCTAACAGCCAGGTAACAACAGCTATAGAGAATCGAGGGAATATTGTGGCTGAACGCGAAAAGCTCCGTGGCAGTATTTCACAGACTCAAGAAACACTTAAAAGCCTTGAGACACAACACCAGAGTGCAAAAGAGAAGGTTGAAAAATTTCTTGGCAACAGAGAAGACTCCCTCACGTTGCAGGGATTGCACGCCCTGCTCTCTGTGGATGCAACGGAGATTGCCCGGCTACGCAGCAAGGCCGATACCCTGCGCAACAAACTTATTGCTGCCGTAACAATGCATAAGGAACGTACAAAGGCTCTTGAGGAGCACGCAATGGCTGCCAACAGACCCGCAGATGGCGAAGATGTCGACACATTGAACAGGACTAATGCGGCATTGAAAGAGCAGAAAAAAACGCTGACAGATAACCAGAATGAGATAATCAGCAAACTAAAGATTGACGAAGAGAACAAAAAGACACACAACCGCTATATTTCCGATTTTAAGGAGAAAGAGAGCATTCTCAATGAATGGAAGATTCTGAACGATGCATTCGGCTCGGCCGAGGGAGATAAATTCAAAATCATAGCGCAAGGCTATACGCTCGATATACTGTTGGGCTATGCCAATGTACACCTCCAGAATATTTCGAGCAGGTATAGGCTGGAACGTATGGGAGTTGATTCGCTGAGCATAAAGGTTGTTGATACCGACATTATGGACGAGGTACGCTCGGTCTACTCACTTTCGGGCGGAGAGACTTTCCTTGTGTCGCTTGCTTTGGCATTGGCTCTGTCGTCGCTCTCGTCGAACAAGATGAACATTGAGTCGCTTTTCATAGACGAGGGATTCGGCGCACTCGACAACGAGACTTTGCGCACTGCAATGGAAGCGCTTGAGAGGTTACAGGGACAGGGCCGCAAAGTGGGTGTAATTTCGCACCTGCAAGAGATTTTGGAACGCATACCTGCAAAAATCAAAGTGATAAAGGAGCAAGAAGGCAAAAGCCGCATAAGCGTGGAAATTTCATAGATTTGGATTGGAGAAGAGATATGGAAGAGAGAAAAAATTTAGAGGTATTCAGAGCATCGGCTGGCTCGGGAAAAACATTTATCCTGGCAGTGAGATACATAACGCTGCTCATTAAACAACCCACAGCATACAAACATATTGTCGCCGTAACATTCACCAACAAGGCTACGGGCGAGATGAAAGAACGCATTTTAAGCCAGCTCTACGGCATTGCGTATAACCTTCCATCGTCGCGCGATTATATGGAGAAGATGCGCGAAGCCTACCCTACTTTCTCTTATGAGAAGATTAGTAAACAGGCAAGAACAGCGCTTAACCTCATATTGCACGACTACGGACATTTCCGCATACAAACCATAGACTCTTTCTTCCAGTCGGTACTGCGCAGCCTTGCAAAAGAGTTGGAACTTAATGGCGATGTTGAATTTACGCTTAATGGAGAAGAACTGCTGGACGAGGCTATAGACACATACATAAGACGCCTGGAAGAGGGTTCGGAGGAAATTAAACAGATAGTAAATTTTGTTGAGGACAACCTCAACAACAATAAGACGTGGAAAGTTACATACGCCATTAAGAACTTTGCACGCAACCTTCTGAAAGAGGAGTATCAGGAGCGTGGCGAAAAATTGCGTAAGCAGATTGAGGAGGAAAATGGCAAGAAGCTTAAAGAGTTCTACCGCGAAGTAAAAGAGACTGAGGAGAAGATTACCGGAAGAGTAAAAAGTATTGCCAATGAGTTTTTTGCTATGGCACAGGGGTATGGCCCGGATAGTTTCTACGGGAGGTCACGAGGTGGCATTTGGGGTTTCTTTGAAAAGATGAAAAGTGGCAATATAACAGCTATGAGCGACAGAATTAAGGAGCTCATAGTAAAAAGCGACAAAATCTCGTCTATAGACGGAATTAACGACAGAATTGCACGCTTGCTTGCCGAGGCTAAAGAGATTGAGGAGGAGAAGACCGAAACACTAAACAGCTGCCGCCTGTCGCTCGACAAATATCACCAGTTGGGATTGTTGAACACTATTGCAAAAACGCTGAAAGAGGAGAACTACAGAGAGAACCGTTTCCTGCTCGCCGAGACCACCTACTTCTTGAGCAGTATGATAACGAATAACACTTCGTTTATATTCGAGAAGATTGGTACTGAAATAAACCACATATTCATAGATGAATTCCAGGATACATCGAAGCTGCAGTGGGACTGTTTCAAAATACTTTTTGAAGAGGTATTGGCACGTGGCAATTACAACCTCATTGTGGGCGATGTAAAACAATCGATCTACAGGTGGAGGAACAGCGACTGGAACATAATGAACAATATTGAAAAATTCCACCCCGAAACCATTAAGATAGCCTCGCAAGAGGTACAACAGGGCGGTGCAATATACAAATCGACAAATTACCGCAGCAGCCGTCGCATTGTAACATTCAATAACCAGCTTTACAGACACGCGACAAAGGTAATATCCGAAGATTTTGAGAAGAAAGTTGGTGAGGATATAAAGAAACTCACCCGGGCTTACTTTGATGTGGAGCAGGCAGTACCGGAGAAACGCGCAAATGAGGGATACGTAGAAATCAGAGGTATAGAGAAAGGGAACAGCCGAAGCGGAATGAAGAAAGAGGCTATAACACAGCTTATGAAAACGCTTCACGAAGTTATAGAGGAGAAGGGAGTGCTACCTAAAGACATTGCCATTCTATTACGTGGAAACGATATAATAAGCGACATTGTGGAAGCATTCAAGCTTGAATTCCCTCTGCTTAAAATAGTATCGAACGAGGCATACAGGCTGGCGGCATCCACTGCTCTGCAACTGATAATTGCAGCGATAAGACATATAGCAGTACCCGAAGATGATATAAACCTTGTAAACTTCGTAACTCTTTATAACAAAGCAACAAGCGAGAACAAAACGGAGATTTGCGAACTTGTGGAAAAAGAGGAGCGTACACGTTTCCTACCCATAGAATATATAGAAGAGTTGCCACGTCTGAAAGGGTTGCCTATATACGAGCTGATAGAGAAGATTATCTCTCTGCTGCACATATCAAAGATGAAAGGAGAAGAGGCCTATCTCTTTACCTTCCTCGACCACGCATCCCAGTGCATCAACAATAAATGTGCCGACATTAATGGCTTTCTTGAGATGTGGGATGAAAAACTGTGCGACGAAACAATACCGGCCGCAACAAGCGACAGTGTTACGGTAATGACTATCCATAAATCAAAAGGATTGGAATTTGACACGGTAATCATACCCTTCTGCGACTGGAACCTCACAGGATTGCCAAACAGCACTTTGTGGTGCGAACCCAAGGAATACCCATTCAACAAACTGAGCCTGCTTCCCATAAACAGACAGGAGAGTATGCTGAATTCAATTTACGCAAAGGAGTATAACAAAGAGCTGTTATACCAGATTGTGGACAACCTGAATATACTGTATGTTGCTACAACGCGCGCAAAGAACAACCTTTATATATTCACCGATGCGCAAGGTGGCAAAGGTTTTACAATGTCGAAACTGGTAAACGCTGTTTTAGACAATATAGAGGGATTTGAAGATTCCACATATGACAGGAACAACTTTGTTTTCAGTTATGGAGAAACTGTAGGGGCAAAAACAGAATCGGACAAAAAGCAGCAGGATAACCCGTTTGCTGCCGGTGAAAATATACAGGAACAGGGATTTGACTACTACGAGAACAAGCTAACCTTCAAACAGTCGCGCGAACTTGCCCGCTTCCTTGCAAGCGACAAGCAATATGTCCGCAACTACGAATATGCTGCACGTGGCGAACTTATGCATAGTATACTGGCACAGTTGAACACTGGTAAAGAGCTTGCACGCCTGCTCGAAAAGATGTACATAGAAGGACTGATATCAAGCGAAAAAGAGAAGGCATATATCAAGAACAAAATTGAAAAAGCTATTGAAGCACCCGAAACCAGAGAGTGGTTCAGCGGTAAATACCAACTATTCAACGAATGTGCCATTTTATGCAACAGCTACAAAGAGGGTAAAAAGAATTTCCGCCCCGACCGTGTAATGGTAAAAGAGAAAGAGGCTGTTGTGGTGGATTACAAGTTTGCAAGAAAGAGTGCCGAACACGTTGAACAGGTAAAGGATTATATGGAACTACTAAAAATGATTGGTTACACCGACGTGAAAGGGTATGTTTGGTATGTTGATAAAAACGAGATTGAGAGGATTTGATTATGACACATTTTTTAAAACTTGTTGCCGACGACTTATATAACCGCTACAACGGCAATTTTGAGAGGATGGCTATTGTTTTTCCCAATAAGCGTGCAAGCCTCTTTTTCAACGAATATCTGCTGCAGAAGATAGGCGACAAGGCTATCTGGAGCCCTGCATATATAACAATCAGCGAACTTTTTGAGCAAAGTTCAGACAGCGTGGTTGCCGACCCTATACTGCTTGTGAGCAGGTTGTACAAGGAGTACGTAAAGCATACCGGCAGCAACGATACTCTCGACAGTTTCTACTACTGGGGAGAAATGCTTGTCAAAGACTTTGACGATGTAGACAAGAACCTTGCTCCTGCCGACAAACTCTTTGCCAACATAAAGGATTTGCGCGAGTTGGGCACAGCAAAAGACATTCTCGACGAGGAGCAGAAGGATGCTATCAAACGCTTCTTTACAAACTTCTGCCCCGAGAAAGAGAGCCCGATAAAAGAGAAGTTTACCAGAATATGGGAAGTACTCTACCCCATCTACTCGTCGTTTAAGGAGAGCCTGCGCAAAGAAGGACTCGCTTACCAGGGTATGCTGTACCGCGATGTAATAGAGAATGGCGAAGATATGAATTTTGCATACCAGAAGTATGCATTCGTAGGCTTCAATGCGCTTAACGGTGTAGAAAACAAGCTATTCGACATTTTGAAGAGAGAGAGAAAAACACTCTTTTACTGGGACTACGACAAGCACTACATTGAGAACAAACAGCACGAGGCCGGGCATTTTATGCGCAATAATCTACAGCGTTTCCCCAATGCTTTGCCCAGTGACTGTTTCAACAACATCGAAGGCAGTAAGGATATCTCTTTTGTATCGGCAAACAGCGACAACATACAGGCGCGCTATGTCTCCACCTGGCTAAAGGAGAACCTGAGCGAGAACGAGATTGACACCGCTATAGTACTGTGCGACGAGACCATGCTTGAGCCTACCATACACTCCCTGCCCGACGAAGCCAATGGAAAGAGATTACAGCACCTTAACGTTACTATGGGATACCCAATATCCCACACACCAATATACACCCTGATAAGGCAGTTGGTCGATCTGCAGGTGCGTGGCTACGACAAGAAACAAGAAAGATTCACCTTGGCAGCAGTAGAGAATATATTAAAACACCCATATATAATCGCCTGCAGCCCCAACGCATACCCCCTACGCGAGAAACTCCTTGCCGAAAAACGCTTCTTCCCATCGAACGAAGAACTTTGCGCCGACGAGATTCTCACAATGCTGTTCACACGCACCGACAACAATGCCGACTGGATGCGTAACATAGCTGCGCTCATTTACGCCATTGCCAATGAACGTTCCCAGGCAACAGAGATTACCGACGACCTTTACGAAGAGCTCTTCTGCGAAGCGTTGCTTAAAGCACACACACAGACACTGCGCCTGCTCTCACTCATAGAAAAGGGAGAGATTGATATGCAGCAAAGTGCCATCGGTAACCTGCTTATAAGAGTAATTTCACAATTGAGTATGCCGTTCCACGGTGAGCCGGTAGTGGGTTTGCAGGTGATGGGACTCCTTGAGACACGTAACCTCGATTTCAAGAACATTATTATCCTTGCAGCAAACGAGGGCAACCTGCCCAAAAGCAGTAGCGACAATTCGTACATTCCTTACAACCTTCGCTGCGCCTTCGGGCTAACTATGAGCGAACACCGCGATGCCATCTATGCCTACTATTTCTATCGCCTCTTGCAACGTGCCGAGAAGGTTACAATACTTTACAACAGCTCCACCGAAAGCAAGACCAAAGGAGAATGTTCGCGCTTTCTGCTGCAGATACTTGGAAGCAACCTGTATGATGTAAAGCGTATAAAATTGGAGGCCGAACAGAATAACAGCGAAATTACAGTAAACGCAATAAAGAAAAGTCCCGATATTATGCAGAAGCTGCACCAGCGCTTTAACCTTACAGTAAACAAAAAAGCATCGTTGCTCACACCATCGGGAATAAACCGTTACCTTACCTGTGGCCTCAAATTCTTCTATTACTACGTTATGAACCTCACGGAATTGGAGGAGGTTGACACAGAACTCAAACCCACAGATTTCGGAAATATTTTCCACGCTGCTGCCGAAATGCTCTATGACGAAATTTTAGAAAAGAACAACGGCACGATTGATAAATCGGACTTTGAGAGATACATAAAAGTTCCCCAATATCTACACAAATTCATTGACGATGCTTTTGTGGAAAAGTTCTTCAAGAAAGGAAACAAGGCTGTTTACAACGGAGAGCAATTCATAAACAAAGGAGTCTTGTACGATTTCCTTCGTAGGCTCGTAAAAATGGACAACGCCTACACTCCCTTCAAATATGTCGGCAGCGAGAAACTCATACGTATGCCCTTCGCTGTAAAAGGTAGTGAAGGAAACAATATTCTGCTCAACATTGGTGGTATAATAGACCGTGTAGACATAAAAGACAATGTGCTGAATATTGTCGATTACAAAACCGGCGGAAAGCAGGAGGAAAAAAATACCCTTGAAGATATCTTTGCTCATAATACCTCCAGCGCCGGATACTGCTTCCAGGCCTTCCTCTATTCTGCGGTAATTATAGAATTGCTGAAAAGAGAACAGAACTTCGCTAACGACAAGAAACTTTCGTGGATGGAGAAGGTTAAAAAGGAGAATGTTAAAAAAGTGGTACCGTCACTCCTGTACATCCACCAAAAAGCCGATGCTTCGCGCGAGGATTTCATTGTCAATCTCGACAAAAAGCCCATAGACGATGTGGCAGAGTTCAAAGATGAATTTATGGATAAACTGCACGATGTGCTGAGCGAGATTTTTGACAGCAATAAGGATTTTGAACCAACAACAGAGAAAGAGAGATGCACATTCTGCGAATACCGCGGAATCTGTGGCAGATAAAGAGTGTTTTTCCTTATTTGCACGGGATTTGCACGGATTACAGCCTTCGCCGATGCGGCATAAAACAATATTTAACAAAATAAGGCTGAACATTATAGAAACGCACGTGTTATATTTATGTGTTTTTCATAGTAATAATAGATTTTCGTGCGTGTCCACTTGTGAAAGCCGGCACCCCGACGGGTAAAAGCGTTTACTCGAAACAAGAGTTGTACTTTCCCCTTGAGTACAACTCTTATTTTTTGTCGGCAGCAACAGCCATTACACAGTTGCGGCAGTCAAAATGGAGACGGAAACGACGTCCATCGCCCGATACTATATAGAACGGCTCTTTATAAGGATGCTGCACCCCACTCTTGCTGCACCAGCCAAAAGCATACTTCAAGCAGTGCTTGCAGGTCATGAGCCAGGCATTTTCAACAGGTTGCTGTTCGTATGCAGGCGCAACCTCCACAGCACCGTGTTCCATATAAAAAGCTTTGGCAAGGTTGTTGTATACGTTACCGCTGTAATCTATTTTTTCGTGTCCACAAAAGACTGTAGAGTTTACAGCAGGCATCTTTTCACGCTCCTCGTGGTGTTGAAGTTTTTCTATGAGTGCTGCGCATAGACTGCGGCGCATCTCGGCAAGTAACGAAGAGGGAACAAACCAGTTTTCGCTACTCTTTATCTCGGTTGACAAAGCCTCGAAAGGAGTATTGCCACATTTCTTCAACTGCAGCAGGATATTATTGCTCTGTGGCGACAATGCCGGCTCTTTTTTAAACGGCACAGCCACACTGCACTCCACTCCGCTCTCTGTAACCGCCGACAAGGAGAAACCTTCGGCTGTGTCGCTGAATGTAAGCGAAAGGGATAGACGGCGAGGGGTATCGGGGCGGGCAAGCGCGCGTTCAAATTCGCAGTCATAGTTGCGATAAAGTTCGGTTCCGGGCTTTATCTGCGGCATATTCTGTGGGAAAATGCGGTTATCCTCGGCTCGGTTTATGTGAAATCCCTGCAACTTGCCATCGGAATTTATGAAGCATGCACCATCGCCGTTATTGAAGGCTGTGGTGTCGGTTATCATATAGTTACGCGCAACAAGTTTTACACGCCCCATATACTCACCCACGGATTTCGGGGTGTGAAACGAGGTGATACCATCGCGGGTACCCTTCAGGAAATAGTCGGTAAACCCACGGTTGAAACTCTTTTCGGGAGCTGGAGTAAATTGCGGCGCCACCTTTCCATATGAGGCACGGGCATACTCTTTGCGACGGGAAATTATCTCGTCGAGCCTCTGGCGATAATAAGCAGTAATGTTCTTCACATAGGAGACATCCTTCAGACGCCCCTCTATTTTCAGCGACGATACTCCGGCATCGAGCATCTCCTCGAGCATAGAGCTGCGGTTCATATCCTTGAGCGAAAGCAGATGCATATCCTTGCACACCATTGTATTATTGCTGTCTACCAAGTCGAAAGAGAGGCGGCAGAACTGCGCGCAAGCACCACGGTTGGCACTGCGTTTGTAACAATGTTGCGAGGCGTAGCAACGGCCGCTATAGCTCACGCATAAAGCGCCGTGGACAAAGACCTCGAGTTCCGTTTCGGGAACTGCTTTGTGTATTTCGGCTATCTGTTGCAAGGTCAATTCGCGCGCAAGCACCACACGCGGGAAGCCGAGCTGCGAAAGGAATTGCGCCTTTTCCACAGTGCGGTTATCCATCTGGGTACTGCAATGCAATGGAATGGGAGGAATGTTCATTTTCAGCACCGACATATCCTGCACTATGAGCGCATCTACACCGGCATCATAAAGCTCGGCAATAAGCTTCTCGGCAGGAGCTATCTCCTCGTCGGAAAGTATTGTATTCAATGTTACATATACCTTTACACCGAAGAGATGGGCATAAGCAACAAGCTTTGCTATGTCCTCCACTGAATTTCCAGCAGCCTGACGCGCTCCAAACTGCGAAGCACCTATATACACGGCATCAGCACCACTGTTTATGGCCGAGATACCGGTCTCTAAGTCGCGTGCCGGCGACAATAGCTCTATTTTGCGCAAAAGTTCCTTTTTTCCCATCTTTTTGTTTCTTGCTGCGAAGATAGCTCTTTTTTGCAAGCAAAGCCGCAAGTGCGGGAATTAAAAACATTTCTTTGTAAAATTTACATTAAAGATATTGATGGGAAGAGCAATTTTTATTATTTTTGCTTCGTGGAAAAATTAGTTAAACATATATCATACCTTGTTGCGCGTCACAACTGCGTAATAATTCCCGGTATGGGTGCATTCCTCGCCAAAGAGGTTCCTGCGCACTATAATGCAGAGGAGCAGATTTTTATGCCCCCTTACCGCACTATGCGTTTCAATCCTCAAGTAACGGTAGACGACGCATTGCTCATATCGGAATACATCGACCGCGAGCAGCTTTCGTACGAAGAGGCTGGCAAATTGATGAACCGCCACATAAACGAATTGCGCAGCAATCTCTCACATAACAGCGTGGTACGCTTTGGAGAGCTTGGCACATTCTATATGAATATAAACGGTAACATATCTTTCGAGGTAGATGCCAACGGAATTGACGATGCCGACAATTTCGGTTTTGAGCCGATTGCCATACAACAGCTCCGCAAGTTCGAGGAGAAGAAGATTGTTATACGCCACCGCGACCTTGGCAAGATTATAGCTGCAGCAGCTGCAATAATATTGACATTCATCTTCGTGACTCCTATGAGCGACAGTGCCTTCAAGCAGAATATGCAGGCATCATTCACAGGCTTTGCTTCGAGCGAGCAGATATCGCTTATGCAACAAGTGGGAGCACCCGCACCCTCACAGGCCGTGAACGAGATTGAGAATTGCGAAATCTCCCCCATCGATGCAAACGGCAATATGGAAATTCTGCACATTGTAGAGCCTGCCGAGGAGGTTGCAACAGCAGAACCTGCTGTTACAGCTCCAGTAGAAAACAAAAAAGTATTCCACATAATAGTTGCAAGTTCTCCCAACGGGAACAACGCACAACTCGCAATAAAGGAGTTGTCGGCAAAGATGGAAGCCGAATACACCGTGGTACAAGGCAACGGCCGTCACAGAATTTCAATTGGAGAGTATGAGAGCAACAGCGACGCAACAGCAGCCATCAAGGAGCTCAAGAGCACTTTCCCCGATGCGTGGATTCTACAAACAACAGCCCGATAATGAAAAAAATAATCTGTCCAAAGTGTGACCACCCCATCGACTTCGACGCAAGCGGATACGAAGAGGGGCAGTCTCTTGTATTCGAGTGCGAGCATTGTCGCAAAAGTTTCACCGTACGCATAGGTGAGGACGAAGAGGTTGAGACCGAAGATTTAGGTTATCTGGTGGTTGTAGAGAACCGTTTCTGTTTCAAGCAGATTCTGCCACTTCAGGAGGGAGACAACCTCATAGGCCGTTACAACAAAGGTACTATTGTTACTCTGCCCATTGAGACAAGTGACCCCAGTATGGACCGCCGCCACTGCATAGTGAACGTAAAACGCGGTTACGGCGATGAACTTATATACACCATTCGCGACAACCGCAGCGTAACCGGCACATTTGTTATGAATCGCGTGCTGGGAGAAAAGGAGCGTCTGCGCATAGAGGCCGGAGCTATTATAACCCTCGGTGCAACAACTCTCATTCTGCACACTCCCGACGAAGAGTAAAACTAAAAAGGCTTACCATAGAATATTAAATAGGCGGTTCCTTATAAGAAACCGCCTATTTAATATTCTATGGTTTAATTTTATCGGTATAAATCATACCTGTTTTTGCGCGTTGGGCAGGGGGAATTTCATTGTAATCATTGACGGTAAACAGCGCCATCTTGAAATTAGAACACCAATCAATCAAACGGAAAAGCGGATTGTCAAACGCGCCGACATACATTGTTATCCACTCTATTTTACGCCCTTTAAAAAGAGGATGCAGCACAAGATGTTTCACCAAAGCAACATCGATGTCGGTGGCAAGGCAAGAGTATAAAACACGGCGATACCCCTGCTCTATCAAGGTGAGATAATCGGAATAACCAAAAGCCTCTACCACCATACGTTTTTTAAGCGTAGGAAAATTTGCTGCGAGCACAGCCGGAGAGGATATCTTGTCGGTTACAAGCACAAGCGCAGTATCCTTCTCAAAAAAAGCGTTTATATCTGCAGCCGAAAGAGGTGTATACTTTTCATAGATACGTCGCACAGCAAATTCGGCCAATGTAGGTGCTGTGTCACCCTTGTGGGCATAGCCTGTCATCGCATTGAATTCTTCCCAGGTATGGGCTGCCACAAGCACGCTGTCGGCTGTATGTTGCAGGTCGAATTCTATATAACGAAAGCCATCGTCTACAGCTTTTTCAAGAGCCTCGCGCGAGTTTGTATATACAGATCCATCTACCTCACCGCCGGCGTGGGCTATGAGAACTACAGGCTCTTCAGGCGCAGCATTGCCACCACAACCAAGGAGCAGAAAAGTTGCTATAAGAACTATAACCCCTCGCATATTATATTGCCGAGCAAGCGGTTTTCAGGAATTCAAGGTCATCACCTGCAAGATGGGGCGACAATGCCTCATAAACCGCAGCGTGATAGCTATTGAGATAAGCTGTAGCCTCGGCACCCAATAGTTCGGGCACAATGGGTGCAGTATCTATTGGGCAAAGGGTTAGTGGCTCCATAGAGCAGAAATCGCCAAATTCTGTTGTCAAACTATGGTTTACAAGCATAGTATTTTCTATGCGTATGCCGTGTCGGCCGGCTTTATAAAGCCCCGGTTCATTGGTAACGGTAACACCCGGGAGAAGCGGCGCCGGCATATTATTCATACGAATCTGGTGAGGGCCTTCGTGTACATTTAAGAAATGACCTACTCCGTGCCCTGTGCCGTGCAAATAATTTTCACCCTCCTGCCACAACCACTGACGGGCAAGCACATCGAGCTGTGTACCACAGGTTCCAAGAGGGAAACGTGCCATAGCGAGAGATATGTGACCACGCAACACAAGGGTATAATCGCGTTTTTCTTCGTCGGTAAGCGGGCCCAGAGGAATGGTACGGGTAACATCTGTTGTTCCGCAATTATATTGCCCACCGCAGTCGAGCAGCAAAAAGCCACGAGACTGAAGGGTTGCATTACTATCGGGAGTGGGTTCATAATGAACAATTGCCGCGTTTGCGCCATAAGCCGCAATAGTAGCAAAACTCAAGCCTGTAAAAGAGGATGATTCGCTACGCAATGCAGTAAGTTTCTCGTCCACACAGAGCTCTGTTACACCGCCTTGCTCCACAGCAGGTTTTAACCATCGGAGAAGTTTTACCATTGCAACACCCTCGGCAAGCATAGCCTTCTTAAAGCCCTCAATCTCCACTGGATTTTTCACAGCTTTCATAGCTGCCACGGGAGAATCCTTGTATATTGGTTGGCAAAGAGGATTCAAATATTCTATTACCGCGCGGTTGCAACGAGCCGGAGAGAGGAGCAGACTTTCTCCCGAATATGCCGCCAAAGTACTCCACAAACAGTCATAAGATACGTGAGAGATTCCTGCTTCGGCAAGATGCTCCACCACCTCGGGAGTAAGTTTCTCGGGATTTATAAAAAGAGTTGCATCTGCTGCGGTAACAAGCAGATAGGAGACCACCACGGGATTATAGGCGACATCACTGCCACGCAAGTTTGTGAGCCACGCAACCTCGTCGAGCATTGTAACAAGCATTCCGTCGGCACCATTCTGCGACAACTTCTCGCGCAAGCGCTGCAACTTCGATGCAGCAGACTCTCCGCACGATTCCACAGGCATTATTTCGGCAACACCTGAAGGTATTGGCGGACGGCCGTCCCACAACTTATTGAACGGAGTGTGCGAAGTATCGAGTGAGATTCCCGCTACCGACAAACTGGCTGCCCACTCCTTGGTTTCTGCAATGGAACAGACTATTCCATCGGCACCAACAACAGCACCAGATTCTAGTGCTCCACACAGCCACTCGGTTATTGAGGGAGTGTTACGGTCACCATCCTTCATCAATGAAATGCCGGTAGAGTCCAAAGATTGCTCGGCTGCAAGCCAATAGCGTGAGTCGGTCCACAACAGAGCGTTGTCCATTGTAACCACAGCTGTTCCGGCCGAACCGTCGAACCCTGTAAGCCACTCGCGCGATTTCCAATAATCGGCAACATACTCACTGCTGTGCGCATCGCTGCTCACCACCACAAACGCCGAAAGGCCTTCGGCCTTCATATATTGGCGTAACGCCTCTACTCTATTTTTTATATCCTGCTTCATAAAATTATCTGTTTTACTCACCGCTCCACCACTTTGCTGCCCGACGTTTCTCGCGCGCCTTCATCTTTGTTATTCCGTTCTCCAGTTTCTTCGCATTATAATAATGGTTCTTCTGTATCAACTTAAAATTGATGGGAATGGTAAGTTCCGCACGCACGGGGCGACCGTTACGCGTGCCGGGTATCCACTTGGGCATACTGCGCACCACTCGTACTGCTTCGGCATCAAGTGAGGGCGACACGCCTTTTATAACCTGTGCCATGGAGATATAACCGTCGACCTCCACGGTAAAACCGACAAGCACCTCACCCGTCTCTTTTTTTTCGTAAGCCTCGTCGGGATAGTTTGTTTCCACAAAAAGATACTCTATCATCTCTTCGTGCCCACCGGGATATTGCGGCATCACCACCACATCCTCATTTTTAATCTTTTTATCTTCCTTCTGCGCCGATACGTTCAACGTAAAAAGCGAAAAAAGTAATATTGTAAGTATTGTACGCATATCTGTTATGTTTAACGCGAAAATAATGCAAAAAAAAAGAGATTGCAAACCTATAAACAAAAAAGAGAGAAACTAACGTTTCTCTCTTCGGGTGGATAGTGGGACTCGAACCCACGACATTCAGAACCACAATCTGACGCTCTAACCAACTGAACTATAACCACCATTCAGCTCCAGGAATTCCCTTAAAGCGTTGCAAAGGTATTACTTTTTTTTCAATCGTGCAACAGTTTTGGCTTTTTTTTCACTAAATAGTATAAAATATCATCGGCACCACTATGGGTGCCGATGATATTTATATATAAGGTATAAGAAATTTACTTATACTCGTCCCAACTCTTCACGGGCATCTCGTTCACATCGATCTTGCAGAATGCACGAATGAACGCGCTTGCAAGACGTGCGTTGGTTATCAACGGAATGTTGTGGTCGATAGCCGCACGACGTATTCTGTAACCGTTGGTAAGCTCGCGCTTTGTGTGGTTCTTGGGAATGTTGATGATGAGGTCGAAACGATGGTCTGCAATCATCTGCATTACATTGTTATCGGCATCGGGATCCTCGTCGGGCCACATCACGGGAGTAGCGCTTATACCATTCTCGTTCAAGAACTTCGCTGTACCTGAAGTTGCAAAGATGTTATAACCCTTATGTGCAAGAATTGCTGTAGACTCAAGCAAATCGACCTTAGACTTTGAAGCACCCGAAGACACCATAACATTCTTCTCGGGAACGCTGTACCCTACTGCAATCATGGCATTGAGGAGCGCCTCTTCAAAGTCATCGCCGATACAACCAACCTCACCGGTAGAAGACATATCCACGCCCAATACAGGGTCGGCCTGATGCAAACGAGAGAATGAGAACTGCGAAGCCTTAACACCTATCCAGTCGATATCGAATGCCGACTTGTCGGGCTGGCTGTAAGGTGCGCCGAGCATAATGCGTGTTGCAGTCTCAATGAAGTTACGTTTCAAAATCTTAGAAACGAAGGGGAAAGAACGTGATGCACGCAAGTTACACTCAATAACCTTCACCTCGTTGTTCTTTGCAAGGAACTGTATGTTGAAAGGACCAGAGATATTGAGCTCTTTAGCAATTCTGCGGCTGATTTTCTTGATACGACGTGCAGTCTCGAAGTAAATCTTCTGTGCAGGGAACACAAGTGTAGCGTCGCCCGAGTGTACTCCGGCAAACTCTACGTGCTCTGATATTGCATACTCAACAACCTCGCCGTTCTGCGCTACAGCATCGAACTCAATCTCCTTTGTCTCAATCATAAACTGTGAAACAACCACGGGGAACTCCTTGGAAACGGCTGCTGCCATCTTCAAGAACTCGCGCAACTCCTCTTCGTTGTAGCAAACGTTCATCGCCGCACCCGAAAGCACGTATGAAGGACGAACAAGCACGGGATAACCAACCTTGTTCACAAACTCCTCCATCTCCTCGATGCTTGTGAGTTCCTTCCACGCCGGCTGGTCGATACCAAGCTGGTCGAGCATAGCCGAGAACTTGTGACGGTTCTCTGCGCGGTCGATTGAGAGGGGCGATGTACCAAGTATGGGCACTGACTGACGGTGAAGTTTCATAGCAAGGTTGTTGGGAATCTGACCACCTACAGAAACAATCACACCACCGGGCTGTTCAAGGTCAATAACATCGAGTACGCGCTCAAATGAAAGCTCGTCGAAGTAAAGACGGTCGCACATATCGTAGTCGGTAGATACAGTCTCGGGGTTGTAGTTAATCATAATAGACTTGTAACCGAGCTTGCGGGCTGTCTGCACGGCATTTACCGAACACCAGTCGAACTCTACCGAAGAACCGATGCGATAAGCACCAGAACCGAGAACAACTACAGATTTGTCGGTCTTGTAGTAGTTTACATCGTAACCCTTTGCGCCGTAAGTCATATAAAGGTAGTTTGTAAGCTCGGGATGCTCCGAAGCTACAGTGTTTATACGCTTAACTGCGGGGAGAATATTAAGTTCTTTACGACGGGCACGCACTGCAAGGTTACCGGTCTCCATATTTTTCTCCTCTTTGAGCACGAAGCGTGCAATCTGGAAGTCAGAGAAGCCAAGCTCTTTGGCACGGCGCAAAACCTCCTCGGGAAGCTCCTCAAGGGTGTTGTAACCCATAAGTACCGCCTTGTAATCTACAATATTTTTAAGCTTGCCCAAGAACCAGGGGTCTATTTTTGTAAGTTCGCTGATGCGCTCCACTGTATAACCAGCCTCGAGAGCCGACGCAATAGAGAACACACGCATATCTGTGGGGTTAGCAAGCTCTTCATCGAGGTTGTCGAAGTGTGTATGCTCGTTACCGACAAAACCGTGCATACCCTGACCAATCATACGCAAGCCCTTCTGGATAACCTCCTCGAAGCTGCGGCCGATTGACATAATCTCACCCACAGACTTCATGCTTGAACCAATCTGGCGTGATACACCGGCAAATTTTGTCAAATCCCAGCGAGGGATCTTACAGATAAGATAGTCGAGCTCGGGAGCCTTGTATGCCGAGTTGGGTGTACCCATCTCGCCAATCTCGTCGAGAGTATAACCAAGAGCAATCTTTGCAGCAACGAAAGCAAGAGGATAACCAGTAGCCTTTGAAGCAAGCGCCGAAGAGCGGCTCAAACGGGCATTAACCTCAATTACGCGATAGTCGTTCGTCTCGGCATTGAAAGCATACTGGATATTACATTCACCAACGATACCGAGGTGACGTATTGCTTTTACCGAAATCTCCTGCATAAACTTAACCTGCTCCTCGCTGAGCGAACAGGTGGGAGCTACCACGATAGACTCACCGGTGTGGATACCGAGGGGGTCGAAGTTCTCCATACTTGCAACGGTGAAACAGTGGTCGTTAGCGTCGCGGATAACCTCGAACTCAATCTCTTTCCAACCTTTGAGCGACTCCTCAACAAGAATCTGATTAGAGAAGGTGAATGCACTCTCGGCAAGTTCTTTGAAGCTCTCCTCGTCGCGGCAGATACCACTACCAAGACCACCGAGTGCATAAGCCGAGCGAACCATTACAGGGAAACCAATCTCGTGAGCAGCCTTCAAAGCATCTTCCATACTCTCCACAGCCTGGCTCACAGGAGTCTTCATAGGAATCTCGTCGAGCTTCTTTACAAAGAGGTCGCGGTCCTCGGTGTACATAATGGCCTCTACCGAGGTTCCGAGAACTTTCACGCCATACTTTTCAAGAATACCCTTCTGATACAATTCAGTACCGCAGTTAAGCGCAGTCTGTCCACCGAAGGCAAGCAAAATACCGTCGGGGCGCTCCTTTTTAATAATCTCTTCAACGTTGTGTACATCCACGGGAAGGAAGTATACCTTGTCGGCAATACCCTCCGATGTCTGGATGGTTGCAACGTTGGGATTGATAAGTACCGATTGAATACCCTCTTCGCGGAGAGCCTTCAAAGCTTGAGAACCCGAATAGTCGAACTCACCGGCCTGGCCGATGCGTAAAGCGCCTGAACCGAGCAATAATACCTTTTTCAGTTTTTCTTTCATATCCTATATGTTGTATTTTGTTTTTTATCTATATAAATATGTCTCGTAGTATTCCACGAATGCCTCGTTCACAAGCTTGTTTCCACCGGGTGTGGGATAGATACCACTGAAGTACCAGTCGCCCAAATGGTTGGGGCAAGCCGAGTGCAAGCCCTCGAGGCTCTGGAACACAAGTTCAAGGTCGGCTTTCAAGTCCACAGGCTTCAACAACTCACCAATCTTCACCGAAATCTCCTCGGGAGTAAAAGGCTTGTAAATTGCGCGTGTGCAGTTTACTTGCTCGTTATAAGGTTTCTTCAACTCCTCGACACAATTTCTGTATGTCTGGTCTATGATTGCTCTCTTACCACGCTCGTAGAGCAATTCAAGAGCAGCCTTGAATGCCACAAAGTGGTCGAATTTCTCCATATCTATACCGTAGTAGTCGGGGTAACGGATCTGCGGTGAAGAAGATACAACGATAATCTTTTTAGGCTCGAGACGGTCGAGTATATTCAAGATGCTCTGTTTGAGGGTTGTTCCGCGCACGATACTGTCGTCGATTACCACAAGGTTATCGACCTTAGGTTTGATTGTACCATAAGTAATATCGTAAACGTGGGCTGCAAGGTCGTTACGTTTGTCGCCTGCAGTAATAAAGGTACGCATCTTGATATCCTTATTCGCAACCTTCTCCTGACGCACTTTTTTCGCTACAATGCTCAGAATTTCCTCATCGCTCAAGTTTTTACCCGAAGTAAGTGCCTTCATTTTCCAGTCGTTCAGGAACTCCTCCATACCCTCAACCATTCCGTAGAAAGCCATTTCGGCAGTATTGGGAATAAACGAGAACACAGTGTTGTCGAGGTCGTAGTTAATTGCTTTAAGGATCTGCTCCTTAAGGTTAGAACCGAGCATCTTGCGCTCCTTATATATATCACCGTCGTTACCACGGCTGAAATAGATTCTCTCGAAAGAACAGGGAAGGAAAGCCTTCTGCTCAATGATAATCTCGCTGCGAAGTTCTCCACGCTTGTTCATCACGAGAGCCTCGCCGGGCTTCATCTCTATAACCTCCTCGGCTTTAAGATTCATTGCAGTCTGAATGGCAGCACGCTCACTTGCTACAACAAAAATCTCATCGTCGGCATACCAATAAGCAGTACGCACGCCCCAAGGGTCGCGCATTGTAAACATCTCGCCGCTACCGGTGATACCGCAGAACACGTATCCGCCATCAAGCATAGGAGTAGAAGTACGCAACACGTTAGAGATATCCATACGCTCCTCAATGGTATTGGTAATATCCATACCTGTATAACCCTCCTGCTCACACTCTTTGAAGACGCGCTCCACCTCACGATCGAGACGGTGTCCCATAAGTTCAAGCATAATATAAGTATCGGCGTACACACGGGGGTGCTGGCCACGAGAAACAAGTTCGTGGAAAACATCATCCACGTTTGTTATGTGAAAGTTTCCACACAATGCAAGGTTCTTCGCTCTCCAGTTATTTCGGCGCAAGAAGGGATGCACATACTGCATGCCGGTTCTTCCCGTTCCCGAATAGCGCAAGTGTCCCATATATAATTCACCGGCAAACCCGAAATGACGATAAGCATACTCGGCATTGCCTTTCTTATCCTTGGGATGCGACGCAATATCCTTGCTTGCAGCAGCAAACACCTCAGAAATAGCACCCGAGCCTTCGGCACGTTCACGAGACATATAATCCTCACCGGGAGAAGCTTTCAGTTTGACACAGGCAATACCAGCTCCCTGCTGTCCTCTGTTGTACTGCTTATTCATAAGCAGAAATAACTTATTCATTCCATACGCCCACGTTCCATACTTTTCCTTGTAATACTCAAGAGGTTTACGCAGACGAATCATCGCCACACCACATTCGTGCAATAAGGGTTCCATAGTGTTTTATTGTAATTTTAAATCGTTATCATTTATTTCGTCGCTTCAGTTTTCTATATCACTTCGTAAAGATACAAAAAAAGCCGTTTCAACGAAACGACCATTATAAAAAAAACAGAAAATCTATATTATTTTTTTCAACGAAAGAACAAACACCCTGCAAGGTATCACTCACGTGCTCCCCTACCGACATTCTTTTTACATTACAGCAAATCGTATTCATAAAAAACTAGTTAAAACCGGCGTTGTTCTAATCAGCTACAAAGGTAAGAAAATTATTTTTAGATACAAAGGAGTACGAAAATTTATTTATACCCGAAAAGCAATGTTTTTCGCGCTAATATTTTGCATAATTCTTTTTATGACTATCTTTGCAATGTCATTTTTCAAACCTTCACAAAACCACAACAGAAGCTAAAAAAAAGACAACAGACACCGCCGAATTAGCTCAGTTGGTAGAGCAACTCATTCGTAATGAGTAGGTCTGGGGTTCGAGCCCCCAACTCGGCTCAAATAAAGAAGAGAGGCTGCAGACACAGCCTCTTAATTATTTTCACAAACACGAGGGAGTATGTCGAACAACTATTTCAGATTCAAGAAATTCACCATAGAGCAAGATGGTTGCGCAATGAAGGTGGGCACCGACGGATGCCTCATTGGCGCGTGGTTCGACACTTCGGATTGCAGGAACATTCTCGACATAGGCACCGGCAGCGGACTCATAGCCATAATGGCCGCACAACGCAGTCAAGCTCACATAACAGGTGTTGAAATAGACACAACAGCCGCCGAAAAGGCCAAAGAGAATGCAAAAAAATCGCCGTGGAGCGAAAGGGTTGAAATAATAAACTGCGACATCGCAACCTTTGACACCCCCACCCTTTACGACGCAATAGTAAGCAACCCGCCATACTTCAGCAACAGCCTGAAGTGCGACAACGAACAGCGCACACTTGCACGCCACAATGACAGCCTCACCCCCACAAGTTTTTTCACACACGCCAAAGAACTGCTTGCCGATGGCGGCAGCATCTCACTCATCATTCCGGAAGATTCACTTGAATTATGGAGCAACGAAGCCATATTCAAAGGGTTCTGCGCGCACCGCATCACCCACATACAGACCACTCCACGCAAAAAGGCAAAAAGAGTAATGATTGAATTCAGGAAAGAGGCTTGCATCACACCCGAAAGCACCACCCTCATACTCGAGGACTCACCAGGAGAATACAGCAAGGAAGCAAAAAGACTTTTAAGGGATTTCTACTTAAAAATAGAGTAGCAAAGTCAACACCGTCGCCATAGACAAGCACCATTCTTGTAAATATTTTTCACAAGAATATTATTTCTTTTTCGCGCCACGACGAACGTTCTTAAGCATTGGCAATTGCGGCAATTTTTCCTTTATTTCGTCTATATTTATCTTGGGCAGCAAATCCTCCACTTTCGGGAATTCAACTTTTGGAAATTCCATTTTAGGGAATTCAACCTTAGGCAACTCAATATTCACATTCATCACCGGAGTGCTAAAAAGTTCAAAAACCTGCTTATGCATAGGGACCACAGCGCTGCAACCGTCCCAGCCGGGCAAGGCAAGAACATTCAGTCCCAGCGGCACCATCTCTATATAAATCTCCGCATCCATCATTGCCGGTTCACCATCGAAATGAACAGGCCCGGGAGCTTTTCTTTTAATTCGCAGCCACTTGGATTCAAGAGTCTTTATATGCCCGTTCTTGTCGAGAGAACGCCCGAAAAGCTGCCCCAGAATAACCGGTACATCAACAGCAGGAAAAGGCTCCAGTATTGTAATACTCAACAGACCATCGCGCATAGAGGCATTGGGGCTTATATAAGCATTGTTACCATACTGTGCAGCATTAGCACAAGCCACAAGGAACGCTTTATAGCTTTTCTTGAACGACTCACCCTCAAGCTCGTACACCTCGGGCTCATAATCGAGCCAGTCGAGAAGTGTCTGGTTCATATATCCCAGCAGACCACGTCTTGCACCACGGGCAAAAGTATTACTCACAAAAGCATCGAACCCAATTCCGCAGGTACAGAAAAAAGAATGTCCGTTTATTTTACCATAATCAACAGCTGTAACCTCCGCCGTATTCAAAAACTCTATAGCACGTTTCACATCTATCGGTATGCCCAGATGTCGAGCCAATCCATTGCCCGAACCGCAAGGCACAATTCCAAGCGCTGTTTTGCTGCCCACCAAAGAGCGCGCCACTTCGTTCACCGTGCCATCGCCACCCACGGCAACAACCACATCCACCCCTCTTTTCACAGCATCGGCCGCAAGCTCACAAGCGTGCATAGCATATTGAGTCTCCCTGATAGTGACATTGAATTTGTTTTTATCAAGAAGAGTTCTCACCAGCCGTGGCACGGAGCGTTTGCCCCCAACCCCCGACTTGGGATTTATGAGAAACAATATGTTCTTTTTACTATCCTGCACGCCGTTAATTTTATATTCCGCGAAGATACAACAAATAAGCGATAAAAAAAATTGCAAACGACCATTTATAAATTGAAAAACAGAACAGCCTTATTTTATATAATATAATCTATAATTATAGTGAAAACATTTCGTTATCTCGGCAAATAATCGTAATTTCGCGTTTTAAAGCAAGCAGAATAACCAACGTTCAAGAAAATTATAAGAAAACATCAATGAACAATAAAGTGAAATTTGAAGTATTTGAAGGAGACAACAGGGAAGACGACTTTTCCTTGATAACTGATTTCCAGAACATTGACGATATGAGCACTTTCACCGCCAATATTGGTGAAGAGCTTCCCGTGTTGCCCCTGCGCAATATGATTCTGTTCCCCACCGCAGTCCTACCCATAGGTGTCGGGAGAGAATCCTCTATGAGAGTTATAAAAAACGCCATGGAGAACAAGGATTACATTGCGGTTTTCTGTCAGAAGGACCCCGAGATTGAATCCCCCGGCTACTCCGACCTTTACAAAGTCGGTGTGGTTGCAAAAGTTCTGCGAATATTTGAAATGCCCGACAAGAAGACTACTGTAATTCTGCAAGGTATGCAGAAGATAAAGCTTCTTGATGCGCACAGATTCGCCGGTATCCTCAATGCCAAAGTTGAGCACATACCCGAGATTCCCGGCCGCAACGACGAAGAAGAGTTCAAGGTACTCATCGACAGTTGTCGCGAGAAGGCTACACGCCTCTTTGCCATGTACGATAACAACCCATCGGAGAGCGCTTTTGCAATAAAGACAATAAACCACCCCACCCTGTTACTCTACTTCCTTTGTTCAAACATAAGCCTTGGCATAAAGGAGAAGATGACACTGCTGAAGACCAACAGTATAAAAGAAAAAGCTTACAAACTGCTCACAATGATGAACACAGAATTGAAGCTTTTGAGAATACAGCAGAAAATCCAGAACCGCACGAACAAGGAGCTGAACCAGCAGCAGAAGGAATACTTCCTGCAACACCAACTGAAGAATATTCAGGAGGAGCTCGGCGTAAACATACCCGACCAGGACTCCACCGAGCTCAAGAATAAAAGCAAGGATAAGAAATGGAGCGCCGAGGTGCAGGAGATATTCAACAAAGAGGTAGCAAAGCTCGACCGCATACCGCCCCAGACCCCAGACTATCACGTACAGCTCAACTACCTGCAGCTCTTCACAAGCCTTCCCTGGGGCAAGTGCACCACCGATAACCTCGACATACAGAACGCCCGCAAGATACTCGACAAGGACCATTACGGGCTCGACAAGGTGAAGGAGAGAATACTTGAGCACCTTGCAGTGATAAAGATGCGTGGCGACCTTAAATCGCCCATCATCTGCCTCTATGGCCCTCCCGGAGTGGGAAAAACATCACTCGGCCGTTCAATAGCCGAGGCTCTTAAACGTAAATATGTACGTATGTCGCTCGGTGGTCTTCACGACGAGTCGGAGATACGAGGACACAGAAAAACATATATCGGAGCAATGCCCGGCCGCATACTCAAAAGCCTTGTAAAGGCCGGTAGCGACAACCCGGTATTCATTCTCGACGAGATTGACAAGGTGGGACAGGCATCGAACCACGGCGACCCCTCTTCGGCACTGCTCGAGGTTCTGGACCCCGAGCAGAACAGCACATTCCACGACAATTTCCTCGACGTGGACTACGACCTCTCAAAGGTAATGTTCATAGCAACCGCCAACAACCTCAGCAGCATACCCGGGCCACTGCTCGACCGTATGGAGCTTATTGAGGTAAGCGGTTACCTCAACGAGGAGAAAGTGGAGATTGCACGCCGCCACCTCCTTCCCAAAGAGAAAGAGGCCAATGGTATTGGCAACGAAAAGATTACCATTAACAAGGCTGCCATTGAACACATTATTGAGGACTACACCCGCGAGTCGGGCGTGCGAAGCCTCGAAAAGAAGATAGGCAAAATATTCCGTCGCCTCGCCTGCCAAAAAGCGAGCAAGGGCGAGTTCGAGATAACCACCGTGAAACCCGAGAACCTTACTGAGCTGTTAGGTCCCAAAGAGTTCACACGCGACCGCTACCAGGGCAACGAATATGCAGGCGTTGTTGTGGGACTTGCTTGGACTGCCGTGGGTGGAGAAATCCTTTTCATTGAAACAAGCCTGAGCCGCGGAAAAGGCGAGAAACTCACCCTCACCGGTAACCTGGGTGATGTGATGAAGGAGTCGGCAATACTGGCACTCGAGTACATAAAATCACACGCCGAGCAGCTCAACATCCCCTACGAGGTATTCGACAAATGGAACATACACCTGCACGTACCCGAGGGTGCAATACCCAAAGATGGCCCTTCGGCAGGTATCACCATGGCAACAGCACTCGCATCGGCACTCACACAGCGCAAGGTAAAGCCCAACATTGCAATGACCGGCGAAATTACCCTGCGTGGCAAAGTCCTCCCTGTTGGCGGCATCAAAGAGAAGATTCTCGCAGCCAAGCGTGCCGGCATCAAGGAGATTATACTGTGCCACGAGAACCGCCGCAACATTGAAGCAATACCCGAGATGTACCTCAAAGGACTCACCTTCCACTATGTTGAAGACATAAAGGAGGTATTCGAGATAGCATTGCTTAAAGAGAAAATAAAGAATCCGCTAAACCTAAACTAAAAACCAAGGTGAAATTCGACTTACTACACACCGACAAGAACTGCAAGGCACGCGCAGGAGTGCTGCACACCTCGCACGGAGATATACAAACGCCTATATTTATGCCCGTGGGCACTGTAGGCTCGGTAAAAGCCGTGCAGATACCCGACCTTGTAACCGATGTTAAAGCACAGATAATACTCGGTAACACCTACCACCTCTACTTGCGCCCCGGGCTCGATGTCCTGGAGAAAGCAGGCGGCCTTCACAAGTTCAACAGCTGGGAACGCCCCATACTCACCGACAGCGGTGGCTTTCAGGTATTCTCGCTCAAGGACATAAGAAAGATGAACGAGGATGGCGTGGAGTTCCGCTCGCACATCGACGGCTCCAAGCACTTTTTCTCCCCCGAAAGGGTTATGGATATTGAACGCAGCATAGGTGCCGACATCATTATGGCATTTGACGAGTGCACACCCGGTACTGCCGACTACAACTATGCTAAAAAATCAATGGAACGCACCCACCGCTGGCTCGACCGCTGTGTGGCACGCCTTGCCGAAACAGAGCCTAAGTATGGCTACGAGCAGGCACTATTCCCCATAGTACAAGGTTGCGTCTACCCCGACCTTCGTCGCATATCAGCCGAGTACATAGCATCAAAGGATTGCGTAGGAAACGCAATCGGAGGCCTTGCCGTGGGCGAGCCTGCCGAAAAAATGTACGAAATGATTGAAGTGGTGAACGAGATTCTGCCCACCGAGAAACCCCGCTACCTGATGGGCGTGGGCACTCCGGCAAACATCCTCGAGGGTATAGAGCGCGGTATGGATATGTTCGACTGCGTTATGCCCACCCGTAACGGCCGCAACGCCATGCTCTTCACCAAGCAAGGCATTATGAACATGCGTAACGAAAAGTGGAAGTACGACTTCTCCCCCATTGAGGAAGATGGCGAGTCCTACGTTGACCGCCAGTACAGCCGTGCCTATCTGCGCCACCTTTTTGTGGCACAGGAGTACCTTGCACTGCAAATTGCATCGCTCCACAACCTTGCGTTCTATGTATGGCTCACACAAGAGGCACGGAAACACATTCTCACCGACAACTATGCCGAGTGGAAGAAAAATATGATTGAACAAGTAACACGCCGACTATAAAAAGAGAATTGCTATGAAAAAATGGTTAGATATCCTGAAGCTCAAACGCATTGATCTATACATCATAGGTAAGTTTCTGGGAACATATTTCTTCTCCCTGGCACTTATAATCACGGTAATCGTCGTTTTCGACTACAATGAAAAAATCGACAAGTTCGCAACATCCAACGCAACACTTTCCGAGATTTTGTTCGACTATTACCTGAACCTTGCGCCCTATTATGCCAACACATTCAGCGCGCTTTTTGTTTTCATTTCGGTAATATATTTTACCTCGAAGCTTGCCGAGAACTCCGAGATTATTGCAATGTTCGCATCGGGAATAAGCTTCAAACGTATGTTGCGCCCCTATATGGTTTCAGCAACCCTCATTGCCGCCCTCACATATACATTGAGCGCATACATAATACCCAAAGGCAACGAGACAAGACTTGAATTTGAGGTAAGGCATAACCGAAAGAAGAAAAACACTTCGGCCGAGAACATACAGTTGCAGGTGGATGAAAATGTGGTGGCCTTCATTGAGTTCTACAATACAAAGAACAATATGGGAACCCGCTTCTCGCTCGACAAGTTCGAGGACAAGAAACTCGTTTCGCATATGACTGCAAACAGCATAAAATACCACCCCGAGGAGAAGTACAAATGGACTCTCCACAACTGGATGATACGCGAACTTAAAGGAGATGTGGAAACCATACGTTCGAGCTGGCGTGAACCACTCGACACCATAATAAAGATTGAGCCCGAGGATTTCCTTATTTCGGAAGGACAGCAGGAAACAATGACCAGCCCCCAGCTCAGCCGATACATCGACAAGCAAAAAGCACGTGGTATGGCAAACATAAAACCCTTTGAGATAGAGTACCACAAGCGCATTGCAATGTCATTTGCAGCGTTCATCCTCACCATCATTGGCGCATCACTCTCATCGAAAAAGACAAAAGGAGGTATGGGACTCTCGCTTGGTATAGGCCTCGGACTCAGCTTCTCATACATACTTTTCCAAACAATTTCGTCGGCATTTGCCGAGCAGATGCCGGTGGTAATAGCGGTGTGGATTCCCAACATCCTTTTCAGTTTCATAGCACTTTACCTATACAGGAAAGCACCCAAATAAAGAAAAACACACATTATGTACTTTACCGATTTTGATTTCGAAGACGAGGTACTCGACGCACTCGACGCAATGCGTTTCGAGACCTGTACCCCCATACAGGAACAAACCATACAGCCCCTTATGGACGGGCGCGACCTTATAGGCGTGGCACAGACAGGAACCGGAAAAACTGCAGCCTATCTATTGCCCGTGCTCAACAAACTGTGCAAGGGCGGCTACCCCGAGGACTCCATAAACTGCATAGTGATGGCACCCACACGCGAGCTTGCGCAGCAGATTGACCGCCAGCTCGAAGGCTTCACATACTTTATGCCCTTCTCCAGCGTAGCCGTTTACGGCGGAAACGACGGGCAACGTTACGAGCAGGAGCTGCGTGGAATGGCAAAAGGTGCCGACATAATTGTAGCAACACCGGGACGCCTCATAAGCCACATAAACCTGGGCAACATAGACCTCTCACGAGTATCGTTCTTCATTCTCGACGAGGCCGACCGTATGCTCGATATGGGTTTCTACAACGACATTATGACCATTGCCAACAAACTCCCCAAGAACAGGCAGACAATGCTCTTTTCGGCAACAATGCCCCAGGAGATACGCAAGCTGGCAGCAAACATACTCACCGACCCGTTGCAGATAACCCTCTCCCTTGCAAAGCCCGCCGACGGCATAACACAAGAGGCTTACGTGTGCCACGAAGGACAAAAGATGGGCATCATAAAAAGCATCTTCGAGAAAGAGAGCACCGAACGTGTAATACTCTTTGCATCGCGTAAGAACAAGGTAAAGGACATATCCATCGCACTTAAAAAAAAAGGCTTCAATGTGGGCGAAATGCACAGCGACCTCGAACAGAGCGAGCGCGACGAGATTATGTTCCAATACAAGAGCCGCAAGATAGATATAATAGTAGCAACCGACATACTTGCACGCGGAATAGACATAGACGACATACGCATAGTAATAAACTACGACGTGCCACGCGACTGCGACGACTACATACACCGCGTGGGCCGCACAGCCCGTGCCAATACCAAAGGCCGCGCAATTACCTTTGTTTCCGAGGAAGACCAGACATACTTCAAGCGCATAGAGGACTTTATGGAGCAAGAGGTAACCAAAATACCCCTCCCCACAGAGCTTGGCGAAGCACCCGAGTATAACCCCATAAGTAAAAGCAAAGGAGGGCGTAACGGCAAACGCAGCAATGGCAAAGGCGGTGAACGAGGCGGTAACCGCCGCCAAGGCAACAGAAAGAAACACCACGGCAACCCCGCAAACAAGAACAAGGCAGAACAATGCCCTGCAGCAGAGGGCGCAACCGGCAATAACGCAGAAAAGAAAAAGAATAACAAGCGCCGCCACCGCCGCCCTGCCAAGAAGAGCGATGCTTAAACGCCGTATTAGCAATACTTAAAAAAACTTATGAAACGTTTTTACACAAGAACACTGCTCGCAGCCCTCTTGTTGCTGTGCAGCACCATTGCAACTGCCCACGATTTTGAAGTCGATGGCATTTATTACAACATTACGTCGAATACCGACAAAACGGTTGCTGTAACATACAAAGGCAGTTCTTATAGCGAATATTTCAATGAATACAGTGGCGCAGTAACCATCCCTACCAGTATTATTTACGACGGTACAACTTACTGCGTAACAGGAATTGGAGAGTATGCGTTCTGCGATTGCAGCAGCCTAACAAGCATAACTATTCCTAACAGCGTAACAACTATTGGACAATTCGCATTCAGCAATTGCAGCAGCCTCACAAACATAACTATTCCTAACAGCGTAACTACTATTGGAAACAGAGCGTTCAGCAAGTGCAGCAGCCTCACAAACGTTACCATACCTAACAACATAACAACTATTGAAAACGGAGCGTTCAGCAGTTGCAGTGGCCTCACAAGCGTAACAATACCAAACAGCGTAACATATATTGGAAGCAGCGCGTTCAGCGGTTGCAGTGGCCTCACAAGCGTAACTATTCCCAATAGCGTAACAACGATTGAAAACTACGCATTCAGCAGTTGCAGTGGCCTCACAAGCGTAACTATTCCTAACAGCATAACATATATTGGAAGCAGCGCGTTCAGCAAGTGCAGCAACCTTAAAGAGGTGCTTATAACAGACCTAACAGCGTGGTGTAATATATATTTTAGCAGCATCGATTCTAACCCGTTGTATTATGCAAGGAATCTATACTTAAACGGGGAATTAGTTACTAACCTTGTTATACCCGATAGCATTACTGAAATTGGAAACAATGCATTCACTGGTTGTAACATCGCAAGGGTAACTATTCCTAACAGCGTAACAAGAATTAAAGACAGAGCGTTCAGTGAGTGTACAGGCCTAATAAGCGTAACTATTCCTAACAGCACAACAACTATTGAATACGGTGCGTTTGAAGGTTGCAGTAGTCTTAAAAGCGTAACTATTCCCAATAGCTTAACAACAATTGAAGAAAGGGCGTTCTATAATTGCAGCAGCCTCACAAGCATAACTATTCCCAATAGCGTAACAACGATTGGAAATTCTGCATTCTATGGTTGTAGTGGCCTCACAAGCGTAACTATTCCTAACAGCGTAAAAAAAATTGAATATGGTGCATTCAATAATTGCACAAACCTTAAAACCGTTATAAACCTCTCTAATTTAACCATTTCAAAAGGTTCAAGCGATTATGGTTATGTAGCTTATTACGCCGATGTAGTGATAAATGCACCTTGTTCCATTGAAGGCAACTACATATTTAGTGTTATTGGAGGAATAAACACATTATGTTTATATTTAGGAAACGAGACATCAATTGTTCTGCCCGGGAGCTACAATGGAAAGAGTTATGTAATTGGAGAATACGCGTTCAAAGGTTGCACAAGCCTCACAAGCGTAACCATACCTAAATGCGTAACAAGCATAGGAAACTATGCATTCTATGGTTGTACAAACCTTACAAGTGTAACTATTCCCAACAGCGTAACAAACATAGGACACTATGCATTCTATAATTGTACAAACCTTACAAGCGTAACTATACCTAACAACGTAACAAACATAGGAAACTATGCATTCTATAATTGTAAAAGCATCACAAGTATAACTATACCCTACAGCGTAACAACGATTGGAAACTCCGCATTCAAATATTGTACAAACCTCGCAAGCGTAACTATAGGTAACTGCGTAACAACGATTGGAAACGAAACGTTCTATAATTGCACGAGCCTTGCAAGCGTAACTATAGGTAACTGCGTAACAAGCATAGGGAACGAAGCATTCTATGGTTGTACAAACCTTAAAACCGTTATAAACCTCTCTAATTTAACAATATCAGCAATGTCATCCCGCAATGGCTATGTTGCTTATTACGCCAACAAAGTGATAAATGCACCTAATGGCTCTATTGAAGGAGATTTTGCGTTTAGTATCATTGATGGAGTGAACACATTGTCTCAATATCTAGGAAATGATACATCTATTGTTCTGCCCGAGAGTTACAAGGGGATGAGTTATGTAATTGGGAACAACGCATTCAGCAGTTGCAAAAGTCTTACAAGTATAACTATTCCTAACAGCGTAACAACAATTGGGAACTACGCGTTCTATAATTGTACAAACCTCAAAGCAATCTATTCCAAAGCAGAGATACCCGCGCAAATAGATTATTACACATTCTGCGATCGCTACAACGCAACCCTCTATGTTCCAAAAGGTTCAAAAGCAGCATACTTGGCTACAGATTTTTGGAGCAATTTCACCAACATTGTGGAAATGGATTTTGACATCACAGGCGACATCACAGGCGACGGAATAGTGAACGTGGGTGATATTACAACCATTGCCTCTATGATTCTCGACGAGTCTTTGATGAACGATGCCGCAGATATCAACGATGATGGTGTAGTAAACGTGGGTGACATTACTACTCTTGTCAGCATCATTCTTGGTACTGAGAGTGCAAGCGCTTCTGCTCGTTAGTTCACTCCGTGGGGTTATACTCTTTTTGAAGAATAATTACTTTTATATATTTAGGAGCCGCGGTACGTTTGTATCGCGACTCTTTTTATGTTAAATAACAATTGCTCCATTTGTTTACGATGGGAGTGAAAAAGTGAAAGAAAACGGTATAATCCCCCTCGCCTTACAGGCCACTCCCCCTTGTTGCATCAAGTGGGAGAGTTTTAATGCCCTAAACATTAATAAGACATAAGAACAGGGCGCACACACCGGTGCGCACAAAAGAACATAATAAATAATACCACAAACCCGTAGGGGCGAACCGATGTGTTCGCCCAAAATAAAATAAGACAGAAGAACAGAACGCACAAAATGTGCGCACAAAAGAACATAATAAATAAAAACGCATATACCGTAGGGGCGAACCGATGTGTTCGCCCCAAAAAAACATCAGCAGAAGTAATCTCTTAAATAAACCGGCACCGTTAAAGAATACAGCTTGGAGTAGCTCGGTTTTTGGGAACAGCGAGGACATGCAGAGCGAGGTGTGCCGTTATATTATTTTTAATAACGCAACACCGAGAGAGTTCCACAGCGCCAAAAACAGAGCGTCA
>JAZRMX010000047.1:0-27028 GCA_045647885.1 Bacteroidaceae bacterium
CTGGAGGTATCCACCCAACCATGCTAAAGGCAGCTATAGAAGCCAAGTCGGAAGGTATCTGTCACCCTATTCTGTTAGGTAACGACGAAGCCATCACCAAGCTTGCCAAAGAATTGGATCTCAGCCTAGAAGGCATTGAAATCGTCAACCTTCGCCATCCGGATGAAGCGCCACGCCGCGAACGTTATGCCCGTATCCTGGCAGAAAAGCGTGCCCGTCAAGGTGCAAATTTCCAAGAAGCAAACGACAAGATGTTTGAACGCAACTACTTTGGCATGATGATGGTTGAAACCGGAGAAGCAGATGCTTTCATTACCGGCCTTTACACCAAGTATAGCAACACCATCAAGGTAGCGAAGGAAGTGATTGGCATCCGTCCGGAATTCAAACATTTCGGCACCATGCACATTTTGAATTCCAAGAAGGGTACTTATTTCTTGGCTGATACCTTGATTAACCGTCACCCAGATACTGACACATTGTTAGACATTGCCAAACTATCGAAGACTACCGTGGAATTCTTCAACCATACACCGGTTATGGCTATGTTGTCGTATTCAAACTTCGGGTCGGATAGCGAAGGCAGTCCGGCTAAGGTACACGAGGCCATCGACATCATGCAAAAAGAATATCCAGAATTGGCCATCGATGGAGAAATGCAGGTAAAATATGCCATGAACAATGCGGCCCGCGACGAAAAATATCCGTTTACCCGCCTCAAAGGAAAGGATGTCAACACGTTGATTTTCCCTAACTTAAGTTCGGCCAATGCTACTTATCAGTTGCTTCAATCGATGAGTGAGGCTGAAGTTATCGGGCCTATCCAAATGGGATTGAACAAACCTATCCATTTCACAGACTGCGAAGCCTCAGTACGCGATATCGTAACCATTACGGCCATTGCAGTTATTGATGCCATCGTAGACAAGAAAAAGAACCAATAAACAGAATCGATATGAGAAGACCATTATCTACTACACAATCGGTAATATTAACACTTTTATGGGTGGCTACTTGCTATCTAATACTTGTAGGAAGCGAACAGATAGACGGACCACTCATATTAACCGTTCTAATTTCAGGTGCACTGGTATTTGTGCCCATAATTAAATCCATTAAAAACAAGAAAAAATAAACCTTTTATTTTGTATTTATACATAAAATAAACAAATCGACACTAAAAAGGTTATTTTCTTTATAAAACGTTGCAAAGATAAAATATTATACATATTTTCGCATCCACTAAAAAAGATTGACAACTTAAGACAAATAATTATGAATGCATCAAAGGTATTAGAAGATCTAAAAAGAAGATTTCCTAACGAACCTGAGTATCATCAGGCAGTAGAAGAAGTGCTCGGCACCATTGAAGAAGAATATAACAAACATCCTGAATTTGACAAGGTAAATTTGATTGAACGCTTGTGTATTCCAGACCGTGTATATCAATTCCGTGTAACATGGATGGACGATAAGGGCAATGTACAAACGAACATGGGTTATCGCGTTCAGCACAACAACGCTATCGGTCCATACAAAGGCGGTATCCGTTTCCATGCATCCGTTAACTTGGGTATTTTGAAATTCTTGGCTTTTGAACAAACATTCAAGAATTCATTGACTACACTCCCAATGGGCGGTGGTAAAGGTGGTTCGGATTTCTCTCCACGCGGTAAGTCGAATGCAGAAGTTATGCGTTTCTGCCAAGCTTTCATGTTGGAATTGTGGCGCCACATCGGTCCTGACACCGACGTTCCTGCAGGCGACATCGGCGTAGGCGGTCGCGAAGGAGGTTACATGTTCGGCATGTACAAGAAGTTGACTCGTGACTTTACAGGAACTTTCACCGGTAAAGGCCGTGAATTCGGTGGTTCATTGGTTCGTCCGGAAGCAACCGGTTATGGTAACGTATACTTCTTGATGGAAATGTTGAAGACCAAGGGTATGGATTTGCAGGGCAAGACTGTCTTGATATCCGGTTCGGGTAACGTTGCTCAATATACCGCAGAAAAGGTACTCCAATTGGGTGGTAAGGTATTGACTATGTCAGACTCTGACGGTTATATTTATGACCCAGATGGTATCGACCGCGAAAAGTTGGACTTCATCATGGAACTGAAGAACTTGTATCGTGGACGTATCCGCGAATATGCAGAAAAGTATGGTGTAAAATATGTACCGGGAGCTAAACCTTGGGGAGAAAAGGCTGACATTGCACTTCCATCGGCTACTCAAAATGAGTTGAACGGTGAGCATGCTAAAATGTTGGTAGACAATGGTGTCATTGCTGTTTCAGAAGGTGCCAACATGCCTTCTACACCAGAAGCTATCCGCATTTTCCAAGAAGCCAAGATTCTCTATGCTCCGGGTAAGGCCGCAAATGCTGGTGGTGTATCAGTTTCAGGTCTTGAAATGAGCCAGAACTCTGAACGAATTTCTTGGAGTGCAGAAGAAGTGGACAACAAGCTTCACTACATCATGGAAAACATTCATGAAAATTGCGTGAAATATGGCACCGAAGAAGATGGTTATGTAAACTACGTGAAGGGAGCTAACATTGCCGGCTTCATGAAGGTAGCCAAGGCCATGATGGCACAAGGAATTGTATAAAATATACCATAAGATATGAAAGAGGGATGCTGATTGGGCATCCCTCTTTCTTTTATTCATTAGGCATCATCACCACACCTATTTTTTTCTTTCCATCCATTTTCACCTTGATTGGTTTCTCAAAGTGGATATGTCTTAAGAAATTCGTCTCTTCTACAGCTTTCTGTTCATTGAGATATGCCTGGTTGTAGATACCATCGTTCATATACGCATTGATGGTAAAGTAACCTACACCAAACGAAGTCAGGTTTTGGAAGAAGTGCGTTCCTTGACTTGGATCAACCCGATAATTGGTCAACCCAGCTTCTACGATCACTCTCGCCGCTGAAATGTGAGGCCACTTGACAGGTATTCCCAACCAGGAATCACTACTACCCCATCGACCCGGACCAACCAAAACATAATTCTTACCTTCATCCAAGAACTTACGATTAAGTTTTTCTATTTCATAAGCAATAGCCGGATTATTGGATGCAGAGTATCCATCTGTTTTCACATAAACCAAGTCGTGGATGTCTTCCATCACTCCATGTCCCAAAGAATTGAAACTCTTGAGCAATAGCGAATCTTCTGAAATCAGATTCAAGTCTTCGGACAAATCTGCCTTGACATCAACCATCGGACGAATTTGCAACATATAGAAAGTACCCGTCTTCTTTGCTTGATTCAACAATACAGCAAATTCTATTTCTACCGGACGACGCATTTCGGCCTGCCCATATTGTTGTACCAACTGCAAGATCTTAGCCAACGGGAAAACATCGTGTTGCAGGATGTTAGCAAAGGTAATAACCTTTCTTCCTCCAGGATAAATACCATCACGGATAACCATATCGTAAGGATCGTATGTAGAGGCTATAAACTGCAAAGCACCGTCCTTATCTGCTTCCCGTACCGAAAGTTTCAACAGGTTAAAGCCATCGTCCAAAGAAAAATCATGCCCGTCGTTCTTCAAATCGAGCGCATAAAATTGAGTTTGGGTTTCGCGTAAGGCTATTTCGAGTTCGCTCGTTTGCAAAACCTGAGTAGGATGATAAGGACAAACACGCAACGTAACACCACCATCGACAATGTATTTACCCAAGCCCAATGCAAGACTCACCGTTCCTTCTTCGGCCTTTTCATCGCCAATCGGATAATAATTCAACGAACGGGCAACCCCGGAAATGGAAGGATAGAAACGATCCCCATATTGTGTACCAACCACTTCTTGAAGGATTACTGCCATCTTTTCCTGGTCAATCACATTACTGGTTGCCTGCATATATGCTTTACTGTCTTTGTAATAAACGGAAGCATAAACCCCCTTGATGGCATCACTAAGCATACGAAGCATTTCGTACTTATCTTCCAAATAAGGAATCATGTAAGTAGAGTAAATACCGGCAAAAGGCTGATAATGGGAGTCTTCCAGCAAACTGGACGAACGGATGGCAATCGGCGACTTCACAACATTAAAAAAAGCAAAGAAGTCTTCCATCAGGCGTTCCGGCAAACGAGCACGGAGGAATGCTTTCAATATGGTTTCATCAGAAGCATCGCTTAATGCCACTTGATACAGTCCATTGGTATCCATGAATTCATCAAAGATGTCGGTACACAACACCACGGTTTTAGGTATAGCCACCGATGCATTTTCGAACTCATCAAACTCTACATGACGCTTGACCATATTATCAATGAAAGCCAAGCCTCTGCCTTTACCTCCCAAAGAACCTTCGCCGATTCTAGCAAAGTTAGAATATCTATCGAATCTATCTCTTTGGAAGATTGCCACAACCCCTTGATTCTTCATCTTACGATATTTCACAATCGCCTCAAAGATAATCTGACGGTGAGCATCGATATCCTGGAATTCGTCCCAACTGATTTGTTTCAAGAACTCAGCAGGCGGAAACATGGCGCGAGAATACAACCAACGCGATACGTGATTATGGCTGATGTGATAAAGCAACGATTCTTTAGGTATAGAAAATATGATGTTTTGCAACTCTTTCAAGTTACGCACTCTGGCAACTTCCTCGAAAGTATTAGGATTACGGAAAATAAAATCTCCGAAACCAAAATGATCGGAAACGATATCACGCAAATCGACATTCATCTTCTTGGAGTTCTTATCAACGAAAGAAGCTTCGTAACGACGGGCATAACGTTCATTATCCACCTCCGAGGACTGCAATATCAATGGCATGAAAGGATCGCGCTTACGTATCTCGTTCATTAACTTTATACCTGCCATCGAATCAACGATTCCTTCACGAGGGAAACGTGCATCGGTTATGACACCTAATACATTCTTTTCATACCGGTTGTACAGATGCATAGCTTCTTCGTAACTACGGGCTAAGACTATCTTTGGACGGCCACGCATACGAAGTGTTCGCTGGTGAGCATTCAAGGCTTCTGTTGCAAATTCCTGACTTTGCTTCAACACAAACTTATACAGATTAGGCAGCACCGAAGAATAGAAACGGATAGAGTCTTCTACTAATAGAATCATCTGCACACCAACCTCCTTAATATCGTGTTCCAGATTCATCTTGTCTTCTATCAGTTTGATGATAGACACCAATAAATCGGTATTACCCAACCAACAGAACACATATTCAAAGATACTCAGGTCTTCATGCTCCATACGGGCAGTAATACCGTGCGAAAACGGAGTAAGCACAACCAAAGGAATATCGCTATACTTTTTCTTAATGGTACGAGCAATGTCGAACGTATCGCTATTGTCCGTACCCGGCATAACGATAACCAAATCGAACTTTGTATTCTGTAACTGTCTCCATGTTTCTTCTTCCGTAGAAACTTGCGTAAAACGAGGAGGATAGCGAAGACTCAAGTTCATGTATTCATTAAAAATCTTCTCATCTATTCGTCCGTCGTCCTCCAACATAAAGGCATCGTAAGGATTCGCAACCAACAGTACGTTGAAAATTCGTTTGGTCATCAAATTGACAAACGAGGTATCTTTAAAATATAACTGATTCAGTTTCAATTTGCTAAGCATATTGTTTTCATTTTATTTGCTACCTACAAAATTCGCGATTATTATTGAAGTACGCAACACATTGCCACCTAAAAATCGCACAATAATCACTACTATTTTCCAACAATAAAATCACTTTATTTTTTACTCAAAAAAAACGCTGAAAACATTTTGCCAATTCGCCTAAAAGCATACCTTTGCATGAAGAAAACATATCATTTTGTCAAATCCTTAAATTCTATTATTATGGATATTAATCAAATCATGGCTTCCCTTGAAGCTAAGCATCCTGGTGAATTAGAATACTTGCAAGCAGTAAAGGAAGTATTGCATTCTATTGAAGATATCTACAACCAACATCCTGAATTCGAAAGAGCTTCTTTGATTGAAAGACTCGTAGAACCAGACCGTATCTTTACATTCAAAGTGCCCTGGGTAGACGATAGAGGTAAGGTACAAGTAAATTTGGGCTATCGTGTACAATTTAACAACGCTATCGGCCCTTACAAAGGCGGTATCCGTTTCCACCCCTCGGTAAACGTAGGTATCCTTAAATACCTCGCTTTCGAGCAGACATTCAAGAACTCACTTACAACACTCCCTATGGGTGGTGCAAAAGGTGGTTCAGACTTCGACCCCAAAGGCAAGAGCGACGCAGAGGTAATGCGTTTCTGCCAGGCCTTCATCACAGAGTTGTGGCGTAACATCGGCCCCGATATGGACGTTCCCGCAGGTGACATCGGCGTAGGTGCTCGCGAGGTAGGCTATATGTTCGGCTTCTACAAGAAACTCACACGCCAGTTCAACGGTGTATTCACAGGTAAAGGCCTCGAGTTCGGAGGTTCACTCATTCGCCCCGAAGCTACAGGTTACGGTAACATCTACTTCCTCCAGGAGATGCTCAAGACACGCGGTCTCGACATCAAGGGCAAAGTATGCCTCGTATCCGGTTCAGGCAACGTAGCACAGTACACTGTGGAGAAAGTTATCGAGCTTGGTGGTAAAGTAGTTACAATGAGCGACTCAAACGGCTACATCTACGACCCCGATGGCATCACACGCGAGAAACTCGACTTCATTATGGAGCTTAAGAACGTACGCCGTGGCCGTATCAAAGAGTACGCCGACAAATATGGTTGCAAATACGTTGCTGACGCAAAACCCTGGGGCGAGAAAGGCGATATCGCACTTCCCTCGGCTACACAGAACGAGATTAACGGCGAGCACGCAAAAACACTTGTTGCCAACGGCGTAATCGCAGTATCAGAGGGTGCAAATATGCCTTCAACTCCCGCAGCTATCCAGACATTCCAGAACGCAAAAATCCTCTACGCTCCCGGTAAGGCATCTAACGCCGGTGGTGTATCAGTTTCAGGTCTTGAGATGAGCCAGAACTCAGGCAAAATCAACTGGAGCAGAGAGAAAGTCGATGAGATGTTGCACGAGATTATGCACAACATCCACGAGGCTTGCGTAAAATACGGTACTTGCGAGGATGGTTACATCGACTATGTAAAGGGTGCAAACGTTGCCGGCTTCCTCAAGGTAGCCAAGGCAATGATGGCACAGGGCATCGTGTAATTAAAAAAGAAACAACTAAAAAATACCGACGGGTTCTCCTTCTTGGGGAATCCGTTTTTTTTGCGCCATATCAAATTTAGGTTCAGTAGAAATTTAGTGTGGACAAATTGATTCTTTAATAAGTTGTGCTCCCTCACGCCATCCTATGTGTAACAAATTATCTCCTGCAATGGTAATTTTCAAAAAGAAACCGGCACCGTTAAAGAATACAGCTTGGAGTAGCTCGGTTTTTGGGGACAGCGAGGGCATGCAGAGCGAGGTGTGCCGTTATATTATTTTTAATAACGCAACACCGAGCGAGTTCCACAGCGCCAAAAACAGAGCGTCAATGACAAGCGACAAGGCGTTGCAGACTGAAGGATATTGTTTTAACAATTCCTGAACAAATGCAACGGCGACTATTCTTTCCGCGTGCCGGGCGTTTTGTGCCCTTTTGCGCCACAAAAGGGCTATAAAGAATTTAAACAGAAACAAAGAACAGACGAGAATGACACCGAGAACTAAAAAGCAAGAATAATTAGGGCGCACACAGAAGTAATCTCTTAAAGAAACAGACATAAACAAAGAATAGCCGATAATAACACCGAGAACTAAAAAGCAAGAATAATTAGGTCGCACACATCGGTGCGCCCCTACAGATGATGCGGTATTTAATTCATATTTAAAACCATAACACAAAACCGTAGGGGCGAACCGATGTGTTCGCCCGATAACACCCACTGAAGTAATCTCTTAAAAAAACAGACATAAACAAAGAACATCCGATAATAACACCGAGGATTAAAAAGCAAGAGTAATTAGGGCGCACACACGGTGCGCCCCTACACATCACAAAAAACAATTATTGGGCAGACACACCGGTCTGCCCCTACAGCATCAACAACATACAAAAAGGAGAGCAAACCACACCAAAATTGTATAACAGCCATTTTTTCACTATCTTCGCAAAAAGAAAAAAGAAACACTATGCAAACAAGAAAAAGCGGCTGGTGGTGGATACCCACCCTCTACTTCGCCGAGGGCCTCCCCTACTTTGCCGTAACCGCAATATCCGTAATCCTATACAAAAGACTTGGTGTAAGCAACACCGACATAGCCCTATACACAAGCTGGCTATACTTGCCGTGGGTAATAAAACCATTCTGGAGCCCAATTGTAGAAATTTTCTCAACCCGCCGCAGGTGGATATACACCACGCAATTCTTTATTGGTGCATTGCTTGCCGCTGTAGCATTCACAATACCTGTGAACGCATTTTTCCAGTGGACACTTGCCTTCTTTTGGCTTATGGCGTTCGGCTCGGCAACCCACGATATTGCCGCTGACGGTTTTTATATGCTCGGGCTCGACGGTGAGCAACAATCATTCTTCTCGGGCATACGCAGTATCTTTTATCGTTTAGCCACAATATTCGGGCAAGGTGGCTTAATAATCATCGCAGGAAAGCTGGAGGAGAGCACCGGCTCAATAACCACAGCGTGGAGCATAACATTTGCTATAACTGCCACAATTATGCTACTATTGAGCCTCTTTCACAAAATAGTACTCCCCACGCCGGCAAACGATTTCTCGCGTAGCGCAACAAGCATAGGAGAGGCTATAAAAAGTTTTGGAGAGATATTGGCTGCATACTTCAAGAAACCGGGTATTGTACAAGCCATTATGTTTATGCTGCTCTTCCGCCTCCCCGAAGCACAACTGGTAAAGCTCCTCAACCCCTTCCTGCTCGACAGCCACGAGGCGGGAGGTCTTGCTCTCTCCACGGAGCAGATAGGCGTAACATATGGCACCATTGGTGTTATAGGACTCATCATAGGCGGCATTGCCGGTGGCATAGCCATCTCCCGTAAAGGATTGAAATATTGGTTGTGGCCTATGGTTATGGCAATCTCCCTGCCCGACCTTGTATATGTATACCTAAGCTACGCGCAACCCACAGCACAAGCGACCATAGATACCTGTATTTTCATTGAACAAATGGGTTACGGTTTCGGTTTCACTGCATATATGATGTATCTTATATATTTCTCGCGTGGGCAATACCCCACGGCTCACTACGCAATATCCACCGCATTTATGGCGCTTGGAATGATGTTGCCCGGAATGTTGTCGGGTTATATACAGGAGTTTCTTGGGTACACAAATTTCTTTATTTGGGTAATGATTTGCTGTTTAGCGACATTCGCAGTGTCGGCAACACTGAAAATTGACCCTAATTTTGGAAAAAAGCAAGAAACTGCATAAAATTATCCCTACTGGAATTTAAGAGCTATTTTATAGTTCCCAAAATTGCTGTATATTCGCACAAAATTAAGAAAGAACAAGATATGATACTTATTGCCGACTGCGGCTCCACAAAAACCGACTGGGTACTTTGCGATGGAGAGACCATTATAACCCGTATAAAGACACAAGGGTTCAACCCCACACAGCAAAGCAGCGAGGAGATTTACGCCGCACTCTCGACCGAGCTTAAAGACAGCATTGACACCACCGCACCGCAGACCATCTATTTCTACGGCGCCGGCTGCGCCTACGAAAGCGCGAACAAGCGTATGCAGGCTGCACTTGAAAAGATTTTCACAACAAAAGAGATACACATACACAGCGACCTCCTTGCTGCGGCACGCGCGCTTTGCGGCCACGAAGAGGGCATTGCCTGCATACTGGGCACAGGCTCAAATTCCTGCCTCTTCGACGGCGAGAAGATAACCGAGAACACCCCCTCGCTCGGCTACATCCTGGGCGACGAAGGAAGTGGAGCCCACCTTGGCCGTCAGCTTGTGAGCGACTGCATAAAGAAACAACTTTCGGCACCCCTTTGTGAGAAATTCTTCGCACAATACAACCTTACCGTTGCCGACATATTGGAACGTGTATACCGCGAACCCCTGCCCAACCGCTTCCTGGCGAGCTTTGCACCCTTCTTGCACGAGAACCGTACAAATGCCGAGATTCACGACCTTCTCAAACGCTGTTTCACACAATTCTTCCAGCGCAACACTATGGTGTACCGCCGTTCTTGGTTGCCCATACACGTAATAGGCAGCATTGGTGTAAATTTTGCACAGGAGATAAAAGAAACTGCAGAAAGCCTGGGCCTCTCCATTGGCAATATAGTTGAGAGCCCCATCAACGGACTTATAGAATATCATAAAAACTAATAAAACAATAAGTAAAAAAATGAAGAAAACATTATTCACAGTAGCAGCCTCAGTAATGGCAGCAGTAGCAATCTCTTGCGGCAGCAACGAGAGCGCAACAACCGGAATAAGCAAAGGCAGCCTCAACAAGATGGACAGCCTTTCATACGTTTATGGAATTGGTATGGGTTACCAGCTTGCCAATGGCATTGTAAAAGAACTTGAACTTGATTTCGATTGTTTGACCAAAACTATGGGAAAAACAGCTATCGGTGGTGAAGTAGTAATAGAAAACGACACCGTAAACGAGGCTAATATGCCCAAACTTTACCAGAAGGTATTCGGTCGTGAGCGTCAGATGCAGATTCAGGCTGCAAAAAGCGACTCAACAGGCGCAACAAAGCTCTACGACAGCGAGGTACTACGCCAGCTCACATCGGCTTTCGTAGGTGCTGACGCAGGTCTTGGTCTTGCAAGAATGAACCTCCCCTTGCAGCTCGTTTGGATTGAGAAAGGTCTAAAAGAGGCATACGACGGTAAAGCAACAATGACCGAGCAAGAAGTAAACAACTACATAAGAAACTACTTCACAGTTAAAATCCCTGCCGAGAACAAAAAGGCATCGGAAGCGTGGCTTGCCGAGGTGGAGAAAGAGAAAGGCGTGCAGAAGACTGCAAGCGGTCTCCTCTACAAAGTTACAGAGCCCGGCGATATGAGCGCAAAGCCCACATCTTTGGAGGATGTTGTAAAGGTACACTACGAGGGTACAACACGCACCGGTAAAGTATTCGACAGCAGCTACAAACGCAATTCTCCCATTGATTTCCCCCTCAACGGAGTTATCAAAGGCTGGGGCGAAGGATTGCAGCTCGTGGGCAAAGGCGGTAAAATAACACTTTGGATTCCCGCAGAACTTGCTTACGGTAGCCGTGGCGCAGGAACAGACATCGGCCCCAACGAAGCACTCCGTTTCGATGTAGAGCTTCTCGATGTAAACCCCACAAAATAAGGTGATAATATAGATGGTGACCCAAATTGCGATAACCCGGTGTTTGTGTCATTTCGAACGTATGTGAGAAATCTCAATATTGTTTTAGAGATCCCTCGTCGCTACGCTCTGTCGGGATGACATTAACAAAGAAATCCTGGGGCAACTGCTATATTGTTACTCAAAATAATCCATTCAAGATACATAAAAAAAATGCCGTTTTTTCAAACGGCATTTTTTTTATGAGTAATTCTTGAAATCTCATTACTCGGGAAGGTCAATCTTTAAATCTCCCTTACTGCTTATAACAAGTTTTTCGTAACGCTCAATCAGGCGCGGCAAGCGCGAAAGCCTCATTGACAAACGCACCACGCACTCATTATCGAAAACCTGCTCCACCACTTTTGGAGCCTCCTCCTTGACAATGCGCAATACATCATTGAGCAAAGGATAAGAGAAATGCAAAGTAATCTCGCCATTTATGGTTTTTTCTATGTGTGGCACAGCCTCCAAAGCCTCGGCGGCAGCAAGGCGGTAAGCTACTATAAGACCGCTTGTACCAAGTTTCACACCACCGAAGTAACGCACCACAATAACAAGCACGTTGGTAAGCTCCTTGCTATGAATTTGCCCCAAAATGGGCTTGCCGGCTGTTCCCGACGGCTCACCATTATCGTTGGAACGCTCCACATCGCCACGCTCACCCAAACGATAAGCATAGCAGACGTGACGGGCATCGTAATACTTCTTCTGATAAGCCTCCACAATCTCCTTAACCTCCTCTACGGTGGTCACAGGTATTGCAAAAGCGAGGAATTTACTCCTCTTTTCGGTGTAAATTCCCTCGCCCTGTTCTTCAATGGTCTTGTATGTATCTTCCTGTAACATCAAGATAATTTATGTATAACCAATCCCGAACGCAATTTAGGTTCAAACCACGTTGTCTTCGGCGGCATAATGTTACCGGTATCGGCAATATCGGTGAGTTGCTTCATTGAGACAGGATAAAGCGCAAGCGCAGCCTTCATCTCTCCGCTGTTCACACGACGCTCAAGCTCGCCCAAGCCGCGTATACCACCAACGAAATCGACACGTTTGTCGGTACGCAGGTCTTTTATACCCAAAATCTCATCGAGAATAAGATTTGATGATATTGTAACATCGAGTACGCCAATGGGGTCGTTATCGTCAAAAGTACCCTCTTTTGCTGTGAGGCTGTACCAACGACCGCCCAAATAGAGCGCAAAGTTATGCAGAGCCACAGGCTTGTAGATAGCCTCGCCCTTCTCCTCGACAACAAAATTCTTCGACAACGCTGCGAGGAACTCCTCCTCGGTGAGGCCGTTAAGGTCTTTCACCACGCGGTTGTAGTCGATAATTGTAAGCTGGCTTGCAGGGAAGCAAACTGCCATAAAGTAGTTATACTCCTCGTCGCCACGGTGCGCAGGGTTGTTGTCGGCTTTCTCCTTGCCCACAAGTGCTGCGGCAGCCGAGCGATGGTGGCCGTCGGCAATATAAAGCGCAGGCATAGCAGCAAACTCCTTGGTTATTGCTGCAATATCCTCGTCGTTATCGATTATCCACAACTGGTGACGGAAACCGTCGAGCTGTGCAGTAAAATCATATTCAGGCTGCGCAGCAGTGTAACGTGCAACAATACAGTCGAGCAAGCTGTTGTCGGGGTAAGCAAAGAATACAGGCTCTATATTGGCATCGTTCACACGAACGTGTTTCATACGATCCTCTTCCTTGTCCTTGCGGGTAAGCTCGTGTTTCTTTATAACACCGTTCATATAGTCCTCGACATAGGCACAAAGCACAAGACCATACTGTGTGCGACCATTCATAGTCTGCGCATAAATATAGTACTGCTCCTTGCTATCCTGTACAAGCCACCCCTGCTGCTGGAAGTTTGCAAAATTCTCGGCAGCCTTGGCATACACTTCGGGAGCGTGCTCGTCGGTACCCTCGGGAAAATCAATCTCGGGGCGTATTATGTGGTACAAAGATTTTTCGTTACCCTCGGCCTCGGCACGTGCCTCGGCACTGTTCAATACATCGTAAGGACGGCTCTGCACCTGCTCCACGAGTTCACGCGGAGGACGCACTCCCTTAAAAGGTTTAATAACAGCCATAATACATTATTTATTTACGCGGAAACGCTCGCAACCCTCCTCGAAGAAGGCAACAATCTGTTTTGCAGCGGCGATACCGGCATTAATGTTAGCTTCAGCAGTCTGCGCACCCATCTTCTTGGGAGTAGCAAAGAAACGGCCCTCGAATTTGCTGAATTCCTCCAAAGCGGCGGGAGCTATATCAGTAACATACTTGACATCACCACGCTCGGCCATAAGCTCAATGAGTTCGGGCTCGTTGATAACCTCTTTGCGGGCTGTGTTCACCAAGAGAGCACCCTTGGGCATAGAACCCACAAGAGCCTTGCCGATAGAGTTCTTTGTCTCGGGAGTAGCAGGAATGTGCAATGAAACCACGTCACACATCTTGTAAAGTTCCTCGGCAGAATCAACACGGTTCACACCATCGGCCTCAACAATCTCCTGAGGAGTAAATATATCGTAGATATAAATATCCATACCAAAGCCCTTTGCAATGCGGCCCACGTTGCGACCCACATTACCATAGGCGTGGATACCAAGTTTTTTGCCCTTGAGCTCCATACCCGAAGTACCGTTGAACATATTGCGGTAAGCATACACCATCATACCGAAAGCAAGCTCGGCAACAGCATTGGAGTTCTGTCCGGGAGTATTCATAACGCATATACCGCGCTCTGTTGCAGCCTCAAGGTTTACATTATCGAAACCTGCGCCTGCGCGCACAACAATCTTGCAGTTTTTAGCTGCATCCATAACCTCGGCATCCACAATATCACTGCGAATGATTATAGCATCGGCGTCGGCAACTGCGGCAAGCAGTTCAGCCTTGCTTGTATATTTTTCCAACAAAGAGAGCTCGTAGCCGGCAGCTTCGGCAACCTCTTTTATACCCTTCACTGCAACAGCCGCAAAAGGTTTCTCTGTGGCAACCAATATCTTTTTCATATTTTCTAGTCTTTATTATTTGGTACGTTCATACTCTTTCATACATTCAACAAGGTACTGAACACCCTCAACAGGCATTGCGTTGTAGCAAGATGCACGGAAACCTCCGATTGAACGGTGTCCCTTGATGTTGCATATACCCTTTGATGTGGCAAACTTCAAGAAGTCTTCCTCGAGCTCTTTGTACTCGTCGGCCATAATGAAGTCGATATTCATAATTGAGCGGTCCTCAACAGCAGCTGTACCCTTGAACATACGGTTACGATCAACCTCATCGTAAAGCATCTGTGAGCGCAACTCGGCGCGACGCTGCATCTCTGTCACACCACCCTGTGCCTTAATCCAACGAAGGTTCTCAAGAGCTACATAAATGGGGAACACAGGGGGAGTGTTGTACATTGAACCACCCTTGATGTGAGTCTGATAGTTAAGCATTGAAGGAATCTTGCGATCGACCTGACCGAGAGCATCCTCCTTGACGATAGCAAACGCAACACCTGCGGGAGCAAGGTTCTTCTGCGCACCACCATAAATACAGTTGTACTTGCTTACGTCGATGGGGCGAGAGAAGATATCCGAAGACATATCGGCAATCAAGGGCACAGGTGAGTCTATATCGTGACGAATCTCTGTACCATAGATTGTGTTGTTTGTGGTAATGTGGAAATAGTCGGCATCTGCTGGGATTACATAATCCTTGGGGATATAGCTGTAAAGCTTGTCTTTTGACGAAGCCACCTCAACAGCCTCACCCACGAGCAGTGCCTCCTTCAAAGCCTTCTCCGACCAAGTACCGGTATTCAGGTAAGCAGCCTTCTTCTTGAGGAAGTTAAAAGGTACCATACAGAACTGCATACTTGCACCACCACCAAGGAAAAGAGTTGTGTAACCTTCGGGAATGTCAAGAATCTCTTTGAAAAGAGCACGCGCCTCGTCAATCACTGCCACAAAATCCTTTGAGCGGTGGCTTATTTCCAATATAGAGAGGCCTATGCCATTAAAATCAAGAACCGATTTTGCTGCAGCGTCAAAAACCTCCTGGGGCATAATAGACGGTCCCGCGTTAAAATTTATCTTTTTCATAATTCGTTTATATTTTATAAAGTTTCTAATTCAAAAAAAAGTAATGCAACACCCACAAAAAGAGTGCTTTCAACATTAAAGTCGCAAAGATAAACTCTTTTTTCAAGTAGCAGAATTACAACTGTCTTTTTTTTAGCATTTTACGAAAAAAAGTTATCAACAGTTATGCAAAAAAACATATAAATATACAATTTGTTGCACATTCAACAATAGAACGTGCAACAAAACGCAAAAAAGAGAGCTGTAACGAGGCTAAAACTCACCCACGCACAGGCTCCACAATAGTTTTTATACCTTTGATTTTTTCTCCGGACAAGGTCTTCAGCACCTCTCGCATACGGTTCATCTTAACCGCCACATAAGAATAACGGTCGAACACCATTATAGCCCCCACCTCATCGGGGCGCAAACCGCCCTTTTTCATAAAGAACCCGGCAAGGTCTCCACGGCTTATCTTGTCGCGTTTGCCCTTACCAATGTAAAGGGCAGCCCACTGTGCAAGAGGCGGCAGCACCGCTTTCTTGGGCAATTCATACTCATCCACAAGCGAGGGAATGAAGTCGGGCATCTCCTTACCCTCAAAAGCAAACATATACACCGCACCGTCGGCCTCCCAACGTGCTGTACGACCATTACGGTGGGTAAAGATATCAGCACTCATCGCACGCTGATAATGCACCACGTGCTTCACATCCTTAATGTCAAGACCACGGGCTGCAAGGTCGGTACTCACAAGAATATTCACACAGGAAGAGGAGAACCTGTAAAGTGCCAGCTCACGCTCTTTCTGCTCAAGCGCACCGTGATAGGCCGCACAGCGCAAGCCGTTCTTTGCAAGGAACGAACGCACCTCATCGACACTCTCTCTGAAATTACAGAACACAATTGCCGGCTCCCCTGCAAAAGAACACAAAAGGCGGAAAAGATGCTGCAAACGCTCGTCGGGGGTTGTCTCTATTCTATAGAAAGCTGTGCGTGACGCCGGTTGAACCTGCAACTCTCTGAAATCGAGCCTTACGCCATCCTCGGCACCTGCAAACTGGGGAATTTCTTCGGCATCGGTAGCCGAGAGCAAGTAACGCTCATTCACAGAAGGCAGGAGAGAGAGCAACTGCTCCATCTCCTCTCTGAATCCCATTTCAAGACACTTGTCAAACTCGTCAATAATCACAAGCGAGCAACCGTCAGCCGCAAAATTTCCCCTTTTCAAGTGGTCTATCAAACGACCGGGCGTTCCCACAACCACCGACGGAACCTCACCACCCAAGAGAGGAATCTCCTGTTCCAGCGACCTGCCACCATAGAGAGCAACCATACGATAAGGATTTTTCATCCCTCTCCACACCTCGCTCACCTGCTTTGCAAGTTCACGCGACGGCACAATAATTACCGCTTGCACCTTTTTAAGCGAACCATCCAGGCGCTCGAGCAACGGCAACAGATAAGCAAGAGTCTTTCCCGTACCTGTGGGAGAGAGCAGCACCATACCCCTCTTTTCGCGACAACGCAACAAAGCCTGTCGCTGCATCTCATTAACATCCCCTATATTCAAATTACGCAAAGCCTGCGCCTGCTCACTTGTAAATATCCTATCCATAGTTTAATTCTTTTTCTCTTTTTCACTCTGTAACAAAGCCTTAAGCTCCTCCACAACCGACGGGTAAAGAGAGGCCACATTATCCCTCTCACCCTCCACGCTCATATCATAAAGCTGTGGCACAATCAGGTAACCCGTTTCAATCTTAGGCCCCCACGGAACCATTGCAGGACCACCTTTCGGCTCTATATATTTCCACTCGGCGGTGCGCAACGAAAGAGTATGGTTCGAGGCCTGCGTAACAACATAAGGGCGAGCATCACCCTCAAACCCCAACCACGAATCAAGATAATTACCGCCGTCTATTATTAAATCATCGCCAAGCTCCACACCCACAAGCGCCGCCATCGAAGGCAGGAAATCGACCTGCGAAACAAGCTTGTCGCTCACCGCACCGCGCTCCGTAACTTCGCGCCACGAGACAACAAACGGCACCCTTGTACCCCCCTCAAAAGCGCTGTACTTTCCACCTCGCAAGCCACCTGTGGGGCTATGCCCATTAAGCAGTTCTTCGGCCTCATCGGCATAGCCATCATCGGTAACCGGGCCATTGTCGCTTGTTAGTATAATAAGAGTGTTATCCAAGATTCCACACTCCTCAAGAGCTGCCACAAGCTGCCCCACCGACCAGTCGAACTGCACTATTGCATCGCCTCTCAAGCCCATACCGCTCTTGCCACGAAAACGCTCGTGAGGGAAACGAGGTACGTGAACATCGTTGGCAGCAAAATAGAGGAAGAAAGGCTCGTCGCCGTGCGAACGTATAAAATCAACCGCCCGCGCCGTAATGGAATCGGCAATATTCTCATCCTTCCACAAAGCATCACCACCGCCACGCATATAACCAATACGCCCAATACCATTCACAATAGACATATTATGCCCGTGGCTCGACTTTAGATTATACAGCAATTCAGGGTTCTCTTTTCCGATGGGCTCACCATCAAAATTTGCCACATAACTAACCTCCACAGGAGCCGAGGCATCGTGCCCCGCAACCCTGCCATTCTCTATAAAAACACACGGCACGCGGTCGGCAGTGGCAGCCATAATGTAATGCTCATCGAAGCCCAAATCGGCAGGCGAAGGCGAGATAAAACCGTTCCAATCCTGCTTGCCCTTCACCGCACCAAGCCCCAAATGCCACTTGCCAAAAGCACCGGTAGCATAACCGGCACGTTTAAAAACGTCGGCAACAGTGAGCCTGTCGGGAGAGATAATCATAGCCGCATCGCCGTCGGCAACATCGGTACCTTTCCTGCGCCAAGCATACTCGCCAGTGAGCAAAGAGTAGCGCGAAGGCGTACTCGTTGAAGCTACAGAATAAGCATTCGCAAAGCGCACACCACTTTTACATAATGCTGATATATTGGGGTTTATGCTATTATTTTCAACAAAGCACTCCAAGTCGCCATACCCCAAATCGTCGGCATATATAAAAACTACATTCGGACGCTGCGTATCGCCCTCGCAAGCCACCAGCGAACCCCCTGCAAGCAGCATTGCCGGAAAGAAAATTATGTTACCCGCATTCATAATCGGCAAATAAATCAATTCTTTTGCGAAGATAATTATAATCTGCCTAAAAACCTCATTTGTCACGCAATTACGCACGACAAAGATTGTTTTCTGCCAAATTGACACGTTTTATTCCTTTAAAAAGAGTATCTTTGCAGAATTATACGCCAAGAACCCTCTTGGCAAGCTATTTGTTACAGATTCAATGTATGACATCGAGAAATAAAAACAGAATTATGGAAGATAAAGAATTTATAGAAGAGAACATCGAAAACACCACTAATGCAACTGCGGACGAAGCACCTGTTGAAGAGCAGGAGGAGCTTACCCCCGAGCAGCAGTTACAGAAAGAGCTCGACGAGGCTAATGAGAAAATCGCCAACCTCGAGGACAAATACTTGCGCCAGGCAGCCGAGTTCGACAACTACCGCAAGCGCACCATAAAAGAGAAAGCCGAACTCATAAAGAACGGCGGTGAGCGAGCAATCGAGTCGATACTCCCCGTACTTGACGACTTTGAGCGCGCAATACAAACAATGTCGAAAGACGAGAACGCCACAGAGATGCTCACCGGAGTAGAGCTAATCTACAACAAATTCATCGGCATACTCAAGCAGAACGGCCTCCAGAAAATAGAGACCGAAGGCGCAGACTTCGACACCGACTACCACGAGGCAATAGCCCTTGTACCCACCCCCGACGAAAGCCTCAAAGGCAAAGTACTCGACTGCGTACAGACAGGATACACACTTAACGACAAAGTAATACGCCACGCAAAAGTTGCCGTGGGCCAATAACAACACAATTATGGCAAAGAGAGACTACTATGAAGTGCTGGGCGTGGACCGCAGCGCATCGGCCGCAGAAATAAAGAAAGCCTATCGCAAAAAAGCGATAGAGTACCACCCCGACAAGAACCCCGGCAACAAGGTAGCCGGGGAGAAGTTCAAGGAGGCAGCCGAGGCATACAGCGTGCTCAGCGACCCCGATAAAAAAGCCCGTTACGACCAATTCGGCCACGAAGGCGTAAACGGCGCAGGCGGAGCCGGCGGATTCGGCGCCGGAATGGATATGAACGATATCTTCTCAATGTTCGGCGACATCTTCGGCGGAGGAGGAGGTTTCAGCGGCTTTGGTGGTTTTGGCGGCGGACGCAGTTCAGGCCCCGCAAAATACCGTGGCAGCGACCTGCGCGTAACCGTAAAGCTCACCCTTCAGGAGATTGCCAACGGAGTAACAAAGAAATTCAAGCTAAAGAAAAACGTTCCCTGCCAGCACTGTGGCGGTAGCGGAGCCGAAGACGGCGCAATGGAGACCTGCCCCGAGTGTAAAGGAACAGGCCGCGTAGTGCGCACACAGCAGAGTTTCTTCGGAATGATGCGCACCGAGGTAGCTTGTACCCACTGTAACGGAACCGGTAAAATAATAAAGAACAAGTGTAAGCACTGTGGCGGCGACGGAGTCGTAATGGGCGAAGAGGTTGTAGAGGTACAGATACCTGCAGGCGTATCGGACGGCATACAGCTCTCAATGCGCGGCAAGGGTAACGCCGGCAAGCACAACGGCATAAACGGCGACCTCCTCATACAGGTAAAAGAGGAGCCCCACCCCCAGCTCATACGCGACGAGAACGACCTCATCTACAGCCTTCTCCTCGACATACCCACAGCCACTCTTGGCGGCGTGGCCGAAATACCCACCATCGACGGCAAGGCAAAGGTAACCATCGACGCCGGAACACAACCCGGCAAGGTACTCCGTCTGCGCGGCAAAGGATTACCCTCGCTCAACGGCTACGGTAAAGGCGACATTGTGGTAAACATCAGCGTGTACATACCCGAAAGCCTCTCAAAAGACGAGAAGAAAGCAATGGAGCACTTCAAGGAGTCGGACAACTTCCGCCCCACCGAGAGCATCAAAGAGCAAATCTTCCGCCGCTTCAAAAACTTCTTCGATTAAAAAACACTATGACATACGACGAAACAGTCGAATATCTCTTTAACTGCGCACCGCCCTTCCAGCAAGTAGGCGGTGCCGGTTACAAAGAGGGGCTTGCAAACAGCATTGCCCTCGACAACCACCTTGGCAACCCCCACCGCCGTTACCCCACCATACACGTGGCAGGTACCAACGGCAAAGGCTCCACCTCGCACACCCTCGCCGCCATACTCCAGGCAGCAGGATACAAAGTAGGGCTTTACACATCGCCCCACCTCATAGACTTCCGCGAGCGCATAAGAGTAAACGGAGTACCCGCAAGCAAGGAATTCGTCGTAGACTTCGTAGAACGCGAAAAAGCATTCTTCGAACCACTCTTCCCATCATTCTTCGAACTCACCACAGCAATGGCATTCACCTACTTTGCACAGGAGCAGGTGGACATCGCGGTGATAGAAGTCGGACTGGGCGGCAGACTCGACTGCACCAACATTATAATCCCCGAGCTCAGCATCATCACAAACATAAGCCCCGACCACACACAATTCCTCGGCGACACCATTGCAAAAATCGCAAGCGAGAAAGCCGGAATCATAAAGCCCGGCATCCCCGCAGTTATAGGCGAAGCAACAGAAGAGACGCGAAAAATATTTACATATAAAGCAAACAAAGAAGGCGCGCCCATAATTTTTGCCGAAGACAAAAGCCCCATACTCCAGGCCATACACACAAGCGCCGGAATCGAATACACCACCAGCAACCACGACAGATTCACAGGAGAGCTACGTGGTGACTATCAGATAAAAAACACAGCAACCATACTCACAGCCGTTGAAATCTTGGTAAAAAAAGGTTACAAAATCACACCAAAAAACCTGCACAACGGATTCTCACACGTATGCACCCTCACCGGTTTTATGGGACGCTGGCAGACAATAAGCAACCACCCACGTACCATCTGCGACGCAGGGCACAACATAGGCGGCATAAAATACATTACCGAACAACTCGCTCACGAACACTACACCACCCTGCGCATTGTCTTTGGAATGGTGGGCGACAAGGATATAAACACCGTACTCTCAATGATGCCCCGCAACGCCATCTACTACTTCACCCAGGCAAGCATAAAACGTGCTATGCCAGCTGAAGAACTACGCGGACTCGCAAGAGAACACAACCTGCTCGGCAGCAGCCACCCCACAGTGAGCGCAGCCCTTGCAGCCGCCACAGCCGACGCAGCACCCGACGACCTCATTTTTGTGGGCGGCAGCTGCTTCGTTGTAGCCGACCTTCTCTCGAGTACAGAGCACGTTTGCAAAAATTAAAAAAAATAGCATCACTAATAGTGAAAAATCTCCACCAATTGTTTTGAGATAATACAGATTTTTATTTTATTTGCGAAATAAAAGCGGCCCGGCACAATTTGCCCACGCGCACATAACACTGCGCACGAGGCATAGTTACCGGCACGCAAAAAGTTAATTCTTTAAAAGCGAATAAAATATGAGCTGTACCGAAAACCTTTCACAGTTGAAAGCCGCCGACTTCAAAAAGATTGTCGACGGAAAAGAGACCGCGCTGTTCATCCTTAAAAACAAACAAGGCAGCGAAGTTGCAATAACCAACTACGGTGGTGCCATCTGCACCATCATGGTACCCGACAAAAACGGAAATTACGCCAACGTAATTCAGGGTCACGACAGTATCGACAACCTCCTTGCAAGCCCCGAGCCCTTCTTGAGCACACTCGTAGGCCGCTATGGCAACCGCATCTGCAAAGGAAAGTTCACTATTGAGGGCAAAGAGTACACATTGGCAATAAACAACGGCCCCAACCACCTGCACGGCGGCCCCACAGGCTTCCACGCTCGCGTATGGGACGCAGAACAGCTCGACGCACAGACACTTAAGCTACGTTATGTATCGGCCGATATGGAAGAGGGCTTCCCCGGCACACTCGACACAACAGTCATCTACACCTGGAGCGACGAGAACGAGCTTAAGATCGAATACAAGGCAACAACCGACAAAGCAACCGTTGTGAACCTCACAAGCCACGGTTTCTTCTCACTCTCAGGTATTGCCAACCCCACAGCAACCATAGACAACCTTATCTGCGAAATAAACGCCGACTTCTTCGTGCCCATCGACGACACATCGGTACCCTACGGCACCATCGCACCCGTTAAAGGCACAGCGTTCGACTTCACCACCCCCACAGAGGTAGGTGCACGCATCGACGCCGACGAAGAACAGATTAAACACGGCGCCGGCTACGACCACTGCTACGTACTCAACAAGAAAGAGGTGGGCGAGCTCAGCTTCGCAGCAAAAGTAACCGAGCCTGTAAGTGGCCGCACAATGGAGGTTTACACCACTGAGCCCGGCGTACAGGTATACACATCGAACTGGCACAGCGGTTTTGCAGGCTGGAAGGGAGCAACCTTCCCCAAACGCAGTGCCATCTGTTTCGAAGCACAGTGCTTCCCCGACTCACCCAACCGTGCACACTTCCCCAAAGTAGTACTTAAACCCGGCGAAGAGTACACACAGGTTACAATATATAAATTCGGTGTAGAGAAATAAAACATTATTAACCTAAATAAATTTATAAAACAATGAGTCAAGAAAAGAAACAATGGGGAGCCATCATCGTAATGATTGCGCTCTTCGCAATGATTGCCTTCGTGACCAACTTGTGTACACCCATGGCAACCATCATCAAGAACCAAGGTCCCATCTCAAACGTGCTTGCACAGATTGGTAACTACGGTAACTTCGTAGCATACTTGGTTATGGGTATCCCCGCAGGTATGCTCATCTCAAAGTTCGGCTACAAGAAGACAGCCCTTATCGGTCTTGCAGTTGGAGCCGCAGGTATTCTCATCCAGTGGTTCAGCGGCCAGCTCGACGTTGAGCAGAACCTCGGCCTCGTGTTCGGTGTATACCTTTGTGGTGCATTCATCGCAGGTCTCTGCATGTGTATCCTCAACTGCGTTGTAAACCCCATGCTCAACTTGCTTGGTGGTGGCGGTAACAGCGGTAACCAGCTCATCCAGATTGGTGGTGTGTTCAACTCATCGGCAGCCGTAGCTTGCTACATCCTTATGGGTGCCCTCATCGCCGACGCAACAAAAGCTAAAATTGCCGACGCAACACCCGCGCTTATGATTGCCCTCGCAATCTTCGTAATCGCATTCATCGTAATCATGTTCACAAAGATCAATGAGCCCGAGCAGGCACCCGTTGAGTTGAGCGCCATCAAAGGTGCTATGAGCTATCGCCACTTCGCACTCGGTGCATTGGCAATCTTCTTGTATATGGGTATCGAGGTAGGTGTTCCCAACTTCGTACAGCAGTACCTCATTGCCGACGGTATCCCCGCAGGTACAGTAGGTATGCTTGTAGCCGTTTACTGGTTCATGATGCTCATCGGCCGTTTCGTAGGTGCAAGTATCGGTAGCAAGGTATCGAGCCGCGCCATGATCACAACAGTGTCAATAGCAACACTCGCACTCGTACTCTTCGGTATGTACGCTCCCACAGATATAATCGTATCATTCCCCGGTGTGGATTGGGGTAAACTCGAGCTCATCTGGCAGCCCATCCCCGTAGGCATCTTCTCATTCCTGTTGGTAGGTCTCTGCACATCAGTTATGTGGGGTGCAATCTTCAACATGGCAGTTGAGGGACTTGGCAAGTACACAGCTATTGCATCAGGTATCTTCATGACAATGGTATTCGGTTGCGCCGTAATGATGGCTATCCAGGCAGCCGTTGCCGACGCCACAAACTACATCACCAGCTTCTGGGTAGTAGTATTCTGCGCAGCATACCTCTTGTTCTACGCACTTGTAGGTTCAAAACCCGCGAAGAAATAATTTATTGACAGTTTTTTAGTAACTAACCAAATAAACATTTTAAAACAATGGATATAGAATTTGTAAGAAGTCGTTTCATCAAGCACTTCGATGGCACAACAGGTAGCATATACGCATCACCCGGTCGCATCAACCTCATCGGCGAGCACACCGACTACAACAACGGTTTCGTATTCCCCGGTGCTGTAAACAAAGGCATTATGGCCGAGATTAAAGTAAACGGTACAGACAAAGTTTGCGCATACTCTATCGACGAGAAAGACTATGTAGAGTTCGGCCTCAACGAAGAGGATGCACCTCGCGCATCTTGGGCACGTTACATCTTCGGTGTATGCCGCGAGATGATTAAGCGTGGCGTTGATGTAAAAGGTTTCAACACAGCCTTCGCAGGCGATGTACCCCTCGGCGCAGGTATGTCATCATCAGCTGCTCTCGAGAGCACATTCGCTTACGCATTGAACGATATGTTCGGCGACAACAAGATCGACAAGTTCGAGCTTGCAAAAGTAGGTCAGGCAACAGAGCACAACTACATCGGCGTTAAGTGCGGTATCATGGACCAGTTTGCCAGCGTATTCGGTAAGGCAGGTAGCCTCATCCGTTTGGACTGCCGCAACCTCGAGTACCAGTACTTCCCCTTCAAACCCCAGGGTTACAAACTCGTTCTCATCAACACTTGCGTAAAACACGAGTTGGCAGGTTCACCCTACAACGAGCGTCGTTTGAGCTGCGAGCACGTAGCAGAGGTTATCAAGAGCAAACACCCCGAGATTGAGTCATTGCGCGACGCAAACTTCGATATGCTCGAGGAGGTTAAAGCTGAATTGAAACCCGAGGACTACAGCCGTGCAAAATACGTTATCGGCGAGGTAGTACGCGTTCTCGACGTATGTGCAGCCCTCGAGGCAGGCGACTACGAGACCGTAGGTAAGAAGATGTACGAGACACACTTCGGTTTGAGCAAAGACTACGATGTAAGCTGCGAGGAGCTCGACTTCTTGGTAGACGTAGCTATTGACTGCGGTGTAACAGGTTCTCGTATGATGGGTGGTGGCTTCGGCGGTTGCACCATCAACCTCGTAAAAGAGGAGTTGTACGACATCTTCATCGAGAAAGCTAAAGAGCGTTACAACGAGAAATACGGCAAAGACCCCAAGGTTTACGACGTAGTTATCGGCGACGGCTCACGCAAAATCTGCTAATCCACAGATTTAGCATACAAAAAAATGTCGAGGAATTTTCCTCGACATTTTTTTGTATTTACCGGTCGGCACTAGCTTTGCTCAGATGTCTCCGGCGACGAATCACTTTAGCAATAATCTTCAAAAAGAAACCGGCACTGTTAAAGAATCCTGTTTGTAGCGCCAAAAACAGAGCGTCAATGACAAGCGACAAGCCGTTGCAGACTGAAGGATATTGGTTTAACAATTCCTGAACAAATGCAACGGCGACTATTCTTTCCGTGTGCCGTGCGTTTTTGTAACTTTTTGAGCGACAAAAAGTTAATAAAGAAACAGACAGAAACAAAGAATATCCGATAATAACACCGAAAATTTCAAAGCAAGAATAATTAAGGCAACACCGGTGCGCCCCTACACATCACAAAAAACAATTATTGGGCAGACACACCGGTCTACCCCTACAACACATACTGACTGCGCTCCTGTAAAAAATATTGAAGCAAGCTTCATCATATTTGGCTTCGCCCAAGTTTTTTGCGCTCGTTGAGAGTTAAAATAAATTTTACCTCACTCGCTTTATAAACTTTCTCGTCGCTTGTGAGTATATTTGTACCACAAAACAGAACAATGGAAATTCTTGAATACCAAATAGGCAACAAAGTAACCGCCTTCTCCACAAAAAGAGGTACACCCGACGGGAACTACAGCAGCTTCAACATAACACACTACTGTGGCGACACCGCAGGACACGTAGCCGATTGCCGCAAAGAGCTATGCAAGCAATTAGGAATACCTAACGAGCGACTCATACTGCCGCTACAGACGCACGGAAGCGAGATTATCCACATAGACAGCACATTCCTCTCCAAAGGCAAAGAGGAGCAGGAGAGCTTGCTACAAGGGATAGATGCTATAATGACCGCACTACCCCACACCTGTATAGGCGTTTCCACTGCCGACTGCGTACCTATCCTCTTACACGCCCCCGCACAAGGGGTTATAGCAGCCGTACACGCAGGATGGCGAGGCACGGTAGCCGGAATAACGGAAAAGAGTGTAAAAGCGATACTACAGGGCTATAACAGCCACGCAGAGGAGATAAAAGCCATAATTGCACCCAGTATAGGGCCCGAGGCGTTTGAGGTGGGTGACGAGGTTTATGCAGCGTTCAAGACAGCCGGGTTCCCAATGGAGCAAATTGCCACAAAAAAGGAGAAATGGCACATTGATCTGTGGGAGGCGAACCGCTTGCAACTGCTTGCCTGTGGCGTGAAGCCGGAGAATATCACAGTCACCGGTATATGCACTCACACCAACCACGAGGAGTTCTTCTCGGCACGCAGGTTGGGTATTAACTCGGGAAGAATTTTCAACGGAATAATGTTGAGATAGAGGTTCAGTAGAAATTTAGTGTGGAGTAATTGATTCTTTAATAAGTTGTGCTCCCTCAC
>JAZRMX010000048.1:0-75369 GCA_045647885.1 Bacteroidaceae bacterium
CAAGATTACCGAGGACGAATACGGCGAACCCATTGAGCCTTACCTCGACTGGAAAAAGCCTATTCCCTGGAGCAGACCCACAGAGGATGAGCAGCGTGCCATTGAGAGCGTTTACATAAAGAACCCAATCACAGGAGAGAATATGCTCTACCCTTCCCAGATGAACTTCCGTTACAGCATCTACGACTACACACAGGCTGCCCTGCGCAAGAACCGCCTGAACCCCGAGGAGCGTAACCGCAATACCGATATCCCCACCGACTATGAGACAGTGATAATGATATCAAAGGATACTGCGTACATCGACGACGAGGGTATGATTGTAAACGAGACAATTACACGCCCCCTCTCGAGTCAGTACGATTTCCTTAACACATACATCGTGAACATCTACCCCGACACAACCTGCTGGGTAAATGACTTCCCCAACGCAAACAACGAAGTGTACCTAAACCTCTACTTCAACCACCCCAACTACAACAACCACCCCGTGGTGGGAGTAAGCTGGGAGCAGGCAAATGCTTTCTGCGCTTGGCGCACCGAGTACTTGCTCCGTGGCCTTGGAGCACAGGCACGCTGGATACAGCGCTACCGCCTTCCCTCGGAGGCAGAGTGGGAGTACGCAGCACGTGGCAAGGAGGCCAACAAATATCCCTGGGAGAGCGACGACACCAAGAGCGACAAGGGTTGCTATTATGCAAACTACAAACCCGGCGAGGGTAACTATACAAAGGACGGCAGCCTCATCACATCGCGCTGCGGAATATTCTCGGCAAACAGCAACGGCCTCTTCGATATGGCAGGTAACGTAGCCGAATGGACATCAACAGTATACACAGAATCGGGCGTGCTGCAGATGAGCGATATGAACCCCGACCTGCAATACAGAGCTGCAAAAGAGGATCCCTACAGTATGAAGAAGAAAGCTGTGCGCGGCGGTTCCTGGAAGGATGCTGTACGTTTCATACAGGGCGCTACACGCAACTATGAATACCAGAACGAGTCACGTTCATATATTGGTTTCCGTTGCGTACGCAGCTATGCCGGCATTGAAAAGAGAAGATAAAAAAAGAAGTTCCACACACAACCATAACAGATATTTCAACTATGGGAAAATATAAAAACGTAATAAGACGAATTCAGGCATTTATGGATTCGGCAAGAGGAAAAACCATTCTCAACTACCTCTACAGTTGGGGTGCAGCAATCGTTATTTTGGGAGCACTCTTCAAGCTCACCCACATTTCGGGAGCTAACCTTATGCTATTTCTCGGTATGGGTACCGAGGTTATCGTATTCTTCTTCTCGGCATTCGAACGCCCCTACGATGTAGCAATCGACGAACAGAAAGAGGAGGCTGCCGAGGAGGCTGCTACCATAATAAGCGCAGGCGGTACACCCTTGAACGGTGGTACAATTGTGATTAACGGAAACTTCTGTGGCGATGCGACACCGGCACAGGGTGCAACATTTACAACCGGCAATGTTGCCGGCGCTGCTCCTGTAGTTACCGGCGCGGCAACCGTAACTGGCAACCCCGACCTCATACCTCAGATGGACGAGGTTACCGAGGAGTATATTGAGAAGGTACGCACATTGAACGAGGCTATCAAGCATATCTCGGAGCAGGCAAACACTCTGGGACAGAATATGCAGGAGATGGAAACCCTCGCACGCAACCTCACCGGCATAAACGCACTCTACGAGGCGCAGTTGCGTAGTGCAGGCAACCAGGCCAACGCTATAGACCAGGTTAACGAGCAGACCAACAAGATGGCACAGCAGATTGAAGAGCTCAACGCCATGTATGCCCGTATGATTCAGGCTATGACCACAAATATGAACCAACCCAAACTATAACAACGAGTTACAATGAAGGTAAAGAAACAAAGAGTATCTCCGCGTCAGAAGATGATTAACCTTATGTACGTTCTTCTGATGGCGATGCTTGCACTTAATGTATCTTCGGACGTGCTCAACGGATTCACCCTTGTCGACCAGAGTCTCTCGCGAAGCTCCACCAACGCCGGCAAGCAGAACGAGGTGCTGTACAATGATTTTGAATCATTTATGGCACAGAACCCCGAGAAAGTGCGCGAATGGTACAATCGTGCCACACACGTAAAGAGCATTTCAGACTCGTTGTATGCCCTTGCTGACCAGTTGAAGGTGCGCATAGCAAAAAAGGCCGATGGCAAAAACGGTGACTACAACAACCTTGTTAACCGAGAGGACCTTGAGGCTTCTACATATGTAATGCTCGCCCCCGGCAGCGGACAGGGAAAACAACTCTTCGATGCTATCACACAGTACCGCGAAGAGATTCTTACAATGGTTACCGACTCTATACAGAGAGAAATCATAAAGAACAACTTCAGCACCGAGGTACCCAAACGCGATATCTCACTGCTCAAGAACTGGCAAGAGTACAATTTCGAGAATATGCCCGCCATTGCAGCCATAGCCCTGCTCACCAAGTTGCAGAACGATGTACGCTATGCCGAAGGAGAGGTTCTCCACAACCTTGTACGCAACATTGACGTGGGCGACGTGCGTGTGAACCAGATTCGTTCTTTGGTTATTCCCACTTCGCGCAACGTGGTACGTGGCAGCGAGTTTTCGGCACAGATTATTCTCGCGGCTGTAGACTCTACACAACGCCCCGAAATCTACATCGAGGACAAGTTGCTTGAGACTGCAAACGGTGAATATACCAAGCTCTGCAACACCACCGGCGACTACACACTTAACGGATATATGCTTGTAAGCGACGGTGCAGGAGCGCAGACACGTTACGACTTCTCGCAGAAGTACACCGTGGTGGAGCCCACCGCAACCGTGAGTGCATCGCTTATGAACGTGCTTTATGCCGGATTCGAGAACCCTGTGAGCATTTCTGTTCCCGGCGTTCCCAACAACAAGATAACAGCAAGCATTGCAAAAGGTAACGGAACTCTCAAGAGCGACGGCGCAGGAGGCTACATTGTTATCCCCTCGCAAGTGGGTGAAGATATTGCCATCGGCGTAACAGCACGCAACGAGGAGGGCCGCAACCAGAGTATGGGCGAGTATATCTTCCGTGTGCGCCAGTTGCCCGACCCCACCCCCTTCATTGAGTTCAAGGACAAGGACGGCAACACACAGCGCTACCGTGGTGGTGCGCCCTTCAGCAAGCAGTCGCTTATGTCGACCGACGGCATAGTTGCAGCCATCGACGACGGACTGTTGAACATTGGCTTCAAGGTACTCTCTTTTGAGACTGTATTCTACGACAATATGGGCAACGCCATACCATTGATGTCGCAAGGAGCCAGCTTCACCGCAAGACAGAAAGATATGTTCCGCAGCCTGAGCCGTGGAAAACGATTCTACATATCGCACGTGAGAGCCATAGGCCCCGACAACATTGAGCGCCTGTTGCCCACATCACTCGAGGTAATAATAAACTAAACGGCATTAGAAACAAGCCGCAAGACAAAGGATAAAAAAACAAAAGTTATGAAATACGTCAGCAGAATAATTGCAGTCATAGCAGTATCTCTTTTAGGACAATACGCTGTTGCCCAGCCGCCTGCCCGTGCTAAAGAAAAAGCTAAAAAAGAGCAGAAGGCTGCCACAAACACAGTTGTGAACCTGTCGGAGAGAGCAAAGAACCAGTTCCCCACACAGGTTGTACCCCAGGAGGTTGTATGGAAACGCGACATATACCGCACACTCGACCTCAAAAAGGAGAAGAACGCGTCGCTCTACTACCCTGTAGAGCCTATGGGTAACCAAGTAAACCTCTTCACCTATATATTCCGTCTCATACTCGAAGGCAGCATCAACGCTTATACCTACAACCTCGACGGTTATGAAGCTTTCAACGAGGAGAACGTAATAAACCCCAAAGACCTGCTCGACAACTACCGCATTTACTACGAGGAGAAAGATGGAGAGTACGTTGTGGGCAAAAGCGATATACCCAGCAGCGAGGTGTTGAGCTATTATATAAAGGAGAGTTATTACTACGACCAGAGAACAGCAACATACAACCAACGCGTGACAGCTATCTGCCCCGTGCTTCACCGTGCCGAGGAGTTTACCACCGAGGTTACAAAATACCCAATGTTCTGGCTCAACTATGACGAAGTGGCACAGGTGCTTGCACAGCAGACACTTGTAACAAGCAGCTATAACAACATTTCGTCAATGACCATTGACGACTACTTCAGAAAGAACTGCTACGAGGGTGAGATATACAAGACTGTAAACCTCAAGAACCTTGCACTGAACCAGTATTGCAAAGACACAACTGCTATAAAGAAAGAGCAGCAGAAGATTGAGGAGCAACTCGCCACCTTCCGCACAAACCTTTGGGAGACACCCAAGCCCGTTGTTGCTACCGATTCCACTGCTATTGCTGCAGGCGACTCCATTGCTGCACCCAAAGAGGAGAAAAAGCGCATAACATTGCTCGGAAGCAAGAAGAAAAGCGATTCCAAGAAGGAGAGCACCAAAAGCACAAAGAAGAAAAGCAGCCCCAGAGCAAGTTCAGGCTCGGCACGTCTTTCGGTGCGCAAGACAAGACGATAAAAAAAGAATTACATATTATGGAAAGGATACAGAACAGTGCTGTATCCTTTCTGTTTTATTAAAGAAATGGAGCTAAACTTGCATAATAACTTAATTTATACTTATTTTGCACACAGATATAAAAAGTGTAACAAACATTAAAAACAGATAATAGTATGAAAAAGATTTTTGGAATAGCACTTACATTGTGCCTTTTGGTTGCGGCTCCCGCATATTCACAGTTCAACTGGGGTATTAAAGCCGGTGTAAACCTCGCTGGCGAGCCCTCTTCATTGAAGGAGACAGGCTTCTCAAGAGAGGGCAAGAATGGTTTCTTTGTCGGCCCTATGGCAAAGGTGATAATCCCCGTGCTCAACATTGGCCTCGAGGGTAACCTTCTCTACTCACAGACAGGTGCAGAGCTTGGTGGCAGTAGCGTTAAGCGCCACAGCCTCGATTTACCCATCTACCTGCGTTACGATTTCTCTCTCCCCATTGTAAACAAGTTCCTTGAGCCCTTCATTGCAGTGGGTCCTCAGTTCAGCTGGCTCATCAGCGGTGGTGACATTTCAGGTATGAACGAAATTTGGGATGCTGCAAGCGGCACATTCATGAACAGCATTTACGAATGGGAGTACAAGAAGAGCAACTTGAGCCTCAACCTCGGTGCCGGTGCAACAATTCTTAACCATATACAGTTGCACATCAACTACAACATTGCTTTAGGCGACACAGGTGAGTGGAAAGAGAATGCTTTGGGCCAGGCCTGGGGACATATCACCGGCTCTAAGACAAACACCTGGCAGGTATCTGCAGCATATATTTTCTAAAATATACAAGCAATATACTAAAGAAGGGCAGCAAATTTGCTGCCCTTCTTTAGTATAACCACACAGGAAAATCTTTGCACTTTACGCCCTTTTTCATAACTTCGCACAACAAACCACACTATGGCTCAATTCGCAGATGTAATATTGCCTCTTCCCCTCCCCACAACCTATACATACAGCATTCCGCAAGAGCTGTGGGGAAAGGTACAGGCCGGGTGCCGCGTAAGCGTTCCACTCGGCCCCAAAATGCATTACACTGCAATGGTGGCTGCAGTACACGGCAAAGAGCCTACAGACTGCAAAGTGCGCCCAATAGATGAATTGCTCGATGAGACACCCATAATGCTCCCCACACAGATGAAACTGTGGGAGTGGATATCGCGCTATTACCTGAGTGCAATGGGCGACATATACAAGGCTGCCGTTCCACAGGGGCTGAAAGGAGAATTCAAGCCTCGCACCGAACAACGTACAAGGCTCTCACAGCAATACCGTAACGAAAAGGCAATAAACATAATACTGCAGTCGCTCTCACGCGCCCCACGACAGAAAAGACTCCTGAACACCTATCTGGAGATGTCGCAACTGCTCACAGGCAATCCCATTGAGGTTTCCAAACATAAACTACTGGAAACAGCACAAGTGCAGCCCAACATATACAAGGAACTCGCCGACAAGGGATTCATTGAGAGTTACGAGGTGGAGATTGGAAGACTCTCTACAAAAAGCACCACCACCGTACCGCTCAACACACTGAACAAGGCACAGGAGCATGCTATGCAGGAGATAAACGAGAGCTTTACACAAAAAAATGTAACACTGCTGCACGGCGTTACATCGGCCGGAAAGACCGAAATATACATACACCTCATAGCGCAGGCTGTTGAGCGTGGCAAGCAGGTTCTGTACCTCCTGCCCGAGATTGCACTTACAAAGCAGATTATTGAACGTCTGCGCCGTGTTTTCGGAAACCGGATTGGACTTTACCACTCGAAATTTTCCGATGCCGAGAGGGTGGAAATATGGAAAAAACAGATGAGCGACGCACCTTATGATATAATTCTCGGCGTGCGCTCCTCGCTCTTTCTCCCGTTCAGGAATTTGGGCCTTGTAATTGTTGATGAGGAACACGAAAACAGTTACAAGCAACAGGAGCCTGCTCCGCGTTACAACGCCCGTAATACCGCCATTGTACTTGCATCGTTCTTTGGTGCCAAAACACTGTTGGGTACAGCCACACCGTCGGTAGAGAGCTATTACAATGCTACAACCGGGAAATATGGGCTTGTCAGCCTCACCACCCGACACCGCGAAGTGAAACTGCCACGAATAACCGTGGTGGACACTGCCGATATGAGCCGCCGCAAACGTATGACAGGCCCCTTCAGCGACCCATTAGTGGAAGCTATGAGCAAAGCTCTGGAGGAGAAGAAACAGATTATACTCTTTCAGAACCGCCGTGGCTACTCCCCCCTGCTCGAGTGCAAGACCTGCGGCTGGGTACCAAAATGCAAGCACTGCGATGTGAGCCTCACACTGCACAAGAACGCGCACAAGCTCACCTGCCACTACTGCGGATACACAATACCTGCACCGCAATATTGTCCCAACTGCGAAGAGAACAACTTCATACACCTCGGCTACGGTACAGAGAAGATTGAGGACGACCTGCAGAACCTCTTTCCCGAAGCTCGCATCGCCCGAATGGACCTCGACACCACACGCACACGCACTGCCTACGAGAATATAATAAACACCTTCCAGAAAGGGAAGACCGACATACTCATTGGCACGCAGATGGTATCGAAGGGGCTCGATTTTGACAATGTTGCCGTGGTGGGCATAATAAACGCCGACACCCTCTTGAACTACCCCGACTTCCGCGCCACAGAGCGCGCCTTCCAGCTTATGGCACAGGTTGCAGGACGCGCCGGCCGCAAGAATGGTGAGGGCGAGGTATTCCTGCAGACAAAAATACCCGATGCTCCGGTAATTCCGCAAATTGTAAAGAATGACTACCAACAGTTCTACAATGCGCAGTTGCAGGAGCGTATGCTGTTCCATTATCCTCCTTTTTATCGGTTGGTTTACATCTATGTGAAACACCGCGACGTGAAGGTTCTCGACGAATTCTCGGAGCTCTTGGGACTGCACCTGCGCAAGATATTCGAGGAACGCATCCTGGGCCCCGACCTGCCTCCCGTGGCTCGCGTAAAGCAGCTATACATACGCAAAATGGTACTGAAAATAGAGAACAACCTCTCGCAGTACAAGATTAACGAGACCCTGCAGAATATACAGCAGACCTTTACGCAGAATGCCCGTTACCGCTCCATCGTAATGTTCTACGATGTAGACCCGCTTTAACATTGTTTGCATCATTTTCACATACAATATTTTGTTCTTCTCCCGTCATTTAGGTAACTTTGCACGATTTTGAAGGGGATTATACCTCGCACACTCCTTGACCGGAAATAAAAGAAAAACAAAATAATGAAAAGATTCAAAACCGTAAACAACATTGCAGGATGGCTTGTATTCCTTGTCGCAGCCATAACATACTGCCTCACAGTGGAGCCTACTGCAAGCTTCTGGGACTGCCCGGAATTTATCCTTTCGGGTAACAAACTCGAAGTGGGACACCCGCCCGGTGCACCCTTCTTTATGCTCACAGCAAACTTTTTCTCCCTTTTTGCCAAGCCCGAGAATGTGGCTCTTATGGTAAACTATATGAGTGCCCTGCTGAGCGCCGGAGGCATACTGTTCCTCTTCTGGAGCATTACACACCTCACCCGCAAGCTCATTGTGGGCAACAGCAATAACATAAGCACTTCGCAGTTGATAACCATCATCGGTTCGGGAGCCGTGGGCGCACTTGCCTACACCTGGAGCGACACATACTGGTTCAGCGCAGTGGAGGGCGAGGTTTATGCATACTCTTCACTCTTCACGGCTGTAGTATTCTGGCTCATACTCAAATGGGAGGAACAGGCCGACCAACCCCACAGCGACCGCTGGCTTGTGCTCATAGCATACCTGGTGGGACTCTCTATCGGAGTACACTTGCTCAACCTTCTCTGTATTCCTGCCATTGTACTCGTTGCCTATTATAAACGCGTGCCCAAAGCAAGCCTCAAGGGCTCGTTGCTTGCAATAGCACTGTCGGGCGTGCTTGTGGCTGTGGTTCTCTACGGCATAGTACCCGGCGTGGTGAAGGTTGGCGGATGGTTCGAACTGCTCTTTGTAAACACTATGGGACTGCCTTTCAACAGCGGCCTCATCACATACATTATTCTGCTGTGCGCCACACTCATCTGGGGATTGCGCGAGAGCGAAAAGAACAGCAACCGCAAGAAACTTGCAATAGCATTTACCGCCACAGTAGGACTTTTGGGAATACCTTTCTACGGATACGGCTTTATGAGCATACTTCTTGGCATAGTGGTATTGGCAGCAATATTCCTGCTCGTAATATACCGCAATGGAGAGAAGCACCTTATAAGCTTGCGCTGGCTTAACACCTCGCTGCTGTGTATGACTGTAATAATGATTGGCTACTCATCTTACGCACTGATTGTTGTGCGCTCGGCAGCCAACACCCCTATGGACCAGAACTCACCCGAGGATATTTTCACCCTTGGAGCCTACCTGGGACGTGAGCAGTATGGCGACCGCCCATTGCTCTACGGACACACATACAGCTCCGAAATCGAGCGTGAGGCAAAAGGAGAATACTGGGTGGCAAAAGCCATACAGGGCGCGCCCAAGTATGCACCTAAAGAGAAGGCAACAGCCAATGAAAAGGACTCTTATGAGATTATCGATTACGACAGGGATTATGTATATGCACAGAACATGCTCTTCCCCCGTATGTACAACCCCGAACACGCCAATTACCGCGGCACGAACCTCTATGAGCAGTGGTGCGGTGGCAAAATTGAGGGACACAACGTGCGCTACAGAACACCCTGGGGCGAGACCATCAACATAAAGATGCCCACACAGCTCGACAACCTCAAGTTCTTTGTAAACTACCAGCTCAACTTTATGTACTGGAGATATTTCCTGTGGAATTTTGTGGGCCGACAGAATGACCTTCAGAGCCACGGAGAATTTGAAAAGGGCAACTGGATAACAGGTTTCTCATTTATTGACAACCTGCTCGTGGGCAACCAGGATACACTGCCTAAAACGCTCAAGGAGAACAAAGGCCGCAACGTATTCTATGCACTGCCGCTTCTTCTGGGTATTTTAGGTATGCTGTGGCAGGCACGCCACGGCAAGGAGGGCAAGCAACAGTTCTTTGTGGTATTTATGCTCTTCTTTATGACCGGCCTTGCAATAGTCCTCTACCTTAACCAGACACTCCTGCAGCCACGCGAGCGCGACTATGCCTACGCTGCATCGTTCTACGCTTTTGCCATCTGGATTGGTATGGGAGTGGCAGCGATAACCGAAAAACTTAAAAAGAACAATGCTGCCATAAGTGCGACTATAGCAGGTATATGTCTCCTTGTGCCCCTGCAGATGGTATCACAGACCTGGGACGACCACGACCGCAGCGGACGTTACGCCTGCCGCGACTTTGGACAGAACTACCTTTACTCCCTGCCCGAAGAGGGTAACCCCATAATATTCACCTGTGGCGACAACGACACCTTCCCTCTTTGGTACAACCAGGAGGTTGAGGGAGTACGCACCGACACACGTGTGTGCAACCTATCGTACCTGCAGACCGACTGGTATATAGACCAGATGCGCCGCCCGGCCTACGACTCACCCTCATTGCCCATCAGCTGGGAGAGAATAGATTATGCCGGCAACAACAATGAGGTGGTGAAGGTTGATGCACGCTACAAGGATGTGATAAAGAAGCTGTATGCCGAGAACCCCGTAGCTGCAAAAAAACGCTACGGCGAGAACCCGTTCGAGATCAAGAACATTATGAAGAATTTTGTTCGCACAAAGAACGAGAAACTCCACTTCATACCCACCGACACCGTATACATCAAGATTGACAAAGAGGCTGTTCTCCGCTCGGGAATGATTATACCCGAAGAGTACAACGAGGAGATGCCCGAATATATGACCATCTCGCTGAAAAACCGCAAGCAGCTGCTACGCAGCGACCTTATGCTGCTCGAGATGCTCTCACAGGCCAATTGGGTGCGCCCCATGTATATGTCAATGACAGTGGGAAGCGAGAACTATTTGAGCTCTTTGCAGGACTTCTTCGTGCAGGAGGGCCTTGCTTACCGCATAACCCCCTTCAACTGGGTGGAACTGGGATATAGCGAAGGATACAACACCGTGGCCGACACAGAAACCTTCTACCACAACGTTATGGACCGTTTCAAGTTCGGCGGCTTCAAGGAGAACCCCAACTACTATTCCGACGAGACAATAACCCGTATGGTATACACCCACCGCCGCCTCATTTCGTCGTTGGCATCGCAGCTATACAACGAGGGCAAGAACAGTATGGCTCTCAACCTGCTCAACCGCCTCGAAGAGGAGATGCCGGCAAGCATTGTTCCCCACGGTGCTATGACCGGTGGTATTGATATAGGCCGCCTTTACATAGCCCTTGGCGAATACAGCAAAGGATGCAAAGTACTCGGCGACCTTGCCGACGAGCAGCTCGAATACCTCAATTGGTATTGCAGCTTCGGCAATAACCGTTTCAACGCAAGCACACAGGACAGCTACAATGCTATTGAGATAACAAAATACATAATAGAGGAGCTTAACACAGGCAACGAAAACTGCCAGGCTCTTGCCGATGAATACACCGCCAAACTGAGCAATAAATTCGCAGAGTGGCGCAAGAGAATAAACTAAAACAGAAAAAAACTATGTTTATAGAACAGGTCCCTACATTCTTCCGCAACCTTTACCCAAAGGCCTTGTGGAGAATGAACCCCGACGAAAAGGCGGTATTCCTCACCTTCGACGACGGGCCCATACCCGTAATAACACCGTGGGTGGTGGAGCTGCTCGAACGCAACAACATTAAAGCAACCTTTTTTATGGTGGGCGACAATGTGCATAAATTCTCCCAGGAATATATGCAGGTTGTCGAGGGTGGACACCGCTTGGGAAACCACACCTTCAACCACCTGAAAGGGCTTTTTACAAGCACAGAAAAGTACATAGAGAATGTGGACCAGGCCGACGCCTTTATACACAGCAACCTCTTCCGCCCACCCCACGGCGTACTGCGTACACAGCAATACAACGAGCTCGCCAAGAGATACCAATTCGTGATGTGGGACCTTGTGACACGCGACTACAGTATACACATGTACGGGGAGGATGTCCTTGCTAATGTAAAACGCTACACACGCAACGGCTCAATAATTACGTTCCACGACTCGTTGCGCTCCGAAAAAAACCTGAAGTATGCCCTGCCTCGCTCCATCGACTGGTTGCTTGAACAAGGCTACACATTCAAGATTTTTGACTGATGACACCACGCGAGCTATCACTCTTCATAAAAGCCGAGGCCAAACGCCTCGGCTTTGCAGTATGCGGCATTGCCAAAGCCACTCCCCTGCCCGAAAAGGAGTGCCGGAAACTGGCGGAATGGACTGCCGCCGGAAAGCACGGAGAGATGGGTTATCTCGCGCGTAATACCGACAAACGCGAAGACCCCACAAAGCTCGTACCCGGGTGCAGAAGTATAGTTTCGGTGGCATTAAGCTACGCGCAGGGTGAGAATTTCGACGAGAGCAGCCTGCACATATCGCGCTACGCACAGGGGAAGGATTACCACAAAATAATAAAAGACAAACTGCACCTGCTCCTCAAGAGCATAAATGAAATAACACCCGTACAGGGACGGGCTTTCTGCGACACAGCCCCCGTAACAGAACGTTACTGGGCAACGCAAGCCGGACTGGGATGGATTGGACGCAACCACCAATTGATAATTCCACAGGCAGGCTCATACTTTTTTCTCGGCGAACTGCTCATTGATTGCGAAGCGGAGTACGACATTCCCTTTGAGAAAAACCTCTGCGGAAAATGCAGCAAATGCATAGAGAACTGCCCCACAAATGCGCTGACAGAGAATGACTTCGATGCAAGAAAATGCCTTTCGTACCTCACAATAGAGTACCGCGGAGATTTACCCGAAAATATCGGTAAAAAGATGGGAAATTGCTTCTACGGCTGCGACAGGTGCCAAACAGCCTGCCCGTGGAACAAAAAATGTGTAAAAACCGGCATCACCGAGTTTTTGCCCGACGAAAACCGTTCCACAAACAATGAAAACTGGGAAGAACTCACCCCCGAGAGATACAAGGAACTTTTTGGCGACAGCGCAGTGGAACGTGCCGGATACACACAACTTATGCGCAATATCGCAGCAATAAAGAAGAGGAGTTAACGGCAGAGAAGGTTACACACCTTGTCCTGCCAAGCCCTCACTGGAGAAGCCTTTGGCAACCCATCGTTCAGCATCACAAAAGCAATTGTATGGCCGTTCGCAGCCTTGGCAAAACCGGCAAGAGTGCAAACACCGGTAACCGTTCCTGTCTTGGCAAAGACTTTTTTATAAGCCGCAGTACCTTTTGTACGATGCTTCATCGTACCGTTTACCCCCGACTGTGGCAAACCACGCATAAACACAGAATAAACCTCGGGAAGGGCATAAACACGCTTAAGAACCTGCAACACAATATCGGCCGACAGCAAGGTATAAGGCGAGAGACCAGAGCCATCGCACACATCGTACCATTCGGGCATAGAGAAAGTGTACTCCATAAAACCCTTTATAATCTTCGGCCCCATATCCTGACGCACGGGACGCTTGCCATAAAGCGCACCCAAATGATAAGAAAGCGCCTCGGCACAAAGATTATCGCTCTCCATAAGAGCCTCAACCACAATGTCCTCTACTGCACGATGCACAACAGCCAAAGTGTCGCAGCCCACTGGCGCAGCAGAGAAAGCAACATTGCATACACACACTCCCAAAGAGTCCAGGAGCTCCTTTGCCACAGCCATAAAATAGTTCTGCGAGGGAAACATATTCATCTTCTCACTCTTCGGAGCACGGCAGTCGCCACGCAGACGAATAACATTCGTTCCATCCAGCCAATCGCGCAGTATTGTAAATTTTTCTCCCGTACCGGCATTGCTTACTGCCTCGTTTGCAACAGAATAGAAACCCGACGGCGGATAGCACTCTACCACAGGCTTTTCACCCTTCCTTGATGGGATGGCCTTTACTTCTACGCAACCTCCGCAAAGCATAAGCGGAGAGATATAAGGCTGAAACTCCCACGGAGTATCGTCCCAAGCCCACCCGGGCCCCCAATAGATGGAATCCATAAAAGAGCAGTCGGCAAAAAGAGTATCCACAACCATACCACGCGGCACAGAGGAGAGAAGAGCCTTTAAATCCTCATAAGAAAAAAGCGGGTCTGTTTCACCCTTTACATACAAGTTGGTGCCATTGCGCAAAAGATACGTATTCACCGTATAATCCGTTCCCAAACGCTCGAGCGCAGCAAGCGAAGTTACCACTTTAAGAACCGATGCAGGGCGGCAAAGTTTGTTGGCACGGTGTGAGAAAAGCAAAGAGTCGGCGTCGAGGTCGTATGCCACAAGCGACACATCGCTACTTGTGAAAATTTCATCGCGCAGCAACGCTTCAAAGGCCTCGCGCGAAGGCTGCGCCTGCACCGACAATGCAAGAAAATATATTACAGAAGATAAAAAAAACTTATACATAATGCCGCGAAAGCTCAATTTCACGGTAAAACTACGGATTATTTATCAAATATTCCCCACAGAAAAGCTTTTTATTTATGTTTTTTGTATTTTTGCAAGTAACAAAACGCAGGGCTCGATGAAAAACCTTTGAGCAGCAAAAACCCATAGAACCACCAACCCTGCACAACCTCTATGGAAATATGATTAAAAAATTTGATTTCTTGGTTATCGGTTCCGGAATTGCCGGAATGAGCTTCGCACTTAAAGTAGCCGACAAAGGCAGCGTGGCAATTGTATGCAAAACCACTCTCGAGGATGCAAACACCTATTTTGCACAAGGAGGTATCGCGTCGGTCACCAACCTCGCCGTTGATAATTTTGAAAAACACATCGAGGATACAATGATTGCCGGCGACTGGATAAGCGACCGCAACGCCGTTGAAAAAGTGGTACGCGAAGCACCATCGCAGATTAAGGCTCTCATCGACTGGGGCGTGAGTTTCGACAAGGACGAAGAGGGCAATTTCGACCTTCACCGCGAAGGCGGACACTCGGAATTCCGCATACTCCACCACGCCGACAACACAGGCGCCGAGATTCAGGAGTCGCTCATACGCGCCGTGCGCAAGCACCCCAACATCACCATTCTCGACAACCATTTCGCCATAGAGATACTCACGCAGCACCACTTGGGCATTGAAGTTACCCGACAGACACCCGACATTGAGTGCTACGGAGCCTACGTGCTTGACATTGCCACAAACGAGGTTCACACCTTCCTGAGCAAAGTAACCCTTATGGCAACCGGCGGTTGCGGAGCTGTCTACAAGACAACCACCAACCCCCTTGTGGCAACCGGTGACGGCATCGCAATGGTCTACCGCGCAAAAGGCACGGTAAAAGATATGGAATTCGTACAATTCCACCCCACAGCACTCTATAACCCCGGTGACCGCCCCTCGTTCCTCATAACCGAGGCAATGCGCGGCTACGGAGGCATACTGCGCACCATCGACGGAAAGGAGTTTATGCAGAAGTATGACCCGCGCCTCTCACTCGCACCACGCGACATTGTGGCACGCGCCATAGACAATGAGATGAAAACCCGTGGCGACGACCACGTTTACCTCGACGTTACCCACAAAGACCCCGAGGAGACAAAAAAACATTTCCCCAACATTTACGAAAAGTGCCTTTCACTGGGCATAGATATAACAAAGGACTACATACCCGTGGCACCGGCAGCCCACTACCTCTGCGGCGGAATCCTGGTAGACCTTAACGCGACATCAAGCATACACCGCCTATACGCGGTGGGAGAGTGTTCCTGCACTGGACTCCACGGCGGCAACCGCCTTGCCAGCAACTCGCTCATAGAGGCTGTGGTATATGCCGATGCAGCAGCGAAACACTCAACCGAGCATATACAGGAATACACCTTCAACGAACAGATTCCCGAGTGGAACGACGAAGGTACCACAATGAACGAGGAGATGGTACTCATATCGCAAGACGCCAAAGAGGTACAGCAGATTATGAGTACTTATGTGGGCATTGTGCGCACCGACCTTCGCCTGAAACGCGCCTGGAACCGCCTCGACCTGCTTTACGAGGAGACCGAAGAACTGTTCAAAAGAAGCGTGGTAAGCCGCGAACTTTGCGAATTGCGCAATGTCATAAACGTAGGTTACCTCATAATGCGCCAGGCTATGGAGCGCAAGGAGAGCCGAGGATTGCACTACAACATTGACCACCCGAAAAAGGATTGATAAAAGAGAATACAAAGCACGGAGAGGCGTTTCAAAAGAGATGTCTCTCCGTGCTTTAAATATTTATATTTACTTTTTATTTTTTTGCAAAAAACAGCATCTTTTTATGTTGTAAAATCGCACAAAAAAAGCTATCTTCGCAGAAAAATACAAGTATGCCTTTTTCGTGTCGGAAAAAGGTTTTCTATCACGAGTTTTTAACAATTTATATACACAAATATGTCAACAAAAAGAATCAAATCGGCTTTGGTATCCGTTTTCCACAAAGACGGTCTCGACGAGATTATAAAGCTCCTGCACGCCGAGGGAGTACAGCTCATCTCAACAGGTGGTACACAACAGTTCATTGAATCACTGAATATCCCCTGCACAGCAGTGGAGAGCCTCACTGGTTACCCCTCAATCCTTGGAGGTCGTGTAAAGACACTTCACCCCAAAGTATTCGGCGGCATCCTCGGTCGTCGCGAGAACGAGAAGGACCAGCAGCAGATGACAGAATATGAAATACCCGCTATCGACCTTGTAATCGTAGACCTCTATCCCTTTGAGCAGACAGTTGCTTCAGGTGCTCCCGAGGCCGACATCATTGAGAAAATCGATATAGGCGGTATCTCGCTCATTCGTGGTGCAGCCAAGAACTTCAACGACGTTGTAATTGTAGCAAGCAAGGCACAGTACAAGCCCCTTCTCGACATTCTTCAGAGCAATGGTGCTGAGACAACTCTTGAGGAGCGTCGTTTCTTCGCACGTGAGGCATTTGCAGTTTCTTCTTCTTACGATTCTGCAATCTTCAACTACTTCGACAAAGAGGACAAAAGCGCATTCCGTTGCACAAAAGACACCCCCATGTCTTTGCGCTACGGCGAGAACCCCCACCAGAAGGGTGCTTTCTATGGCGACTTCAACAAAATCTTCAACCAGATTCACGGCAAGGAGATTTCATACAACAACCTGCTCGACATCAATGCTGCCGTAGAGCTCATTGCCGACTTTGCTGGTGAAACAACCTTCGCTATCCTCAAGCACAACAACGCTTGCGGCCTTGCTTCACGCGCAACACTCGCCGAGGCTTGGGATGCAGCACTTGCAGGAGACCCCGTTTCGGCATTCGGCGGCGTGCTCATCGCCAATGCACCCATCGACAAGGCAACAGCCGAGAAGGTTAACGAGATTTTCTTCGAGGTTATCATTGCACCCGACTACGACATGGACGCTCTCGAAATCCTCACACAGAAGAAGAACCGCATAATCCTCGTGCAGAAGAGCACAGAGATGCCCTCACAGACCTACCGCAGCGTGCTCAACGGCGTGCTCGTTCAGGACCGTGACGAGAAGGTGGAAACAGCCGAGGACCTCAAGACCGTATCAAAGGCAGAGCCCACAGCCGAGGAGATTGAAGATATGCTTTTTGCCAACAAGATCGTCAAGCACAGCAAGAGCAATGCGATTGTACTTGCAAAGAACAAGCAACTCATTGCAAGCGGTGTGGGACAGACCTCACGCGTAGACTCTTTGCGCCACGCAATTGAGAAAGCAGGCAACTTCGGTTTCTCTTTGCAGGGTAGCGTAATGGCCAGCGATGCATTCTTCCCCTTCCCCGACTGTGTACAGATTGCCCACGAGGCGGGCATCACAGCCGTTATACACCCGGGAGGTTCAATCCGCGACAAGGAATCGGTAGACTACTGCGACGCAAACGGCGTTTCAATGGTGATTACTGGTTTCCGTCATTTCAAACATTAAACAAACTAAAAAAACAAGAAACAGAATGGGACTCTTTTCATTCACACAAGATGTAGCGATAGACCTCGGTACCGCCAACACCATCATCTCCTACAACGGAAAGATTGTTGTTGACGAGCCCTCGGTTGTCGCAATTGACAGCCAGAAGAAAATGATGGCTGTCGGCGAGCGTGCAAAACAGATGCACGAAAAGACCAACCCCAATATACAGACAATACGTCCCTTGCGCGACGGCGTTATCGCAGACTTCTACGCATGCGAGATGATGATGCGCGGTCTTATAGAGAAAGTGAATATGGGCAACAAACTCTTCACCCCCTCTCTCCGCATGGTAATCGGCGTACCCTACGGCTCTACCGAGGTTGAGCTCCGTGCCGTACGCGACTCTGCCGAGCACGCCGGAGGCCGCGATGTTTACCTCATCTACGAGCCTATGGCATCGGCACTCGGTATCGGTCTCGATGTACAGGCACCCGAAGGTAACATGGTTGTTGACATAGGTGGTGGTTCCACAGAAATTGCCGTAATCTCATTGGGAGGTATCGTTTCTAACGGTTCACTACGCACCGCTGGTGACGACTTTACCGCCGACATTCAAGAGTATATGAGCCGCCAGCACAATGTGCGTGTCAGCGAGCGTATGGCCGAGCGTATCAAGATACACGTAGGTTCAGCCCTCACCGACCTTGGCGACGAGGCTCCCCAGGACTACATCGTACACGGCCCCAACCGCATCACAGCTATGCCCATCGAGGTTCCTGTATGTTACCAGGAGATTGCACACTGTATCGACAAGTCTATTATGAAGATTGAGAACGCCATCATAAGCGCACTCGAGGCAACACCCCCCGAATTGTATGCCGATATCGTACACAACGGTATCTACCTCGCTGGTGGCGGTGCCCTGCTCCGTGGTCTCGACAAACGTTTGGAGAACAAGATCAACATCCCCTTCCACATTGCCGAGAACCCTCTCTACTGTGTAGCCAAGGGTACAGCACTTGCACTCAACGACCTCACATATCCGTTCCTGATGCGATAACCGAGAGTACCGTGCAGACACTGTTGAACTTTATAATAAAGCATAACCACTGGTTCCTTTTCCTGTTACTGGAGGGAATCGGTGTTATGCTTATTGTACAATTCAACAGCTACCAGAATGCAACTGCCTTCACTTCGGCCAATAAGGTTACAGGCAACATTTTTGCCACAATAACCAATGTGGGCAGTTATTTCAGCCTCAAGAGCGAGAATGAGAGACTGCTCCGCTACAACTGCGAGCTGAACCAGCAGATAGAGCAACTCAACGGAAAGCTGTCACAAATAACCGACAGCGCCACCATCGCACGTCTCGGACAAAGAGGAGACAAGGAGTTTTACTACAACACGGCAACCGTGGTAAACAACTCCATAAACAAAGTGAACAACTACATCACCATTGACAAAGGCACCGCCGACGGCATACTGCCCGAAATGGGAGTCTTTTGCGATGCAGGTGTGGTGGGAATCATCTATAAAGCGTCGCCCAACTACTCCATCGTATTGCCCCTGCTCAACAGCAAGAGCAACATCAGCTGCCGTATAAAGGACAGCGAACACTTCAGCACCCTTCAGTGGGACGGAGGCGACACCGGGTATTCAAGCCTCATCGACCTGCCCCGTTACATAAAATTCGAGGAGGGTGACACCGTGGTAACAAGCGGTTTTTCATCAATATTCCCCAAAGACATTCCCGTGGGAACAATAGAGAAGACCGAAGATTCGGCCGACGGTATGTTCTACTGCGCGAAAGTAAGGCTGTTTACCGATTTTTCATCACTGAACACAGTCTACATAGTCGGGAACAAAGGACACAAGGAGCAGCTTGAACTCGAAAAAAGCATCGGCAACAAATGACAAGGGATATACTCATACGCATGCGCAACTTTGCAATACTCACACTATTGCAAGTTCTTATATTCAACCAGATACACCTATTTGGCTATGCAACTGCGCACATTTATATAATATTCCTGCTCAAGCTCCCACGCTTTACCACACGCAACGAAATGCTTATATGGGCATTTCTCTTCGGCCTTGTAGTCGACATCTTCGGCAACACTCCGGGTATAAATGCCTGCGCAGCAACAGCTATGGCTTTTGTACGCAACAGCCTGCTCGACGCATTCACACAGAAAGGCACCGCCGACGACTTTACACCAAGCATACACACCATAGGTTGGAGCGGATACGCAATATACTCCATTCTCAACCTGCTCGTCTTCTACACAGCTCTTTACCTGCTTGAACTGTTCACCATACAATATCCCTTGACGTTGATAGCCAGCGTATTGGGCAGCACCCTGCTCACGATGTTCTTCACTCTTGTAATTGAATGTTTCACCCGCAAGAGATAAGAGAGATGAACATACACAATTACGACAAGAGAAAATACATACTTGCCGGAACCGTGCTGCTGGTACTGTTCACATACATTATACAGCTATTCAACCTGCAAATAGCAAGTGAACAATATAAATTAAAAGCCGACAGCAACGCCTTCTACAAAAAGACAATCTACCCTGCCCGAGGACTTATGTACGACCGCAACGGCAAGTTGCTCGTCTACAACCGCCCGGCATACGACATCACATTCGTTCCTCGCGAAACAAAAAATATGGACACGCTGGAATTCTGCAAAGCGCTCAATATTACGCGCGAAGAATTCGACACGCGTATGCAGCGAGTGCGTAACAGACGCTACAACCCAGGATACTCGTCATACACCGAACAGGAGTTTATGACACAGCTTCCTGCCGAGGAATTTGCACAGTTCCAGGAAAAGATGTTCCGTTTCCCCGGCTTCTATGTGCGCAAACGCTCCATAAGGCAATACACATACAATGTTGGCGGTGTTCTCTTTGGCGACATTGGAGAGGCATCACAGAAAAAGATTGACAACGACACATACTACACACGCGGCGACTACATAGGCACACAAGGCCTTGAAGCGGCTTACGAAAAGGAGTTGCGTGGTAAAAAGGGTACAGAAACTCTCTTGCGCGATGCTTACGGACGCATACAAGGCAAATATCGCGACGGCGCGCTTGACACTCTTCCCACACGAGGAAAAGACCTTACTCTGGGACTCGACATTGAGCTGCAGAAGCTTGGAGAGCGCCTGATGAAGAACAAAATAGGCAGCATAGTAGCAATTGAACCGGCAACTGGAGAGATACTCTGCATGGTGTCGGCACCTTCGTACGACCCACGCCTGCTCACCGGCCGCTCACGCGGAGAGAACCACAAGGCACTCTCCAAGGACAAACGCAAGCCACTGCTGAACCGTGCGATAATGGGTACATATCCTCCCGGCTCCACATTCAAAATATCACAGGCGCTCACCTTCCTGCAGGAAGGGGTAATAACCCCGCAGACAACCTTCCCCTGCCACGGAGGATTCAAGATAAAAGGATTCAAGCTCGGTTGCCACCCCCACTCCTCGCCCATACCCCTCGTACCCGCAATAGCCACATCGTGCAACGCATACTTCTGTTGGGGCCTGCACCGTATGTTCGGCTCGGACAAATATGGCAGCACGCAAGAGGCAATGGACAAATGGCGAGACTATATGGTGTCCATGGGATTCGGCTACAAGCTTGGAATAGACCTCCCGGGTGAGGTTCGCGGCATGATACCCAATTCACAGTTCTATGACCGCCACTACGGCAAGCACTGGAAAGCCACCACCGTGGTGAGCATCTCCATCGGGCAGGGCGAGGTTACACTCACCCCCTTACAGATAGCCAACCTTGGAGCAACCATAGCCAACCGTGGAGAGTACATCACACCCCACCTTGTGAGCAAGATAGAGGGAGATACCATAAAGAGCGACTACCGTACGAGCAAAAAAAGTATGGCAGGCAAAAACGCCTATGAACAGGTGGTGAAAGGTATGCGCGAAGCAGTACTGAACGGAACCTGCCGTGCTGCCGACATTCCCGGGTGGGAAGTTTGCGGAAAGACAGGAACTGCACAAAACCGCGGAAAGGACCACTCGGCATTTATGGGCTTTGCCCCCATGAACAATCCCAAGATTGCCATTGCCGTTTATGTGGAAAACGGAGGTTTCGGCGCCACTTACGGCGTGCCCATCGGTGCACTCATAATGGAACAATACCTTAACGGAGAGTTGAGCGAGACAAGTAAAGAGAAAGCAAAAGCAATAGAAGAGAAGGTAATCTACTATGGAACGGAGGAAAGGTAACATATTCAACCGCATAGACTGGCCACTTATTGCTCTCTATGCCATTCTGGCAATTATGGGGTGGTTGAGCATTTGTGGAGCAAGCTACAGCTATATAGAGAGCGATTTCCTCGATTTCTTCGCCATAAGCGAGAGAACAGGCAAACAGGCTATGTGGATGGGCGTGTCAGTGCTTGTCGGTATAGTGCTGCTTTGCATTGAAAAGAACAGCTACAAGGATTTCTCGCCATTTATCTATGCCGGTACCCTTCTGCTTGGTATAATCACCATATTCGTTGCACGCGACATTAAAGGCTCGCGTTCCTGGCTACCCCTCGGCCCATTCAGCCTGCAACCTGCAGAGTTTATGAAATTTGCAACAACCCTTGCCCTTGCATCATTTATGGGACGGTACGGATTCAAGATTAACGACAACAGGCAATTCCTCAAGTGCGTGGCCATAATATTGCTGCCTATGCTTGTTATCGTAGCACAAAAGGAGACGGGCAGCGCCCTTGTATATCTCTCGTTCTTTCTTGTACTCTATCGCGAAGGTATGACAGGCATAGTTCTGCTTATGGCCATAAGTGCGGTGGCATACTTTGTCGTGGGTATACGCTATGGAGAAATTACGGCAGAATCCCTACCTATAACCATAGGCCCATATGCCGTAACGTTGCTCATACAGGCATTTTCACTCGCAATGGTAAGGTTCTGGTGCAGGCATAAAGAGACCTTTGCCCTGATGCTCATAATAAACGCAAGCATCACACTGCTCACCTACCTTATAGCCGTGTATCTTGTAGCCTTCAACATAATGGTGGTACAGTACCTTCTGCTTGCATTCAATGTGGGTTACCTTCTTGTACGTGCAAGGTTGAAAAAGGAAAATCTCAACGTATGGGTTGCGGCATACATCATAGGAGCACTTGCATTTTTCGGTTCCTGTGAATATGTTATGCACAACGTGCTGAAACCGCACCAAAGAGTTAGAATAGAGGTACTTTTAGGACTGAAAGAGGATCTTGCAGGTGCAGGCTACAACGTGCACCAGTCAAAGATTGCCATAGGTTCCGGAGGTATTATAGGAAAAGGATTTCTCAATGGAACGCAGACAAAACTGAAATATGTTCCCGAGCAGGATACCGACTTTATCTTCTGCACCATAGGCGAGGAACAGGGCTTCTTGGGTTCGAGCGCAGTACTCATTGTATTTGCACTATTCATTCTGCGTCTTATGGCGCTTGCCGAAAGGCAGAACGATATCTTTGGACGAGTCTACGGCTATGCCCTAGCCTCAATATTCCTGTTCCACTTTACCATAAATGTGGGTATGGTGCTTGGAATAATGCCTGTGATTGGAATACCACTACCCTTCTTCAGTTACGGTGGCTCGTCGTTCCTGGGATTCTCTATTCTGCTGTTTACTTTCCTGAGGGTAGATGCCGACAGGGAGACGCGAGCCTGACACCCACATCATACACACCCTGCAACAGAGAATCACTCATCAGGTGGGAGAGGCGTATCTTGAACGGCTCGTAATAAGGTACATTTACCGACGATACAAAATACTCCGATTGATACAAAGTACCAGCCGTCGCTCCATTACGGCGACCATCATCATCGTAGAGGTCACAACAGAGTGTGTCACGCTTAAATACGCTGTCGTTGCCCGACATAACCTCGACTAACAGACAAAGATTCTTGTAAGGATAGGATGCACTGTAGCGCACTCCTGCAAAAAGTTCCGCCACAGCAGGGCCATCCCATTCAAACGACTGTTCAAAAACCAGCGTATCGGCCTTGTGCCACGCGCCACCAACAGAGCGATAGCTATGGCACAGCGAGCCTCCGCACGAAAGCAGAAGCCCACCAAGCAGCAACGCCGCTATGAGTTTACTCCGCTTTTTGAGATTTATCGCCCTTGCCATTATTGCGATGCTCGTTTCCGTGACGCTTGCCACCGTGCCCCTTCTTGCGTTTCTTGTTCTTACCGGCATTGTCGAAACGGTTTATATTCTCCTGCTCAAGCAAGTCCGAAGAACGTTTGGGCTCACTTGCACCCGAATTGTCGAGAGCTGCCGGGCGCTCACCACGCTTGTTCATCTCTATAACAGCATTTGCCCTGCGCGCACTGATGGTGACCAGATTGGCCGGAATATGCTTGTCGGTAGAATATGTAACCTCGCCACGCAGGATATCGGCCTTGAAGAAATAGTATGTGCTGTCGGCAGTCTCCAGCTCAATATCACGCTGGGGGAATGCGCGTGAAGCCTCAACATAGGCATCCACTTCATAGTTCAAACAGCATTTAAGTTTTGCACACTGGCCGGCAAGCTTTTGGGGATTCAGCGAAATATCCTGAAAACGCGCAGCAGAAGTAGATACCGAAATGAAATTGGTGGTGAATGTTGCACAGCAAAGCTCGCGACCGCAAGGGCCTATACCGCCAATGCGTCCGGCCTCCTGGCGCGCACCAATCTGCTTCATCTCAATCTTTATCTTGAACGTATCGGCAAGCACCTTGATGAGCTGACGGAAATCCACGCGATTATCGGCAATATAGTAGAAAATAGCCTTCTGGCCGTCACCCTGATACTCCACATCACCAATCTTCATATCAAGATTAAGATCCTTCGCTATCTGTCGCGAACGTATCATAGTGTCGTGCTCACGCGCCTTTGCCTCCTCATACTTTTCCATATCCACGGGCTTTGCCTTGCGGTATATGCGTTTGAACTCGCTGTCGGGTGTAAGACGGGTTTTCTTCAACTGCAAAAGAACAAGACGGCCGGTCATTGTCACCGTGCCTATGTCGTGCCCGGGAGTAGCCTCCACAGCCACCACATCGCCTTTGCACAAAGAAAGGTTGTTACTGTTTCTGTAATATCCCTTTCGGGTATTCTTGAACTGCACCTCCACTATATCGGTATACTCCTCGTTACCCGGCACGCCGGCCAACCAGTCAAAAGTATTCAACGGAGCATCCATCTTGCCGCAACCCTCACAGCAGATACCCGAACAATGGTTGTTCTCTTTATATTTCAATTCGTCCATTTAACGGTTTTTTATCCAAACAATCATTCTCAACGCAGTGTCGAAAAAGACCATTTTTGCATTTACATTCTGTTCTATATGTCGACCAGCCTCAGAAAGCTCCTCCATAATACCGAAGATGTTGCGCTCATTCACAAAGGGTGAGAAACGCACCGAGAAATTGCGCTCTTCGGACGAGAGATAGACCATTTCGTCGCGCTTAAAGTTCATTATAAAATTCTCACGTATCATATGCTGACAATAGTCGAGCAGGCGTTTCTGCCTCTCACGCCCCATTGCCGCCACACGCTCGCTCCACAATTTCATATCGCTTATATTGCGGGCATAAGCAGCACGCATCATCTGTGCAAAAAGCTCCAGATAAAGCGCCTTCTCCTCGTCGAGCGAGATAAGTTCCTCGGCTTTCTCCACGCTGCCGCCACACTGCTGTGCTATGCGCGAAGCATCATCGGGAGCAAGGCCATAACGTGCCACAAGTGCGCGTTGCATATCGTCCTGCAGCACACGTGGAACATCAACCCTCTGCACACGGCTCAAAATTGTAGGCAATATCTTGTCGGGCTCTTCCGACACAAGTATGAACAACGTGTCGGCCGAAGGCTCCTCTATAATCTTCAGCAATTTATTCGCACCCGTTTCTGTAATCTTCTCGGGCAGCCACATTATCATCACCTTCCAACCGCCCTCGCGTGCGTGCATCGATAACTTATGGAGGATTTCTCCGCTCTCACGCTCATATATCAGTGGTTGCTGTGTGTCAACATCGAGTTTCTGCAACCAATCGTCGTAGCTGAAATAAGGGTTCTTGATAAGCAACTCACGCCACTCTGCAATATAATCATCGCTCACAGGCGCCGAGTCGGAGCCGCTGCCTTTCTTTTTCTTTACCGGAAATACAAAGTGCAGGTCGCTGTGTATAAGCTTGTCGACCTTTATACAAGTGGGACAGGTACCACACGCCTCTCCGTCACGCTTGTTGCTACACAAGAGATAGCGCGCAAGTGCCACTGCTATTGCCAGCTTGCCGTTGCCACGGGGACCGGTCACAAGCAAAGCGTGCGCCAGACGGTTCTCATCGACACAGTTACGCAACTGCTCAATTACTTTTTTTTGCCCTATTATGTCACCAAACGAAAAGGCCATCAATAAATTGCTTTAGCTATTTTATAAACACTGTCCACCGCATTTATCGTGTAGAAATGTATACTAGGAACGCCCTTTGCCATAAGCTCGCGGCACTGCTCCACAGCCCACTCCTGACCCACCTGTGCAGCGGCGGCATCGTCCTTGCACTGCAACATTGCCGACACGAGCTCTTCGGGCAGGTCAACACGGAAAGTCTTGGGTAGCACATTCAACTGCGACAGACGGTGCATAGGTTTAATACCCGGAATGATAGGGATGTTTATACCCATTGCACGCGCACGCTCCACAAACGCAAAATATTTACGGTTATCGAAGAACATCTGTGTAACAGCATATTCGGCGCCGGCATCGGCCTTTTGTTTAAGAACCATAAGGTCGCTTTCCATATTGGGTGCCTCCTCGTGCTTTTCCGGATAGCAGGCTACGCCACAGGAGAAACGCTCGCCGCGCTCCTTCATTAAAGAGCCGTCGAGGAAATAGCCCTCATTGAAACGGTTCACCTGATGAAGAAGGTCTATTGCGTGTTTGTGCGACTCGCATCGCGCCGCAGGAGCCTCCTTACACTTGTCGCCACGCAACACAAGGATATCGGTAATGCCAGACAATTGCAGGTCGATGAGCACATATTCAGTCTCCTCAACCGAATAACCGTTGCACAATATATGCGGCACCACGGGAACGCCGAAACGGTGGTTTATGGCAGTTGCCACAGCCACTGTACCGGGGCGACGGCGTATAGTACCGTGCTTGAACATACCATTGCCCATATCTGTATAAACAGGCTCACTGTGATGGGTGGTGATATTTATATATTTAGGGGAAAATTCCATCAACCTCTCGATGTCGCCAAAAAGTTTTGCAGTTCCCATACCCTTGACAGGCGGCAACACCTCAAACGAAAAGGCGGTCTTTTCAGTGGAATTTATATTCTCTATTACTCTCATGCTTAAAAACTATTTATCTGTGGGGCAATAATGCAGTTGCCGATACCCCATGTAAGATACAAAGTTAAAGCAAAGCAAGTGCAATACAAAATAAAACAGACAATTTTTAGGCAATAAAAGAGACAAAAAAACTCCCCCGCACGTGCGGGGGAGCATCTCAAAAAACTATGGCAAGGTTTATATTAAAACTTTTTACAACTCAAGCTATTCAATTGTCAATATCTACTATTCTAAAATTCTTGTTGAAGGTAAGCTCCAAACGGTTTGACAATTTAACCTCGTAGCCGTAGCGGTTACGCTCAATGCGAAGAATTTTTGCATCGTGGTAGTGTAGCTTTACATATTCTGCAATCTTTACAGGGATAATTGCAGCAGGCACTTCGCCGTAACGGCAATCAACATCCTCCCACTCACCTTTGCGGTTAAACTCCAGCTTTGCACCATCTGTGAATACCACCTCATAAGAGTTCTCAAAAAGATCGCGCTCAAGCTTTGCATAAGAGATTTTAAGCTCACCGAAATAAGTGTTTATAAAACTCTGTGCATCAACGGGCAACATCTCTTTTGTGATAATTTTGTCGTTATCAGCGTTAGCGTTAAAAACTCCGAGAGAAAAAACAGTCGCTAGTACAAATAAAATCCTTTTCATAATTTCAAATTTAATTCGGTTTCTAATACTTTATTTAACACATTATAGAGAGGTTCGGTTCTCGCTTCCGCTCTATTTACACTGCAAATATTATACCCGATTCTGAAATGAAATTGAAATTTTCGCCTTTTTTGAAAAAAAGATTATTTTTTTTTTGCACACACCCATAAAACCAAACAACAGAAGACACCCCGATGCCGGGTATCTTCTGTTGTTTATAATAGAATTACGCAAACTGCACTTCAAAGCAGTGTCGCCCGTCAGAGAAGGAATATTCCACCTTATAACCATAACTGCGAGCCACGGCGCCCACAAGCGCAAGACCAAGCCCCGTGCTGCCACTCTTACCGGATTTATAGAAACGGTCGAACAGACGCTCTTTTTCAAGCGGTGCATCGCCACTATTTGTAATCATAAGCACCCTGCCCCGGAAGAATATCTCCACAGTACCACCGGCCGGCGAGTGTATAAAGGCATTTTTCACAAGATTAACCACAAGCACCCCGGCAAGCTCTTCGTTCATCTTCACAACAAAGCTGCCGGGTACATTTATGTTACACGCAACATTTTGTTCGGCATAAATATCGGAGAAAGTTTCAGCCTCCTCGCGCAAGAGGGATGCAATATCCACATCAGTCGACTCGAGGAATTGCCCGTTGTCAATTTTTGTAAGAAGCAACAAAGTACGGTTAAGGCGCACCAGACGACGCAGCGATTGCTGCATCTTGTAAAGTTCCATTGCCTGCTCCTCGCTCAACGCGGTATTGTTCATCAACCACTCTATGCGGTTACCAAGCACCGCGAGCGGTGTCTGCAATTCGTGGGAAGCGTTGCCAAGAAAATCCTTCTGCTGTTCAAAATAATTTTCAGCACGGGCAATAGTACTCCTTGCACTGTTCAATAATTTTTCAAACTCCACAACCGACGATGTGGCAGGAAAATTCCCAAGACCATTACCCGGCGTATAGCGGTCGAGCCACGCAAGCAGGCTGTAAAGGGGGCGCATACTACGCTTGAATACCAGAACCACAGCAAGAAACACAGTAAGCACCACCACTACATAGAGCACCAGAATGTGCCAAAAGACCGAAGACAACAAATCCTCACGCTCAAAAGTGGGCATTGTAACAACAAGGCGAAACACCTGCCCCTCCGCATTGAGAAAATGCGCGGTAAGCACACGGGCAGGCTCTGTCTCGCGTTTCTCGGGAATATATACAAGAGAATCGCTGTAAACCATAGAGGGTTGTGCTGCAACACCAGGCAACGGTTCAATAGCATAACTGTTATTGCTGCCATCGCCCAAAGTCGGCAATTCCACTCCGGCAAGAGTGCGACGGATTATAAGTTCGGCATAACCCTCAAGGCTGTCATCCGTCTCGTCGTTAATCTCCTCGACCATAGTAAAATAGAAGACTACCGACCACAAAGCCAGAATGGGCAGCAGAGCCATCGCCATACGCCCTGTTATGTTATAAAGCAGTTTCATTGTTCCACCTCCGCAAATTTATAACCAAAGCCATACACAGCCTTCACATTTACCGTAGCACCAGCCTCGGCAAGTTTTTTTCTGAGATTCTTTATCTGCGCATAGACAAACTGAAAATTATCGGCTGTGTCTATGTGGTCGCCCCACACCGACTCGGCAAGCAGAGCCTTATCCACAATATGATTGGGGCGCTGCATAAAATAGAGCAGAATATCATACTCCTTTTTCAACAAAGCCACACTGCCACCGCCCACCGTAACCGTGCGGCTCTGCAGGTCGAGAGTAATATTTCCGGCACTCATCAATTTATTGACAGCACCGCTACCGCGACGCAGTACACTCTTTATGCGCGCCGAGAGTTCGGCCATATAGAAAGGCTTGGCAAGATAATCGTCGGCACCAAGGTCGAGCCCGGCAACCTTATCATCTATGGAGTCTCGCGCCGAAATAATTATCACGCGGTCGCCCTTGTCGAGCGACTTTATCTGCTCGAGCAATTTGAGACCATTTCCGTCGGGCAACATAATATCGAGCAGAATACAATCGTAACTGTAACCGGCAATCTTATCGCAGGCATCGAAGAAGGTTGCAGCGGTCTCCACCACATACCCCTCGCTGTGCAGAGAGCGCGACATAATCTCGCTCAACGAAGCATCATCTTCTATTATAAGCAGTTTCATAGCTGTTGTTTTTTTGCAAATATGAACAGCAATTCTAAAAAGAAAGTGAAATACTACTCGGCATAATGCGCCACCAGTTCAAAATCGAGCTGTTTGCGGTCGAGATTGGCACGTGCTATACGTATGCGCACCGCATCACCAATGGTGTAACGATGGTGACGACGACGGCCCACAAGACAATAGTTCGCATCGTCGAACTCATAGTAATCGTCCTGCAGCGTGCGTATAGGCACCATACCCTCGCACTTATTCTCGTTAATTTCGGCATAGAAGCCCCACTCGGTCACACCACTTATCACAGCATCGAACTCCTCGCCTATGTGCTCGCTCATAAACTCCACCTGCTTGTACTTTATGCTTGCACGCTCGGCATTGGCAGCAACCTGCTCCTGAGCCGAACAATGCTCGCAGAAATCCTCATATTTGGGCAGGCTCACAGAACGCGACCCCTGCAAAAGATAGCGGGTGAGCAGACGATGCACAAGAAGGTCGGGATAACGGCGTATGGGAGATGTAAAATGTGTGTAATAACGGAAAGCAAGGCCATAATGCCCTATATTCTCGGTTGAGTAACGAGCCTTCTGCATAGTGCGCACAGAAATCTGCTCTATAACATTCTGCTCCTTTGTACCGTGTACCTCTTTTAAAAGATTATTCATAGCCGTTGCCGAGGTTGTGCGGCCCGAGCCGCTACGCATCTTGTAGCCCAACTTGCTCACAAATTTAGAGAGCATTGCCAGTTTTTCAGGGTCGGGTTGGTCGTGAATTCGATAGACAAAGGTCTTGGGAGTGTTACCCGACACACGACGGCCAATCTTTTCGGCAACCGTACGGTTGGCAAGCAACATAAATTCCTCGATAAGCTGGTGCGACTCATTACTCTCGCTGAAGTATACCGACACGGGCTTGCCATCCTCGTCGAGGCGGAAATGCACCTCGGCCTGGTGGAAATCTATCGCTCCCGCTGCAAATCGCTTGCTGCGCATTGTCTGCGCAAGGTTGTTCAGCGTCGTTATTTCGGTAAAATACTCACCCTCGCCATTTGTAATAATCTCCTGTACCTCGTCGTAACAGAAACGGCGGTCGCTGTTTATTATGGTACGGGCTATGCGGAAGTCCTTCACTTCGGCTTTGTTGTTCATTGTGAATATTACCGAATAGGCAAGCTTGTCTTCATTGGGACGCAACGAACAGAGGAAATTACACAAGCGCTCGGGGAGCATTGGTATGGTGCGATCGACAAGATAGATTGATGTCGCACGCTTGTAAGCCTCTTTATCAATAATTCCACCCTCTGTCACATAGTAAGAAACGTCGGCAATGTGTACGCCAATTTCCCACAGCCCGTCGGAAAGGGAGCGTATGGAGAGAGCGTCGTCAAAATCCTTTGCATCGGCAGGGTCAATGGTGAAGGTTGTCACGCCACGGAAGTCTTCACGCTGCGCAATCTCCTCGTCGGTGATACCCACATCGAGCCTCTCGGCAGCCTGCTCCACAGCAGCCGGATAGGTATAAGGAAGACCATATTCGGCAAGAATAGCGTTCATTTCGGCATTATTCTCACCCGCCTGGCCAAGAATATCCACCACCTTACCCACAGGATTCTTGCTATCGAGCGGCCACTCAAGTATCTTCACAATAGCCTTGTCACCATTCCTGCCATCCTTCAACAGGTCGCGAGGTATAAAAATGTCGCAAGGCATATAGCGGTCATCGGTAAGCAGGAAGGCATAATGCTTTTCAACGTGCAGTTCACCCACAAAAGTGTCGTGCGCACGCTTCAGCACCTCCACCACTTCGCCCTCACGACCACGGCCCCGACGCTTTGCAAAAAGCGAAACACGCACATAGTCGTCGGTAAGAGCGTGCCCCGAATTGCGCTCCGATACAATAACCGGCTCACTCTCATCTTCGGGGTAGAACATATTGTACCCGTTCTTGTTGCGCTTAAAGACACCCAACAGCGAAGAACCGCTGTTGGCGAGCTGATACCTGCGGAAAGCAGGCTCTATGAGATAACCGTCGAAGACAAGGTCGTCGAGTATGCTCACACACAAGGTGCGTGCCGACGAGGATGTAAGGTCGAGCTCCTTGAAAACCTCTTTCGTGCTCACCTGCTCGCCGTCGTGACGATTAAAGAACTCCACAAGCATCTCCACAAGCACACGCTTGTTGATGCGACCTTTCGACTTTCCGCCTTTCTTTGCCATATATTACTTTTTTAATCTTCGCAATTGTTGTCTGCTAAAGTAATAATAAAAAAAGATACTGCAAGCAAGAAAAGGGCAGCAAATATCAAACTATGTAAAATTACGGCAAATAATATCCTCAGTCACCTTATTACGCACAGCCGCATCACCCTCATACAGCACCGCGACACAATTGGCTTTACACAAAGCAGGATATTTACCCGACAACTCACCCACCGACAAAGTCGACAGATTATCCGTCTGACCACAATAGAGCAACTCATACTTAAAACGACGACGCAACCTGTCGTAAGCCCTGCGGAGAAAAATAAAAACCGCTCCTTCGGCCGGTAAGGCATCTTCCACCCCAAGAACAACACCAAAAATATACGGAATGAATTTATACCTATAACCAGAGGCACCAAAGACCGAAAAGAGCGATTTTAACTTATTAACCATAAAATTTAATTATACGTCACAAAAATATTACATCACCCGCCGGACAAGGTTGCTATTTTGACAAAAAAGAGCTTCCACCGCCTATTTTAAGAGTTTGCAAGAAAAATTTCCCCACAAACAAGAAAAAAGCGTACCTTTGCAGGCGTAAACCACAACAAAATGGGAGTAAAGAAGATATTGGTAACAGGAGCCAGCGGATTCATAGGCAGTTTCATTGTGGAGCAGGGGCTTGCACAAGGATACGAAGTGTGGGCAGGCATACGCGGCACCAGCAGCCGTAAATTCCTGAAAGACAGAAGAATCAAGTTTATAGAACTGAGCCTTAATGACCGGGAGCTCCTCAATTCGCAGATAAGTACCTTCAAGCAAGAGCACGGCGTGTGGGACTATGTAGTCCACGCTGCCGGCGCAACAAAATGCCTCGATAAAAAAGAGTTTTTACAGACAAACTTCGAAGGCACAAGAAACCTTGTGGAAGCCTTGAAGATTGCCGATGCCTCACCCAAAAAGCTCATCTATCTGAGCTCGCTCAGCGTCTTTGGACCGGCGAGAGAGAGTGAGCCCCACACTCCCATAGAAGAGAGCGACCACGCAGAGCCCAATACCGCATACGGCCACAGCAAGCTTATGGCCGAGGCATACATAAAAAACTGCGGCATACCCTACATAACCCTGCGCCCAACCGGAGTCTACGGCCCGCGCGAACGCGACTACTACCAGATGGCAGTAAGTATAAAAAAACATATAGACTTTGCTGTGGGGTATAAAAAACAGACCATCACATTCATCTATGTGAAAGACCTTGTGAAGGCCATCTATCTATCCATAGAAAAGGATGTAACAAACCGCAGTTATTTTGTGAGCGAGCCACGCGGTTACAGCAGCCGCAGTTTCAGCGACTACATACAGGAGAGCCTCGGCATAAAATGTGTACTGCACATAACAGCCCCTTTATGGGTGCTGAAAGCAATATCGGCAATATCGGAGGGAATTGCACGCATCACCCGAAAACCGGCAACGCTGAACAGCGACAAATACAACATTATGAAACAGCGCAACTGGCTGTGCGACACAACACCCATAGAAAAAGAACTAGGCTTTATCGCCGACTATAATTTAGAAAAAGGCACAAAAGAGACAATAGAATGGTACAAACAGGAAAAATGGCTATAAAATTCTTTGAACGCAAAGAGGAGCAGCGTACCTTCCTTGCTGTAGAGACGCTGAACCTCATCTACAACCTCATCACCACCCTGCTCATAATTATCTTTTACAACAGGCTGCACAACCCACAGGAGATGCTTATGGGGCGTTTCCTTGTCGCATTCGGCACCTTTGTAATCATATACATCTACACAAAGTATCCTTCGCGTGCGACACAGTTCCTGCGCATTGTGGGACAGGTGGCACTGCTTGGTTACTGGTACCCCGACACCTTTGAATTCAACCGCATATTCCCTAACCTCGACCACCTTTTTGCCACAGCAGAATACACACTCTTCGCCTGCCAGCCTGCACAACTTTTCGACCAAGTGTGCAGCCACCCATTGTGGCGCGAGGCGTTCAATCTTGGTTATTGGGCATACTATCCTATGATTGTAACAACAATACTGTGGTATTTCTTTAAAAAGGATAAGGAGATTGAACGCTGCACCTTTGTTATTATGGCATCATTCTTCATCTATTACCTCATATATATATTCGTTCCCGTTGCCGGGCCACAATTCTATTTTCCAGTAATAGGAGATGCTGCTGTCGCTGGTGGAATATACCCCGAGATTGGCAACTGGTTCGACTTGAACCCGGAAATAACCATTCCGCAAGCCGACAAGGGTGGGTTCTTTACCTCGCTTGTAAATATGGCACAAGCCTCGGGAGAACGCCCCACCGCAGCCTTCCCAAGCTCACATATAGGAATATCAACCATCCTTATGCTGCTTACCTACCGTGCAAAAAAAGCACTTATGCTCACACTTTTCCCACTATATGTATTGCTATGCTGTGCCACAGTATACATAAAAGCACACTACCTGATAGATGGCATTGCAGGAGTAGCTAGCGGAATTGGCCTATACCTGTTCACTACATATATTTATAAGAAAACGGTGGGGAAAAATATCTGTTAAAGATAAAATCAGAAACCTTTCATAAGCACCACGCTGCCCGAAGCAAGCGAAGCCTGGACATCTATGACACGTTGGTTGGAGCTGCCACGAAAACGTAGACTCTCGTCCCTCAACTCCTGCACAAAGGGGCCGTCTACAAGCACATCTATATGCTTTAAAAGCTCCTTTTGAGAGGGATTCCCGAGCAGATTTTCAAAAAGGAAACCTGTAAAACACCAAATATTCTTGTCGCTATTCTCTTTAATGGCCACAGCAAGTTCGGTAAAGCCTGCGGCCTGCGCCATAGGGTCACCACCGCTGAAGGTAACATCGGCAAAAGGGTCGGCAAGAATAATTTTCAAGATATCACCTGTTTCCATAGGACGCCCGTTGGCAATATCCCACGATTGGGGGTTGTGACAGCCCGGGCAACGATTAGGACAACCAGAACAATAGACCGAGGTACGAAACCCCGGTCCATCAACTGTTGTATCCTCCAATATGTCGAGAATGTATAGCATCGCTGTATTATTCGTGTACTACACGATCGTTAAGCTCGGAGAGCTTTGCGCTGTTCCAGCGGTCTGTTGTACCCACAAGATAACCGGTAATGCGCTGCAGTTTGTCGAGACGCTCACTGCCACACTTGGGACAGCACTTCAAATCCTTCTCTGAATTCTCGTAACCGCAATCGAGACAGCGGTTACGGTTATGGTTCACCGAGCCATAGCCAAGGTTGTACTTGTCCATCATATCAACCATACGCATAATAGCGTCGGGGTTGTGGGTTGCATCGCCGTCAATCTCCACATAGAAGATGTGTCCACCACCGGTTAGAGCGTGATAAGGAGCCTCAACCTCGGCTTTGTGGCGCGCGCTGCACTTGTAATAAACAGGAACGTGATTACTATTAGTGTAGTAGTCGCGGTTGGTCACGCCCTCAATAACACCAAACTGCTTGCGGTCGGCACGGGTAAACTTGCCCGAAAGACCCTCGGCAGGTGTTGCAAGTACACTGTAATTATGCTGATAACGCTCGGAGAAGTCGTTGGCACGGTCGCGCATATATGTAATTATCTTAACACCAAGCTCCTGTGCCTCTTCACTCTCGCCGTGATGCTTGCCGAGAAGTGCAACAAGGCACTCTGCAAGGCCAATAAAGCCAATACCAAGTGTTCCTTGATTAATTACCGAAGCAATTGTATCGGTAGGTTTCAAATTTTCAGAGCCCACCCAAAGAGCCGACATAAGCAACGGGAACTGTTTGGCAAAAGCAGTGCGCTGGAACTCCATACGCTCGTGCAACTGACGGGCAGCTATCTCCAGCACACCGTCGAGCTTTGCAAAGAATTGCGCAATGCGCTGCTCCTTATTCTCAATCTCCATACACTCTATGGCAAGACGCACAATATTCACTGTGGTGAAAGAGAGGTTACCGCGGCCTACAGAAGTCTTGGGGCCGAAGCGGTTCTCAAATACGCGTGTGCGGCAACCCATTGTAGCAACCTCGTGTATGTAACGCTTGGGATCATCGGCGCGCCACTCGCTGTTCTGGTTGAATGTAGCGTCGAGGTTAAGGAAGTTGGGGAAGAAACGGCGTGCCGACACCTTACAAGCCAACTCATAGAGGTCATAGTTGCGGTCGGTGGGCAAATAGCTCACGCCACGTTTCTTTTTCCATATCTGTATGGGGAAAATTGCAGTCTCGCCGTTACCAACACCACGATATGTGCTGTTTAGCAACTCGCGTATAACACAACGTCCCTCGGCCGAAGTATCAGTACCATAGTTTATGGAGCTGAACACAACCTGGTTACCACCACGCGAGTGGATGGTGTTCATATTGTGGATAAACGCCTCCATTGCCTGATGCACACGCTTTACAGTCTTGTTCATTGCGTGCTGCACAATACGGTCGTCACCCGAGAGGAAATCGAGCGGAGCTTCTACATAATCCTCAACATCCTTGTTATACAAATGCTCGTAGCTCACCATCATAAGCCCCTCGAGAGACTTCAACTCCTCGATAAATGTGTCACGTACATAAGGAGCCATATAAAAATCGAATGCAGGGATTGCCTGACCACCGTGCATCTCGTTCTGCGCAGTCTCCAAAGAGATACAGGCAAGCACGCTGGCAGTCTCTATGCGCTTTGCGGCACGCGACTCACCGTGACCTACACAAAAACCGTTGCGCAGAATGTGGTCGAGCGGATGCTGGCAACAAGTAAGGCTCTTTGTGGGGTAATAATCCTTGTCGTGGATGTGTATATAGCTGTTGTGTACAGCCTCAAGCACCTCGTCGCCAAGGAGAAAATCGTCGACAAAAGGCTTTGTTGTCTCACTTGCAAACTTCATCATCATACCGGCAGGAGTGTCGGCATTCATATTGGCATTCTCGCGGGTTATGTCGTTCGATTTAATGTTAATAATCTCCTGGAACATATCGCGGGTCTTTGCCTTACGGGCGATGCTACGCTGGTTACGATAGGCAATATATCTTTTCGCCACATCCTTGCGGCTACTCTTCATCAACTCCATCTCAACCATATCCTGTATGGCCTCGACAGTCATCTGCGAGTCACCACGGAAAGAGATGTGGTCGGTTATCTGACGTATGAGCGACATATCCTCACCCTTTTCGGTGTGGAGCATCGCCTTACGGATGGCGGTAATTATTTTTTCCTCATTAAAACCCACGATGCGTCCATCGCGCTTTACAATTGTCTGAATCATTTTTTGAAACGTTGATGAAGTTTGAAAAAATTTCGTACCGCCGCCCTATCCCACGAGTAACGACAGCCTTTAATGAATGGCAGGTCTTCCGGCTGACTCCTCTTTCCTGCAGCCTTCCCGAAAAAACAGTGGCAATGAGTGCAAGAGTGTCGCAGGAGTTTCACGGCAGCGGGACTGCCGGGGATTTACACCCCGTTCCCTTTTAATGCGCACCGGGGTATTGCCCGATACACAACCTATTCTTTTGCGAAAGTAGTGATTTTATATCAAATTTCATATATAAAAAGAGGACTAATTTAAGCAGAAAATAAAAAAGTTTTTAACACCCCGAAAAGAGTATCTCCCCGTCGCAACAACCGCAACAGGGAGATACAAATCCAATATATTAAAGCCTTACTTGTTATGCTCGGCCTCTATCTCTTCGGGAGCCATAGGCTTGTATTTTCCCAAGCGGCGGGCACCACCCTCGAACACAAGATAATCCTCCTCGTTACGTATACCACCAAAGTTGCGCCAAGCATCAAGCTTATCGTAACAGATAAAGTCGGTAAATTTCTTTTCGGCACGCCATTTGTCGATGAGGTCGGGGATGAAATAGATACCCGGCTCCACAGTGAACACAAAACCAGGTTCAAGAGCCTTTGCAAGACGCAGTGACTTCCAGCCGAAAAGTGTACTCTTTGAGCGACCCTCCTCGTAACCCACGTACAACTCGCCGAAACTCTCCATATCGTGAACATCGAGTCCCATCATATGACCAAGACCGTGGGGGAGGAACATACAGGCAGCACCCTCGCGAGCAGCCTCGGCAGCATTGCCTTTCATAAGGCCAAGCCCAATCATACCCTCGGCAATCTCGGTGAGTACCTTCTGATGCACGTCGCGATACTCAACTCCGGGCGCAAGCATCGATGTTGCAGCAACGTGGGCGCGACGCAGAATATTGCACACCGTGCGCTGCTGCTCGGTAAATTGCTTGCCTACAGGCATTGTGGTGGTGAGGTCGCCGGCATAGTGCATTGCATTCTCGCAACCCGAATCGAGAAGGAACATCTGCCCCTCTTTCAAAGGTTCGGTACCATAAGCGTGGTTGTGCAGTGTCTGACCATTGATTGTCGCAATAATGGGGAACGAGAGGTTAAAGTTATGCTTGGCAGCCTCGGCCTGCACAACAGAAACAATTTCAGCCTCTGTGGTTCCGGGACGCACAGCACGCATTGCGGCACAGTGCATATCAACCGAAACGTTCACAGCCTCTTCAATCTGCTCTATCTCCTCGGCACTCTTGTAATTACGCTGCGCAATTACAGCCTTTACAAAATCCATAGAAACAGCAGCCTGCTGCTCTGCGGGAGTTATACCAAGAAGCTCCTGCAACCACACTTTGTGGTCACCGCGATAAGGCGGAAGGAAGTGAATCTTCTGCCCTTTGCTCTGCGCAGCCTTAATATAAGTGGCAAGAGAAGCCATAGGCATTGTGTGGGTTATACCCACACGCTCACTCTTCTCTTTTATAGTGGGCTGCACACCGGTCCAAACAATATCATCAATGGTAAGTTCGTCACCAAAAATAATCTCTTTATCCTCATCAATGTCTATCACTGCAGCAAGGCCGGAATAGTCCGATGCAAAATAGTAAAGGAAGGTAGAGTCCTGGCGAAAGTGGTATGCATTATCGGCATAATTGACACCAACCTCGGTATTGCCGAGGAAAAGCAGGAGGCCGCTTCCCACCCTCTGTTTGAGAGCTGCGCGACGATTGATATAAGTCTCTTTCTTGAACATAGTTATAAGTTTTTTTGATTTCTATTTCTTTATCACGGCACGCACCACGAACCACAGGTGGTTACACAGCGTGGAGAACAAACCATAATGTTTTCTCATTATCGCAAAACGCTCCAAGAGCGATGCACGGTGATTCTGCAAAGATAACCCATTCTGCAAATAATTCACTATTACGGTGTGAGTATTAACCAGTTTTGACGTTTTTTTCATTGCCTTTATACACCAATCAATATCGGCCGAAAAACGATACTTAAGGTCGTAAAGGGGAGCAATGTCGCGACGCACAAAGAATGCCTGATGGCACACGAGCATACCTTTTTTAAAACTCTCCCAAGTAAGTTTCTCGGGGGCCTGAAGACGACGCATACGCACAAAACGCCTCTCCTCGTCCACTATGGCAGTTTCGCCATAGAGCACTCCCGGCAGCTCATTCATACCATCGAGAGCAGCCACCATACGCTCAAGGGTGTCGGGAGCATAGAGCGAATCGCCGGCATTAAGGAAGCAAAGATAATCGCCCTGCGCAAGAGCGATACCCTTGTTCATAGCATCGTAAAGTCCCTTGTCGCGCTCACTCACAATGTGTGCAAAAACAAGCCCCGTAGCCACAGCCTTGGTTACGGTGTCGTCGGTCGAAGCGCCGTCTATGAGCAGATACTCATAATTCTTATAGCTCTGTGCCGCAACACTGCGCAAGGTGGGTTCAATCGCCTGCGATGCGTTGTAAGTAACGGTTATTATGGAAAATTTAGGTTTCAGAGCCATCGTTACTCCTTTTTACGGTTTCTGTAAATTATCACTCCAAGCAATGTCAAAAGTATTGCAGCAACAACTATCGATGAAACGAGCGATATTTTAGCCGAGGCGAGAATAACCTCGTCGACACAACGCAGTTCAATCTCGTGCTCGCCGGCAGGCACGGGCAACGCACGCAACAGATAGTCGGCACGCAGCAGGGGAACCTCCTCGCCATCGATATAAGCCTTCCAGGTCTTGTAATAGACCTCGGAGAAAACAGCAAGCTGCGGAACAGGCGAGTAGCTTATATACTTTATACATCCCGGATTCACAAGTTCCACCATATCAATGAAAGCAGAAGAGTCGGCAGGATGATTGTATTTTTCACTGTCGGCAAATTTACCCTGCCAGCTCTTTTCCATAAAGGCAGTAGCACGCAGGTCGGCGTCACCAATAGCCGCAATCTCCTCGTCGGGAGTATCCACCCACGCAATCTCGTCGACAAACCAGCAGTTGCCCATAGCATCGGGGTTGGCCTCCACACGCGGAGTGCCATTCTCATCGGGCACAATCACATAGCGCACATTGAGCATATTTATGATATTCATATTTATGCTGCCGCTGAAGTAATTGTCTATAATATCCTGATAACGGCGCAGCTTTGCAGGGCTGTAACCGCCAACCGACTTGTGGAAATAAGATGTGCGCGAATCGTTGAATGTGCTCGAAGCAAGATTAAGCACACGATAATTGGGGTGAGTGTCGCGCATAATAAGTTTGTCGGCAGCGGTGGGAACAAACTCCTCGACCTTCTTTTGTGGCACAAAGTCGTCCCAAGAGAGGTAACGCCAAGCCACAACCCATAGGTCTGCAAGCACCAGCACAATGAGTGCCACATAAAGGTAACGACACTTGAACGAAATGCGCAGATAAGCAAAAAGCACAACGGCTGCCGCAGCAATATATCCAAAAGAACGCCAGGCATCACTTGCAAGCATCGCAGCACGGTCGGCACGCAATGCATCGGCAAGCACGGCAGGATAGTTTGCATCGGCAGGAGCCTCGAAACTGAAGATTGTGCCACCAAAGAGAGCAAAGAACAGCGAAAGACCACCCGTGAGGGCAAATGAGTAAACCAATGCACGGGTAAGTTTCTTCTTTGCCGCATCGTCACCCTCCTTGCACACCCTCATATACTCGCGCACAGCCAGCACACCCAACGCAACCATTGTGAGCGAAGGTATTACCAAAGCCATCGAAGGCGCACGGAATTTATTGTAAAGCGGCAGATTGTAGAAGAAAAACTCATTAAGCAAGGGGAAATTCTTACCCCACGAGAGAATAAGAGTAAGAACCGTTGCTGCAAGCAACCACCACCTGTCACGACCCTTTACCACAAAGATACCGAGCACAAACAGGAAACATACAATTGCACCCACATACACGGGACCCGAAGTAAAGGGCTGTGTACCCCAATAAGTGGGCATCTGTTTCACAATCTTCTTTGCCTGGGCAGCACCGTATGAACGGCTGAAAAGTTTATAGGTTTCAGAGTCGGTTCCAAGCTCATAATGCGAACTTGCGCCATAAATGTCGGGCACAAGCAGGGTTAGAGTCTCCTCTACACCATAGCTCCACTGATAAGCATAATCTATATCAAGACCCGAAGATTTTGCCGCCTCATTTTTCGGTTTTAATATCGCAGCACCGCGCACACTCTCTTCGGCATAGTCCATAGTGGGCCACAACTGCCCCACCGAAGGCAAAACTGCAAGAACAGCCACCACCACAAGCACACCCGTTGCTTTAAGATAGCGACGCAACTCACCCTCGCGCACAGCATACACAAGATACACTGCCGCCAAGAAGAGCAGCACAATCAACAAATAATAACTTATCTGCTGGTGGTTCCAGTAAACATTCAAGCCGGCAAAAACAAGCGTCACAAAGCTACCGGCAAGCAATTTACCGCGGTAACACATTATAACACCGCCAATAATAGGAGCCATCGTAGCCATAACCAAAGCCTTGTTCATATGCCCCACCCCCACAATTATCAGGTTGTACGAGCAGAGCGTATAGGCCACGGAGCCCATAAAGGAGAGCCACGAATTACACCCTATTGAAATGAGAAAGATGTAAAAACAGAGCAAAGAGAGGAATATGTAGCCATTATGACGACCCGTACCGCCCATCCACGCAAGAGTGAGCAGACGACCTATGTGACGGAACACATTTTCCGATTTAGGCATATAGGTGTAATTGGCTGGCATACCGCCGAACATAGCATTCGACCAGTGGCCATACTCTCCGGTCTTCTCATAATGCTCGCTCAAGTCGTTACCCCACCCACGCGAGTTTATCGCATCCTCCTGCATAAGATCCTTACCCTGCATTGTGGGTGCAAAATATATACCGGTAATGGCAAAGAAAGCCAACACTGCAAGGAGGTGAGGATACATCTTTTTCAAATCCATCTTCATCATATCTTCATTTTATCTTATTACAACAATTTACGGTACACGTCACAAGTTCCCTGCACCATACGTTCCAGCGAGAACTCCTTAATGCGCTGCAACCCTTTTAGCCTCATCTCATCGCGCAAAGCCGGCGACTCCACCAAAGCCTGTAAAGCATCGGACATAGACTGCGCGTCGTGGGGATTAAAGTAGAGCGCTGCATCACCTGCAACCTCGGGGAAACAGCTCGCACGGCTCAAGCAGACAGGACAACCATTGTGGAAAGCTTCGAGAATGGGGATTCCAAAGCCCTCATAGTGCGACGGGAAAACGAAGCAGAGTGCGTGGCGGTAAAGCGATGCCATCTGCGCATCGTCGGCCGATATATGTATGAGCCTGTCGGCAATATTCCAACGGGCAAAGAGTTCAAGCTCTCCCCTGCTGAACGGGGTTCCTGTGCAGACAATGCGCAACGAAGGATTCTTCATAAGCAACGGACGCACTGCCGACAGCCACGGATAGAAATTCTTGTATCCCTTGCGCTCCCCGACATAAAGCACATAGTTGTCGAAAAGCTGCGGAGCAACATCGGAAACGGCACGATAACCGTGATACACTACCGATATTTTAGAGGGCGACGTGCCCAAAAGCTCCACAATGTCGCGTTTCGTATTCTCGCTCACGGCAATTATGTGGTCGGCCTTCTCTATAAGAAGTTTCTTATGCGGAATGGTGCGGTCGTATATAAGCACATCCTGTGGATAACGCTCAAAAATCATATCGTGTACAGTAAGCACAAAAGGCTTTTTCTTATCCTTTACCGCACCCAGAAAATAAGGGTTGAAGTATGTGGGGTGGAACAGGTCGTAGTCGCCCTTTCTCACCGCACGCCACGCATAGAAGTGGTTTACCATCTGGTACACCCTGCGACGTATACGGTAAGACTTGGGGAAATTCACCGTTTCGTATTTATGGCCATAAGTCTCTGTCACATAGTGATTCTCGCAATAACGCATAGGAATGTCTGACACAAACTCGTCGGCCGGCAGATTGTACATCAAATCGGCGAAATAGCGGGTAACACCGCCGAATCGCTGAAAAGTAAACATCTGATTGTCGAACAATATCTTCTTCATAATCCTTAATTCATTCTTTTCCTGCGGAAAATATAATCAACAGACTCGTGCAGTTCCTCAAAACCGCACAAACAGGATATTCCCAAATATAAAAGCGACGCGCCTGCCACTCGCAACACCAGCAACAGCCACAGATTTTCAACCTGCACGGTCGCATACCCCGCGATACCCACAGCCGCAAGAGCCACAAGCAGGAACGGGGCAAAATCCATTATAAACATTCTCACGGTGAGTGCAATATCGCGACGCACAAGCACACACCACACAAACAGCCAAGCAATATTGAAAAGGCAGTAAGCCACAAGCATCGGCTTAATGCCAAGCGTGTGCATAGCCACAAGCATAAGCAGCACCAGCGTACCCTGTACAATTGTACCCCACATAAACGTATTGGTGCGGCCACAGCTCACAAGCAAGTTTGTGAACATTGACTGTATGGGCATAAACGCACCCCACAGACACAGAATCTGCAACATACGCGAGCTCTCCTCCCATTTGTCGGTAAGAACAACCACAATAAGTTCGTGCGACACAAGCGATAGCACCGCCAACAAGGGGAACGAGACAAAAGCAGTGAAACGTAACATCTTGCGGAATACACGCAGCTGACGCTCATTATCCTCAACCACCCTTGCAAGCACAGGCTGTGCCACGGTGTTCACCATCACGTTCACCATATCGCTGCCCATACGGAACCAATCGGCCGATTTTGAATAGTTGCCCACGTCGGCACGGCTATAGAATTTTCCGAGCACGAAAGAGAATACATTCCAATTTATCTTCTGGAAAATATTCGTTATAAGCAACTTGTAGCTGAACGCAAAAAGATATCGCAAGGGATAGAATTTAACCCGCAAGGTGGGATGCCACGGGGTATAGTACCAGTAGACAAGCAACCTCACAAGCGTGTATATTATCGCCTGTGCCGATATACCCCAGTAAGAGTAACCGTTTACTGCAAACAATATACCGGCCACACCCGAAACCAACAGCGCAAGTACTGCCGCTATGGAGCGTTGTTTAACCTTCAGTTCGCGGAACAGATAGGCCGAGGAGGCTACACCCAACCCGTTGAGTACAAAAGCAAGGAAGTTGAACCTTGCGAGCCACAGCAGAATGGGCTGGTTGAAGAAACCGGCTATAAGAGGCGCGCCGGCATAGAGGAGCGCATATATAACCACCGAAGTTATTATGCTGAACCAAAAGACAGCATTATAGTCGTCGTGCTCCACCTTCTTGCGGTTGGCAATGGCAGCCACAAAGCCGCTGTCCTGCAACGAAGTAGCCAAAGCATTGAAAATCGCAAGCATACCCACAGGCCCGTAATCCTCGGGGCCAAGCAAACGTGCAAGGTACACCCCGAAGAAGATACTGAGCAGTTGGCACAAAGCATTGCTCAAGCCGCCCCAAAGAAAACTCTTTGCGACGGCATTTTTCAAAGTATCGGCAGCCTTTTTACCCATTATTTAACCTCGCTGCCGGGTTTTGCGGTGGGAGAAACGGTAAGCAATGAAAGCTTGCCTTCATTGTCCTCGGCACTCAAAATCATCCCCTGGCTCACAATACCACGCAAGGTACGGGGAGCAAGGTTAGCGATGAAGCATACCTGTTTACCCACAAGTTCCTCGGGCTTGAACTGTTTTGCAATACCCGAGAGAATGGTACGAGTCTCAAGGCCATCGTCAATCTTGAATTGCAGCAACTTGTCGGCTTTAGGCACTTTAGTACACTCGAGCACGGTACCCACACGGATATCAACCTTCTCAAAATCCTCAAAAGCAATAGTATCCTTTATGGGTTTAGCCTTATAGGCTGCCGCCTCGTTCTCTTTCTTGATGCGGGCAAGGCGGTCGAGCTGTGCCTGTATTACATCGTCTTCAATCTTGTCGAACAACAAGCCCACCTCGCCAAGAGTGTGTCCCTCGGGCAACAAGCTTATGCTGCCAAGGCTTGCCCACTCGAACTCGGCAAGGTTAAGCATCTCGCGCAATTTCTTGCTGCTGAAGGGCAAGAAGGGCTCGAACACGATAGAGAGGTTGGCAACGAGTTGAAGCGAGAGGTTAAGAATTGTTGCAACGCGTGTAAGGTCGGTTTTTGCAAGTTTCCAAGGCTCGGTCTCGGCAAGATAGCGGTTACCGATACGGGCAAGTTCCATAGCCTCCTTCTGCGCCTCGCGGAACTTATATTGGTCGAGGAGGCTCTCTACGCGGTCTTTCACGTTTACAAACTCTTCGATGATAGATTTATCGTAGTCGCTGAACTCGCCGGCAGCAGGCACCTTGCCATCGAAATATTTCTTGGTGAGCACAAGCGCACGGTTCACAAAGTTACCGTAAACGGCAACAAGCTCGTTGTTGTTGCGCGCCTGGAAGTCCTTCCAAGTAAAGTTATTATCCTTTGTTTCAGGGGCATTGGCTGTGAGCACGTAACGCAACACATCCTGTTTGCCGGGAAAATCAACAAGATACTCATTGAGCCATACAGCCCAGTTGCGCGATGTAGAGATTTTGTCATCCTCGAGGTTCAAGAACTCGTTGCTGGGTACGTTGTCGGGGAGAACATAATCTCCGTGAGCTTTAAGCATAGTGGGGAACACAATGCAGTGGAACACGATATTGTCCTTTCCGATAAAGTGAACAAGGCGTGTATCCTCGCTCTTCCACCACTGTTCCCAAGTGTCGGGCAACAGCTCCTTTGTATTGCTTATATAACCGATGGGAGCATCGAACCACACATAAAGAACCTTACCCTCGGCACCTTCCACGGGCACGGGAATACCCCAGTTGAGGTCACGGGTTACGGCGCGAGGTTTCAAACCTGTGTCGAGCCAGCTCTTGCACTGACCGTAAACATTGCTGCGCCACTCCTTGTGGTCGTTCAGAATCCACTGCTCCAACCAAGGCTGATACTGGTCGAGGGGCAGATACCAGTGACTGGTCTTGCGCTTCACCAATTTATTGCCCGAATCGGCATTATAGGGATTTATCAATTCGTCGGGAGAAAGGGTTGCACCACACTTTTCGCACTGGTCGCCATAAGCATCGGCAGCGTGACAGCGGGGGCACTCGCCACGGATATTGCGGTCGGTAAGGAACTGCTGCTCACCCTCGTCGTAGTACTGTTCGCTCTCCATCTCCACAAACTTGCCATCTTCGTAGAGCTTACGGAAAAAGTCGGAAGCAAGCTCACGGTGGGTCTGCGAAGTAGTGCGCGAATATACATCGAACGAAATACCGAAGCCCTCGAACGAATCTTTTATTATGTTGTGATAACGGTCTACCACATCCTGAGGAGTTATACCCTCCTTCTTTGCACGTATAGTCACGGGCACACCGTGCTCATCGCTACCACCGATAAAAAGCACCTCTTCGCCTTTAAGACGCAGATAACGTGTGTAGATATCGGCAGGTACATAAACGCCGGCAAGGTGACCGATGTGCACAGGGCCGTTAGCGTAAGGCAAAGCCGATGTTACCAAAGTTCTTTTGAATTTCTTTTCCATAGGATTATATGTTTTTATTTATCTTATTTTGCGTTTTTGCACACTTATACTCAACAATCTGCAAAAATAGCGATTTTATTTTGATTTGCGCATATATAAATATAATATAATTATACTTTACACGACGCGAGACACAAAAACAATTTTTGGAAAGAAAAAGACAAAAAACTATCTTTGCGAAATCAGATAGCACAAAAAAAATATAACACAAGAGAAGAACTATGCAAAAAACCACAATTTCATCGGCAATTTTTGCCGACACAAAGCCACATTATGAACTGCTCGACGGGCTGCGCGGAGTAGCCGCACTCTTTGTTTTGTGGTATCATATTTTTGAAGGTTTTGCCTTTGCCGAGGCTACCAATGGCGAGGGTGCAGGAATCATAACCACGCTGAACCACGGACACATAGCTGTGGATTTCTTCTTTATCCTTTCGGGGTTTGTGATAAGCTATGCCTACGACGAACGTTGGAACAAGATGTCACTTGGAAACTTCTTCAAACGCCGCCTCATACGCCTGCACCCTATGGTGGTGATGGGAGCAATAATTGGCGCCGTAACCTTTTTTGTCGCAGGCTGTGAAAAGTGGAACGGAACCACCACCCCCACAAGCCTTGTTATGCTTGCCCTGTTGCTCACAATGTTTATGATACCCGCTCTCCCGGGAATCCCATACGAGGTACGCGGCAACGGTGAGATGTTCCCCTTGAACGGCCCCGCGTGGTCACTCTTCTTTGAATACATAGGCAACATAATTTATGCCCTTTTCATACGCCGTTTACCCACAAAAGCCCTTGCCGTGCTTACAGCCTTGTTGGGCGTTGCCCACGCCTGGTTCTTTATTGGCAATATTTCAGGATACGACTGTGTGGGAGTGGGCTGGACTATAGATGCCGCGAACCTCACGGGCGGTCTTCTGCGTATGCTCTTCCCCTTCACTGCGGGTATGTTGCTTGCACGCACCTTCAAGCCACGGAAGATAAAAGGAACTTTCTGGATGTGTACAACCCTGCTTGCAGCCGCTTTTTCCGTACCCTACATAGCCCATACAGGCAGTGCCAGCCTAAACAGCCTCTACGAGGTTGTGTGCATAACTCTCCTCTTCCCGTTTATCGTGTGGTTGGGAGCCTGTGGCAGGTGCAGCGACAACCTAACCGGGCGCATAAACAAATTCTTGGGCGACATTTCGTACCCGCTCTACATAATCCACTACCCCATAATGTACCTCTTTTACGCGTGGCTCATTGAGAAACACCATTACACTCTGGGCGAAACGTGGGGCGTGGCACTAATGGTAATAATCGCAAGCATACTCCTTGCCTACACCATACTAAAACTTTACGACGAACCCGTGCGACGACACCTTGCAAAGAGGTTTTTACACAAATAAAACTCTTTTGCACGCACACAAAAACAACTTTAATAACCACTCGCGCGCGCAAAGCGGTGCAACGTATCGGATTTTTCACTATCTTCGCGCAGTCTAACAAAAAGCAAATTAAAAACATATATGAAAATAGCACTTATAGGATATGGCAAAATGGGCAAGACCATTGAGAAAATTGCCATAGAGCGAGGACACGAGATTGTATCAATCATTGATATCGATAACCGCGAAGATTTTGCAAGCGAGGCATTCCGTTCGGCCGATGTAGCAATAGAATTTACCGCCCCCACAGTAGCCTACGACAACTGCAAGGAGGCAATGGCAGCAGGCGTAAAGGTGGTAAGCGGCAGCACAGGCTGGTACCAGCAGCACGAGGCTGAAATGCGCGAGATTTGCGAGAAAGAGGGCAAGACACTCTTCTGGTCAAGCAACTTCAGCTTGGGCGTGGCAGTATTCTCGGCTGTAAACCGCTACCTTGCAAAAATAATGAACCGTTTCCCCAATTACAATGTTCAGATGGAGGAGACCCACCACATACACAAGCTCGATGCCCCCAGCGGCACAGCCATCACCCTTGCCGAAGGCATCCTCGAAAACCTCGACCGCAAGAGCTCTTGGGTTATGGGCGACCTCACCAACCCCGACGGCAGCATCACCACAGGTGCACAACCCGCCGAGAATGAGCTGAAGATTGATGCTATACGCCGCGACGAAGTACCCGGCATACACACCATCACCTACGACTCGGAAGCCGACAGCATCACCATCACCCACGACGCAAAGAACCGTAGCGGTTTTGCTCTTGGCGCAGTAATTGCAGCCGAGTACGTGAACGAGCACAACGGCCTCCTGGGAATGAGCAATTTGTTTGATTTTTAAGAAGAAACACAATGAGAAAGCCCACCACAAAGGATTACATACGCCTCACTGTGGCCCTCACCCTCTATATAGCCTTCCTCGTGTGGGTTAAAAGCTGGGTGGGAATAATTGTAATTCCTTTCATAATAGACAATTACATCACAAAATTCATCCCCTGGGGGTGGTGGAAAAAGAGCAAAAACAGCGCAGTTCGCACCATAATGAGCTGGGTGGATGCAATAGTGTTCGCCCTTGTTGCTGTATACTTTGTAAACCTCTTTTTCTTCCAGAATTACGTGATACCCTCTTCGTCGCTCGAAAAATCACTCCTGGTGGGCGACTATCTCTTTGTGAGCAAAATGAACTACGGCCCACGCAAGCCGCAGACACCATTAAGTATGCCCCTCACACAGCACACTCTGCCCGTGACCGGCACAAAAAGCTACCTCGACTGCATACAATGGGACTATGAACGTGTACCCGGCTGGCAGAATGTGGAACGTGGTGATATTGTGGTGTTCAACTACCCCGCAGGCGACACAGCCACCACCAACCCACAGATCATTGATTATTACAGCGACTGCTACTACATAGGCGAGAGCCTCTACCCCAACAAGCCCATAATGGATAGCCTCACCACCGAGCGCCAACGTGCGGTGTACGACCTCTATTATGCAGCCGGCAGCCAATACATAGAGCAACACCCCGAGCAGTTCGGCGAAAAGGTGTGGCGCCCCGTAGACCGCCGCGAAAACTACGTAAAACGTTGTGTAGGACTCCCCGGCGACACCCTGCAGATAATAGACAAGGATATCTACATAAACGGCAAAGAGAGTGCCGCGCCCGAGAACGTACAATACAATTATTGGGTAAAATTAAAGGCTCCTATGCCCGAAAGAATACGTCGCAAGCTCGAAATAAGCAAAGACGACCTGCAACGCTATCACAACGGACGCTACCTGATCCCCCTCACCAAGCAGACACTAAAACAGCTACAGAGCTACACCTCGCTGGTAAGCTCCATAGAGCCTGTTATTAACGACGAGACACACGGCATATACCCGCTTAACGGATACACCCGCTGGACTATGGACAACTACGGCCCCGTGTGGATACCCAAGCGTGGCGAGAGCATCGCCCTCACACTCGAGAACCTGCCCGTGTACGAACGCCCCATCGCCGTATATGAAGGCAACGACCTAAAAGTAAAAGATGGCAAAATATACATAAACGGCGAGGAGAGCACAAGCTACACATTCAAGATGGACTACTATTGGATGATGGGCGACAACCGCCACAACAGCGCCGACTCACGTTGCTGGGGATTCGTACCCGAGGACCACATTGTGGGCAAGCCCATACTTATATGGCTCTCTCTCGACAAGGACCGTGGATGGTTCGATGGGAAAATACGCTGGAACCGCCTATTCCGCTTTGTCGACAGCTATAAATAACCGGCAATGAACATACTTGCACACCCGCTCTACCTGGCACCCGTGCCGCTGTATGCCCGCCTGTATGCCTCCGATGGAATAATTATAGACGGCAACTCCCCGTTTGTGAAACAGACCTTTCGCAACAGAGCTGTCATAGCCACGGAAAACGGGACACAGGCCCTTACCATACCCATTGTACACAACGGCAACCAGGCTATGCGCGATGTGCGTATAAGCGAACACGGAAACTGGCGACACCTGCACTGGAACGCCATTGTAAGCGCCTACCGCAAAAGCCCTTTCTTCGACTATTACGCCGACGATTTTGCCCATTTCTACCAAGAACGCGACGGGTTCCTTATGGATTTCAGCATGCGGCTCCACGCTGTTGTGTGCGAACTTCTGGGGCTCGACCGCAAAGCGGTTGACACGCCCGACAGCGCAGTGGAGGAACTGCGCCACATTGCCGAGCCCAAAGCCCTTGCCACAATAGAGGGCTACTCCCCCGAACCCTACTACCAGGTATTTGCAGCACGCCACGGATTCATTCCCAATTTAAGTATCATTGACCTGCTTTTCAATATGGGCCCTGAGGCTCTTATTACACTGCGCGACTGTTGCCGACAGTTCCGGTGATTTTGTGTCGGCAAATCCCTATTACTAATAATGAAAGTTAAAAAAGCACGTTCTTCACATTTTTAATTTCTAAAGGTTTAGATTTCTAAAAAATTCGTAATATATTTGCCGCAACCGGAAAATATATCACGATATGAGCAAAAAGAAATTCGACACACTTACAAAAGCCGAGATGCAGGTAATGAACGCACTCTGGGAACTGCCCGAAGGCGGCTGTATTCACGATATCATAGCACGTTACCCCGCACCCAAACCCGCCTACACAACCATATCCACTTTCCTTAAAATACTGCTGAACAAAGGGTTTGTCGATTTCCGCAAACTCACTGGCAAGACACACACTTACTACCCCCTTGTAAGCAAGGAGCAATATACCAACCAGGTAATGAGCGAGGTTAAGGATTCGTTCTTCGGAGGGTCGGGCTCCTCGCTGGTAAAGTTCTTTGTCGAAAAGGAGCAGTTGAGCGAGGATGAGATAAAAGAGTTGTTGGAGATTATACAAAAACAGTAACCCACGAAAGAGAGAGAAGCGATGAGCGCATTCCTTGTATATATAATCAAATGGACCATTTGCCTTGCGGTGCTTTACATTCCGTTCACGTTGCTGCTGCGCAAGGAGACATTTGCATCGCTCAACCGCCTGCTGTTGCTTGGCACGGTGGTAGTGTCGGCACTGCTGCCGTGGGCCGAAATACACTTTACCGTTGTAATGGAAGCACCGGCAAACATCGTTGCAGGCAGCAACATTGCAACAACAGCAATTCAAGGAGCCACAACTGCCATCGAATGGGAAAACATTATCCTTGCAATATACCTTGCCGGGGTAGCTTTCACTCTTTTGGGAACAGCAATGGGCATCACAAAGGCCGCCACTGCCATAAGACGCGGAACACTATGGACCGAACAGCGTGGAAAAGCCATAATACACTGCCACGCCGACACTGTTGCCCCTTTCAGTTGGTTCAACCATATTGTAATTTCGGAAAGCGACTATAACGAGTGCGGAAAAGAGATTCTCCTGCACGAAGAGGGGCACATACTCCACCGCCACTCGCTGGACATACTGCTGCTTGCCGCAGTAAAAGCGTTCCAATGGTTCAACCCATTTATATATATGCTCGAAAACGACATAAAGGAGATACACGAATACGAAGCCGACCGATATGTTATGGAGCACAGCGACAATGCACGCGACTACCAGTTGCTCATACTCAAAAAGGCGGCAAGCAACGCGGGCACACAACTCATAAACAGGTTCAGCCAGAGCAGCGTGCGCAAAAGAATTACAATGATGGCACGCAAAGAGTCGGACAGAGCCAGGCTCGCCAAGTGGCTCTACCTTATACCCGCAACATCGCTGTTGCTGTTGTTGTTTGCCAAGCCACAATATATATACAGCTACAAAGAGGTAACAGCCAACGTTGCGGCAACCCATACAAAGGAAGAAACTGCGCCAATTGCAACAGCCCGGACAACCGTTCCCCCGCCCCCGGTACATGTGAAAAAGAAAAAAAGAGCAACGGTTGCCACAAAGGCAATGCAGCAGCCAACCGACACCATAACAGCCACAGCACCTGCTACAACAGAAAAGGCTACGACACCGCAAGAGAGCGTAACAGCCATCAGATATGCAAGTGAAACATATTACGGATATATGAACTTGCAAGACAATGATACAGCACCGGGCATCGCAAAAAGCGATATAAGGAGATGCAGCGTGAGAGCATCATTCATTGCCGACAATAACGGACAAGCCGGCGACATAGCAATAAAAGGGTGCGACATATCGCTTAATACAAGCAACGAAAACATTGCCGACAACATAGAGCTCATACGCTCGGCTATGATAGCCTCTGCCGAGGAGTACATAAAGCAGAAAGAGTGGGCTTCGGCAATAGTAGACGGTGAAAAGGCCAACACCATATACGATGCACACATAATATACCGGCACGGCAAAGCAGAAACACAGCAGGCAAGCAGACGACCGATGCTTGTAGGTTCAACACCCATAAACTGACAGCAATATGATGAAGAGATTGCTTACATACACCCTGTTGCTCGCAACTCTGGCGGCAACAGCACAAGAGAAGAAGGACAGCACCCTGCGCAACACGCTCGACAACCTTGTTGTGCGGTCGGTTATAAAACAGGAACTGTTCCCCGAAGAGCGTGTATACCTCCATTTCGACAATAACAGCTACTACCTGGGCGAGAGCATCTGGTTCAAGGCCTACGTGACAAGCGGCACACAGGACACTCCCACCACTATAAGCCGTGTGCTGTATGTGGAACTTGTGGCACCCGAAGGGTATGTGGTGCGCACACAGAAATACAAGATAGACGACAACGGAACCTGCGACGGCTCCTTTGAGCTCAACGAGCAGCTGCTGTCGGGTTATTACGAGGTGCGTTCCTACACAAGATATATGCTCAACCGCGGCAAGGATGCAGTGTTCAGCCGCGTATTCCCCGTGTTCGACAAGGTGAAGAACGGCGATTACACATTCCGCAATATGCTCGACAGACGCAGAGCGTTCCTGGTCGATATCGACAAGGACAGCAGCGTTACAGGCCTCGACCGTAAAATGCGATGGGAGAACGGCAAACTGCCCGAATGGGATATCAAATTCTACCCCGAAGGAGGACACCTTCTCGAAGGTGTGGAAACACGTGTAGCCTATGAAATCTTCGGGCCCGACGGCATAAACAGCGGGAAAAGCATAACTTTGTTTGCCGATGGAGATGAACTATTTACCGCCACACCCGAACATATGGGAAAGGGTACATTCCTTTTGAACCCGCAGAAAGGGGTAAAATACAGCGCAGCCATTCACGGCAACAAAAAGAAATTCCGCCTCCCCGAAGCCGAGAGCGAGGGAGTTGCAATAACACTCGACCACAACAGCAGCACCATAGGTATTTCCGTGAAGAATACCATCGTATCGCCGGTGGAACTGGGTTGTGCTGTGGTTCACCGCGGAAAGACCAATTTCTACGAACGCTTCTCATCGAATGAAAAGAGTGTCTATTTTGCCATAGACCGCAACACATTGCCCGAAGGTGTAAACCGCGTGATACTCTTTGCAGGCGAAGGCTTGCCTCTTGCCGAAAGAATGTTCTTCGTTACCCACGACGGAACAATTGTCGATGACCGCCCCACTGCCAGACTGTTGGTGAAGAGCAACGACCGTCCGCTCGACAACTTGCAAGCGACACCGTACGGAAAAATCACATTGAGCATCGAACGCGAGGATGGTACCCCCCTCACAGGCGGCAACTTCTCGCTCGCAGTAACCGATGCCGACACGCCGCTGACAACATCGTACAGCTACAACATATACACCTATATGCTGCTCGGCAGCGAAGTAAAAGGCTACATCCCCGATGCTGCACGCTACTTTAACCCCGCAAACGGGAACCGCACACGTGAACTCGACCTTGTAATGCTCACCCACGGCTGGACATCGTACGATTGGAGCAAACTGTGCAACAGGTTTGCCGACCTTGCCCAGCCCATTGAAAAAGGGATAACCGTAAACGGGCGGTTCATAAAGAAGAAACCCAACCGCAGGATAGGCAAGCTCGACAAATACATTGTTACAACCATACCCGACAGCAGGGTAAAGTTCGAGATTACCTACCGCGACAGCAATGTCACCAAATATGATTTCAAGACCGATGAAAAGGGAGAATTTCACCTGAACACAAAGGATTTCTATGGTAAGAAAGTGGCAAAGCTCACCCCTGCACTCAACTCGCTTTCGACCAGAGACAGCATATTCGCATTCAACCTCGACCGCTATTTTTCGCCCGCCATGCGCCTGTACGACTATTGGGAGCGCAACACCGGAAAAGCACTTACGCAGGAGAGGCTGAAAGAGGAGAGAGAGGAGATTATAAGGATAAACCCCTTTGAATACCTGCTCACACAGGTCGAGGTGGTGTCGAAAAAGAAACGCAGCAGCAACTACCGCCCGCCACGCAGTGAAATGCGCCTCGACTTCCTCGACGAGTGGGAGTATGCCCAGGATGTCACATACCTCACCAACCGCATAGACCCGTGGGACCCCACCGGCTACCGCTCACATGGTCACTACGAATCCCCTTTTGTAAACCACATTTTCGACCACTCCACACCCTATGGTATAAAAGAGTATTCGCTCGGTGCGCCCACTCTTTCATCGTTCGACCGGTACGTTATGGGCAGCAACGGTGGATTAAATAGCGGCGGCAATGGCATTGTGGTCGATGTTTTTGGTGGAATGAACAAGATAAGGAGGCAGAGCAGTTTTCTCATTCAGGACCCAGCCTACCACAACACTCTCACCGCGGTCGACATTATGCGCAGTGCATTCTGGCGGCACAACCTCAACTGGTGTTATTGGATACAAGGTATGGTTCTCGACGGAGAATACCACACCGACAGCATACCACGCAGCAACGAAGAGTACACCGCCGGCGTGAATGTTTCCAAAATGCTGGACTTCAAGGAGATTGTGATACGCTCCGATGAAAACACGCGCAAACTATACAACGGCAAAAGAGTTCAGAGCGGAAACACTAAAAGTATAAAGACTTACGACTATTCCACATTCTACCACCTGTTTACACAAAAAACAGGCATACCGCCCAGAAACTGGGATATAGACGATGCGCCCGATGCAATAACCTTCGAGAGGAAGAGTAAAAATGCACAAGACGATGAAATGCCCAACTATGTCGCCTGCTTCATACCCAACAGCGAAAAAGAGAGGGCCGGCAGCCTTATACCGCAACTGTCGCACAGCAGCAGTGCCCGCTACACACTTGTGTACGGTTACACCCAAAGCAAGCAGTTCTATGCCCCCGATTACAGCACACTGCGCCCCGACAGCAGCGTGCGCGACTATCGCCGTACCCTTTTGTGGGTTCCGCAGGCAACAGCCATAGATGGTAAAATTAAGGTTGAGCTATACAATAACTCCACAGCCAGGAGCATAGATGTAAATGTCGAGGGATATGCCGACGGCACATTTTACAGCACCGACAGCACAATATTCACACGCCGCATAGACGACCTTGTGAAACAGAGGAACGAAGCAGAACGCACCATCAGGCCCATAACAGGAATAGATACTCCCGAACTGCTTGCCCACTGCTTCCTGAAAAACGAAGAGGGGCGCAAACTGTTCCGCGAAAAAGAGTATAATGAGGCCTTCAAACTATTCAGCGAGGCAGCTGCACTCGGCTACCCCGACGCGGTTTTCAACACAGCTGTCTGCACCATGCTTGGCCTGGGTACCGAACAGGATAGCATCAAAGGATTCACTAATTTCCGCAAAGCAGCGAACCTGGGCAACAAGGCAGCCCAGCACAACCTTGCAAGCTGTTATATGCACGGAGTGGGAACGCACAAGAACGACTCGCTTGCAATAAAATACTACACCCTCTCGGCCGAGAACGGTTACGCTGCATCGCAGACCATACTTGCCGACTGTTATATGAAAGGCATTGGAGTGAAACCGGACAGCGCTGTCGCTTACGATTGGTATATGAAGGCTGCCGGACAGGAGGAGCCCGTTGCCCTCTTTATACTTGGCCAAATAAAGGAAAAGGAGGACATTGCAGCCGGATTAAGCAAACGAAAAATGCGCAAAAGCCCTGCCGGCGACTACTACACCCGCGCCGCAAAGGCCGGACACAGAGAGGCGCAGTTCAAATTGGCGCAATTCCACGAGAAGGGCACATATGTCAAAAAGAGCCGTAAGAGAGCATTTCACTGGTACCACGAGGCTGCAAACCAACAGCACCCCAAAGCAATGGAACGTGTAGCATACTGCTACGAAAAGGGGCGCGGAACAAAGAAAAACGAGTTTGCCGCCGCACGCTGGTACCGCCTTGCCGAAAAACAGGGCAGCGAACTTGCAAAGAAGAAGATAAAGTGGTACGATACCTTCCGTTTCTTTGAATAGCAAAACCTGTTTTGTTATCGGTGAGCTTTTCAGCGGGTGCGGATAGAAAAGCGAGCCAATGACAACTAATTATCGGTGAGCTTTTCAGCAATAGTCACGCGTAGCAACGTTAATATGTTGCCGCGTGGAGTGCTGATAGAAAAGCACACCTTATGGAATTGCTGTCGCACCCCCTGTATCTCGCACCCGTACCTGTGTACGCACGCCTTTTTGCAGCCGACAAGCTTGTAATAGATGCCGACGCACCGTTTGTGAAGCAGACCTTTCGCAACCGCGCCGTCATTGCCACAGAGAACGGCACGCAGACACTTACCATACCAGTAGTACACAATGGCGGACAGGCGATGCGCGATGTACGTATAAGCGAGCACGGCAACTGGCGACACCTTCACTGGAATGCTATAGTAAGTGCCTACCGCAAGAGTGCTTTTTTCGACTATTACGCCGACGATTTTGCCCGTTTCTACCAGGAACGCGATGGTTTCCTTATGGATTTCAACCTGCGCCTGCACGCTGTGGTGTGCGAACTTTTGGGGCTTGAACAAGAGACCATCATTGCCGAAAAAAGCTCGTTGAAAACAGGGGAAAACAATATTGAGGACCTGCGCTACGCAGCCGAACCCAAAAGTCTCGACAACATCTCCCTTTTTACTCCCGAACCTTACTACCAAGTGTTTGCCACACGCAACGGGTTCATTCCCTGCACAAGTATCATTGACTTGCTTTTTAATATGGGCCCCGAGGCGCTGATTACTTTGCGCGATTGTTGCAGGTAAATCGGAGAATTTTTTATTTACCGCCGATGGTAAAGCGGGGTTTATAACCCAATATTACCTTCTGTAAAAACTTGCTTTTAAGTTCTCGGTGTCGCTAACTGTCGTTTTTTGTTTCTGTGTAAATTCTTTATTGCCCTTTTGTCGCGCAAAAGGGCGCAAAACGCCCGGCACGTTATCGCTTCTCACAAAAACAGAGCTACTCCAAGCTGTATTCTTTAACGGCGCCGGTTTTATTTTAGGACATTACTTCTGCGGATGCTATCAAGGGCGCACACATCGGTGCGCCCCTACCAACCATAGCAAGAGTAATTTCAAAAAACTGCAGCACCGTTAAAATTACAGCGGAAGGCCCTGTTGGTAGCAGGTCATTGTGCGAAAGCTTGTGCAAACGAGCGCAGAGGGTAAATTTATTTATACTATGCCGAGTGCAGCCAAACTTGCGCGTAGCGAAAATGTTTGAGTGTAGTGCGACAATATTTTTTTCTTAATTGTCGCACGGAACGAGTTCCGCAGCACCCTGCTAACAACAGAAAGGCTTGAAGCGGCAAGCGAGCCACGAATGAGTTATATTGCCCATAGGGCAATTCACGAACAAGAGTGGTGAGCAACTAATTTTACTCGCGTGCTGCGCCTTTTGCTTCTTTTCGTCTCACGAAAAGAAGGAGAAAGGAATAAGTATATTGAGAGAACACCTCACGGGCCACCGAGAACTACAAAGCAAAAATAAAGCAACGTATTAAACTTCTCCCCTTGCTTTGCGAGGCGGAGGTGTCGGCTTGCCGACGGAGGGGAGCGAAAAAACACAAAAAAACACACCCCGCTAACCGAAAAACGGAGAGCGGGGCGACGCTATTTATTCACTTACACTACTCACACACAGGGCGGACCGAATGACCGAAGTAACGGCTGACGTAGTAGTAGTAGCTGCTACTGCTGAAGAACAGGCCGTAAGCGCTGTTGCTGTAGCTGCTGTTCAACGAGCTCGACCAATAGCTGCCGTAAGCCCCCTGACTGTAAACTTCCACTCCGTCGCGATAGCTCGCAGCGGGCAAGAAGATGCTGTTGCCGTTGGGACCGGTTACGCGGTAACCGGTTACACCGTTAAGGGTGGTCCACTGCCAGGTGCAGTTGTGTCTTAATTCTTCTATTTCATTAAATGTGGGCATACGCCAAGAGCCGCCCCACTGAACGTGGGCAACATCATCCTCGGGTTCAAGGGCGGTTTTGTTGTCTACTGTGCCGTAACTGCTACTTGTGCAGTATTTGGTCATTGAATAGTAACTACCGTTGCAATATTTATAGGTGCTCAAAGAGTAATCTTCTTTTTCCTCGGTTTCGCCCCAAGCGTAGTAACCGCCGTACTCTTCGGGGGCGGTGGCACCAACGTTGCAGCTTGCCCATTTAACCGAAAGACCAAGGTCGATGGCACGGCTGGAGGTGGCAGGTTCTTCGGGAATTGTTTGTGCTCCTACACTCAATGTGAACAGCAAGGCTACGAAAAGAAAGTAAATCTTTTTCATAGTATTGTTGTGTTGATAAGTTTATTTCTTTTTATTGGTTAGTTAATTGCCAAAACAAAACTACCCGCGCACCTGCCCGTTACCCTTTATAATCCACTTATAAGTAACAATCTCCTCGAGAGCCATAGGACCACGAGCGTGCAGTTTCTGCGTGCTTATACCAATCTCGGCACCAAGCCCGAACTGCGCGCCATCGGTAAACGAAGTAGGTGCATTTGCATAAACACAAGCTGCATCGACAAGCAAGGTAAAAGTATCCACAACAGCATCGTCCTCGGCTACTACGCACTCGCTGTGCCCCGAACCGTATGCTGCAATATGCTCCACAGCCTCATCGACCGAAGATACAGTTTTAACCGACATTGCATAACTCAAGAATTCCGTGCCATAGCTCTCGGCTGTCGCGTGAAAGAGCAAATCTGATGGGTAATTGCCTTCGAGAGCGCCGTAAGCGGCACCGTCGGCATAAATCTTGACATTGCTACGCTGCAATGGGGCGCAAAGAGCTGCAAGCTCACCAAGCCTTGCAGTGTGAACGAGCAAGCAGTCGAGCGCGTTGCACACACTCACACGGCGCGTTTTTGCATTGTTCACAATAGCCATACCCTTTTCCAAGCTACCCGACTCATCAAAATATGTGTGGCACACACCGGCACCTGTTTCAATTACAGGTATTGTGGCGTTTGCACGCACAAAGTTTATAAGGCCGCTACTGCCGCGAGGGATTATCAAATCGACATAACCGCGAGCTGTGAGCAGGGCATTTGTAGCCTCACGCTCCACGGGCAGAAGCTCTACAATATGTTTATCTACTCCAAAGCCGTTAAGCACCGAGCGTATAACCGACACGATTGCCTTGTTAGAGGCTTCGGCATCGCTACCACCTTTAAGCAAACAAGCACTGCCGGCCTTAAGACAAAGCGCAAAGACATCGAAGCTAACATTGGGGCGAGCCTCATAAATAACACCAATCACACCAAAAGGAACGCTCACACGCTTTAGTTCAAGCCCATTGGGAAGGGTGTTTTCTTTAAGTACACGACCAAGAGGCGAGGGCAAAGAAGCCACATTACGCATATCGTCGGCAATGGCAGCAATGCGCTCGGGGGTGAGGCGCAAGCGGTCGTAACGGGGGTCGTCGGGCGACATTTTCTGCAAATCCTCTTCGTTGGCTGCAAGAATATCGGCAGAACGCTCCACCGCAGCATCGGCCACAGCAAGCAGAATCTTATTCACCTGCTCCGCACCAAGTTTCAAAACCGCAGTAGAAGCGGTTTTCACCCTTTTGAATATATCATTGTATTCCATAATCATTCTTATTCCAAATATAAATAATCGTAATGTACCACAGGCTTGCAACCGTGCTTGCCCATAAGTTCTTTAATCTCCTCGCTGTCGCAAGCTATGCGTCCCACGCCCAGCACTCTGCCGTCGGAAGCTGCAACCTGCACAAGGTCGTCGCGCCCGAAGACCCCCTCGGCACTAACCACGCCTACAGGAAGTATGCTCACAGCCTTTTCACCACACACGGCAGCCACAGCCTTCTCGTTCAGGTAAATTGTTCCCTTAACGAATCCCGTGCTGTGGGCTATCCACTTTTTAATGGGCGAAACATTGCCTTGTGAGGGCTCAAAACAGGTGCATACTACCTTTTCGGGCTCTGTCACCAAAGTGGTGAGCACACCCTCGCGCTTACCGTTGGCAATATATACGGCAATACCCTCTTCGGCAACCTTGCGGGCGATGTTGCACTTTGTCATCATACCTCCGCGACCAAAGCTCGACTTTGTTGCCTGTATATAGTCGGAAAGCTCTCTGCCCGGCTCCACACGGCGTATTACCTCCACTCCCTCGGTACCGGGAACACCGTTGTACACACCATCCACGTTGCTCAGAATCACAAGTGCCTGTGCATCGACCATTGATGCCATCATACCCGAAAGCTCATCGTTGTCGGTAAACATAAGCTCGGTTACGCTCACCGTGTCATTTTCGTTCACAATGGGAAGCACGCCATTGTCGAGCATCACCATAATGCAGTTACGCTGGTTCAGATAAAGACGTCGGGTTGCAAAGCTCTCCTTCATAGTGAGAACCTGCCCCACAGGTATATTATGCTCGCGAAAAAGTTCGTAATAACGGTTTATAAGTTTAGCTTGCCCCACTGCCGAAAAGAGCTGACGCTGCCCCACTGTATCGAGGTTCTTCGCCGCAAGACCGCGCAACTCGCTACGGCCGCTCGCCACAGCTCCCGAAGATATGAGAACAACCTCGACACCCATAGAGCGCAGGGCTGCAATTTCGTCTACTATGGCCGACATACGCGTAACATCGAGCGTTCCGTCGGCACGGGTGAGCACGTTACTGCCCACCTTTACTGCTATACGTTTATATGTTGTCTGCATAGTTTTATAAATTCTTTTTTGTAGAAGCCTTCAACCCTGCTGCCACGCTTGCCGCAAAACCGGCCTCTTCCATAGCTGAAAGACCTTTTAAGGTGAGCCCTCCGGGGGTTGTAACCTTGTTTATCTCCACTGTGGGAGTGGTTGCATTTGTTTCGAGCACGCTCAAAGCTCCTTTAACAGTCTGCATCACAATTTCCTGTGCATCCTTCTCGTTAAAGCCAAGCTCTACACCACCGGCTATCGCCGCACGCATATATTGCAAAGCGTATGCAATACCGCACGAAGCAAGCGATGTTCCTGCAGGAATAAGTTCCTCGGGCACTGGTATAGCCTTACCAAGAGGCGAAAAGAGCGCGAGCATAGCCTCATCGCTTGTATCCGTGGCACGCTTACCACAGATAAATGTCACACTCTCCCTTGTAGCAATGGCAGTATTGGGAATAACTATATAAAGCACCGGCAAAGCGCAGCCATCTTTCTTGAGCCAGCCGTCGAGCAGCTCGCTGCTCACTCCGCCGGCAACCGAGGCAACCACCTGTTTGCCATAATCGAGTACAGGCTTCAGCTCCTCTATAACCTCCTCCACCTTCCAAGGCTTCACGGCAAGAAAAACAATGTCGGCACCCGCAGCAGCTTCACTGTTACAAGTTATTGTATTTATTGATGGATATTCGCTCTTTAGCGCATCGAGCTTGCCGGCTGAAGGGTTCGACACACAAATATCGACACCCTCGGCGGTGAGGGCAAGGCCTCGCGCTATTGCACCGCCCATATTTCCGGCTCCTATTATTGCTATTTTCATTTTTCTGTTGTTCAGTAATTACACGAGGTGCAAATTTAAACAAATAAAGAAGATTGCGACAAAACAAGACCAAAAAAATACAAGGAATAATAAAGGAAAAACAACGATAGATAAACATTTTTCACATTGTTAACATTTTTTAACAACGGGGGGTGATTACAGAACTTTTTAATTTATATTTGCCTCCATAACAACATTTTTTAACAAAATAAACATATTTTCATTTATGAAACTTAAAAGCATCATTTACAGCGCAATAGTAGCTGTAGGTTTTTCAGCATTCTATGCTTGTAGCAGCGACGAGGAACCATTTATACCTATTGACCTCACACCGGAGCCCCCGGTTACCGCTCCCAGCACCAACCCTATTGAAGATAATTATTTTACAATAGAGAACGGTGAATTCAAGAACGAGGCTATGCCCGAGAGCACTACCGAAGCAGAGCTTACCGGTGTACACAGCAACAGCCAGGCGCTGAAGAACGGCGGTAACTTCGTTACCATCTCCTCTCCCACCGAGTATGACCGTTTCTTTGTTGGTATCGACGGTGTGGATGGATACTATGAAATAAACGCATCTACCGTTGACAACAACGAAGAAACAACACGTGCCACAGAAATTGTAGAATACTTTACATACACAATTCCTGTGCTCTACAGTGTAAACCTGGGCAACGACTTCACTCTCGTTATAAAAGGAGTAACCGTTGAGGGCTACATCACAAAGAGCTACGAAGCACCCATCACTGTGGTAGAAAGCTTGGCCGGCGACCTCCTCATCAACCTCGTGTTCGATGTGGAAAAAGATGTCGATTTGCATCTTATTATGCCCAGCGGAAGAGAAATATACTTTGGCAACAGAGGAGACTACTCACCCGAAACCAACGAACAGCTTTTCGGCCTCGACCACGACTCTAACCCCGCGTGCAACATCGATGGACTAAACAACGAAAACATTTCAATACCCGCCGAATATGTAGAGAAAGGTACATACAAAATCCGTGTAAACCTCTGGAGAAACTGCGACACCAGCATTCCTGTAAACTATTCAGTACAGACACGTTACAAAGGAAACCTCCTCACCAACCTTCTCGAAGGCGGAACAAACCCTGTTAGAGGATATTATAAAGAAGATGCTCGCAGTGGCGACCATACTTGTGTTATGGAGTTCTATATTAACGAAGGTATAGATATCAACACTGGTGATTCTGAAGGTGCAGAAGACAATATTACGGAGGAACAGCCCAGTAACAGCAGACGAAGAATTCCTGCTTCACCTGCTGCAAAAGCAAAACTTATGATGGAAGAGGATTTTTAATAACAATTACAATAAATAACACAAAAGGTGCAACATTTGTTGCACCTTTTGTGTTATTATAATGGGTAGAAATATTCTTTATCGTTCCGCCCTCATTGGGTTGTTAAGAAAATCTTCGTAAGAAAGGCGGATTCCATCTTCAAGTTCTGTTGTGTAACGCCACCCCATAGCAGCACTCTTCGAAACATCGAGCAACTTGCGTGGCGTGCCGTTGGGGCGGGTGGTGTCCCACAAAATCGCCCCCTCGTAGCCCACAACACGCGCCACAAGCTCGGTAAGCTCTTTTATACTAACTTCTTTACCAGTGCCGGCATTCACCGTTTCGTTGCCGCTGTAGTTGTTCATAAGGAAGACGCAAAGGTTGGCAAGGTCATCGACATAGAGAAACTCGCGCATAGGTGTGCCGTCGCCCCAGCAGGTAACCTCTTTTGCCCCCGCTTCCTTGGCCTCGTGAAAGCGGCGTATGAGTGCCGGAAGAACGTGGCTGTGAGTGGGGTGATAGTTGTCGTTAGGGCCGTAAAGGTTGGTGGGCATAACGCTTATGAAGTCTGTGCCATACTGACGATTGAGATACTCACAATATTTAAGTCCCGATATTTTTGCAAGAGCATAAGCCTCATTTGTGGGCTCAAGCTCCGAAGTGAGCAGGCAACTCTCTTTCATTGGTTGCGGTGCCATACGGGGATATATACACGACGAACCCAGGAATTCCAACTTTTTACAGCCGTTGCGCCACGCAGCGTTTATCACGTTCATTTCAAGCATCATATTCTCGTACATAAAGTCGGCAAGAGCCGTGTGGTTGGCAATGATTCCACCCACCTTTGCTGCTGCAAGAAATACATATTCGGGCTTTTCGGCAGCAAAGAACTGCTCCACCTGCTCCTGACGGCAAAGGTCAAGTTCGGCGTGTGTGCGGGTAATTATATTAGAGTAGCCCTGACGCTGCAACTCGCGCACAATTGCCGAGCCCACCATACCGCGGTGACCGGCAACATATATTTTCGCATTTTTGTCCATAGAAAGAGATTATTTCACAATACCACGCTCCAAATACTCGGCAAGGTTGGTACGTATATGCTCCTCGGCACGCTCCACTGCAACCTTTGCCATGTCATGATCGACCATAATCTTAACAAGTTGTTCAAAAGAAGTCTTGCTCGGTTCCCAACCAAGTTTTTTGCGAGCCTTTGTAGGGTCACCCCAAAGGTTCACCACATCGGTGGGGCGGAAGAAGTCGGGCGAAACCTCCACAAGCACCTTACCTGTTGCCTTGTCGATACCTTTTTCATTGGCACCCTCTCCCACAAACTCGAGCTCTATACCCACGTGCTTGAAGGCATAATAACAGAAGTCGCGCACCGAGTGCTGCTCGCCAGTGGCAATAACAAAATCCTCGGGCTTTTCGTTCTGCAGCATAAGCCACATACACTCCACATAATCCTTTGCATAACCCCAGTCGCGCAGCGACGAAAGGTTACCAAGATACAACTTGTCCTGCTTGCCCTGCGCTATACGTGCCGCAGCAAGGGTTATCTTGCGTGTAACAAAAGTTTCACCTCTACGCTCCGACTCGTGGTTGAACAATATACCCGAGCAACAGAACATATTATAAGCCTCGCGATACTCCTTCACAATCCAATGGCCATAGAGCTTGGCAACAGCATAAGGGCTGTATGGGTGGAAGGGGGTATTTTCGTTCTGCGGAACCTCTTCAACTTTTCCATAAAGTTCCGATGTTGAAGCCTGGTAAATGCGACAGCTTGATGCAAGGCCCGAAAGACGCACAGCCTCAAGAATGCGCAACACACCTGTGGCATCGACATTGGCTGTGAATTCTGGAGAGTCAAAACTAACCTGAACGTGACTCTGTGCTGCAAGGTTATAAATTTCGTCGGGACGCACCTTGCCAATAACCTGCAAAAGGCTCATAGAATCGCCCAAGTCGGCATAATGAAGGTGGAAACGGGGATTACCTTCAAGGTGTGCAATACGCTCACGGAAATCGACCGATGAACGGCGTATTGTTCCGTGGACATCGTATCCTTTACCCAACAAGAATTCGGAGAGGAACGAGCCGTCCTGCCCTGTAATACCGGTAATGAGAGCTTTTTTCATAATCTTTTATAGTTGTTTGTTTATAATCCATTCCATAGCAAACGGGCGAAACGCGAGTTTGCTTTCATAAAGCAAAGAAACAACAAAAAAGAGTGGCAAGCAAATGTTACCACTCTTTTCTGTTGTTATACCTTAATTATTATTTTACATACAATTTGAGTTTTGTACCGGCAGGGACCTCGGGAGTGCTCAACTCGTTCCATTTGAGAATTTGACCGAGTGTTACCTTGTAGGTCTCGGCAATTGTTGACAAAGTTTCATCTTTCTTCACCTCGTGGAAAAGCACTACCAAATCTTCTTTTTCGTTATCTTTCTCCTCTACACCCTCTTTTGCACTGCCTTTATCGGACTCGGCTGATGCTTCAGCTTCAAAGATAGGTGTACCCTCTACAATGTAGCTGTTCTGACCAAACAATAAGAACCACCAGTGACGATAGTACACAACACCGTCGGCCAATGCAACTGCACCGTGATATTTTTCAATAGCCTTGTCAATAGCCTCCTTCATATTGGGTCTTCCTATGGAGAAGCACAGAATAATAGGAGTTGTGTCGTCGGCTTTAACACGAGTTTCGCCCTTTGCGAGCGTTGTAGCATTCTTGCCAAGAGGCACATTACGGGTTGAGATGATTGTAAAGTCTGTTACACGGTGTGTACAGCTGCTCAAAAGAACCATTGTCACCAAAAGTGACATAAAAAAACCAAATTTCTTCATAGTAATTATTTATTTGATTGATAACAAATTTTAAAATTTTCTGCAAATAAATAACTAAAATTTAAAAAATTCAAACTATTGATTGTTAAATTGTTTGAAATTTTATAATAGACTGATAGGCGGCGCCTCGGCAAAAAAAGTAACACACTTGTGAAATGAACCTCTTTTTTAAAGTACCCACCTTAAAAGAACCGCACCAATTATTAATAAAAGTAAAATTATTATGCCACGGCGCTGGCCTTTTGAAAAATAAAGATAAAACCGCATATTAAAAATATTTAAAACTGTGGAAATCGCCTTTTTCTGGCGTTATATTTGCACCGGATTACAAATCTATAAATAAAAAATTATGTTCATAGAACGCATTGACCGAATTATAAAAAGATACCCGTTGTCACTTGTTATTTTGGCAGCTATTATCTATTTGTCGTTCTTCAAACCACCAAAAACCCAACTCAACGAAATAGACAATATAGACAAACTTGCCCACATTGCTATGTATGGCGGTTTCTGTTGTATTCTATGGTTCGAATACTTTATGTCGCACCTTAAACCAAGGGTTTACAGCATCTTCTGGGGTGCAATAGTGGGACCTATACTCTTCAGCGGAGCAATTGAGATTATGCAAGAGACTCTTACAAAACACAGAGGAGGCGACTGGTTGGATTTTATCTTCAACACACTGGGCGTGGTGCTGGCTGCGCTTTTCAGCATATACATCACAAAGCCCCTGATGATTAAATATCATCTGTGGAATAAAAACGGAATAAAATAGATTATTTTTCCCACTCCTTATAGGGAAAACGGGAGAGGTGACCATTGTAATATTTTGCTTCGCCGGTAACCTCGGCTCCAAGAAATGAGGGGCGCTCAAACCCCTCGTCAAGGCTGCCAAGTTCCACTTCGGCTACCACAAGCCCCTCGTTGTCGCCATAAAATTCATCAACCTCAAAGGTGTGGTTGCCACACTTTACAAGGTAACGGCTTTTATCGATTATACCCCCCTTGCACAGTTTCATAAGCTCCCACGCCTCGCTCACGGGTATCTCTTTCTCCCACTCATAGCGGCTCAACCCACCGTCGAGCGAAGGGCCTTTTATGGTGAGGAAACCCCTATCGCCACGCACACGCACACGAGTGGAATTCCCACCCTGACGGCAGATATAACCCTGCGCTATGCGGTCACAGGCAAAAGCCTGCTGCTTGTAGCTGTCGCCAACGACGAGGAATTTACGCTCAATCTCCAAAGACATATACTGTTACTCGCCCTCCTCGGCAAACTCCATAAGGTACGATTTGATAAAACCGTCGATTTTACCGTCCATAACACCACCAACGTCCGATGTCTGGAAGTTTGTTCGGTGGTCTTTCACGCGACGGTCATCGAACACATAAGAACGTATCTGCGAACCCCACTCAATTTTCTTCTTGCCGGCCTCAATCTTGTCCTTCTCGCGCTGACGGCGTTTAAGCTCCTTGTCATACAACATTGAACGCAAGAGCGCAAGAGCCTTCTCCTTGTTCTTGGGCTGGTCGCGGGTTTCGGTATTCTCAATGAGGATTTCCTCCTGCTCGCCTGTATCGGGGTCGGTGAACATATAGCGCAGACGCACACCCGATTCCACCTTATTCACGTTCTGACCACCGGCTCCACCGCTTCGGAATGTATCCCACGATATACGAGCCTGCTCAATAACCACCTCGATGCTGTCATCGACAAGAGGAGTAACAAAGACCGATGCAAAAGAGGTCATACGCTTACCCTGCGCGTTGTAAGGCGACACACGCACAAGACGGTGAACACCATTCTCGCCCTTGAGATAACCGTAAGCAAAGGGGCCGTCAATCTGTATTGTGGCAGTCTTTATACCAGCCTCATCGCCCTCCTGCAAGTTAATTGTGGATGTCTTGTATTTATTAGCCTCGGCCCAACGAAGATACATACGCATAAGCATAGATGCCCAGTCCTGGCTCTCGGTACCACCGGCACCCGAGTTAATCTTGAGCACACAACTCATACCATCGGCTTCGCCACGAAGCATATTCTTGAGTTCAAGCTCCTCAACGGCAGCAAGGGCACGTGCATAAGCATCATCAACCTCCTCCTCGGTAACCATCTCGTCGCGGAAGAACTCCATAGCAATCTCCACCTCCTCGGTGCGGTTGTGAACCTCTTTATAACCCTCAATCCAGGCTTGCAGGCTTTTTACCTTTTTCATCTGCGCCTCGGCCTCCTTGGCATTATCCCAAAAACCGGGAGCCTGGGTGCGCAACTGCTCCTCCTCAACCTGAATAATCTTCTCGTCGATAGACAAATATTGCTTAAGAGCGGCTGTGCGCTCCTTGATATCTTTCAATTGGTCGGCTGTAATCATCTTTTTTACACTATTTTCTTTCAAAATGCAAAGATAGGAATAAGCGAGCGAGAAATATCAAGTTTACTTGAATATTTTTCACAGCGAGCGAAAGTATCTTCGAGGTTTACCTCAAAGATACGAATAAACGAGCAAGAAATACGAGGTTCACTTCAGTATTTTTTAAAGCGAGCGAAAGTATCTTCGAAGTTTACTTCAAAGATACGAACAAACGAGCAAGAAATACGAAACTTGTTTCAGTATTTTTTACAGCGAGTGCAAGTATCTTCGATTTTTTATCAAAGATATAAATATTACCTCACTTGACAAAATAGGAACAACGGCAGGGTTGTGGAAAAAGATAATAAATTGGAAATATTGAAGTATGTTTGAATTTATCTTGTATTTTTGCAACGTAGATTTTGCATTATTATGAAAGTAAGCGAGAAAAATATTACACAAGCCGTAGAACTGTTGAAAGTTCTTGTGAGTACACCTTCGACCAGCCGCGAAGAGAGCGACGCTGCCGATAAATTGCAGTTATTCATAGAACGCACAACACCCGTAGCCATTGAAATACACCGCCATATAAATAATATTTGGTGCATAGCTCCGGGATTCGACCCCTCGCGCCCCACTCTTTTGCTCGACGCACACATTGACACGGTGAAACCCGTGAACGGCTGGACAACACACCCTTACACACCCATAGTGAAAGATGATGTAATATACGGTCTCGGCACAAACGACGACGGCGGCTCGCTTGTCACTCTCTTGCAACTGTTCTACCTCGTTTGCCAAAAGCCTCAAAAATATAATACAATATTTCTTGCATCGGCCGAAGAGGAGGTGTCGGGCAGAAACGGTATTGAAGCAGTTATTCCCCTGCTGCCACCTATAAGCTGTGCCATAATTGGCGAGCCCACAGGTATGCAGCCTGCAATAGCCGAAAAAGGTCTTATGGTTCTCGATTGCATTGCTCACGGCGTTGCCGGGCATGCTGCACGCGACACAGGCGTAAACGCCATTTATAAAGCAATGGAGGATATCGAGTGGTTCCGCACCCACAAGCACCCACGCACCTCACCGCTGCTTGGCGATGTAAAGATGAGTGTTACACAGATAAACGCCGGTACACAGCACAACGTGATACCCGACGCTTGCACCTTTGTGGTGGATGTGCGCACAAACGAGTGTTACTCGAACAAAGAGATGGCCGAGATTATAAAAGAGGCTGTATCTTCCGAGGTTACACCGCGCTCTACAAGGCTCAATTCATCGTCTATACCACAGGAACACCCGTTGGTAAAACGCGCCATAGAGCAAGGCAGAAAACCTTTCGGTTCCCCCACCCTCTCCAACCAGGCTTTGCTAAACATACCCACCCTTAAGATGGGCCCGGGTGAGTCGGAGCGCTCGCACACTGCCGGAGAGTTCATAAAGATTAGCGAAATACGCGAGGGACTCGAAATATTTGTAAAGATGCTCGACGGGCTTGAGCTCTAACTTTACCCTTATCGCATAGACAAAGCACGGTTCTCGGCAGCTTCCATAATCTCACGCTCGCCGGGAGCCTTGTCGTTTATTCCGCACAGATGCAGAATTCCGTGAATTATTACGCGATATAATTCTTGCTCGTATGTGGCACCAACAAGCTCGCTGTTACTCTTAACAGTGTCGAGAGAGATGAAAAGGTCGCCACTTATAGTGTCGTCCTCGCAATAGTCGAATGTGATAATATCGGTATAATAATCGTGCTGAAGATACTCCTTGTTCACTTCGAGAATCTTTTCATCGTCACAGAAAATATAGGCAATATCGCCCACCTTCTTGCCATAAGAGGCAGCAACGGCTTTTATCCACGCGCTTGTTTCGCGACGTTTAATTGCGGGCATCTTAACCCCGTCTGTCTGATAGCTTATCATAGTTATAAATTATTTGTTATGCAAAAAATATGTAGGCAACAGCTATTGCTGCTAAAATTCCAGCAGCATCGGCCAAAAGACCACAAGCAACAGCGTGACGTGTCTTTCTTATACCCACACTGCCGAAATATACTGCAAGAATATAAAAAGTTGTATCGGTAGCTCCCTGAAAAAGACAAGCAAGACGCCCGGCGAAGGAGTCGGCACCATAGGTTGTCATAGCATCAATCATCATACCGCGCGCACCGCTACCGCTCAAAGGTTTCATAATAGCAGTGGGCAAGGCTCCCACAAAATCGGTACCTACACCAAGTTTTTCGGCACACCAGGCCACGCCACCCATAATAACATCCATACCACCCGACGCGCGGAAGACACCCACGGCAACAAGTATTGCTATAAGATAAGGGATTATGCGCACCGCGGTGGAGAAACCATCCTTTGCACCCTCAATAAAGGCTTCATATACATTTATTTTTGCACGCACGCCCGAGAGAATGAACAATATTATTACCGAAAAAAGTATAATATTGGCAAGAGAGGTGGAAACAACCTCTATCTGCACACGCGAAAGCTGCATCATTCCCCACGTTCCCCCTGAAACCAAAAGACATATTGTAAAGAGGAAAAGAAATATTGTGCGGTTAAAAAGATTTATTCGCTGATAGATGCTCGTTACCACAAGCCCCACTATGGTCGATACCGTGGTGGCAATGAGTATTGGTATAAATACATCGGTGGGGTTGGCTGCACCAAGCTGCGCACGATAAAGAAGCACCGAAACAGGGATAAGTGTAAGCCCCGATGTATTGAGCACAAGGAACATTATCATAGGGTTGCTTGCTGTGTCCTTCTTGCTGTTAAGCTCCTGTAGCTCTTGCATAGCCTTCAAACCCATAGGGGTGGCAGCGTTGTCGAGCCCCAGCAGATTGGCCGAGAAATTCATAAACATAGTGCCCATAGCAGGGTGTCCCTTGGGCACATCGGGGAAGATGCGGCAAAGCACAGGGCTCAAAAAACGGGCAAGAGCAGCCACAAGACCGCCTTTTTCGCCAATCTTCATAATTCCCATCCACAACGAAAGAACACCGGTGAGACCTAAGGAAATTTCAAAAGCCGAACGCGCAGTGTCGAAGGTCGATGACATAATTGCAGGAAAAACCTCCACATCACCGGCAAACATAAACTTGCCCGCCGCTATAACAAAGGCGATGAGGAAAAACGCCACCCATATATAATTCAAAACCATATTACCCGATATTATTAATATATATAAGTGCGAAGATACAAATAATAATCTCATAGTTTCTCAATCTTCCCACTTTTTTCCTTATCTTCGCAGTCGGTAAAAAGTAAAAAACAGAACTATATATGAGCGGAGATTTCAATATTCGCGGAAAAAACAACGACAAAGAGTTTGAGAATGCCTTGCGCCCCCTCTCCTTCTCCGACTTCAGCGGACAGGATAAGGTGGTGAACAACCTCAAAATTTTTGTTCAGGCAGCCAAGATGCGTGGCGAGTCGCTCGACCACGTACTGTTGCACGGCCCTCCGGGACTCGGTAAAACAACATTGAGCAACATTATTGCCAACGAGCTTGGAGTGGGATTCAAAGTAACATCGGGCCCTGTGCTCGACAAACCCGGCGACCTTGCCGGCATACTCACTTCGCTGGAGCCAAACGATGTACTTTTCATTGACGAGATACACCGCCTCTCACCCATTGTGGAGGAGTATCTCTACTCGGCTATGGAGGATTACAGAATAGATATTCTCATAGACAAAGGGCCGTCGGCACGCTCCATACAGATAGACCTGAACCCCTTTACGCTTATTGGCGCAACCACACGTAGCGGCTTACTCACAGCACCGTTGCGTGCCCGCTTCGGCATAAATATGCACCTCGAGTATTACGACAGCAAAACCCTCGCAGGCATCATTGGCCGCTCGGCACAGATACTTAACGTATCGTTCGACGAGGAGGCTGCCTACGAAATTGCCCGCCGTAGCCGTGGCACACCGCGTATAGCCAACGCTCTGTTGCGCCGAGTACGCGACTTTGCACAGGTGATGGGCGACGGACACATAACAAACGCCATTGCAAAAATGGCTCTCGAAGCATTGAATATCGACCGCTACGGCCTCGACGAGATTGACAACAAGATACTCTGCACCATTATAGACAAGTTCAAAGGCGGCCCTGTGGGCATAGGTACCATAGCAACAGCCTTGAGCGAGGATGCGGGTACAATTGAGGAGGTTTACGAGCCCTACCTGATAAAAGAGGGATTCATTAAACGCACCCCACGTGGTCGCGAGGTAACCGACCTTGCTTACAAACATTTGGGACGCAGCCGTTTCAACAACGGAGAGCAAGGAACACTTTTCTAAAAAAAAATAAGAAGATGGGCAAGCTGCAATCACTTGCAAAAGAGACGGTAATTTATGGATTGAGCAGCATAGTTGGGCGTTTCCTCAACTACCTGCTTGTACCCCTTTACACAGCTAAAATGAGTGTGGAAAGCGGTAACTATGGCGTGGTGACAAACATTTACGCCTGGACCGCCCTGTTGCTGATGATACTGACATTCGGGTTCGAGACAACCTTCTTCCGTTTCGCGAACAAGGAGGGAGCAAACGTGGGAAAAACATTTTCTATGTCTATGCAGGTCGTGGGTACATTGTGTGCAGTTTTTTTGCTTGCAGTTTTTACCTTCCTGCCATCTATTTCACAAACACTGGGCTACGAAGCACACCCCGAATTTGTTGGTATTATGGCAGTGGTTGTTGCCCTTGACGCCCTGCAAGCAATACCATTCGGGCTACTTCGCTTGCAAAAACGCCCCATTAAATTTGCTGCGCTCAAATTGCTTAACATATTCACAAACATTGCGCTCAACCTTTTTGTGTTTCTGCTACTGCCTCTGTTGTGCCAAAAATTCCCCGATGCTATGGGTAATTTTTACACCTCCGACAACCAGGCATTCTACGTTTTTGCAATAAACCTTGCCTGCACAGCATTCATCACACTGTTCTTTATACCCGAGTGCCGCCTCTTCCGCCCCACAGCCGATGGAGCACTGCTCAAAAATATGCTCAAATACTCGTGGCCGCTACTGCTTTTAGGCATAGCCGGAATACTAAACCTTAATGCCGACAAAATAATTTATACCTGGCTGGTACCCGGGCAACAAGGCAAAATGGAGCTGAGCGTATATGGTGCGGCTGTTAAGGTAGCAGCCATTATGGCTATGCTTATGCAGGCGTTCCGTTACGCATACGAGCCGTTTGTTTTTGGCAATACCGGCACAAAGGATAGCAAAGAACTTAATGCAAAGGCTATGAAATATTTTATAATTATAGCACTTATGGCATTCCTTGTGGTGGTTTTCTATATGGATATACTGCGCCACCTAATAAACCCCGGTTACTGGGATGGATTGAAGGTTGTTCCCATTGTTATGGCTGCCGAAATTTTTATGGGTATATACTTTAACTTGTCGTTCTGGTATAAACTGAACGACGAAACATACTGGGGAGCAATATTCTCGTTCATAGGTTGCGCAATACTTTTTGCTGTGAACATAATTTTTGTACCGCGATACAGCTATATGGCTTGTGCCTGTGCATCGTTTGCCGGATATTTTACAGCAATGACACTCTCTTACTTTGTGGGACAACGCCGTAACCCCACAAAATATGACCTTAAAGGAATTTTATCATACACAGCACTCTTTGCAGTGCTTTACGCAACATCATGCCTGCTGCCCATAGAAAACAGCATTGCAAAAATGGCGGTAAACACCCTATTATTGGCAGTATTTGTTGCCTATTTCATTAAAAAAGACCTGCCACTTAACCAGATTCCGTTTGTAAAGAGATTCTTTAAATAAAGAGATTAAGCTTTAATAGCGAAACAAAATAAGAATGTATCAATATAACCTTAAATTTGGTCGTATTGATACATTCTTACTGGATTAGTCTAATATAAAAGATTTGATTACCTACCTATAATCTCTTTTAATGTTTTACCTTCGCTTGTTTTCCAACAAATCAAACCATTTATAGAATATCCACAAATAATTCTTGATGCTTCGCTTGGAGAATTAAAATTAAAATCTTCCATTAAACAATATACACCAGTTGATAGTAGTGTTGATTTCTTTATTACCTCATTCCTCAAATTATGAGAGTTGAATGACGAAGCAACGCCTTGTGAAAATGTACTACCTTTAAGAACTGTCATTTTCC
>JAZRMX010000049.1:0-27728 GCA_045647885.1 Bacteroidaceae bacterium
GCGTTTGGTTCTTTGCGCGACAAAGAACGTCAAAGATATATTTTCAATGAGAGAATAACCGACAAATAACACCGAGAAGTCAAAAGCAAGAATGTTTGGTATCGTATATGGTGAGTGCCCACACCTTTTTGCTACTGAGCCAATATTTATTTTTTACTCTCATTCACAAACTTTTATCCAAATTGTTCGGTTTATAAAATGTTATAGCTAAACAGAATATATTATGGATAATAAAAAACATCTTACAAATGAGTCAGGGGCTCCTGTGAGCGACAATACCAATTCCTTGACAGCCGGCAGCCGCGGGCCGGTATTGCTCGAAGACAACTGGCTCATAGAGAAACTTGCCCACTTCGACCGTGAGGTAATCCCTGAACGCCGTATGCATGCAAAAGGGAGCGGTGCTTTCGGTACCTTTACAGTAACGAACGATGTCACGCGCTACACCTGTGCATCGCTATTCTCGCAAGTGGGCAAGAAAACCGATGTTCTTGTACGCTTCTCAACCGTGGCCGGCGAGCGGGGTGCAGCCGATGCCGAGCGCGACATAAGAGGCTTCGCAGTGCGTTTCTACACCGAAGAGGGTAACTGGGATCTTGTGGGGAACAACACTCCTGTATTCTTTTTGCGCGACCCTTTACAGTTTCCCGACCTTAACCACGCCATAAAACGCGACCCACAGACCAATCTTCGCTCTCCGCAGAGTAATTGGGATTTCTGGACAATGCTTCCCGAAGCACTTCACCAGGTGACCATTGTAATGTCCGACCGTGGCATACCTGCAACCTACCGTCATATGCACGGTTTCGGTTCACACACATTCAGCCTTATTAACGCACAGGGAGTGCGTGTGTGGGTGAAATTCCATTTTATAACCCTGCAAGGAATAAAGAATTTAAGCAATGAGGAGGCTGCCGCTGTCATAGCAAAAGACCGTGAAAGCCACGGCCGCGACCTCTTCAATGCAATTGCAACGGGCGACTATCCACGCTGGAAACTCTGTTTCCAGATAATGACCGAGGAGCAGGCACGTAATCATAAGGAAAACCCGTTCGACCTCACCAAAGTGTGGAGCCACAAGGATTTTCCACTCATCGAGGTGGGTATAATGGAACTCAACAGAAATCCCGATAACTATTTTGCCCAGATAGAACAGGCTGCATTTAACCCTGCCCACATTGTTCCCGGTATTGGCCTCTCGCCCGATAAGATGTTGCAGGGCAGGCTCTTCTCCTATGGCGATGCCCAGCGTTACAGGCTTGGTGTAAATCACGACCAGATACCGGTTAACCGTCCCCGCTGCCCTATGCATAGTTTCCACCGCGACGGCCTTATGCGTGTCGACGATAACAACGGTGCAACAAAAGGTTATTCGCCCAACAGTATAGGTGAGTGGCAGGTGAAGGATTATCCCGGTGCGCACTCCCCTATCGGTGCCGATGCCGGCCGTTACGACTACCACGATGACCGCACCGACGACTGTTTCTGTCAACCCGGCAATCTTTATCGTCTGCTCACCGAGGAGAAGCGCAAACTGTTGATAAGCAACACCGCCGAGGATATGATGCCTGTAACCGATAATATAAAATATCGCCACGCAGCGCATTGTTACCTTGCCGATGCCGAGTATGGCCTGCGCATAGCCGATGCACTGAACCTTTCACCCGACAAGGTTAAACACCTTGCATCGTTGGGCATAAAGGAGCGTTTGGATGCCACACGTAGCATATAGTACCATAAAAAAATAAAGAGAGAATATTGCAGTTGACCTACGCCCTTTATGTCAATGTCATCCCGACAGAGCAAAGCGACGAGGGATCTCTCACACAAGGTTCGAGATGACAAAGACGCGAAAAAACATTTATGGTCAACATCTATATTATTACCAAAAATAAAGTAAACCCCAAAGTTTTTTCCAAACTTTGGGGTTTACTTTATGCGTCACCTTTTTTTGACAATATCCTTATTCCGTTTGCAACGCCTGCTGCGCCAATTATAATGAACGGAATACTCAACCACTGTCCCATATCGAGTGTCATATTCTGTTCAAATTCCACTTGCACCTCCTTTAAGAATTCGACAAAGAAGCGGAATGTGAAAACCGTCAAGAGGCAGTATCCGAAAAAGAATCCGCTACCTATCAGCTGCGGGAATTTCTTGTACAGCAACCATCCGCCGATACCTATTATTATGTAGGCGATAGCCTCATATAGCTGTGCCGGGTGGCGTGGAACATTGTCGACCTGTGCAAAAATTATACCCAACGGGCTATCGGTTGCGCGGCCCAGAATTTCGGAGTTCATAAAATTTCCTATTCGTATGAACGACACTGCAAGGGGTGTGGCAATACATATAATGTCGAACACCCATCTTATGGACAATTTCGTTTTATAACGGTAAAGGATAAGTGCTATTATAATTCCTATGGTACCGCCGTGGCTCGCAAGTCCTTGATAACCTATGAATTTCCATCCGTATGGAGTTATTTTTATGGGGAGAAACATCTCGGTTATATTATTGAGATAGTACTCCGGTTCATAGAAAAGACAGTGTCCAAGGCGTGCGCCCACAAGTATACCTATGAAACAGTACATAAAAAGTGGCTCAAAAAGTTCCTCTTTTACGTTCTGTTTCTTGTATAGGTAATGTACAAGGTGGTAACCTATCAAAAGCGAAATAACCCAGCAGAGCGAGTAATATCGCACCTCGAATCCGAATATGGAGAAGGGGCTGGTATCGGGGTTCCAAATTATGTGGCAGAAGGTGTTCATCTTTTCTTACACATTGAAGCGGAAGTGCATGATATCGCCGTCCTGTACGACATATTCCTTGCCTTCTACACTCATTTTACCAGCCTCTTTAACAGCAGCCTCGGAACCATATGCAATGTAATCGTCATATTTGATTACCTCGGCACGTATGAAACCTTTCTCAAAGTCGGTGTGAATGACGCTTGCACACTGGGGAGCTTTCCATCCTTTGCGGAAGGTCCAGGCTCTTACCTCAATCTCACCCACAGTTATGTATGTCTGAAGGGTAAGAAGGTTGTAGATTGCTTTGATAAGGCGGTCGCAACCCGACTCCTTCAATCCCATATCCTCGAGGAACATCTGTTTCTCCTCGTAGCTCTCAAGCTCGGCAATATCAGCCTCTGTCTGTGCCGATATAATGAGAAGTTCAGCGTTTTCATCTTTAATAGCCTCGCGTACGGCATCAACATATTTATTGCCGTTTGCAGCCGATGTGTCGTCTACGTTGCACACATAAAGCACGGGTTTCGATGTGAGGAGGAAAAGGTTTTTAGCAACGTTCTGCTCGTCTTCGGTCTCAAAAACCACGGTACGTGCCGATTTACCTGCCTCAAGAGCATCCTTGTACTGCATAAGCACATCATACTCAAGCTTTGCCTGTTTGTCGCCGCCCACGCGAGCCTGTTTTTCTACTCGTTTTATACGGTTTTCAACAGTTTCAAGGTCTTTCAACTGCAATTCAATGTCGATAATCTCCTTGTCGCGTACAGGATTTACAGAGCCATCGACGTGAACAATGTTATCGTTGTCGAAACAACGGAGTACGTGAATTATGGCATCGGTTTCGCGTATATTGCCAAGGAATTGGTTTCCAAGACCTTCGCCCTTGCTTGCGCCTTTTACAAGTCCTGCAATATCCACAATATCGCAAGTAGCCGGTACAATGCGGCCGGGGTGTACAATTTCGGCAAGTTTATTTAGTCGTTCGTCGGGAACGGTAATTTGTCCCATCTGTGCATCGATTGTGCAGAAGGGAAAGTTAGCTGCCTGTGCCTTTGCACTTGAAAGGCAGTTGAAAAGGGTTGATTTTCCTACGTTGGGCAAGCCCACGATACCTGCTTTTAGAGCCATATTTTTAGTTTTTAATTATCGGGTTAATAAAATAATAATCGTGTTTTTAGAAACACTTTGCAAAAGTACGGAATAATTTTGTAAGTAAAAAACTACTTTGGCAAATAGGGTGGTGCTTTATCCCTCTATGGAGAGAAAATAACCCAATTTGTATATCTTGAATACTGTGAGCGAAGGTTTTTCCCCAAGCAGGTTGTTCCTGAGTATTCTTTTTGTAATTTTCCACAGGGCAATGACCCCCTTTTTTAAGTGTAGTTTTTCTAATTTTTCTGCACAATTCAGGAGTGGGGTGGTTTTTATCTCCTCTTTTATTTCATTAAGCGTTACAAGCGACTGTTCCACCTTTGCGAGGTATATTTCGTTGCTTTCCAGTCCATTGTGCAGTAATTTATTGTCTATGTGCAATATTTTTGCCTTGCGTCTTTCCAGTTCTTTGCCGAAGAATACATCCTCGTAACCATATTTAGTTATCTTTTCATTGAATTGAATGGAGAGGAAAAGTTCGCGGCGTATAATGAAATTGAAGGTTGTGAATTTGTCATAAGGCGCGAGGTTACGTGTGGTTGCTCCACGCTCTTTGTCGGCCTCCTTTTCGTATCTGTAACGCAGGCTGCAGTTTTTGTCGTTTAATGTTTTTGCGTGGTAAAGACCGCCGCAGACAACATCATTCTTTCCCGCCGGTTGCATATAATTCTTAAGGAAATCCTTGTTTTTCACCACTGCGTCGCTATCAATGAATAGTATATAAGGGTACTGTGCCGCTTGTGCAAGGGTGTTGCGCATAGCAGCCCGGCCGATATTCTCTTGTTTTATTATTCGGCGGCTGTGGGGTAGTGTGTCGGCGTTCTTGTTAAGCTGCAGTGCTTCTGTGCCATCTTCGCCCACTAAAATTTCAAACGGCACGCCAAGGGATGTTCCCTGTTTGTGCAGTTCTTCAACAAGCTGGCTGCAGTTATAGTCCTTTGTGGGTATTAATATTGACAGCATTTTGGTTATATTTTAGTGTGCCTCCAACCAGTTTACACCCCAACCATAGTCGGCCAAAAGTGGTACGCGCATTGCAAAGGCGCGCTGCATCTCCTCCACAACAAGTGCCTGCAGGGTATCTTTTTCTTCGGGTACGACATTGAAGTTAAGCTCATCGTGTACTTGCAGTATCATTGTTGAACGCATATTCTCCTTTTTCATACGGTGGTAGATGTTTATCATAGCCACCTTGATAATATCGGCAGCGCTGCCCTGTATAGGTGCATTCACGGCATTGCGCTCGGCATATCCGCGCACCACTGCGTTGTGCGAGTTTATGTCGGGGAGGAAACGTTTGCGGCGGAATATTGTTTCCACATAGCCTTTGAGCTTTGCTTCTTGTTTACATTTTTCAATATACTCGGCAACGCCTTTATAGGTGTCGAAGTAGTTGTCGATAAGTACTTTTGCCTCGGGGCGGCTCACATTCATTCTCTCGGCAAGACCGAATACGGAGATACCATATATTATACCGAAATTGGCAACTTTTGCTCGGCGGCGTTCGTCCTTTGTTACCTCTTCTATAGGCTTTTTATATATCTTGGAGGCTGTGGCGGCGTGTATGTCGTGTCCGCTGCAGAAATCCTCAATCATATTCGCATCACCGCTCAGGTGGGCCATTATACGCAGTTCTATCTGTGAATAGTCGGCCGAAAGGAAGAGGCATCCATCGTCGGCAATGAATGCTTTGCGCACCTCTTTTCCATCCTCGTCGCGTATGGGAATGTTCTGCAGGTTGGGGTTGCTCGAACTTAAACGTCCTGTAGCTGTTACCGTCTGGTTGTACGATGTGTGTATCTTTCCTGTACGTTTGTTTACAAGTTCCGGGAGACTGTCGATATATGTACTCAACAGTTTCTTCAGTCCGCGGTATTGTAAAATATTTTTAACAATAGGGTGGCGGTTTTGTAGCTGTGCAAGTACCTCTTCCGATGTTACGAATTGTCCTGTTTTTGTCTTTTTTGGTTTATCTACAATCTTCAGTTTGCCAAAAAGTATGTCGCCCACCTGCTTGGGCGATGCTATATTGAACGCTTCGCCTGCTTGGGCGAATATTTCATTCTCTATATCTTCGAGGCGTTTCGACAGTAGTATGGAGCTCTCTTTCAATGCTTCGCTGTCTATTCTTACTCCATTGCGCTCCATATATGCGAGCACGGGTATAAGCGGCATCTCTATGTTATAAAAGAGTTCCTCAAGTCCCTCTTTCTTTATCTCCTGTTCGAGTATGTTTTTTAGTTTCAGGGTAATGTCGGCATCTTCACAGGCGTAATCACATATTTGAGTGGGGGAGAGGTCGCGCATATTTTTTTGGTTCTTTCCCTTTTCGCCTATGAGTTCCGTTATCTTTATTGTTTCGTAATTCAGATAGACTTCGGCAAGATAGTCCATTCCGTGGTACAGTTCGGGTTGCAGAACATAGTGGGCTATCATAGTGTCGAACATTTTTCCTCGAAGCTCCACGCCGTAGTTGGCAAGAACGGTGAGGTCGTATTTTATATTTTGCCCCACCTTTAAAATTTCTTCGTCTTCTATGAGAGGGCGTAAAATTTCGATACGCTTAATGGCTTCCTCTCTGTTTGCGGCAATTGGAATGTAAACTGCTTCATTTTCCTTTACCGACAGTGAAATTCCCACAAGTTCAGCCTCAAGAGCGTTGGTACTTGTGGTTTCGGTGTCTATGCACACAGTTTCACTGTTTTTTGCAATAGTAATAAAACTGTGTATATCTTCTTCTGTATCAAGTAGTTTATATGCGTGAACACTGTCTTTTAAGCTCAAATGGCTCGATTTTTTTTCATCGCCCGTATCTTCGCCCGCAAAAAAATCAAAGAGAAAGCCTTGTTGAGGCTCATTTTTTTTCTTTTCGCTTTTGGGTGTTGCTGCATCAGCCATTTCTTCCCCGCCGAAGAGTGATGGAGAAAAATTTGTTTTCTTTACACGTTCCTTTAATGCTCGTAGTTCGTAGAAGTCGAGTAGGCGAGTGAGTTCTTCTTCGTTTGCCTGCTCGCGTTTCAGAGATTCCATATCGAGCTCCACCGGAACATCGGTCTTTATTGTTGCAAGAAATTTGCTGAAGAGAATTTTTTCGCGGTTCTCTTCAACTTTTGTTTTTAGTGCTCCTTTAAGTTTGTCGGTGTTGTCAAGCAGGTTCTCTATGCTGCCGAATTCGGCGATGAGCTTTTGTGCAGTTTTTTCTCCCACGCCGGGGCAACCGGGAATATTATCGCTGGCATCGCCCATCAATCCAAGAATGTCTATAACTTGTTCGGTGCGCTCAATGCCGAATTTCTCTTTCACGCGCTCCACGCCCATCACTTCGAATTCCTTGTCGCCATACTTGGGGCGATATATGAAAACATGCTCCGTAACAAGCTGTCCGTAGTCCTTGTCGGGTGTCATCATATATGTTAAAATGCCCCTTTTATCCGCTTGTTTTGCGAGTGTGCCGACAACATCATCGGCTTCGAATCCGGGAACCTCGAATACAGGTATATTATAAGCTTGCAGTATCTCTTTTATCACAGGTACCGACTGGCGTATAACCTCGGGTGTCTCTTCGCGGTGTGCTTTGTACTGCTCGAATGCTTCGTGGCGGAATGTTTTTCCTTTAGGGTCGAAAGCTACACCAATGTGTGTGGGGTTCTCCTTTTTTATAACATCCTCAAGGGTATTTACAAAGCCCAGAATCGCCGATGTATTGAACCCTTTTGAATTTATACGTGGGGTCTTTATAAATGCATAGTAGGCACGGTATATAAGCGCATACGCGTCGAGTAAAAAGAGTTTTTCCATCTTGAATAAAGTATAACCGATTGTAAAAATACAAAATTTATGCCACTAACCATATTCTTTTTTATTACTTTTGCATCAAATAATAAAATAAAACTTATATCACAATCAAAGGAATGGGTTTATTGACTACTATACAAGCCCCTATAAAGCACAATATTGAGCTTTTTAAGGAGTATTACAACGCGCAGCTATGCAGCGATATTCCGCTGTTGAGTTCGGCGCTTGAGAACGTGTCGGGCTCTGTAGGTAAGATTATGCGCCCCATGCTTTTGATGCTTTCGGCGCGTGCGTGTGGTGAAATTTCACAAGCCACGTATGCGGCAGCGACATCTCTTGAACTGTTGCATACAGCCAGCCTGTTACACGACGATGTGGTGGACGAGAGTAATGTGCGTCGCGGTCGTCCCTCGTTGAATGCACTTTTTGGCAACCGCGTTGCCATACTCACAGGAGATTATCTTTTTTCACTTGCACTAAAGAGTTCGGCCGAAACAAAAAACATTGAAGTTATCGAGCAATTATCGCATCTCGGCTGTGCTTTGTCGGCAGGCGAAATGTTGCAGTTGCAAGCACAGAAGAGTGGTGTGTACGATGAAGAGAATTACTTCAATATAATCAAGGGCAAGACTGCATCGCTTTTCACATCCTGTGCCTATATTGGCGCTCTCACAGCTGGTGCTCCTGCCGAAATGGTCGAGGCTATGCGTCGTTTCGGAGAGCTTGTAGGTATCTGTTTCCAGATAAAGGACGATATTTTCGACTATTACTCTTCCGACATAGGCAAGCCCACTGGCAGTGATATGCGTGAGGGTAAAATCACACTCCCTGCGTTGTATGTTCTGCGCACCTCCAATGATCCTCTTGTGCAGGTTGTCAATGAGAAACTTGCAGCCGGGAAAGAACTCGATGAAAAGGAGATAGAATCACTTATTGAGTTGTCGAAAAAAGAGGGTGGAGTAGAGTATGCTATTTCAAAAATACAGCAGTTGCGCGCCGAGGCTCTTACTCTTTTGCCCGATTCTGTTACCGCTGATTGTCGTGAAGCTCTTGTTGCATACATTGATTATGTAATAGACCGTGATAAGTAATAATCACTATTATATACTATAAAAGGAGAGCCCTTGAAGGCTCTCCTTTTATAGTATATAAGTTAGTTTGTTTTAGAAGAACTTAACCTCTTCTCCCACAATTTCGCTCAAACACAGGTTGGCAAGGCGGCTTGTACCCAAACGGAACAGTTTGTTTGTGAGCCATTCTTTGCCCAGCACCTCTTTTACTATAGTGTAGTATACAAGTGCGTCGTTAACGGTATTTATTCCACCAGCAGGTTTAAAACCAATTTTGCGGCCTGTTTTCTCGTAGTACTCTTTTATGGTGCTGCACATTACATATGCAGCTTCGGGTGTTGCCGCAGGTGACTCTTTTCCGGTTGATGTCTTAATGAAATCCGCACCTGAATATATCGATAGAATCGAAGCTTTTTTAATGTTTTCAGCAGTTTTGAGCGCTCCGGTCTCGAGAATCACCTTCAAGTGCTTTTCGCCACATACGTTCTTTAGCTCCTGAATTTCGTCGCACACGCCTTCGTAGTCGCCGCTGAGGAATTTTCCAACGCTCAACACAATGTCAATCTCTGTTGCGCCTTCGTGTATTGCCATAGCTGTCTCGGCAACCTTTATCTCCTGGAATGTCTGTGACGAGGGGAAACCACCCGAAACGCAGGCAATGCCTACATTGTCTGCCTCAAGTGTCTGGCTCACAATCTGTGCAAAATTGGGGTAAACGCATATAGCTGCAACATTGTCGAGTTCGGGAAACTTTTTCTCGAATTCATTGACACGCTCGGTAAATTTAAGCACGCTCTCCTCGCTGTCGGTGCATTTCAGGGTGGTGAGGTCAATGCAGTTGAAAAGGAATTTCTTCACCTCGGTTGTGTTGTTTGCCTCAACCTTTTCCTCAATAAGTTTTTTCACAGTGTCGGCAACCTCAACATCCGATGCCACAGCTGCGTATTCGTTCAATACAAACTCGTATTTGCTCTCTTCTTCTGCGTGGTGCTTGTGTCCACCGCATCCACAGTTGCAATTTTCGCTCATTATTGTACTAATTTAGGGTTGTTTTTATGTCTTTTATTATCTCTTTTACTCTTTTTATCGAAGTTTTTTTCAAGTGCTTCAGTAAGGTCGGTACCTGTTTGGTTAGCTATACAGATAAGCACCCACAGTACATCGGCAAGTTCGTCGGCAAGGTTGCTCTTCTCTCCCTCTTTGAAGGATTGTTCGCCGTAGCGGCGTGCCATAATGCGTGCAACCTCTCCCACCTCTTCGGCAAGAATGGCTGTGTTTGTGAGCTCGTTGAAGTAGCGAACACCATACTCCTTTATCCAGGAGTCTACACGTTCCTGTGCCTCTTTTATTGTCATTTATTCTCTGTTCTTTGAGTCTATATATATAGTAACGGGTCCGTCGTTGATTAGTTCAACCTTCATATCGGCACCAAAAATTCCTCTTTTTATTGTTCTGTCGGCAGCAATCTCCATCTCGGTGCAGAACTCTTCGTAGAGTGGTATGGAAATCTCAGGTTTGGCAGCTTTTATGTATGAAGGGCGGTTTCCTTTTTTGGTCGATGCCATAAGTGTAAACTGGCTCACTGCGAGAATTTCCCCGTCTATATCCTTTACCGAAAGGTTCATTACTCCGTTTTCATCGTCGAAAAGGCGTATATTGGCAATTTTTTTTGTGAGCCATTCGATATCTTCGTGGCCATCCTCCTCGCAAATACCCACAAAAATAAGTAATCCTTTGTTTATCAGTGAGATAATCTCATTATCCACTGTTACTGATGCTTTTTTTACCCTTTGTATAAGTACTCTCATTGCTACTCCTCCTATATTAACGCAAAGTTACTTAAAAGTTCCTTTATTTTATTGTTTTAAGCAATATTTCTGCTTTTGCGTTTCCTATAACCGCCGCAACCTCCTCCAGTGTAGCTTCCTTAATACATTTTACACTCTTAAAGTGTTGTAAGAGAATTTGTTTGCTCTTTGGGCCTATTCCTTTCACGTTATCTAGTTCCGAAGCTATCTGTCGTTTGCTGCGCTTGTCGCGGTGGAAGGTTATTGCGAACCTGTGTACCTCGTCCTGTATTTGTGTCATAAGCCTGAACAGTGAGGTGTTCTGCTTTAGTCCTATGGTTGCTCCATCGCTGGTGATAAGTTCCGAGGTGCGGTGTTTGCCATCCTTTACTAATCCGACAATAGGTATTTTCAGTCCTAGTTTTTCTTCCACAATTTCTCGCAGGGCCCCCATCTGTCCTTTGCCTCCATCGGCAATTATTAGAGTGGGGAGTTCACCGTTTTCTTCTATTATACGCTTGTAACGCCTTTCGGCAACCTCGCGCATTGATGCGTAATCATCGGGGCCTTGAACTGTTTTTATATTGTACTTGCGGTACTCTTTTTTCGATGGTTTCAGCTTGCGGAAAACTACGCACGCTGCAACAGCATCCTCTCCCTGTATGTTGGAATTATCAAAACATTCAATAGTAATCGGTAGTTTTTCCAGGTGCAGTTCCTGCTGAATCTCCTTAAGAAGGCGTGTCGTTTTTTGTTCGGGGTTGAGTTTGTCTTCCTGTTTAAGACGGTCGGCACGGTACTGCTTTACGTTTAGTTTAGACAGCGCGAGCAGCCTTGCTTTCTCTCCTTTTTGTGGCAGGGTGGTGGTTACTCCCTCTATTGGCAGTTCCACAGCAAAGGGTAATATTATTTCCTTTGCTGTGCTCTTGAAGCGTTCGCGTAATTCTACTATACCCATTATTAATATTTCCTCGTCGCTTTCATCGAGTTTTTTCTGGTATTCTATGGTGAACGCCTGGTTTATACATCCGTTGGTTATGTGCAGGAAATTGATAAATGCGTTCTTCTCGTCGCTCTCCACGGAGAACACATCAAGGTTGTTCAACGACGAGCTTACTACCTCGCTGCGGGTGCGGAAGTTTTCTATAAGTTCGTATCGTTCCTTAATTTTTTGCGCCTCCTCAAATTCCATTTTTCCGGCTTTCTCCCGCATTTCAGCAATAAGTGTTTCCTGTAAAATGCGTATATCTCCTTTGAGAATTGCACTAATCTCGGCAATATATTTTGAGTATTCTTCGTGTGAAATTTTTCCCACACAAGGTGCGCAGCAGTTGTGAATCTGGTACTCGAGACATATATTGAATTTGCCACTTCTTACAGCCTCGGGTGTTATTTTTAGATTGCAACTGCGCAGTGGGTAGAGCTCTTTTATCAGTGATGTGAGTGCGTGCAGGGCGCCACTGTTTGTGTAAGGGCCGAAGTATCGTCCTGCTCCTTTTACAATTCTTCTTGTCTTGAAAACCTTTGGGAAATAGTCATTGCTTATGCAAAGGGAAGGGTAGGTCTTGTCGTCTTTCAATAAAATGTTATAGCGAGGCTTGTGCTGCTTTATCAGGTTGTTTTCCAGAAGCAGCGCGTCGGCCTCGCTATTTACCACAATGTATCGTATGTCGGCAATCTTTGAAACCAGCAATTTGGTCTTCAGTGATTGCTGTTCTTTATTGAAATAAGAGGATACACGGCGCTTGAGATTTTTTGCCTTACCGACATAAATTATTACTCCGCTGTTGTCGAGATATTGGTAACAGCCGGGTGAGTCGGGCAGGTTGTTCACTATGTTTTTTAACTGCTCTTCCCGTATCGTCCTCTCCTCTTTCTTCATTTATTTTCCTTCAAGAATAAGCAAGCTGTCAACTTCAGCATCGGCAGGGAATGTGTTGCGTCCCTTCAATCCTTCGAGCTCTATGAGGAAGTTTATCATAACTTTCTTGGGATTGAGTTTTTTTACAAGGTTGTATGCAGCAAGCATGGTTCCGCCTGTTGCGAGAAGGTCGTCGTGAATAAGTACAACATCGTTCTCGTCAATGGCATCTTTGTGTATCTCAATAGTGTCGCGGCCATACTCTTTTCCATAGCTTTCGCTAATGGTTTCTGCGGGCAGTTTTCCGGGCTTGCGTATGGGTACAAAACCAGCATTCAGTTTTATTGCGAGTGATGCCGCCATAACAAATCCGCGCGACTCAATACCTACAATTTTTGTAATACCACAATCCTTGTATTTCTCGTAAAGTGCATTGTCGAGTTCCTGTAAACATGCAGGCTCTTTGAATAGCGATGTTACATCTTTAAACTGGATTCCCGGTATGGGGAAGTCGGGGATGTTTCTCAAATTTGAGAGTAGTAATTCTTTGTTCATATCAATGTTTGTTAGTTAATGTTTCACGTGGAACAATTCTATTTTCTCATCAGTACCAGTAGTACGTTGACGTCGCTTGGCGACACTCCGGGGATGCGGCTTGCTTGTGCAAGTGTCTCGGGATTTATGGCTGTCAGTTTCTGTCGTGCTTCGGTTGAGAGAGAGTCGAGAGTGTTGTAATCAAACTTGCCGCGTATACGTATATTCTCAAGTCTTAGCATACGTTCTGCCTCCTCGCGTTCGCGCTCTATATAGCCGCGGTATTTAATTTCAATCTCCACAGCTTCGGCTATCTCTTCGCGTTTCTCTCCAAGTTTGGCAAGCTCTTTTTCCAAAGCGTTTATGTATGGAGTAATATTGTTTATTGTTATTTGCGGGCGCTCTATCAACGATGACAATTTGCAACCACGGGTGAGTGGGGTGGTGCCGAGCTCTTCAAGTCCCTGGTTTATGAGGTGTGCTTTTACCGAGAAATTCTCAATAAACTCGGTGAGTTGTTGCATAAGCTTTTTCTTTTCGCACAACCATTCGTAACGTTCCTTCGTTGCAAGTCCCAGCTCGTACGCCTTTTCGGTGAGGCGCATATCGGCGTTGTCGGAACGTAGAAGTATGCGGTACTCGGCGCGCGAGGTGAACATGCGGTAAGGTTCGTCCACGCCTTTTGTCACAAGGTCGTCAATTAGAACTCCTATATACGCTTCATTGCGGTGGAGTACAAAACTCTCTTTGCCGTCTATTTTCAGCGCGGCGTTTATGCCGGCAACTATTCCCTGTCCGGCGGCCTCTTCGTAGCCTGTGGTTCCATTCACCTGTCCGGCAAAAAAGAGTCCTTCAATTATCTTTGATTCGAGTGTGTGGTTCAGTTGTGTCGGGTCGAAAAAGTCATATTCTATCGCGTATCCCGGGCGGTAAGCAACGGCATCTTTCAGTGCCGGAATTTTACGCAAGGCGTTTAGCTGAATATCCATCGGCAGCGACGACGAGAAACCGTTTACATAAATCTCTTGTGTTGTCTCTCCCTCGGGTTCCAAAAAGAGCAAGTGACGTTCGCGTTCGGCGAAGGTTACAATTTTAGTTTCAATGCTCGGGCAGTAACGTGGTCCAATACTTTGTATCTGTCCATTGTAGAGTGGGGAGAATTCAAGGCCATCACGCAGTGTTTGGTGCACTTCGGGGTTTGTGTAGCAGCCCCAGCAGGGCAATTGTGTTAATTTTCTCTCGTTGCTCAAATAAGAGAAACAGTGAAAATCTTTGTCACCTTCTTGAATATCAACCAATTGCATATTAATACTGCGCTTGTCGAGGCGCACAGGAGTGCCTGTTTTCATACGCCCTACGGTTACGCCGTGTTTTTTTATGCTTTCAGTGAGTCCTTTTGCTGCAGGTTCGGCTATGCGCCCGCCTTCGAACTGCACTTTGCCCACGTGCATCACTCCGTTGAGGAATGTGCCGGCTGTGATTATTATGCACTTTGCACGGAACTCTGCACCAAGCTGTGTCTTTACTCCCACAGCTTTTCCTTCTTCCACGATGAGCTCGTTGGCGCAGTCCTGCCACATATGCAGGTTTGGAATGTTTTCCAGAGTCTCTCTCCAATATTGGCTGAACTTCATACGGTCGCACTGTGCTCGCGGGCTCCACATTGCCGGGCCTTTTGAACGGTTGAGCATACGGAACTGTATCGATGCGCGGTCGGTAATCATACCCATATATCCGCCCAAAGCGTCAATCTCGCGCACAATCTGTCCCTTTGCAATTCCACCGATGGCGGGGTTGCAGCTCATTTGTGCAATCTTGTTCATATCAATGGTCATCAGGCAAGTCTTCTTGCCCAAATTGGCAGCTGCGGCTGCAGCTTCGCAGCCGGCGTGTCCTGCGCCAATTACCAATATGTCGTACTCAAATATCATTTATTTTTTCTATTGTTCCTTCGTGCGGAAGTTATTACCGAACAAAGATACTAACAAACGAGTGAGAAATACGAAGTTTACTTCAGTATTTTTCACAACGAGTGCAGTATATCTTCGAAGTTTACTTCAAATATACGAACAAACGAGCAAAATATATAAAGCTTGCTTTAATATTTTTTTTGCAGAGAGTGGCTGTATCTGGTACCCGGCGCAGCGTGGCAACCACCCTTGCTTGTTTATTATCTTGCCCTTTTTGTGCAACCTGCGGGTATAAAAAGTGTTGTTTATCTATGCCGGTGGTTTGGGTTGCGGCACCCTTGCCTTGGAGGCTTTTCACCTTGCCGTGCCCTCTTTGTATATTAAAGAGGTAATTATTTTGTGAAATGGTGTTGTTTTTAACAAAAAAAACCTATTTTTGTCAATTGGTTAATGTATAATACCCTTATAGGGAATGTGCAGAAATATCAATTTATTTATTATATAATTTAATATCAATTTATTATGTGGTTATTTAATTCTTCAGTAGGAAAAAAAGTAATCATGAGTATCTCGGGTATTGCTCTTGTACTCTTTCTTCTTTTCCACATGTCAATGAACTTGGTTGCTATCTTCAGCGCCGAGGGGTACAACATGATTTGTGAGTTCTTGGGAGCTAACTGGTATGCGCTCATCGCTACTGCCGGTCTTGCAGCTCTTGTGGTATTGCACTTTGTGTATGCCATCATCCTCACTTTGCAGAACAAAAAGGCACGCGGTGGCCAGGGTTATGCCTACACTGTTAAGCCTAAAAATGTAGAGTGGGCTTCACAGAATATGTTTGTGCTTGGTGTGATTGTTGTATTGGGTATGGCATTGCACTTGTTCAACTTCTGGGCCAATATGCAGCTCGTTGAGGTTTTGCATATGCTTGGTGCCAACGTTGACGCTTCACTTGCTGCCGACGGTGTTCACTACATCAAGGAGACATTTGCTTGTCCCGTTTATGTAGCCCTCTATGTTATTTGGTTGGTTGCATTGTGGTTTCACCTCACACACGGTTTCTGGAGCGCTATGCAGACACTTGGCTGGGCTAACCAGATTTGGTTCAACCGTTGGAGAATCATCGGCAATGTTATCGTTACCGTAATCATCCTCGGCTTCTTGGCAGTAGTTGCTGCGTATGCAACTTTGCCCTGTTGTGCAGGAGCTTGCTAATAACCTTATTCCGAAATTTATAAAAACTAAATACTATGGCTAAAATAAGTTCAATTAAAGTGGATTCAAAAATTCCCGAAGGCCCCTTGGCTGAAAAGTGGACTAACTACAAGGCGCATCAGAAATTGGTGAACCCTGCCAATAAACGCAAGTTGGACATCATCGTTGTAGGTACAGGTCTTGCAGGTGCTTCTGCTGCTGCATCACTCGGTGCTATGGGTTTCAACGTGCTTAACTTCTGTATCCAGGATTCTCCCCGTCGTGCTCACTCTATCGCAGCACAGGGTGGTATCAATGCTGCTAAGAACTATCAGAACGACGGTGACTCTGTTTATCGTCTTTTCTACGATACAATCAAGGGTGGTGACTACCGCGCACGCGAGGCTAACGTTTACCGTTTGGCCGAGGTTTCAGGTGCCATCATCGACCAGTGCGTAGCACAGTGTGTTCCTTTTGCACGCGAGTACGGCGGTCTTTTGGCTAACCGTTCTTTCGGTGGTGCTCAGGTATCGCGTACATTCTATGCCCGTGGTCAGACCGGTCAGCAGCTCCTTTTGGGTGCATACTCAGCTCTTAACTATCAGGTGAGCCAGGGCACAGTTAAGGTGTTCACACGTTACGAGATGCTCGACCTCGTAATCATCGACGGCCGTGCACGTGGTATCATCGCACGTAACCTTGTAACAGGTAAAGTTGAGCGTTTCGCTGCTCACGCTGTGGTTATCGGTACCGGTGGTTATGGTAACACATACTTCCTTTCTACCAACGCTATGGGTAGCAACGGTTCTGCTGCATTGCAGTGCTACCGCAAGGGAGCATACTTCGCAAACCCCTGCTACGCACAGATTCACCCCACTTGTATCCCCGTTCACGGAGACAAGCAGTCTAAGTTGACACTTACGTCAGAGTCTTTGCGTAACGACGGTCGTATCTGGGTTCCCAAGAAACTCGAGGACGCAAAAGCCCTCCAGGCTGGTACAAAACACCCCAACGATATTCCCGACGAGGATCGCGACTTCTACTTGGAGCGTCGTTATCCCGCATTCGGTAACCTCGTTCCCCGTGACGTTGCATCACGCGCTGCTAAAGAGCGTTGCGACGCAGGTTTCGGTGTAAACAACACAGGTCTTGCCGTGTTCCTCGACTTCAAATACGCTATCCAGCGTTTGGGTGAGGATGTAGTACGTCAGCGTTATGGTAACCTCTTCGATATGTACGAGGAAATTGCCGACACTAACCCCTACAAGGAGCCTATGATGATATTCCCCGCTATCCACTACACAATGGGTGGTATCTGGGTAGACTACGAGTTGCAGACATCGGTTCCCGGTCTCTTCGCTATCGGTGAGGCTAACTTCTCAGACCACGGTGCAAACCGTCTTGGTGCTTCTGCTCTTATGCAGGGCTTGGCCGACGGTTACTTCGTTCTTCCTTATACTATACAGAACTACCTCTCTGACCAGATTCAGGTTCCCCGTTTCAGCATCGACGCTCCCGAGTTCATCGCTGCCGAGAAAGCTGTTAATGACAAGATTGCCAAGCTTATGGCTATCAAGGGTAAACGTAGCGTAGATTCTATCCACAAGGAGCTTGGTCACGTTATGTGGGATTATGTAGGTATGGCACGTACCGAGGAGTCTTTGAAGACTGCGTTGAAGAAACTCGACGAGGTTGAGAAACTCTTCTGGAGCGACCTCTTCATCCCCGGTTCAGCCGATACTTTGAACGTTGAGCTCGAGAAAGCTCTCCGTCTGCTCGACTTTATCGAGATTGGTAAGCTTATGGCCTACGACGCACTCAACCGCGAGGAGTCTTGCGGTGGTCACTTCCGTGAGGAGCACCAGACCGAAGAGGGCGAGGCTAAACGCGACGACGAGAACTTCTCTTATGTTGCTTGCTGGAAATTTGCCGGCGAGGGACAGGAGCCCGAACTCATTAAAGAGGATCTTAACTATCAGTACATCAAAGTACAGCAGCGTAACTACAAAAACTAACCTGAAAAATTTCTAAAACAATGGATAAAAATATCAGTTTTACATTGAAAGTATGGCGTCAGAGAGGTCCTAAAGAGAAGGGTGCTTTTGCAACTTATCAGATGAAGGATATCCCCGGCGATACCTCTTTCCTCGAGATGCTCGACATACTTAACGAGACATTGGTAAACAAAGGCGAGGAGCCCATCGTGTTCGACCACGACTGCCGTGAGGGTATCTGCGGTATGTGCTCTTTGTATGTAAACGGTCATCCCCACGGCCCCGCAACAGGCGCAACAACCTGTCAGCTCTATATGCGCCGTTTCAAGGATGGCGACACCATCACCGTTGAGCCTTGGCGCTCGGCAGCATTCCCTGTGATACGCGACCTTATGGTAGACCGTACAGCCTTCGATAAAATACAGCAGGCCGGTGGTTACGTATCAATCAACACCGGCGGTATGCCCGACGCTAACGCAATTCCCATCGGCAAGGACGTTGCCGAGGAGGCTATGGATGCAGCAGCCTGCATCGGTTGCGGTGCTTGTGTTGCAGCTTGTAAGAACGGTTCTGCAATGCTCTTCGTTTCGGCTAAGGTGAGCCAGTTCGCGCTCCTTCCCCAGGGTAAAGCCGAGGCTGCAAAGCGTGCAAAATCTATGATTGCAAAGATGGACGAGCTTGGCTTTGGTAACTGTACCAACACACGTGCTTGCGAGGCAGAGTGTCCCAAGTGTATCTCTATCAGCAACATCGCTCGCTTGAACCGCGAGTTCATCAAAGCTAAGTTGAAAGACTAATGTTTTAATGAATATCTGTAAAAAATGTGGCAACCTGATGGGTTGCCACATTTTTTTGTGCTTATTATTTCTTTTCCTATTTGCATACTGGGCGGACAGAAGTGCCGAGGTTGCGGCTATTGTTTTGCCTTTAGGAGTAGTGGGTTTTGTCCTAATATAAAAAAACGATAAGGTGTCTGTTTTTGTCATTCCCTTTAAAAGCGTAGCTTTGTGTTCTCTGTTTTGTCAATCAATAATAGTAAAAGCATAAAATATCCATAAATGTTAAAGAAAATTAATGATACAAAGAAAAATGTTGCTATTTTAGTTTCTTATTAGAATTATGCAGTTAATTTGTAAAAAAAAATAGACAAAAAAGGCAAATCGGCGTTTTTTCGCCCTTGTATATAGCCTTTAAAGTGTAGAAACCTGCTGTAACCGGTCTTTTGTGCATGTATTTTAATGTATGTTGTTTCACGTGCAGTTATTACGGTTTCTGTACTATGTTGGTTGAGTAAAAAGTGATGATTATATGGTGAAAAAGATTCTTGTAATACGTTTCCGTCAGATAGGCGATGCGATACTTTCCGCAGCTTTGTGCAGCTCCTTAAAACGTAGTTTCCCCTCGGCCGAGGTGCATATAGTGCTTAATTCCGGCATAGCGCCGTTGTTTGCCAATCACCCCGACGTGGACAAGGTTATACCCTTTACCGGAGCAGAGAACAAGAGTCTGTTCAAGTATATAAGCAAGGTGTGGAGTATTGTGCGTAGTGAGGAGTACGACGTAATAATTGATATGCGTTCCACCTTTAAAACGCTTTGGTTCTCATTCCTCGCCCGGTTCACTTCTCGTTGCCCGTTCCGCATTGGGCGTCGCAAGTGGTATTCTTCATTATTTCAGGATTGTAGCATAAAACCTTCGGGTAACAGTATGGTCGACAGGAACCAGCATTATGCCAATGCATTGTCGCAGTTTGCCCCCATAGAGAAAGTCGACGATTTCCGCCTCTTTGTGAGCGACGAGGAGTTGGCTGCCATGAAAGAGCGTATGCAGAGTGGTGGAATAGATTTCTCACGCCCGGTACTTCTGGTGGGAGTAACCACCAAACTGTTGCACAAAAGGTGGGAGATGGAGTATATGAGTACCACTCTCAAGCGAATAATGTCGCGTTACCCCGACTTGCAGATGATATTCAATTATGCTCCCGGTAAGGAAGAGCAGGACTCAAAAGAGCTATATGAGCAGCTTGGCTGCCCGGCGGCAGTTAAAATAAATGTAGAGGCGCGTTCTTTGCGTGAGCTGCTTGCTATGTGCGCTCTTTCTACGTTCTATTTTGGCAACGAAGGAGGCACGCGCCACATGATTCAGGCCTTGGGTATACCTTCATACGCAATATACTCTCCAGCGGCCGATAAACGCGTGTGGTTGCCTGCAAACAGCGTCCCTGCCTATGGTATAGGAGTTGACTATTCATTGCGTATAAGAAAGTATTCAAAACTCTTTGCCACCATCACCCCCGACATTGTTTGCGACGAGCTTTTCCCGCTTCTCGATAAATATTGCAGGTAGTCAAACAAAAAAATGCCTTTCCAGCAGAAAGGCATTTTTTGTTTTTATAATTACTTTTTCTTGGCACCGAATAGATAATGTGCCAATGTGTCGTTTATTCTTAATATAGAACTAATAAACAAGCATGCAGTAATAACAATTGCTGTCATGATTAGCGATGTGGTAAATTCTATCAGTGGCAAATTGTGCTCTGTAAAGAATGGGAATATTTGTGGTAAATTGTCTGAAAAAAAGAAGGTGTGTATCAAATAGATATCAAGAGTTCTTTTTCCTATAAATTTTAATGTGTTTGCAACGCGGCTATTGTTTGAGAAAGCATCCTCGTGCTTTTTGAAAAAGCCGAAGGTTATAGCGATACCGCAAATAGAGAGTGTAATATTAAGTGTTTTGGTTAGTATGTAACTTAAACTTGTTGTATCAACGAATATGTTTAATGTAAAATACAATATAATGACAATGGCTAAAAAATGAGATTTTGTAAGAATATTCTCAACCTGCGTGAAATACTTTTTAGCGCTAGTTCCAATCACGAAGAAAAAGAAATATTGCATGGATTTCAAGCTGAAAATATTTACAATACTTTCAGGCACATTCAATTTTACTAAACATAGTCCTATATTTATATAGTATTGTATTATACCAATGAGTAATAATACTATTAATATAGTGCTTTCCTTTACTTTTATTGTATTCAGGAGTTTTTTTATTGCAATGTATAATACAAAGTAATTGAAAAGTGCATAAGTAAACCAGTATCCTTTTTTCGATGCGCTAGTTAGAGATTCAATAAACGGAAAATCTTTATATTGGATATAGCATAAGAGAAATATAAGCGGTGAAATTATTTGTACAACCACCTTCTTGCTAAGAAAATCTTTTATATTTTTCCAACTCCAAATGTAATTGTTTTTATAAAATAGGAAGCCACTTACAAAAAAGAACAGCGGCATGCGGAATTGTCTAAAATAAAAGTGAAAAGTATCGTCGTTTGCGACGTCTATTCCTAAATTATAAACGGCGATGTGGTTCAGTACTACCAATATCATGGTAAATCCTCTTAACGCATCGAGGTATTCAATTCTTTTGGCTGTGTGCTGTGTGCTGTGTGCTGTGTGCTGTGTGCTGTGTGCTGTGTGCTGTGTGCTGTGTGCTGTGTGCTGTGTGCTGTGTGCTGTGTGCTGTGTGCATAGTAATTACATATTCCGCAAAGTTAAATATTTTTGTTGTTAAAAACAAAATAGTATCAAAAAAGCCTCTCAGTGTAACTGAAAGGCTTTTGCGGTGCGTACGGGACTCGAACCCGTGACCCCATGCGTGACAGGCATGTATTCTAACCAACTGAACTAACGCACCATTTGTCTTTATGTCTGCTTTGTTTGTGTCTCAAAGCGAGTGCAAAGGTAAGGCTTTTTTTTGAACCTGCAAATATTTTGGCAAAAAAATTACAGATTTTTTTTGAAAACAGTCAAATCTTCATATTTTTCGCCGTTAAAGTGCCATTCGGGCAGGGTTGCGACGGGTATATACTTGCACTCGAGGAAAAGATTTTTTGCTACCGAGAGGTTGTCGGCCGATGTGTGTGCGTAGAGCATTCGCAGGTTTAGAAACTTTTTTGCATAGCGTTCAATCTCGCCAATTGCTGCTTTTCCGTATCCTTTTCCTCTTTCCTCCTTCAGCAGTGTTATTCCAATCTCTGCGCTGCGGTCGGTTGCCGAGTAGCTTGTGAGGTCTATAAGCCCCAGTGGCTGTTCTGTTTCGCGGTCGGTTATTACCAGTCGCAATTCCCCTGCTGTGGATATTTCCTGTGGTTGCAGGGCGAGGTATTGTTTTATTGCGTATCTTGAATAGTTTACTCTCGAAGAGCAAATATCCCACGTCGCTGTGTCGTTCTCAATTGTGTAGAGGAGTTCCAGGTCTTCGGGTTCCAGGGCGCGCAGTATTACCTTTCTTGTGTTATTCATTTTCGGGAAGGGTGAAAATATCGGTGTCGGTAATTATTATATTCTTTTCGGGGTAGAAGGTGCCGAGGTTTGTTTTGTGATCCGAAGCCTTGAGTGCCTGTACTATATGGCTGTAGCTGTAGTCGGCTGTGTCATATATTATATAGTCGGGCTTTTTCTCTGTAACAGGCAACAGGTTTGTTGCTGTTTTGTCACAGGGAATGTATTCAATATCGAGGCACCATTTTTCGGCTATGGCTTTAATTTTCTCGCTGTTGCTTCCTATGTAGGCATATTTGTACTCTTCTGTCCCCTTGGGTGGTGAGAGGAATTTCTGGGCGCGGTTTATGTATTGTATTACCACCGCTATTGCTGCTTTTACAAGAATGGACAGTATTATGGGCAGTGTGATTAGTATGCCATACTTCCCATAATGTTTCTTGAAGAAAATGAGCATTGCGTTATAGAATATGTGTACATAGCGAAATGTACTTTTTTGTGTGCTTTCTCCTTTGTAGTGTATTATTGGCGAGGGTATATAATAATTCTTATATCCTTGCTGCAGCAGGCGGTAGGAGAGGTCTATGTCCTCGCCATACATAAAGAATTTCTCGTCGAAGAGCCCGGTTTTTTTGAGCGCGCTGTGGCGGGCAAGGAGGAAGGCGCCCGATATTACCTCAATTTCGTTGGCTTGCTCCTTATCGAGGTATTTCATATAGTACTTGCCGAACAGCTTGCTTTCGGGGAAGAGAGTGTTGAGACCGCTCATCTTGCACAGGGCTGTCCAAGGGCTGGGCAGTCCGCGTCGCGACTCGTTGGCGAATTTTCCGTTGCAATAGAGCATCATTGTGCCCACTCCACCACACTCGGGGTGTGTGTCGGCGTGTGCTATTGCCTCTTTCAGTGTCTTTTCGGTAAGTATTGTGTCGGGGTTGAGAAAAAGTATGTATTCACCACTGGCTTTTGCCACAGCTTGGTTGTTGGCTTTTCCGAATCCTATGTTGCGGGCATTCTTTATTATGTGCAGGTTGGGGTACTGCGCTTTGGGGAATGCCTTCTCAAGGTATGCCGGCGAGTTGTCGTGGCTGGCATTGTCCACTATAAATATTTCCATAGGAATTTCCGGGCTTGCAGCCTTGAATATGGAGTGCAGGCACTGTTCCAGGTAATATTTTACGTTGTAGCTTACAATTATAATGGATAGTTTCATTATTTCTCTTCTTTGTTTAGTTTGTAGTTGTCAAGTGCCTCTTTTGTGGGGTAGCTGTATATGGTTGCAGCAATCCCGAAGAGGGCGCAGTACAGAGCTCCGTTGTTGGCGGTGCCGTAATAGAGCAGTATATTTGTTATGGTTACGGCAAATATTATGCTCAGGCGTGCATTGCATCTGCTGCGGAAATATTCGTAGAAATTGGGAATCTCTTTTTCTGCAGCACGGCGCATCTGTGCCGAAAACCCTTTTATTGCAAGTGGTATAAGGGTGATGGTGAGCATTATCCCTGCCACTTCGCTTATATATTGCATTGTGGGCGTGAGACTTATGCACTCCTTGGGGAGGGCACCGGTTTCAAAAAGTATTATTGCGGCAATTGTTATAGCCGCTTGTAACCAGAATGTGGTGCGTGTGCTTCTTATGGTGTTATTGATATTCATATACTTGAACTAAATTGTTTTGCCAGTGAAAGGTGTGCGGTTTATTATGGAGCGTCCCAGAGTTACTTCGTCGGCATATTCCAGTTCGTCACCCACAGAAATGCCTCGTGCTATGACTGAAAGCTTGACATCGTACTGCATAAGCTTGCGGTATATGTAGAAGTTGGTGGTATCACCCTCCATTGTGGAGCTGAGCGCGAGAATAACCTCTTTAACCTCGCCTGCGGCAACCCTCCCGATTAGGCTATCTATGTGCAGGTCGCCGGGTGAAACGCCGTCCATAGGCGATATTACGCCGCCCAGCACGTGGTATACACCACGGTACTGCATTGTATTCTCCACCGCCATAACATCCTGTATGTTCTCCACCACGCATATTACGCTATGGTCGCGCAGGGGGTTGGAGCAGATGGGACATACTTCGGTGTCCGATATGCAGTGGCAGTGTTTGCAGTATTGTGCATCTTGCTTTAGCCGTACAAGGGCTTCGGCAAAGGCGGTTACCTCGTCTTCTTTTCTGCGCAGCATATGGAGGACAAGGCGAGTGGCTGTCTTGCGTCCTATACCGGGTAACTTGCCAAATTCGTTGACGGCTCTTTCAAGCAGTGCCGACGGATATTCTTGGTGCATTTTACTTTCTCTTCTTTGTTTTACGCTACGAAGATAGCGATTTTTTTATAAATATCTTCTCTTCTTTCTGTGGCGTGCTCATTTAATATCAATATCTATTGCCGCGGGGAACACTCGCTCGGGGTCGTAGAAGAGGGCGCAGCTCTCCACCATACTTTTAAGAGTGGGGGTTACTTTGCCGTTGTAGGCAATCTTGCCGTTCAGTACCACTATTACGGGCTTTTCAAAGTCGAACAGTTCCTCGGTGAGGAATATTGTGATATTGCCTTTTGTTGCCTCTGTATAGCTTTTTTCAAAAAGCATAGGTATGCCCTGCATAGTGCCTGTGGTTCTGTATGTTACGTTCTTCACATTCAGCAATATTGTGTTGCCTTGTATGCGCATTTCGTAGCAGGTGCGTTCCTCGTCGCTGTTGCGCGACGTGGTGTTTACGCGAATGTTCTGGAATCCTTTGCGGTGACGGCCATACATGTCATAGTCCTCCCAGTAAAAATATGTGGGGTGGGGGTTGCGTGCGAATTGTGCGAGCCACGGGGTGGTGGGGCTGTAGTCTATGCTATGTCCCATTTGGGGTATCAGGGTTACCTGGTGCTTGTAGTGTGCAGGGTGAATGGTCTGCAGGCTGTCGAGTGTGCGTGCCACGGTTACGGTCATATAATTGCGGCCGAATCCAAAGTCCCTTGCTCCCGTGCGCAGCGAGAAGGCCGTGTTTGCCAGGTTCTCGGCCGGAGCGTTTATGAGCGGTTCGCCTCCAGCCATAGGGCCGGCTCCTGCCAGGTAGTCGGCATAGAACGAGGCAAGGCGTTGGCTGCCGTAACCACCTTCTGATATTCCGAAGAAGTATATTCTATTGGGATTTATGTCGTCCGACAACAGGGCAAGGCGCAAGAGCTTTTCCCACGCAAGCTGCTGTGGCTGCACCGCCCAGCGGTAGAGGTTTTCGCTTGGTATCTGCGGAATAAAGTAGGCTGAGGGGCTGTCCTTGAATTCGTTGCAAATGTAATAGCCTGTATCCCACTCTTGTTTCTTGGGGCCCGAACCGTGCATATAAAGAAAGAATGGGTAGCCTTCTTGGGGTTTATCTCCTTTATATATGTAGTGGAACGGCATTCTGGCATCGGGCTCGGGGTGTGTTGGTATGTGCCAGAAGAGCGTGTCGCGCCCGTTGGCGGTGCTGGCTTGCGGTAGTTTTTCTTCGTTGCAGGCGGCTACTGCATTATGCCAGCATTGCCACACACAGTTCCTTGTGTCATCTATTTTTGAGAGTTTTATTTTTTTGTCACATTTGAGGGTGCTGCTGTCGCTGTTGAGGCTGGCGGTAAAAAAACTCTCAATATTTTTGGCAGTACTCTTTTTAATCTCTTGTGCAGGGCATAGTGTGTGCAGGGCGAGTAGTGCCAATGTTGTGAATTGTATTCTCATATTGTTTTTTTATTTTTGAAGTTACGAATATAAGTTTTTTTTGTGAATAGAACCCTCTTTATATCTATTGCCGCTGTTTTTTCACACTCTTTTGCTAAATTTTTGTTATTGCATAAGTGAAATATAGCAAAAAATAGTGATGGTGATATTCTCTATTTTCCCATAATTTTGCAACGTTGAAAATCAGAATATGTTATGAAAAGAATATCAAGTTTATGTGTCGCCCTTTTTCTTATGCTTTCAATGCAGGCGCAGGAGGCGCGTATGTCGTGGAATTTTGGGGCTGTGAGTGAGGGACAGTGGAATACTACCACTGGTGAAACCGGGTGGGCCAATCTTGTAAATGTCGGTTTTGGCGTAAAACTTTGGCGTGGAGCGCTTTTTGATGCCACTGTGCTTTCAACTTACAGTGTAGGAACGCCTATTGCCGACGACCGCCAGGGTTTTTCTAATATCGAAGCTGATAATAGAGGTTTGCGTCTCTATCACGCAGGCTTGTCGCAAACATTTTTTAATGAATCGCTTACGGCCTTTGTCGGCTTGAAGGCTGCCGATGAGGACTATTTCAACACGCCTCTTGCCGGTCTTTTTACCGGTTCTTCTTATGGTTGTATGCCCACTTGTGCCGAAAATCAGGCTATTGCGGTGTATCCCGAGGCTGCTCTTGCCGTGCATCTTGAATTTAACAAAGGTGGGTGGACTTTGCGTGAGACACTTTATAATGGTGCCCCCTCCGACAGGCTCGATGAGCAGTTTCGTTTCCGTCCCGGGCGTGACGGGCTCTTTAACATCGGTAGCGTGATGTATTCTTTGGGTGAGGATGACGCAGCTTCCTATACGCTTGGGTACGCGGTTACAACAAAGCAGGCACACGGGCAGAGTGAGTTTGGTGTGTGGGGTAGTGTGGAACAGCCTGTTTGCAACATTGGAGATGCTCGTTTAAGCCTTTTGGCGCAGGGTTCCAAACATTTTACCGACAATGCATCGTGCAAAGGCTTCTGGGCAGGCGGCTTTGTTGTGGAGAATTTTATAAGGGATGGTGCCTCTTTGGGTTTGGCAGCCAGCCGTGTTTATTGCTTCGATGGCAACGAAACAGATGTGGAGTTTGTATTTTCCTGCCCTCTCGGCTATGGGTTCACTGTGCAGCCGGCTGTACATTTTATACGTACCGATGGGGTGAGTGCAACAGTGGCACAGTTGAGGTTGTGCTACGAGATTGGTAATTGAATATAGTCTGGAATAAAACTTTCATTCTATAGGGCTGATATCAGGTAAAGGTAGCGATAATGTAGCTATCTTTATTTTTTTATCTCCAAAAGAGATGAGTTCTTGTCAAATTATTCATTGGTTACTAAAAAAATATTACATTTGCCACATAAATATTTGTATCATAGGAAATATATGTTTAACAATTAAATAAGAATTTATGAAACATCTTTACTTTAAATCTTTGATTGCATCGGCAATGTTGCTATGTTGCACAGTTGTAAGTGCAAATTTGTCTGTAATTGCTCCCAATGGCGTAATGGATATTAAGCAGGAGGCTGCCGCTCTTTCACTTGAGGATGAGAACTATCTCGACATTGAGACAATCGAGATTAATCCCGGTGAAGAGGTAGAGGTACCCATCCTTTTGTATTACACTCACGAAGATGGTATTACCGCAAGCGAGTTCGACATCCTTTTG